>URYN01000006.1 GCA_900552135.1 uncultured Clostridium sp.
TATTGCTTAGCACTAAACTTATACTTACTCCTGCTAATATTAACAAAACAACTATTGTTACAACCAAAGCAATAAGCGTAATTCCTTTTTCTTGTTTATTTTTTAAGTCTTCGTTCATCTTTCTTTTTTTCCTCCTTCGTATTTTTCTTAGTTCATTCTACCATTACAATTTTCTATTTTCAACCTTTTTTATTATTTTTTCTTTTTTGATTTTTTTCTATACAGTCTTTTTCCTTTTTATTTCAAATATTTTATTTCAAATTTTGTTCCTTTTCCTACTTCT
Organism: uncultured Clostridium sp.; assembly: GCA_900552135.1. Taxonomy (GTDB): domain Bacteria; phylum Bacillota; class Clostridia; order TANB77; family CAG-508; genus CAG-245. Next base: position 284 of record URYN01000006.1, read on the forward strand.
GATTCTACTTTTATATAGCCTCTTTCTTTTTCTATTATGGTTTTTGCAAGTGCTAGTCCTATTCCAATGCTGTTTTCAGATGATTTTGCAGATTTATAAAACCTTTCAAATATACGGTTTAAGTCATTCTTTCCTATTCCCTCTCCTTCATCTGTTATTATTATCTTGGTGAACACACTATTGCTTTCAGCTTCAATTTTTATTTTTCCACCATCAAAGCTATGCTCTACGCAATTTTTTATTATGTTTGTAAGTGCTTCAATTTGCCAATTGTAGTCTGCAAAAAGAGTTATTTGTTCTGAAATGTTTTCTTCTATTTTTATGTCTTTTATATCTATTAATATTGCAAGGTTTGATATGATATTTTGTATTAATTTTTTTACATTTATTTCTTCGTCTCTCATTACTATACTTCCTGCATCGAACTTTGCAAGTTTAAGTAGAGAGATTACAAGAGATGAAATCCAATCTATTTGTTTGCTTATGTCTTCAATAAATTCGTTTCTTGTTTTTTCGTCAATGTCTGGATTATTTTGAATGTTATCAATCATTATTCTTATTGATGTTAGTGGTGTTTTTAGCTGATGTGAAATGTCTGTAAGAGAATTGCTTAAATTTGTTTTTTCTTTCTCGCTGTTTTCAGCCGTTTCTCTTAACAATACAGTTGTTTTGTATAGTTCATTTCTAAGTTTTGTTAATTCGTCTTCTCCGTTTTCTTCTATTTTTAGCTCGTAGTTACCACTATTTACTTTTCCAATGTAGCTGTTTATGTCTGAAATTTTTTCTTCTCTTTTCTTGTTGTAACTAAGTAATACAATGGTAACAGCAATTCCACCAGCAATAATTATTGCTATATCAATTTTTATAAAAGAGCTTCTTTCTTTTGAAATTTCCTCGATTGCTACTGTGTTTTGAGTATATCCATACTTTTCTAGTATGTATTTTTTCTTGCTTTGTTCTGTACCATTTAGTATTTTTATTATTTCTTCCTCTTCAATGTCAGGATATTTTTCTACTACTTTATCAACTATTTCAGCTATTACGATGTTCATTTGGTTTGTGTATTTTTCATACTGTATTTGTGATAGCATTAAAAATACAAATATTGCAATAATTATATAGCATAGTCCAAATATTAAAATTTTATTTTTTTCTTTCAATTTATTTCATGCCTTTCTTTTATTTATCAATTCTATATCCAATTCCTTTTATTGTTTTTATAATGTCTTCGTCACCTAATTTGCTTCTAATTCTTTTTATATAAACTGTTAAAGTATTGTCATTTACATAGTTTCCAGCTACGTCCCAAATCTTGTCCAATATGCTGTCTCTTGTAACTGTTTTTCCAATGTTCAAAAATAGCAACTGCAAAATTTTATATTCTAACGCCGTTAGTTCTATTTCTTTTTCGTTTACATACACTCTTGATGCATCAATATCTAGAACTACGTTCTTTGACTGTATTTTTTTATTTTCTGATTTTTCATATCTTTTTAATATGTTATTTATTCGTAATATTAATTCTCTTGTTCTAAAAGGTTTTATAATATAATCTTCCGCTTCAAGCTCTAATCCTTTTACTACATCTTGTTCTTCGTCCTTTGCAGTAAGAAATATTACTGGTGTTTTTTCTCTTTCTTTGATATATTTGCACAGCTCAAAACCGTTGCCATCTGGTAACATTACATCTAGAATTATAAGATTATATTTGTTATTTTCAAGTTTTATTTTTGCATCATATACACTTTTAGCAGGAGTAATTTCAAATTCCTCCTGCTCCAAAGAGTATTTTAATCCTTTTATTATTATCTCGTTATCTTCTACTAATAGTATTTTTTTCATTTACATCACATTCCTCTTTTTCGTTCTACAATTCTATGTTTCAACTTTTTTTACATTAACCATAGTATGGTTCGCCCATGTTATTGAAGTTTTTCATTTGCAAATAGTTTGCATATATTCCTGTTGTTGAAATTGTTATAAATTTTATTGCATATATGTCGCAATATACTAAGCTGTCATTTTCAAAAGATCTAAGCAAGATATAACTTGCTCCAACATCTTCTAATATTCCTATTCTATCTACTAAATTGTTGGTGCCAATTAAAAATTCGACTCTCATTAATTTTCCAATTTGTTCACGCAAAAATGCTGGTGTGTAAATTGGATTTTTTAAAGTTTCTGGCCAATTTTCTTGCTGATTCAATAATTGTCTGTTCTGAATTTTTTCTATTTCCTTGCCTTCCATTCTGTCCTCCCTACTTTAAATAAATTTTATTTTTTAATGAAATTTATTGCTACTCTTGTTTGATTTTTTTATAGTGCTTGATGTGATTTTTCATATCTACCATCTAAGTATTGCTGTATAGAGCTGTAGGTCTGTAAAAGCAATGGTCACCTAATCTAGTGTGAATGCTACCTGTACCATTGTATGGAAATGTGTTCGGACAAGTTGGTCTAAATGGATTCATGTACCATAAACATATATCAATTTCATTTAATTTGTTGCCGGCTAGTGCCCAATCTGCAATATTATATTCAATGTCTGTTGGGTTCATATTATAAATATTTTGACTGTTATAAGCTCCTCTTATAGTTTCTCTTGCACAGTCAAACTGTCCCTCTTGGTACAATATATTTCTTATATTTCCACCCTGAGATACTCTAAGATATTCGCCTTCAGTTGCATTTACTCTATTCATTATTACAGATGCAACGGCTTTCATACCGTTATCACCCTCGCCACCAGCTTCACATTGTATCATTCTTGCCAAAAGTTCTCTGTCCGAATATGCCATAAAACCTACACCTCTTTTATATTATATGCTGGCGTAAGTTTTATGTTAATTGCTATTCTTTTTCTTCTTTGTCTGCTGTTGTTTCTGTAATTTCTGTAAATTCTGCGTTTTCAATTGTTTCTGTATTTTTTACTGTTTCTGTATTTTTTATTGTTTCTTCGTTTTCCACTATTCCTGCACTTTCTACTGCTTCTGTATTTTCTTTCATTTGTTTTCTTTCTATTCTTTTTTCTCTGAATGTGCTTATCATAACAATAACTGCACTTATTATAATGAATAGATAGAAATTTGCTACTCTTGTTAATAGCATTGCACTGCTTATTACTGCTTCTGGGAATGCGTTTCTGAATATTCCTAAGAATCCTCCCTCACTTACTCCAACAGATCCTGGAGAAGGAATTCCAGATACAGTTGCAAACAATACGGCTTGTAATGTTAATATCTCGAAGATTCCATGCTCTGTTAAACCAAAGGCAAGATAAACCCAATATGGCACACTGTAATATGCTATCATTTGTACAACAGTTGTTAATACTGTTTTTAGCATTAATATTTTATGTTCTTTTATGTATCTCGCACTTGTTTGATATGATTCCAATTCTTTTTCTAGTTTCTCTTGTTTCTTTTCAACATTCGGAATTCTAAAGAATTTTAGTAATTTCACTACAAATTTTATTAGTCCTTTCGAAAGTCTCTTTGAGAAAATCGCAATTATCAATAACATTAAGGCACTTGAATTTAACAAAATTCCAAGTATTAATAGGTAAATTAATCCGCTTTTTAGCACGTCAAAATGTATTACTGCACTTGCAATTCCTACTGTTATTGTAACTATTTGTAGACTGCAAAGTTGCATTAATAGTGCCAAGGTAGAATGTGCAACAGAAATATCATCTTTATGCATGTAATATATCTCCATTGGCTGCCCGCCACTTGCGGCAGGCGTTATTGCACTGAAGAAAAATCCTATTAATGTATACCTAATATTACTGATAAACTTAGATTTTTCGCCAAGCTCCTTTAATATTCTCGTAATATTAACAGCTTCTCCAAGTATGTAAATGCTCATGGCAACTACAGCAAGTAGAATATATTGCTTTTTTACCTTTGCGACAACACTAAATATTTGTGAGACATCTTGGTCTTTTAGTACTAGCGAAAATGTTAAAATTATAAGTAATATAAATATTATTAAATTGACTAATATCTTTTTTATTTTGCTTTTCTTCTCTTTTTCCATGTTATCCTCATTTTCTGTATTAAATTTATCATTCATTTGTGATTCTTGAGTAATTTTCTATTACATTATAGCATACTACTTTCAGAATATCATTAGTTATATAAAATTTTTTCAAACTAAAAGACCGAATTTCTTATAATCCAGTCCTTTTTAATATATTTACAAATTTTATATATTATCCTGTCTTATTGTTTCTATTATATTTTGCTTGTTTATTTTGTTTAACGAATATTTCATTGTTAGTCCTACTATTATAAATACAAACACTACAGAAATTATTATTGCTTGCCATGGTATTATAAATCCAAAGTCTATCGAATTTGTAAATGATTTGAATATTGCATATGAGCCTAAAAGCCCTATTGGAATTCCTATTAGCAATGATTTTGCACCATACATTATGCTCTCTAATTTTATCATTTGGTTAAATTCTTTTGTTGTCATTCCTATTGATTTTAGGTTTGCAAATTCTTTTGAGCGTAGTATCATGTTCGTTGTTATTGTGTTGAATATATTGGTTACACCAATTAGTGTGATTACTGCTATGAATCCATACAAGAATATTGATATGAGTATTATTATCCTTTTTTGTTGTTCTGCAATTAAAGCTATGTTTTCTACCAATATCTCGTCAAACTTTGCGTCTTCTTTCTTTAAGTCATTTAGTTTATTTTCAGTTTCTATTGAATTTTTTGCATTTATATACAAACCGCCACGCATTAAATTTTCTCTATTTGTTATTTGTGCATAATCCTCAGATACAAACAAGTATCCTCCTGTTGTATATGTGCTTTCATATCCCATTGGTCTTTTTTCTGTAATTTTTGTAATTTTTATTTGCTTTTGCTCGTCATTTATAGTTGCATCCATTGTTTCGCCTTGTTTTACATTAAAATAATGCTCAATTTTATGTTTTCCATCTCCAATATAATGGTTCATATCATCTCCAAGTATTGCTATATTCTGATAATCTTTATCATTTATGCCAAGGCTTTTTACATAATTCTTAAAATAATCTCTATTTAGAATTACAACTTGCAAACTTAATTCCTTATCATAGTCTTCCCCAGGAAAAGTTTCTTCATATTGTGTCTTTTCATCTGCAATTTCTTGTTTTGCAAAGTCTGTTCCATATTTTTCAGTATCTACACTTGCAGTCGTTTGGTATGAATAACTATAATCTTTTATTCCATCCCATTTTGCAACAATATCAATTAATTCCTGATTTGGCATATATACATATATGTTATAGCCTAAATCTGTGTAATATGAACCTGTAATTTTTTGTCCATAAGTCAAGAATGATGAAAGTGCTATAAATATTGAAATACTTACAACTAGCGAGATTACTGTGGTTCTGTATTTTTTCTTATTTCTTTTTAAGTTTTTGCTTGCAATTACTCCACCTATTCCAAATAATTTTTTCGTTAATTTTGATGTTTTAACTTTTCTAGCTTTTATTTTTATATCATCGGTTCCGCGTATTGCTTCTATTGGCGATATTCTAGATGCTTTTATTGCTGGAATTAAGCATGATAAGAATATTGTAACTGTTGAAATTGCTATTGAAATTAATATTGCTGCTACTGGTACATCATATACAAATGATGTGCCTTCCATCATGTCTACTAATAACAAATTTACAATCCATAGTAAAATTATAATCGCTATAATTCCTAATAAAATACCAAGTGGAATTGAAATTATTCCTATATATAAGCCTTCTAGTAAAACACTTTTTCTTATTTGCTTTTTGGTTGCACCAACAGATGCAAGCATTCCATATTGTTTTGTCTTTTCTGAAACCGAAATGCTAAAACTATTTCTTATTACAAACACGCTGCTTACAACTATTATTACAATAATAACACCAGCAATTCCATAAAGAACACCTAAGGTACTCTCACTAAGAACACCTTCAAATCTTAACAAATCAGTATTAACATCTACATCGATATTTTGCGAAGTTTCAGCCTCTATTGTCTCTTTAATTTGCTTTTCTACTCTTTCGTACTCTTTTGGATTTTTTAAAGTAATATATATATTGTTTGTATTTTCTGCATTGATTTCATTTTTACTATCTTCATAAGTAATTGCTGTATATCCAGGTGCAGTATATGGTTCAATATTCATACTAGGTCTTTCTATAATTCCAACAACAGTGTATTCTTTTTTCTGTCCATCAACAATTTGCTCCTCATAATCTTCGTTGTCTCCGGCTTTTCCAGTCTCTTGATATATATACTCTTTTGACGAACTTGCTAGATATGGATTTTTTTGATTAAGCTTACTGCTGTCCATTAGTTCTCTTGTTCCAACATTTAAAGTAATCTTATCTCCAACATTAATCTTAACTCTACCATTATCAATTAAATGTTGTGGAATAACAATCTCATTCTCATTTTGAGCCATTCGACCTTCTATCAATTTATATGCACCTTTTTCGAAAGCCTTTTCATTCATAGAAACCACATAAATATATGGTTTATCCTCATTTTGAATACTCTCGAATTCACTGTATCCCAGCTCTTTTGTAGTATAGTAACTATCAACCGCATTGTTCTGCGTAATATATTTTTGCTGTTCCTGTGGCACATTAGAAAACGAAATATGATAATCACCATCACTATTCTTAATAAGATTTACAAATGTCTGCTGTGCACTTGTAACCAGCCCCGCAACCGCACAAACCAGTGCAGTAGAAAGCATAATTCCAATAATAGTAACAACAGTACGTTTCTTATTAAGCAATAAATTTTTCTTAGTCAACTTATTAAAACATTCATTATATATTCTCCATCTTTTCGCCCAATTTTCGACGCCCTTTTTCGCCCATTAGGGACGCCCTTTTTTGGGCGAAATTTATATTATTATTTTTGTATTTTCTTCGCCCAAGGAAGGGCGTCCCTACCGGGCGAAATTTATATTATAATTTTGTATTTTCTTCGCCCAAGAAAGGGCGTCCCTATTGGGCGAAATTTTTCTCATCCTTTATTATCTTTCCATCTTCTATTGTTATAACTCTTTCTGCTTCTTTTGCAATCTCTAAATCGTGAGTAATTATTACAACAGTCTGGTTAAACTTTTTGTTTGATAATTTTAATAATGATATTATTTCATCACTCGCCTTCGAATCTAGATTTCCTGTTGGTTCGTCAGCTAGCATTAATGCTGGATTATTTATCATTGCTCTTCCAATAGACACACGTTGTTGTTGTCCTCCAGATAATTGGTTTGGCAGATGGTTTTCTCTTTTTTCTAACCCTAATGTTTTTATTAGATCATCTAATCGTTTCTCATCAACTTTTTGTCTGTCTAAGTCACATGGCAATGTTATATTTTCTCTTACATTTAATATTGGTATTAAATTGTAAAACTGATAGATTAAACCAATTTGTCTTCTTCTAAATATTGCTAGATTATCATCATTTAGCGAATAGATATCTTTTCCATCTATGAACACTTTACCTGATGTTGGTCTATCTACTCCTCCTAGCAAATGTAGTAATGTAGATTTTCCGCTTCCACTAGCTCCAACAATCGCAACAAATTCTCCTTTCTCTATAGAAAATGAAATGTGATCAACTGCATTAACCTGATTTTCACCTTTTCCATATGTCTTAACCAAATCTTCAACTCTTAAAATTTCCATTATATTTTCCTTTCTTGCTTTGGAATAACAGATTAAATTTCCAAAGCACTCAATTTGAAAAAGCATTAAATTTTCTTTTACTGAAATTATAATACAATATCAAAGTGACAAATAAATGACATTTTTAATTTTTTGAATAATAAAAGTTATTGACATTCCAATATACTCATGCTATTAATTATATTAATAATTTTGGAGGTGAGTATTATGTCTAATACCGATAAGAAAGGTCAAACATTTAATCACGATACAATTGAAGCAATGAATGAAACAAAAGATATAAAAAATAATCCTAGTAAATATAACTCTTTTAATGATGTTGAAGAACTTATGGCAGATACTAATGATATTAAAGATGCAGTTATTGAAGTTCATGAAAGAAGTAAAGATGAACAACTTAGAAGACTTGCAGAATTAAAAGAAAAAGCTATTATGGACGAGAAAGCTATTTACAAGGCTGGTAAGCTTCGTGGAGAAAAAGAAGGCATTTCTCAAGGAGAACTTAAAAAATCTATTGAAATAATAAAAAATTTATATTCTATGAATCTTCCAATCTCTCAAATTGCACAAGCAGTTGATATGTCAGAGACAGAAGTAAAAAAGATTATTGATGAAAACCAGTAAAAAATCCCACACAATTTGTGTGGGATTTTTCGTATATTGTACCCTATTCTAACTCAAATGCTCCTGTATATAATTGATAATATTGTCCTTTTTCTGCAATTAATGTATCATGGTCTCCTCTTTCTATAATTTTTCCGTGAGCCATTACCATTATTGCTTTCGAGTTTCTTACTGTTGAAAGTCTGTGTGCTATTACAAAAACTGTTCTTCCTTCCATTAGTTTATCCATTCCGTCTTGTACTATTTTTTCTGTTCTTGTGTCTATTGATGATGTTGCCTCGTCTAGTATCATTACTGGTGGATCATTTAATGCGGCTCTTGCTATTGATAATAGCTGTCTTTGTCCTTGTGATAGATTGCCACCGTTTGCCGTAAGCATTGTATCATATCCTTTTGGAAGCATTTCTATAAAGTCATGTGCATTTGCAATTTTAGCAGCTTTTATCATTTTCTCATCTGATGCTCCCTCACATACATATTTTAAGTTTTCTCTTATTGTTCCGGTAAATAAGTTTGTGTCTTGCAAAACCATTCCTAGTGAACGTCTTAAATCTGACTTTTTTATGTCTTTTACATCGATTCCGTCGTAGGTAACTCTTCCCTTTTGAACATCGTAGAAACGGTTTATTAAGTTTGTTATTGTCGTTTTTCCGGCTCCTGTTGCTCCAACAAAAGCTATCTTTTGACCTGGTTTTGCATATAGACTTATGTCGTGCAATATTTCTTCTTTATCATAAGAAAAACTTACATTTTCTAATATTACATAGCCTTTTAATTCAACATATTGATATGTTCCATCATCGTTTGGAACTTTCCATGCCCATTTGTTGGTTCTTTCTTTTGACTCGGTAATGTTTCCTTTTTCGTCTATGTTTGCGTTTACGAGTGTTACTTTTCCGTCGTCTACCTCTGGCTCTTGGTCCATTAGCTCGAATATTCTTTCTGCACCGGCTAGAGCCATTATAACAGAATTTAATTGTTGTGAAATTTGCATTATTGGCTGGTTAAAGCTCTTAGATAATTGCAAAAATGATGCAAGCGCTCCAACTGTTAGGCTTACCTTACCATTTATGGCTAATGCGCCACCAATTATTGCAACTAATGCATATTCAATGTTTCCTAGATTGTTAAGTGCAGGCATTAATATATTTGCATACCTGTTTGCCTTTGTCATATTATCGCATAGTTCATCATTTATCTTGTCGAATCCTTCTTTTGACTTTTCTTCATGAGTAAATACTTTTATTACTTTTTGACCATTTATCATTTCTTCAATGTAGCCATTTACTTTTCCTATTGATTTTTGTTGTTCCACGAAGTATTTACCACTTTTTCCTGCAATGTTCTTAGACACAACTAACATTATCGCCACAAATGCTATTACAAATATTGTTAACTGCCAGCTTACATATAGCATAGAACAGAATACTGCGATTATCGAAACAGTCGATGATATAAGCTGTGGCATGCTTCTCGAAATCATTTCATTTAAAGTATCTGCGTCATTCGTATAATGGCTCATGATGTCTCCATGAGTGTTCGTATCAAAATATTTTATTGGAAAAGTTTGCATTTTAGAGAACATTTCATCTCTTATATTCCTCTCGGTGCCTTGTGCAATTACAGTCATCGTTCTATTATAAATATAAGTTGATATAATTCCAACTAAATATATTGCAATAAGTGTACAAATTGCTTTTAGCAATGGCGTGAACACTGGATTTTCTACTGATAGCAATGGTGTTATGTAATTGTCTATCAATTTTTGTAAGAAAAGAGCTCCAGAAACACTTGCTACCGCGCTTAGTATTATGCAAATAACCACTATTGCAAATTGTTTCTTATAATCTCTTGTTATATATCCAAATAATCTTTTTAATGTTTGCATACTGATATTTTGTTTTTTCATTCTACAACATAATCTCCTTTCTATTCTTCTGATACGTTGAAAAAGAATTAAATTTAATTATTCTTCAACGCCTTTGGTTTGAGACTCATAAACTTCTTTATAAATCTTATTATTCTTTAATAATTCCTCATGAGTTCCAATTGCGTCTATTCTTCCATTGTCCATAACCACAATCTTATCTGCGTCTTGTACTGATGAAATTCTTTGTGCAATTATTATTTTTGTCGTGTTTGGAATTTCTTCTCTAAATGCTTTTCTGATTAAGCTGTCTGTTTTTGTGTCTACCGCACTAGTTGAATCATCTAAAATTAAAATTTTAGGTTTCTTTAGCAGAGCTCTTGCAATACAGAGTCTTTGTTTCTGTCCACCAGATACGTTGGTTCCACCTTGTTCGATGTAGGTATCATATTTCTTATCAAAGCCTCGTATGAACTCGTCTGCTTGTGCTAGTTTGCACACTCTTTCCACATCTTCGTCTGACGCATTCTCGTCTCCCCAACGAATATTTTCTTTTATTGTTCCAGAGAATAATACATTTTTTTGAAGTACATTTGCGACTTGGTCTCTTAATGCTTTTAAGTTATAGTCTTTTACATTTACTCCACCGACCAATACTTTTCCTTCCGAAACATCATATAATCTTGGAATTAGATTAATTAGGCTAGATTTTCCATCTCCAGTTCCACCAATTATTCCAACTGTTTCCCCAGATTTTATTTTTAGATTTATATTCTTTAATACCTCTTTATTCTTTTTACCAATATAGCTAAATCCAACATTTTGGAATTCTATATCTCCATTTTTTACTTCTTCGATTGGATTTTTCTTATTTTTTAAATCTGGTTCTTCATCTAATATTTCAACTATTCTTTGTGCAGAAGCCTTAGACATTGTGCACATTACAAGAATCATTGTTAACATCATCAAACTCGATAAAATCTGGATTGAATATGTTAATAAACTTGTAAGTTCACCCGTTGTAAGTGCTGTCATGTGTGAGTTTACTATTATCCTTGCTCCAAACCATGAAATTAGAATAAGCGCAGAATATATTGCAAATTGCATAATTGGGCTATTTAGAGCCATTATTTTTTCTGCTTTTGTGAAATCTTTATAAATTTCATTTGATGTCTTGCTAAACTTTTCTTTCTCTTTTTCTTCTAGTACATAAGATTTTACAACTCTTATCGAGCTAACATTTTCTTCTACTATCTCATTTAAGTCATCATATTTCTTAAACACTCTATCGAAAATTGGATAAACCTTTGTGCTGATTAGTCCCAAAGCCACTCCAACAATCGGTATTAAAATTAGAAATATCAAAGACAGCTCTTTGTTTATTTCAAATGCCATTATTAGTGAGAACACTAGCATTAGTGGAGTTCTTACTGCTATTCTTATAATCATTTGAAATGCCATTTGCACATAAGTTACATCTGTTGTTAATCTTGTAATAATACTGGCTGTGCTGAACTTATCTATGTTTGAAAAAGAAAAATCTTGTACCTTGTAGTACAAATCCTTCCTCAAATTTTTAGCAAATCCAGCAGAAGCCTTAGCCGCAACAGAACCAGATAACACACCAAATATTAAAGATAGCATAGTTGACCCAACCAGTTCCAGTCCTATTTTTAGAACTTCGTTCATATTACCGGCATACATACCTTTATCAATCAAATTCGCCATAAGCAGTGGAATTATAACTTCCATAACCACTTCCAATGACACAAAAATTGGCGTTAAAATTGATTCTTTTTTATATTCTTTAATCGATTTTGCAAGTTTTTTTATCATTTTTCTCTTCCTTTCTTCAAGATTTTTGTCTATTTGAGATAGCAATGCGTAAAATTAGCACAGCTTCTTATCAAAAATTTTTTCCTAGTAAAGCAAATTTTCGCCCAAAAAGGGGCGTCCCCTTTGGGCGAAAGAGGGCGTCTCCTTTGGGCGAATTTTATTATTTTTCATTCTTTAATCTTAAATATCCAAGTTCAACCCATCTATTGTATGCTAAGTTTAAGTTAAATAGAAGTTTTGGTTTTGCTCCAGCTCTGTTCTTATCAACTACACAAGCATAATATCTTTCATCTGGGTCGTCGTAATCTTTTATATCAAAGAACTTATCATCAACTTCATTTAATGAATACTCGTATTTTCCATAGTCTTCTTTATGAATTTGTTTGAATAAGCATAAAGTGTCTAATACTTCCTTTACTGTTCTACTTACAGCTAAGTCATTTACGCTTAAATTTATTGGATCTGTCTGCGTTTCAGCAAGTTGCAATGTTGAACCAATAAACATATTGAAATTTTGAGCTAGGTTAGAAAGTATTGTTGCTGTTTTCTTTAGCTCTTCTCCATTTCCAATATTATCTATGTCAGTTTTTAATGTATCATAAAATACATACTCAACTTTTTCTTTGTAATAGTAATTCATTATTACTTTTTTTAGCTCATCGTTTGTATGGTCTGTTATATTTATAAAGTAAATTGAATTATTTACTTGTTTGTTGAACCAGTTTGTTACCTTTATTGTTTGGGTAAATTCAGTTGAGATTTCTGCAAGTCTTCTTGAAAATTCTGCTCTTGTTTCTCCCTCTTTTTGAAGAATAAATCCATCTTCATCTGTTTCTACTTCACTTGGATTATTTGGTCTAAACTTGAACTCCAAAAGTTCTCCTTCTGTCTTCTTTATGTTTTGACCATGTAATTTTTGTATGTCTGGATGATTTAAAATTGTTGTTATTAAACATAATTTCATTTTTTCTTCAGACATTTCATTTGATATTAGAAGAACTTTTTTCTTGTGCATTAATGCAATATATGCAGCTAAATTTATTGTAAATCTACTTTTTCCTGCATTTGAAGGCATTGCAAATGCCATTGTCTCTCCCTGTCTAATTCCTTTAAATACACTTGATAAAATTTTAAAAGGAAGTGAAAGTCCATTTGTAAGAGTATTATCTCCTGTTACCAAGAAATTTGTAAGTCCATCGTTTAAAACAGCTCTCTTGAATTTTTCGGTTGTTGTTACCTGATCAACTGCATCAATGACCTCTTCTACAGACATTTTGTCATATAAATCGTAACTGATTATTTCAGCAATTTTTTCCTGTGTGTGTCTAACAGGGTTATTCTTACAACTCTTTCTTAGTGCAAATAATTTCTTTAATTCTGTATATGTTTTCTCCATAGTAAATTTAGAATCTTCATAATCAACTTGAAGTTGATATTTCAAATCTGTAAGTTTCTCTGGATTTCTTGCAAAATTAAAATCCTTTTTAGCAATTTCCGGAGCAAATTGTTCACCATCTGTAAACAATACAGTTTTGTAGATTTCAAACATTTCTTCATCTTGGAAACAGCAATCCTCATAAAGGAAATAATAAGCAGATATTTGTTTTACATCATTTAGCAATAAACCTATATATCTTTTTTCAAGAGTTGTATCAGCTAATTCTTTTGGGTATCCAACTTCCTCTTCCTTCTTCCTCTCCTTTATTTGAGCTTCCTTTTCTTTTACTTCTTGGTAATCAATATACTCAATATTTCCAGAAGTCTGAAGTCTTCTTAATTCAACTAATGCTTCCTGATATTTTTTCGAATCCAAATAATCTCTTATTCGCTCTATTGTTGCTCTATTTTCATCAGTTACTTTTATTCTATCAAGTAAATCATTTATTATTTTACTATTTTCATCCGCCATTTTCTCGCCCTCTTTACAATTATTTCTCTACAGTATTAAAATTGTTTTTTATTCAATAAAACTATATAATTTTTGTTTTAATTTTATATAATACTTAGAACTCCTATTTATACAATAAAATTTGTTAATTATTGTTTCTTTTTTTACTTATGGTTCTAATCAATCATTTTTATACTCTCTATTACAGGTTGTTCATTCTTTAATACAGTTCCATTGTTATCAACTGGAATAACATTCTCACATATCTTATCTACAACTTCCATTCCATCTGTTACTTTCCCAAATGCTGCATAAGCTCCATCAAGTCCTGTATAATCTTGATGCATTATAAAGAATTGAGAACTTGCACTATTATATGCAGATGCTCTCGCCATTGAAATTGTTCCTCTTGTATGAGAAATTGAATTTTCAACACCATTTAAGGCAAACTCTCCCTTTATTTCTTCATCACTTCCGCCAGTTCCATTGCCAAGAGGATCTCCTCCTTGAATCATAAATCCAAACATTATTCTATGGAAAGTTAATCCATTATAAAATCCTTCATTTACCAATTTTGCAAAATTAGCAACAGTAATTGGTGCAATATCAGCATATAATTCCATCTTTACAGTTCCATAATCCTTAACAACCATCTCAGCATGATGTGTTCCTGTTTTATACATATCATTTTCCCCACTTTCATTATTTTTCTCACTATTTTCAGTATTTTGACTGTTTACATTATTTTCAACATTTGTTGGGTTTTCATTTTTTACTGTTATCTTATTAATTCTTGCATAAATTCCTGCAACTGCAAGCATTAATATAACAACAATTCCTATTATAATATACGATTTTTTCATTTTGAGCTCCTTTCTATACAGATGCCATTTTATCAAAATTTAGAAATAAATTCAAGAGCATTTGAGGTACAATTTTTTCCCCATTTTTTCCCCGGAGCCAAATTATACCGGAACTAAATTATACTAATTAGCAAAATTATAAATGGAGAAAAATATTTAAATTTTTTCTCCGTCTTCTAGTTTTATATATTTAATATGTTCTACATTGCTATTTTTGCTTCTCTCTACCATTTTGTTGTACACTCTATCTCTCAAATCTTGTTGTCTCTCTTTTATTGGTAGTGCTTCGTTTGGATAAAATGGTCCGTCCACATAAGAAACCATTTTAATTTTTTTGTTGTTTTTTCCATAGCTTTGATATGTATTTGTTATACAATATGCTGGTGCATTTAGTTTAACAGGATACTTAAATGATACTGCTTTAAAAGGTCTTATTTTCGTGTAATATGGCCAGATATGTGCCTCTGGATATATCGTAATCGAGTTATCTTTCTTTATTTTTTCTTCTATAATTTCAAGAAAGTTTTTCATTGCCTTTATTTCCGAAGGAATTGGTATTGCCCCAAGCATTTCAACGAGAGTTCCTGTTCCCTTTAGCGAAATATTTACTGGGTTTACTATCAAGAAATTTCTTTTTGGATAATCTGCAACACTTGGAATAAATGTATCTGCAAATGGCTGGGTATGGTTTGCATATATGAAATAGCCTTGACTCTTGCAAATTTTCAGTTTTTCTTTTCCTATAAATTTATGTCTAAACTTTATTTTCAAGTATCCAATTTTTATTGGCATGCTAAGAACATTTTGTAAAAATAATGAACATGCATTCCAAAGAAAACTTTTTTTATATTTAAAGTTTTCATCTATTACTCTTGATTTTATAGTTGCAGGTGCAAGTTCGTCATTTAGTTCGTCTCTGTAATATAAAACTTTTTGTTCCATTTTTATCTCCGTCCCCAAATTGTACCGAATTGTACTATTTCTTGTCACATGTATATTCTAGTGGTATTTTGTAGAATCTTTCGTAAACGTTTTTCCAAACTTCTGAATTTTTTGCTTTCATTATTTCAGTGTTTTCTTTTTCAGTTAAGTTTACATCTGGATATATTGGCTCTTCTACATTTATTGTGTATTCTTGTATGTTAAATCCGTCTTCTCCAATTAAGTTGCTGTCTTCCATTGTTATAAATATTGGTATTACTGGAACATTGTTTCTTGCAGCTAATTTGAAAGCACCATTTTTTAATGGCTTTGGTTTTTTATAGTTCCACCACATGCTTTGTTCAGGGTATATTAGTATATAATCCCCTCTTTGCAATATTGTGTCTACCGCTTTCATGAAGTTTACCATTGTTCTCTTGTTTGAGCTTAGTGGTAATGTGTCACAGTTTCTGAAAAAGAATCCATATAGTCCTGGGAAGTTTGTATAATTTCCTTCTCTTATTACTTTATATAGCCTTTTGTCTTTTTCATTTTCAGACATTCTGAATACTTTTTCTACTGTGAAACAATCAAATGGATTGAAGTGATTGCAAGTTATTAATGCTCCTGTTTTTACCTTGTTTAAATTTTCTAGGCCATTTACTTGTTTTATTATTAATTTGTTATTTTTTAATAAATTATCTAGAAATCTTTCACCCATTTCATTTGCGAATATTCTTTTTATTTTGCTGGTCATTTTTTTTCTAAGATAATCTATATTTTCAGGAGTAAGTACTATTGTTGGAGGATCATCTTCAACATCAACGTCGAATTTTCCTTCTTTTTCATATTCTTCAATTTTCTTTAAAACATCGACTCTGTATTGTGATTTTTCAACATGTACATCTTCTCTGTTCAATGTTTTTTCTGCTTCAATTTGATTTTGTTGTTTTTCTTTTATTTTTATTAATTGCCATTTATTTTCTGATACTTGTTTATTGGCTGGTTTTTCATTTTCAAGCCCCTGCAATTTTTCTTGCTTTCTTTTTTCTTTCTCTTCTTTTCTTTCTTGTCTAGCCTTTTTTGAAAGTCCTAACAATTTTTTTGTATCCATCAAACTATCTCCTATTTATTCTATCATCGCCAACACAATCTGCTTCTTTCTTTGCAAGTTCTATAAGCTTTGAACTATTTGCATCATCTTTTTCCTTGTCTGCTTCAGTGTAATCTTTTCCCATTTCTTTTATTTCATCGTAGAACTCTGTCTCTTTTGCGTATTTCCAGAAATACTCTTGGTATAATACATTGTCAAAATACCATGGCTTGCAGCCTAAATTGTAATGTATTAGCTTTAATTCTCCATTTTGTTCTCCCATTGCGGGCATTCTGTTCCATTCAAATCCTAATAATTTTACTCTTCCTTTGCACAATCTATTCATATAGTCTTGATCTTGTGCAACTTCAAATTTGATTTTGCTAAGCATATATAAAAACTTATCTTGGAATTTATATTCTCTTAATGCTTTTAGGTTCATTACGATTATTCCAGCATTAAAATAGTTATTATAATCTGCAACTCCTACAACTTTTTCAACATATTCTTGGAATATTGGAATAGCTTGAACTGCTCCATCTGGTATTCCAGCAATTAGGTTATCTCCCATTTCTGTATTGTATAGTTCAGCAATGTCTGCTAATGTTACTGTATCACTGTCTATGTATACTGCCTTATCATATTCTGGATAAAGCTCTGGTATGAATAGTCTAAAATATGTTGTATTTGAGAAGTAGTTTCTTGTATAAAGCATATCTTCTATTTCTTTTAGCTTATGACTTAAATTCACAAACTCGATACTGACATTTTCTTTCTCATAGGCCTTTATTTTTTTCTGATTTTCCTCTGATGCATTTGTGTATAAAATTTTTATTTCATAATTATTTTCCTTAGATGAATTGTCTATTAATGATTTTAATGACACTCCTAAAAATGGTATATAATTATTGTCAACTGCCATAAATACAGGTATTACGTTTTGTTTTGTATTCATTTCTTTCCTCCTATAAATTCTTTTTGCATTCTATTCTTTACTGTCTATAAATTCTTTTTCCTCTATTTTTTACATTTTATTATTTTTCAGTACATTTTATTTTTGAAATACTTTCACTACTAACTTTTTATTAGTTTTCAATTTAAAGATTTTATTTCACTTCAAGTTCTTTGTAATTTTTTAGACTTTTATTTAATTCATATTTTTTCTTCCACTCTAAATATTCGTTTAAATCATCATCAAATCTGAAACATTTAAGCTCCTTATGAATTCCTTCTATCTGCCACTGTTTAAAATTTTCTGTATGTGGATATGGCTTGTACATAAGCCTTTTACAGAAGTGACAAATTACCGTATCTTTTCTTCTAAAACTTGCCTGTTCATTATATTTTCTTGGAAGCAATAATTTGCTTGTTGTCGTCCAGAATATTGCATCTTGGTCTGCAAAAGGAAGTTTTCTCTTTTTTATAAGGTTTCTTGCCTTTTCTAAAAGTCCTGTTTCTTTTATTTTTTTCATATTTAATAATAACATTCCCGCATTTATATAGTCATGTCTTATTATCTTTGATCCATACTTCTCTTTAACAGCTGCATATTCATACTCTTCTATATCTATGTTGTATAATTCTGATATATCTTTATCAGCCATCATGTCTATATCTAAGTAAAGAAGCTTGTCTGGCATGTCTGGAACTAAATCTGCCAATAATCTAAGCAAAGTATATGGCGTACAATATGCATTCTCATTCTTTCCATGCCCAAATTCTTTTTCATATAATTCAGTTACATCTATTTTTATAACTTTGTTTCCTCTGTTTTTTGTTTGAACTACTTCATTTAAAAATGCAATCTGTTCATCATGTATTGGAACATACTCTTTTTTTATTCTTGAAACGTCCATTGTTAGAATATAGCATGTTACTGCTTCTTTTGTCTTATTCGTAATCGATATGAGCTCTGTAAGTGCTCCATCAAATACTTTTTCATTACCACTAAAAAGTAAATTAATCATATTTTCCCCTATTATATTTAATTCATAAAAAATGTAGAATTATGTCTTTTTTTGAACTGAGTAGTATTATACAACATTTCGTAATTTTTTTCAACAATTTCTTGTCGTAATTATTGTCTCCTATTTACATAACATTATAAAAATGGTATAATATTCCTTGTCCATCTTGGATTTTATATAGAAAGGAGCACGTTGACTATGACTTTTGACTTACCCGACAAAAATGAACATTCAAATTTCTTATTAGCATTTAACTCTTATTCGTCAATCTTTGGAAATCTAAAAAAGTTAAAGAATGCTATCAATTCGTTTACAAAGATTTCATGGAAAAAAAACAGTCATACTGATTGGAGTGAGGTTTTTAATGCTTGTGATGTTATTCATAGCTTTTTTATTCCAAGCTTTCCAACAAAAAAAGAATTCGAATATCAAGTCGATCAGTTTAAGTCTGGCAATCTAGACATACTCCAGTTCAAACGGTGGGTATTATCTTTAAATCAGGAACTCGAAGAGGAATTAACTGTGTATGAAGGTCGTCTTTATGAGGCTGATGGAGAACTTTCCGCCGAGACTGTAAAATTATACGGAACATTTCTGATCTCTTCACGAGCCAATCGATTTGATAATACTCTAAAGCAAATTGCTCGCCTGCCGTGTTTTGAAAACCTGGTGTATGAGCTCTTCAAATGGATGGCAACGATTTAATAATTTTGAAACCATCTAGAAACCTCCCCGCCATTGCAGTACAACACTGTACTTTGCAGTGGCCTAGGGAGTTTTTATATTTTACATACCTTTACTTCAATTATTTTTTTATTCTTTATTTTTTCGATTTTATAGATTGCATCTTTTGTTTCCACTGTTAACTCTTCCCCAGGCTTTGGAATCCTGCCCAATTTTTCTATTAAGTATCCTGCCAAAGTATCGTATTCTCCATCTTCGATTTCTATACCAAGTATTTTTTCTGCATCATAAATGGCTATATTACCTTCTATTATATAGGTATTCTCATCTATCTTTTTGTATCTCAAATCTTCATTATCATATTCATCGTATATTTCTCCTACTATTTCTTCTAGGATATCTTCCATTGTAACTATTCCAGCCGTCCCACCGTATTCATCTACAACTATTGCAATCTGTTTTTTGCTTTTTCTCATATCTTCAAACAGTTTATTTACAAGTTTGTTTTCCGGAACAAAATACGCTTCTTTCATTATGTCTTTTATTTTCTCAGAACTGTTTCTTTTGGATAATAGAATGTCTTTAATATAAACAATTCCTTTAATTTCATCTATTGTTTCGTCATAAACTGGAATCCTGCTATACCTTGTGTCTTCACTTAATTCTTCTATAACTTTAGCTATTGATAAATTCATATCTAGTGCGAAAACTTCAGTTCTTGGAATCATTATTTCAGACACAAATTTATCGTTGAATTCAAAAACATTATTTATCATTTCCGTTTCTTTTTCTTGAATTGTTCCTCTTTCTTTTCCCTCATTAACTAACATTTTTATTTCTTCCTCAGTGACTTTCTGCGTTTTTTCCCCATTTACTCCAAACAATTTAGAAATTGCATTTGTGGATATTGTAAGCAAACTCACAAATGGTGCAACTATAACAGATAATAAATTTATAATATTACACGATGCAAAAGACATCTTTTCAGGATATTTCATCGCAATTCTTTTTGGTACTAATTCTCCAAATACCAAAGTAAAATATGCCAAAATTATTGTAATTATAATTATTGAAATGCTTTTCCATGTTGAACTTCCTACACTCGGTGTAATATTATTTAATGCTAGTGCAAGTTTATCTGCAAATGTATCAGCCGCAAAAGCACTAGATAAAAAGCCTGCAAGCGTTATTCCTATTTGTATCGTTGCAAGAAACTTACTTGGATTTTCCAACATTCTTTGGAGTTTAATTGCCTTCTTATTCTTCTGATTAACCATTATTTTTATTTTATTATCATTCACTGATATAAAAGCCATCTCTGTTGCAGCAAAAAAAGCATTCAATAATACTAATAATATTAAAGTAATTACATTAGATAACATTTGTTCTTTCCTTTCACATTACTATATTATTTTTCATGCTTTTTCAACTTTTATTCAAATTTAATATTATACTGGTTATTAATCTTTTTAGGATTTCCAAAAAGTTATTCTTTAAATTCTTGAGCTAATTTTCCAATAGCTTTTGTTTCAATTCTTGAAACATAACTTCTCGATATTCCCATCATTTTTGCAATCTGTTTCTGAGTCTTTGGTTTATCACCATTTAAGCCAAATCTCAATTCTATTATTGTTTTTTCCCTGTCTTTTAATACTTCTTTTATTTTATTATATAATTTTTTTACTTTTAGTTTTAAATCAACTTCGTCTTCGATATTTTTTTCGTTATTTTCAAGGACTTCTTTTAAGGTTACTGAATTATCATCTTTGTCTTTTCCAATTGTATCTTCAAGATATACTTCAGCTCCGAGTTTCTTTGTACTTCTAAGATACATTAGTATTTCATTTTCTATACACCTAGAAATATATGTAGAAAGTCTTGCACCTTTACTGATATTAAAGCTATTTATACCTTTTATCAGTCCGATAGTTCCTATTGATATTAAATCTTCTTGGTCAGCATTTGCTGAATTGTATTTTTTTGCAACATGTGCAACCAATCTTAAATTTCTTTCTATTAATATGTTTCTTGCTTCTTCATCGCCATTTGCAAATTTTTCTAAATAAATTTTTTCTTCTTCCGCCGTCAACGGTTCCGGAAATAGATTATTATTTGAAATATATCCAACTACAAACACTGCTGTTTGTAAAAAGGTTAAGAATCCCATTATTGAAATGCCTAACATACACGCACCTCCAAATTTCACTATATCACAATATATGTTTTTGCCTTTGTGTCCGTGCATGACCAAGAAAATATTTTTGTTCTAAGGTTGCAATATCTTTTCATATAATGAATTAAAAATATTATTAAAATTTGGAGTAAGATAAATGAAACAATTTTTCTATAATTTTATTATTGGAATCCTTATAGGGTTTGGTGCAATTCTGCCAGGTGTTAGCAGTGGTGTTTTTTGCGTTGTATTCGGCATCTATGAAAGCTTAATTTGTTGTATTTCAAACTTTTTTAAAGACATAAAAGGAAATCTTTCTTTTCTCTTACCAATTGGACTTGGAGGAATAGTTGGCATAGTATTATTTGGAAATGTTATAAAATATTTTTTTATTGCTTATAACACTTATTCATGCTATGCCTTCATCGGCCTAATTTTAGGTACAATTCCGGCTCTTTACAGGCAAGCTTGTATTGGTTATCCTAAATTCATAGATATAAAAAAAATAATTCCAATTTTTTTATCATTTCTATTTGGAATTATTTTAATTATTATTGAAAAATATTTTAATTTAAATTTGTTAGTATCTTCTCTTGCAACCAATACCTTGTATCTCATTTTTGCAGGTTTTGTTATGTCTGTTGGAATTGTAGTTCCTGGAATAAGCAACACAGTTATACTAATGTGTTTAGGAGTTTACGCACAATATATTACCGCAATTGCTAGTATTAATTTAGCCGTTCTTGTTCCACTCAGTATTGGACTTTTTTTTGGATGCATTCTCTGGATAAAAATTATAAAATATTTATTTGAAAAACACCATCAAATCACATCTTTTTGCATTATAGGTTTTACACTTGGATCTGTGTTTGTTCTGTTTCCCGGTTTTGCACATGGCATTTCCGGATTAGTTTGTACAATGCTATTTTTCATAAGTCTTATAATATCTTATAAACTTGCAAATATAGAGCAATCAAATTGAATGCTCTATATTTTACACTCTAAGTATTGTTTTAATTTTTGAAACTCTACAATATATTTACTTCTTATATTATCATATATTATTCTTGATTTTTCCTCATCATACAAATGGGTCAAGCTGTTTCTATCTAGCATCATTTGAATCCAAATTTCCCCATCATCAATAACTTTGCTTATATAAGCTTGCTGAATAATTCCTCTTGGACTTGCCACATCATTAACAATTCCATTATATTCTAGATAATCTTTCATTGTTTTCCAGGCAAGTTCAAACGTGAATTCATATCTTTGTATTGTACCATCAATAACAATTTCACTTGGTACTTCACGTGTAGCTTCTTCTAATCTTTTAAGTGCATTAGAAAAATCTTGAAATCTTTCATTTAATCTTTTCATAATCTAACTCCTTTTGGCTAAATTTCTTTTTTATCTCTATCTATGTTTTTTATAAACTCTTCATTTTTTACATCCTGTATAAAAATCAAGTCTATTTTATGATGTGTCATTATTTTATCTACATCATCCATTATTTTATATCTCCTTTTTTGATCAACTTCTTCAGTTATGCAAATGTCTATGTCTGAATATTCTTTATAATCGCCTCTTGCTCTTGAACCAAAAATATATATTTTTACATTATTATTTTTTTCTATAATCTTTAATGTTTCTATTATTTCTTCTGATAGTCCATACATTTATTGATTCCCCCTAGAATATTTTATATTACTTTCATTTTATTGTAAAGATTTTTATTGTTTTTCAGATTTTTTCTCTATTAAAATGTATCTAATTTTAATTTCAAATAGAGTTTACTTTTTGAATTTACCTCTAATTTTAGTTTAACATTTTTTTCTTCTTAATATCCACCCTTTTTTCACTTCAAAAGGAATTTCTAATATTACTGTCTGTCCTTGTTTTCCTGGATTTACTGTGCTTATCTCCTTGTCAGTTTCACTATCATATAACTTTTCTATTGTGAATGCCTGTGGTTTAATCTCATTTGGAATTATCAATTCCAAGGTATCTCCAATACTTAACTTGTTTTTTATTTCTATTAATACTTTTGAATTTGCTGGTTTTTCTTCAAGAATTTTTCCTCCAAATTCATAATCTGGATTGTATTGTTTGCCTTCATATTCTTGGAAATCTCTATTATTTCTATCGTTAAAGTAGAAGGTCGTTAGTCCTCTAGTCTTTACTTTTTCAAGTTCTTTCAAATATTTTGTATAGTCATATCCTTCTGGATTTGCCATGTAATCGTCTATTGCATTTCTATATACATTTACAACAGATGCTAAATAATATTCTGTCTTAAGTCTTCCTTCAATCTTTAAGCTATCAACACCCATTTCTATTATTTGAGGAATTTCTTTTATCAAGCACAAATCTTTTGATGATAATATATATGTTCCATTTTCATCGGTTTCAACAGGCATTAAGTTTCCTGGTTTATTCTTTTCTTCTAGATACATATTGTATGCCCATCTGCAGCTTTGTGAGCAATCACCTAAGTTTGCTGACCTACAAGATAAATATTCGCTTAAGAAACATCTTCCGGAATATGCCCAGCATAAAGCACCATGTATAAACATTTCAACTTCTAAATCTTCTGGCTTATTCTTCATTATCTCTTGAATCTGGTCTTTGCTTGTTTCTCTGCCTAGAATTACTCTTTTAGCTCCGTTATCATACCAAAACTTTGCAGAATGATAGCTTACAACATTCGCCTGTGTACTTACATGTATTTCTATGTTTGGAGCAATCTCTCTAATCTTTTGAATAACTCCACCATCAGAGGCAATTATTGCGTCAACATGTACTTCATCTAGCATCTTTACTTGCTTTTCAATCTCTTCATAATTTGTGTCCCATGCATAAATATTTAATGCTGCATACACTTTTTTTCCAATGCTGTGTGCATATTTTATTGTTTTTTCCAAGTCGTCATCATCAACTTCGGCTCTACTTCTAAGTGAAAGTGAAGCAGTTCCGCAATATACTGCGTCGGCTCCATACATAAATGCAACCTTAGCTTTTTCAAAAGACCCTGCTGGGGCCAATAATTCTGGTTTTTTCATTTTTATAATCTCCTATTATTATTTCTTTATTCTATCATACTTGATCTGTAACTATTTTTCAATTCTTTTCTTTGTAATTGCCAGTCCATCTCCAACTTCCAATATTTCAGTTTCAAGTTCTGGATTTTCAGTTGTTTCTTTAATATACTGTCTTAAATGAGTAACAGCCGTACGTTGTTTGTGCTTATTGTAATCACTCATTACATAGCCTTTATACAAAATATTATCTGCAAAAATTATTCCATCATCTTTTAACATTCTTAATGCGTGCTCCAAGAAAAATGGATATTTTCCCTTAGCCGCATCTATAAACACAACATCATATTTATCATTCATAGTTGGTAGAATTTCGACAGCATCTCCTTCATAGATGTTTATCTTTTCTTCTACTCCAACCTTTTTTATATTCTCTTTAGCTTCTGCAATTCTTTCTTCATCTCTTTCAATTGTGTCAATCTTTCCACCATCTTTTAAATATTCAGAAAAACACATTGCAGAATATCCAACAGCTGTACCAATTTCGAGTATTTTTTCTGGTCTTTTCTCTGTTAAATATTTATCTATAACTTCTAAAGTGTCATCCATTATTATTGGAATATGTCTTTCAAGTGCATATTCTTTTATTTTTAGTAGTTCGTCTTTGTTCACTTTTAATCGCCTCTCAAATTTTTTTCATTCAAAATTTTATTTTAATTTTCATTCCACTATATTTAATTTTCTAATCTTTATATCCAATATAAGGTAAGTTTCTGTTGAATCCATCTTCATCATCAAATCCATAGCCCACAATAAATTTATTTGGAACTTCAAATCCTAAATAATCTATATTAACTTCTTCTTCTCTTCTGCTTGGTTTGCTTAGAAGACTACAGATTTTCAATGTTCTTGGTGCCTTTTCTTGTAAATGTTTTGTTATATAATTCATACTTCTTCCAGTATCAATTATATCCTCAATAATTAAAACATCTTTACCTTCTATTTTTTCTTTTTCGATATCTAAATGTTTCTTTATAGTTCCTGTACTTTGAGTTCCTTCATAGCTTGAAATTTTAATAAATTCAACTTGCATTTTAGTCTTCATTTTTAATGTTAAATCAACCGCAAAAAATGCAGCTCCATTTAACACGCAAATTGCCACAAGCTCTTTTCCTTCATAGTCCTTATCAATTTGTTTAGCTAGTTCATCAATTCTTGCATTTAATTCTTCTTTTCCAATTAATTCTTTTATTTCCATAACTCCCCCAAAATACCATAAAATTAGTTTTAATTATATCACAAAAATTAAGTTTTTGGCAAGTTTTATATAAAATTAAACTTTTTATGTAAAATCGCATGTTTTGACAAACTTTGCAATTTCTTTATTATATAATACTAAATGGTGGCATATCACCTGAAATAAGGTGATATTATGTGCCGTGACAAACATAAGAGAAGCTGTACTGATGCAATTATAAAACTACTAAAAAATTTACATAAGATTTTAAAACAAGTTTTAGCAGTTGCAGAAGTACTGAAATCTATTATTGATTTATTTCAGTAATAGAAAAAACAGGCATTCGAGAGGTGCCTGTTTTTTTTTGCAATTTTCAATTGCGGTGGTCTATCCCTTTAATTTAGTGTAACTTTATGTCTCACGACAAACATAAGAGAAATTGTACTAATAAAATTGTAAAAGCATCAAAAACCTACAAAAATATTATACTAAATTTTCATTTTTTTGCAATAAAGTTTATATATTTTCCAGAGGAATCATTCGACAAAATTTTCGCCCAAAAGGGGCGTCCCTAATGGGCGAAAAAATGATCCTTCGAGTGAATTTGTTTTCTCCCGAAGAATCAATTTTTCTATCTTCTTGCAGCTTTTTCTCTGTCTTTGTTATTTAATATTACTTTTCTTAGTCTAATATTTTTTGGTGTTACTTCAACAAGTTCATCTTCTGCAATGAATTCTATTGCTTTTTCTAGTGATAATTGAATTGGTGGAACTAATCTTAATGCATCATCAGATCCAGAAGCTCTTGTGTTTGTAAGGTGTTTTTCTTTACAAACGTTTATAGAAATATCTTCATTTCTAGAGTTTATACCAACTATCATTCCTTCGTAAACTTCCACACCAGGTCCTATGAATAATTCTCCTCTTAATTGAGCATTGTATAATCCATAAGTGATTGATGTTCCTTGTTCGAATGCAACTAAAACTCCTCTTGTTCTTGCTTGAATGTCTCCTTTGTATGGTTCATAGCAATCGAATATTGAGTTCATTGTTCCTGTTCCCTTTGTATCTGTTAAGAATTCTGTTCTATAACCAATTAATCCACGTGCTGGAATCTTGAATTCTATTTTTGTATGTCCGGCTTCAGCTGGTTCCATGTTCTTCATTTCAGCTTTACGTCTTCCTAATTTTTCTATAACTGTTCCGATTGCATCGTCTGGTACGTTTACAACTAAGTCCTCTATTGGCTCACATTTTACACCATCAATCTCTTTGAAAATAACCTTTGGACGAGATACTAGAAGTTCGTATCCTTCTCTTCTCATTTCTTCTATTAATACAGATAAGTGTAATTCACCACGTCCGCATACTTCGAAGCTATCTGGAGAAGCTGTTTCTTTAACACGTAAACTTACGTTTCTTTCTAGCTCTTTGAATAATCTGTCTCTGATGTGTCTTGATGTAACAAATTCTCCTTCTTGTCCTGCAAAAGGTCCATTATTTACACTAAATGTCATAGAAACTGTTGGTTCATCTATGTTTACAAATGGAATTTTTTCTGGATTTGCTAAATCACAAATTGTATCTCCAATGCTAATGTCTGGAATACCTGATATAGCAACTATATCTCCAGCATCAACTTCATCAACTTCAACTCTTTTTAATCCCATGTATGTGAATAATTTTGCAATTTTTCCTTGTGTATTTTTTTCTTGTTTACAAATTGAAACTGGCATTCCATTCTTTATTTTACCACGTTCAATTCTTCCTATTGCAATTCTTCCTAAATAATCATCATAATCAATATTAGATACTAACATTTGCATTGTTCCATCCATATCACAAGTAGGTGGTTCAATTTTGTCTATTATTGTATCGAATATGCAAGTAATGTTGTCAGAATCATCTGATAAGTTCATTTTTGCAATTCCGTTTTTAGCTGATGCATAAATAACTGGGAAATCTAATTGTTCATCTGTTGCATTAAGTTCGATGAATAATTCTATAACCTTGTCTAATGCTTTTTCAGGTTCTGCACCTGGTCTATCTATTTTGTTTATTACAACTATTGGTTTTAAGTTAAGTGCTAATGCCTTCTTTAAAACTTCTCTTGTTTGAGGCATTGGTCCTTCGAAAGCATCTACTAATAGTAAAACACCATCAACAGTTTTTAATACACGCTCAACTTCTCCTCCGAAATCAGCGTGCCCTGGAGTATCAACTATGTTAATTTTAACTCCATTATACATAACAGATGTGTTTTTAGAAAGAATTGTGATTCCTCTTTCCTTCTCTATATCTCCAGAGTCCATTACTCTTTCTGCTACTTGTTCGTTCTCTCTGAACACATGGCTTTGTTTTAAAAGAGCATCAACCAATGTAGTTTTACCATGGTCAACGTGTGCAATTATTGCAATATTTCTAATATTTTTGTTATTCATTTTTCCCCCTCTTCGCCCAATAGGGACGTCCCTTTTTGGGCGATTACAATTTAAATTTAATTATTTCAATTTTTATTATTTTTCATAAAACGTAATTTTATCAATTAGCTTTAACATCACAAAAGTCATATAAAATCACATTTTAAAAAGCTTTTATTTTATCATGTATTTAATACTCTCCAAGGATTTCGCCCAAAAAAGGGAGTCCCCATTGGGCGAAAATTTATTAAGCATTCTCTTTATATTCTTGTGATGTTCCTTCTAGTTCTCTTATAGATAACTCGATTTTTTTGTTTTCTAAATCTATGTTTATTATTTTTGCATTAACTTTTTGTCCAACTTGAAGCTCTTCTTCAGGTTTTGCTATTTTTCTTTCACAGATTTGTGAAATGTGAACTAATCCTTCTATTCCTTTTTCTAATTCTGCAAATGCTCCAAATGGCATTAACTTAGAAATTTTTACTTTTACCACGTCTCCAACATGATATTTTTCTTCAACCTTGTTCCAAGGGTTTGGACCTTTTTTCTCATAAGATAATTTGAATCTCTTATTTTCTTTATCAAGTTCTTTTACCTTTACATCTATTACTTGTCCAACTTGTAAAATATCTCTTGGATTCTGGTTTCTTCCCCATGTCATTTCTGATATATGTAATAAACCTTGTGCTCCGCCAATATCAACAAATGCACCATAATCGCTTATTGAAGTAACAGTTCCAGAATATTTCTTTCCAACTTCTATGTTGTTCCAAAATTCTTCTTCTTTTTTCTTCTTTTCTTCTTCAACTAATTCTTTAACAGATCCAATTATTTTTCTAGATTTTTCATCATTTTCTATAATTCTGAATCTTATAATTTTTCCTTTATAAGAATTTATATCTTCATCTCTTCCAATTCCTGAAAGTGATAAAGGTACAAATATTCTTATTAAGTTTTTGTATAAAACTACAAGTCCATTTTTGTTTACGCTTGAAACAGGCTCTTCAAAAATAAAATTTGCTTCAACTTTTTCGTTGAATTCTTTTCTTATTTCTTTTATTTTAGCATGTTTGCAAGACATTAAAACATTTCCTTGTCCATCATTCATTTTAAGAATATCTGCTTTTATTTTATCCCCTACTTTGTATTCTTCAGCAGGTTCAAGTCCCTTTTCACTAAAGAATTCGTTTCTAGGAATAATTCCATCAGCTTTATATCCTATATTTGCAAAGATTTCTCCTTTGCTATTTATTTCAACTATTGTACCATTAACAGTTGTTCCAACTTTTATTTGTTTCAAAGTTTGGTTTACTATGTCTTCAAAAGTTAAATTGTCTTCAAATTTCTCCATAAAAATCCTTCACTTCTATATATTTTTTCTATTTAGAATTTTTCAAAATAGAATTTAATCTTCGCCCAAAATCTTCCGTCCTTATTGATTGAAGAACATTTTTTTATGTTGGGTTTTAATTAAAATTTCTCTACGGTATTATATATTATTTTCGTTATTTTGTCAACATAATAATATTATCCATTATCTCTTTTGTTGCCATATCTAAATCGTCTTTTCCAGGATTCTTACTATTGTACTTACTAAAGTCTATTGGCTTACCAAAATTAAGTGTTACTCTAGTAAAAGGTTTAAAACTTCCTTTTATTCCAACAGGTACAACCTGAGTGTTCGTTTTTATTGCCATGTATGCTGTTCCATTCGGTACTTTTATGTTTCTTTCTAGTCCTCTTCTTGTTCCCTCGGGGAATATTCCAAGTACTTCTCCATTCTTCAAAATGGTTAAGCATCTCTTCATCGCATCCATATCTCTCATTCCCCTTTTTATAGGAATAACGTCAAATACGTGTGCTAACCAGTTGAAGAATCCATTGTTAAACAAATCTTCTTTTGCCACAAAGTAAACTTTTCTATTTATGGCAGTTACTAATCCAAGAGCATCTAAATAATTCAAATGATTTGCACATATAATAACAGGCCCCTCTTGTGGAAGATTTTCAAAATTTACTTTTTTTATTCTATAAACTACTACATAGAAAGCATGAATAAGCGCTTTTATTACTGCTCTTTCAGTTTTTTTCCATGGAGTTTCTTTTCTAATAGAATATATCTTAGATTCTTTTTTTTTATTTTTCAAAACCTTGTCTATTACCTTGCTCATTGCATCAGCTTGTTGTTTTACAGTCATTTTAGTTGTATCTATAACCACAGCGTCAGGAGCAACTTTTAATGCTCCTACTTCTTTCTCCATGTCGTTTTTGTCTCTCTTTTTTATGTTTTCAAGAATTTCTTCATAAGACATTTCTATTCCTTTTTCTTGATTCTGTTTGAATCTTCTTTGAGCCCTAACTTCAACATCAGCATCAAGATATATTTTTACATCTGCTGTTGGGAATACAACTGTTGTAATATCTCTTCCCTCCATTATTACATTTTTTCCTTGAGCCATCTTTCTTTGAAGACTTGTCATTGCTGTTCTTATTTGTATAATTGAAGAAACTGGCGAAACTTTTTCAGAGACTCTTTTGCTTCTTATTTCTTCTGTTACATCTTCGCCATTTAAGAATACTTTTTGTTTTCCATCTTCAAGTTTTAGTTCAATATTTATGGTTTTAAGCATCTCAGCAATTTTTTCTTCTTCATCCATTCCAATATTTTTATTAAGCATTTCCAAAGTTACACATCTATAGGTTGCACCTGTATCAATATTTAATAGATTATATTTTTTTGACAAAATCTCTGCCATTGTTCCTTTGCCTGTTCCTGCAGGGCCATCAATCGCTACTATAAAAGACATTTTTCTTACCTCTTTCCTTATTTCTTACTTATTAAATTGTACTCGTAGACCTTTACATTTTTTACATAATTGGTAAATTCATCTTTAGATATATTCATGTTAAATTCTGTCTTGTTCTTTAATTCTAATGTATATAAATCTAAATTAATAAGAATCTCTTGTGATACATCCATTCCAAGTGGTAATGTATGATTATCGTTCTCGTAGAATGCAATATTAGAGAAAAACATTAATTTTGTGTTTTCTGGTACATTTATCTTATAAAGATTTGTTTCTTTTGATGTTGCAATCTTTTCTAAATTGTTAAGAGTTTCCCAAGGATTTATACTAAATTTATCGAATCCCTCAGTGTCTAGAACTTGGTTACTTGCTTTATATACCGGCAAATCATAAGGAGTATCTATTTTATCTGATCCACTCTCTAAGTTTTCTCTTATATTTCTTAACTTCTCTATAAACTCACTTAATTCTGTATTTAAGTTTACACCCAATACTTCAAACTTATTTTTTTCATTTTCTCTGTGCTTATTATTTTTTAATTTCTTTATTTTTGTTTTATCTTCGCTTACATTTCCAAATATATCAAAATCTTTTTCTTCTATTGTTTCAAGATTTTCTTTATATTCTTCTTGCAAATCATCTAATAAGTTTATTATATCCTCTTCGTCAGATTTAGATAATTTTTTTTTTGAAACTAAATTTATTCCTTCCAACACATAGTTTGAGGCAAATAATGCGTTAAGCTCATCATGTGAAAGCTTTTCTCTTTGTTCCATATCAACTTTATTAGCTAGTTTTTCTATGTCGCCCTCATAATCAAAAGCCTTTGTTATGCTAGTTCTCTTTTCTTCTTCAACACTCTCAGCTTCCACAAGCATTTTAGATTCGTCTTTATTAGCATATTTCCAAAATTCAAATATACTCTTTTTATGCTTATCAATTTCCTTCAAATATTCTGTGGCATTTTTTATTTTTCTTTCAAGGTTTTCAAATTTATTTTCCGCAGCCTTCAAATCTAATTTTGCATTTTTGTTTTCTTTTCTTGTATTTTCTAAAGTTTTTCCAATCTTTATTATATCTTCTACAGTATAACTCTTGCTTTCTAGCTCAGCATCTGAATAATGCACAATCTCGTTTTTATCTTGATTCAAAATATCTTTTAGTCTATCTTTATTTGCTGAATGTTGCTCAGTTTCTGGTTCTTTTGATTTTTTCCCTTTAAAGAAATATTTTATTCTTCCCATGAAAGTCTTTTTACATTCTAAGAAAGCATAAATTTCTCTTTCTTTTCTTAAATATTCTTGAGTCTGTTCTTCAGCTTTCTTCTGCAAATCTTTCACATCAGCCTTAAGTTCTGTATTTTCATTTTCTAATTTTTCATTTTCCTTAATCTTTAAAATAGCCTCTTCTTTAATGAAATCTGCTAAATTATCATACTCAATCTTTCTACTATCTTGAAGAAATTCAATTCCACCCTCTTGGTTTATTTTCACATCAAAAGCATACTCGTTAGGAATTTCATAGGCCAATATAAACAAGGCTTTAAGTTGTTTATACCATTTTTGAGCCTCTTTCTTATCCTTTAAAATAATTCTGTATTTGCTTGTCATTTTATCAAAAATTACAGTTTCACCAACAATTTGTAAAAATGTGTTTCCTTCTTGATCTGTAATCTCATAAACAGATGGCCAATTCTTCGTGAAATACCACAAATAATTTTCAACATCTTCAATCTCAGACTTTTTCAAAATCTTACCTGTATACTCTTCATTACTAATTGGTATAAATACTGTTGTCGGACTCTTTTTTCTGCTTTTATTTGCTTCAATTTTTTTCTTTAACAAATAAAACATCGTTGAATTGTCAGTTTCTTTTGTTGAAGCAAGCATAAAATATCTGTCAGCATATTCAGAATAAAAAACTTGCCATTTAAAATTATTTGGAAACTTTACATCAATAGGTATTTCCTTTTGGAAATTTTCCTGTTCCTCTTCAATCTTTTCAATGTCGTAAGTATTTGTCTGATTTATCATCTTTAAAAAATATGCATATTTTTCAATATCTTCATTATTTTCAGGTTTCATATAAGTAAATAATGGACTGGCAGTCGCATATCTTTCAGAAAGCTCGTCCAGCCTATCTTTTGGTGTAATCATTATATCTATATTTTTTACATCTACATATTTATATACTTTGTAACTCGTTTCATCATACACTTTTGGCACATTATAATTAAGAGGTGTAAAATCTTTCAAAAATTCTGGCACCTTTTCTAATTCAAAACCAATATAACTTATTTTGTTTTTTAGTAGATTTAAATTTTCTGTATTTCCCTTGAATGTTTTTCTTGGCATTTGTATTCCTCCAAATAATCTTTTTGTAAAATTCCTTGATAGTATATCACAACTTTCTTCATAATGCTATAAAAACATAAAGTTTTATAAAAACGGTTATATTATTTGATTATTTTATTTATTTTGGATTTATTTTAGATAAAATTTATAAAAGATTTAAATAATTTTGATTAATATGAAAGATATGTAAAACCCATATTTCATTATTTTTTCTAATACTATATACAATAATAAAATTTTTAACCATTATTTTTCTAAGTTCTTGTTTTGTATCTTTTGTTATAAAAATTTGCTGGTGCTTTTTCGGAAAAAACTTTAATTTATTCACAGTAGTTAATATTTCTTTTACTGTCTTTTTTGCAATACTTGGCTCTTTTAATTGACTATAAATATAGTTATATATATTGTCTAAATTTTTGTATGCACCAGGTGACCATAAAATTTTATATTTTTCAATTTCCAATATTATATTTTTCCTCCATTTCAGCAACTATTTCTTCCATTGCAATTCCCTTTCCACTTTCCATTTCTTTCATGGCTGAAAAAATACTACTTAATACATTTTCTTTAAATTTTTCAAAATTTTTATATTGTTTATCAAATTTTTCTGATATAAGCTTTTCTATTCTTTCTTCTTCGCACTTTTCATTTTGTTTTCTTATTGTTTCAAAAGCTTCATCACTTAGAACCACTAAATCGTTTACACCATTTTTTGTGATGTATATTGGTTCTTTAGTTTCATGACATCTTTTTGAAATTTTATTATAATTGTTTCTTAAATCAGCACTCGGAATTATTAATGGCATTTTTTCTCCTCCTTTTCATAGCAGAATTATACATTAATTATACTACATTGTCAACAAAAACTCATTGACAAGTTTCGACACTACATTATTTAATTTTTCCTTTCATATATACGTTATAATAATTTTTCAATAAGTTATATGAAGGATTTATCGTTGGTACTACTTCTCCATTTTCTATCATTTTATCAAATTCTTCAAATGTTACTTTTTTAATATTTTCTACTTCTTCATTTTGCAATGTTATTTTATCTTTTGAAAATAATCTTTGTATTAGCCATATATCAACTATGTCTTTAACTCTTGTATAACTTCCTATATAAGTTATTTCATCATCTTTTATTTCTAATCCTAATTCTTCTTTAGTTTCTCTTTTTACCGCTTCTAAACTAATTTCACCGCTCATTACTCCGCCACCTGATTGTTCCCACAATCCTGGAAACATCTTTTTTTCATTAGAACGTTGCTGAATCCACAATTTATCCTCTTCAAGAAGCCAAACATGAACTGAAATGCTATATTCATTTTTATCTAAATTTTCTCTTTCTTTTGTATATCCTAATTTTTCTCTTCTTTTATTAAATACATCAACAAGCTCCATTCTTACCTCCATTAATTTATTATCATTAGCAAAAAAGCAACAATATTATTTGATATATTGTTGCTTTTTGATTGTATATTTTATTTTGCAAATGTTTTTATTTCTTCATCTATTTTTTCTACGAAGTCTTCTAGCTTCATTGCTCCAACGTCTCCGTCTTTTCTGTTACGAACTCCGACTTCTCCTGCTTCTTGTTCTTTATCTCCAACAACTAGCATGTATGGAACTTTTTGAAGTTGTGCTTCACGTATTTTGTATCCGATTTTTTCTGCTCTATCGTCTACTTCTACTCTTACTTCTTTATCTTGTAATGCCTCTTTTACTTTGTTTGCATATTCTAAGTGCTTGTCTGATATTGGAAGTATTTTTACTTGTACTGGTGCAAGCCATGTTGGGAATGCTCCTTTTGTTTCTTCTATTAAGAATGCCATAAATCTGTCTAGTGTTCCAAGTATTGCTCTGTGTATTACAACTGGTCTATGAGCTTTTCCATCTTCGCCAATGTATTCTAGTTCGAATCTTTGTGGTAATAAGAAGTCTAATTGGCAAGTTGAAACTGTTACATCATGTCCTATTGCAGATTTTAATTGTACGTCTAGCTTTGGTCCATAGAATGCTGCTTCGCCCTCTGCCTCATAGAAATCTAATCCTAATTCTGTTAGTATTTCACGAAGTTGGCTTTCTGCCTTGTCCCACATTTCGTCATCATCAAAGTATTTGTGTTTGTCATTTTTGTCTCTTAATGATAATCTGAACTTGTAGTCTTTGAATCCAAAGTCTTTGTAAACATCTAGTATTAATTTTACAACTTTTCCAACTTCATCTTTTATTTGATCTGGTCTTACGAATAAGTGTGCATCATTTTGGCACATCTCACGTACCCTTTCAATACCACAAACTGTTCCGCTGTCTTCATATCTGAAGTCGTGTGCTAATTCACCAATTCTAATTGGTAAGTCTTTGTATGAACGCATTTTGCTCTTGAATATTAGCATGTGATGTGGGCAGTTCATTGGTCTTAATACTAATTCTTCGTTGTCCATTTTCATTACTGGGAACATATCTTCTTTGTAGTGATCCCAGTGTCCTGATGTTTTGTATAATTCAACGTTTGCAAGTGATGGTGTGTATACGTGTTTGTAACCCATTCTTATTTCTTTGTCTTGAATATATCTTTCTAGCAATCTTCTTACTGTTGCACCATTTGGCAAATACATTGGAAGTCCTGAACCTACTAATTTATGTGTCATAAATAGCTCTAAGTCTTTTCCTAATTTTCTGTGATCTCTTTGTTTTGCTTCTTCTAATTTTGCTAAGTGTTCCTCAAGCAAGCTTGCCTTTGGGAATGATATAGCATAAATTCTTTGAAGCATTTTATTCTTTTCATCACCTCTCCAGTAAGCTCCTGAAGTTGATAATAATTTAACACATTTTACTTTTCCAGTACTCATTAAATGAGGTCCTGCACATAAATCTGTGAATTCACCTTGTTTGTAAAATGATAAAACTTCGTCTTCTGGTAAGTCTTCTATTAATTCTACCTTATAGTCTTCTCCTGCATCTTTCATTAATTTGATAGCTTCGCTTCTTGGAAGTTCAAATCTTTCTATTGGTAGATCTTCTTTTATAATCTTTTTCATTTCAGCTTCTATCTTCTCGAAATCAGCCTCTGAAAATCTGTATTCTGTGTCGAAATCGTAGTAGAATCCACCATCTATAGCTGGTCCAATTGCAAGCTTAACATCTTTATATAATCTCTTGATAGCTTGTGCCATTATGTGAGATGTTGTATGCCAGTAAGCTTTCTTTCCATCTTCATCATCAAATGTTAAAATTTCTACATTGCAGTCTTTGTTTAAGTTGTATCTTAAATCAACAACTTTTCCGTCTACTCTTCCTGCAGTTGCAACTCTTACTAAACCTTCGCTAATCTCTTTTGCAAGGTCTATTACAGAAATACCTTCCTGTACTTCTCTTTTGCTTCCGTCTTTTAATGTAATTATCATAAAAAATCCTCCTTTTGCTGATTTCTTCATCAGCTTTTTATGTTGCATCTGGAAAACAAAAACACTCCCAAATGCTTTTAACATTTAGGAGTGCATATATGCACGGTTCCATCCTAATTTTTTACTTAATTTACTAAGCAAGCTTCCGCCAGTTTCCTGTGAGGTAGTTTTTCAAATATGTTTGCTTAGAATTGCTTTCAGCCTACGACAATTCTTCTCTAAAAGTAACCTTTATTTTACTTTGTCTCATTGCTTATCTATTCACATATTCTTATAATAGTACTTTTTTTGTATTATGTCAATATTATTTTAAAATTATTTTGCATCAATGGCACCATTATTTGGCATTTATTTTGAATCAATTGTAACAATATCATTTTGCAATTATTTCACATATTAAATTGCTTATTTCAGATTGATTTTCTACTGGTAAACCTTCTATTAATCTTGCTTGAGCATATAGTACTTCTGAATATTTCTTTAATTCGTCTTTATCTTCTTTGTACAATGTTTTTATTTTTTCTGCTATTGGATGTGAATCATTTATTTCTAGTACTGTTTGAGCCTTTAATTTTTGATTTGTTGGCATTTGGTTCATTACCTTTTCCATCTCTACAGATACTGCTCCTGTTGATGTAAGACATACTGGGTGATTCTTTAATTTGTGTGTGAATCTTACCTCTTCTATGCTTCCTATTGCATCTTTCATGAATGTAAACATGTCCTTGTTTTCTTCATTTTCCTTTTGTAATGCTTCTTTTTCTTCTTTGCTATCTAAGTCTAATTCACTTGTACTAACATTTACAAGTTTTTTCTCTTTGTATTGCATTAATACTTGCATTACAAATTCATCTATTCCTTCTGTTAAGTATAGAACCTCAAATCTTTTGTCTTTAACCGCTTCTACCTGTGGTAATAAATCTATTTTATCCACTGTTTCTCCACACGCATAGTAGATTTGCTCTTGACCTTCCTTCATTCTTGCAACATACTCATCAAGAGTTACAAGTTTCTTTTCTGTTGATGAATAGAACATTAATAAATCTTTTAAATTATCTTTGTTCATTCCCCAATCATTGTACACTCCAAACTTTAATGTCGTTCCGAAAGTCTCGAAGAATTTTGTATATCCTTCACGGTCTTTTTTCATCATATCCATTAATTCTGATTTTATTTTTTTCTCAAGATTTTTTGCAATTATTTTTAGTTGTCTATCATGTTGTAACATTTCTCTTGAAATATTTAATGATAAATCTGGACTGTCTACTAATCCTTTTACAAAGCTAAAGTAATCTGGAAGTAAATCTTCGCATTTATCCATTATTAGCACGCCATTAGAATATAATTGTAATCCTTTTTTGAAGTCTTTTGTGTAGTAGTCGTAAGGAGTATGTGATGGAATATAAAGAAGTGCGGTGTAGCTTACGTCTCCTTCAACAGATGTTCTTATTACTTTTAAAGGTTTTTGATAGTCTGCAAATTTTTCTTGATAGAAATTATTGTAGTCTTCCTCTGTAACTTCTGCCTTACTCTTCTTCCAAATAGGAATCATGCTGTTTAGTGTTTCATCACTTTTTACCTTTTCGTATTTAGGAGTTGTATTTTCTTTGTTTGACTCGTCTTGTTTTACTTCAACTTCATGTTCAACCTGCATTTTTATTGGATAACGAATGTAGTCTGAATATTTCTTTACAAGTTCTTCAATTTTATATTCTGCTAAGAAGTCACTGTATTTATCGTCTTCTGTGTCTTCTTTTAATGTAAGTATAATTTTTGTACCTACGTCTTTCTTATCACATTCTTCTATTGTATAACCATCTGCTCCAGAAGATTCCCAAGCATAAGCTTTTTCTTCATTAATTGCTTTACTTTCTACTCTTACTTTTGAAGCAACCATGAAGGCTGAATAGAATCCTACACCAAATTGACCAATTATATTTACTTCGTCATTTGCTGATATATTCTTCTCTCCATTAAGTTTTTCCTCTCTTTGCTTTGCAGCTTCTTTAAATGCTAATGAACCGCTTTTAGCAATAGTTCCTAAGTTTTCCTCAAGCTCTTGTTTATTCATTCCGCAACCATTATCTTCTATTACAAGAGTTCTTTGTTCCTTATTTGGTGTTATTCTAATACAAAAATCTTCTCTGTTAGCTTTTATTGTTTGGTCTGTTAAAGATTTAAAATATAGCTTGTCTATTGCATCACTCGCATTCGATATTAATTCTCTTAAAAAGATTTCCTTATTTGTATAAATTGAATTAATCATTAAATCTAGTAGTCTTTTTGATTCAGCTTTAAATTGTTTGTTTTCCATTTCTATCATTCCTTTTCTAGAATGTTTTAGACCATCTTCTAGTCCCACACATTCCACAATTAATTTAGGTTTTAAGATTAGCCTATAAACCTTAATTTGCATAGTATTTATATTTTTATACATAAAAAAACTATAATTCATTTCAGTCTAAAACGTATTATAGTTCTTATTTTTAGCAAAGTCAATGTTAGAGTGCTAATTTCACATAAAATTCACATTTTACTCTCTTCTCTTAATTTACATTTGCTTAATATTCTTCCACTGTAATTGCTGCTTTTTCTTCGTCTGCAAATCTTTTCTCTACAGATATTTTACTTACCTGATTATCGTCTTTGAATACGAATCCATTCATCGCATCTAATATTGATTTTGCTATATTATCAACATCTGGTTTTTTAGTTGGACTAATTTTATTTGCAAGCATTTCTTCTCTTTTTGCTTTGCTTGTGCTCTTAGGGATTTTTAGGTATGCTATTATATCTATTTTTATTCTTCCTTCTATTGTTGTGTAGTTTTGATATTTTAATTTGAAATATTGTTGTACTAAGAATTCATAATCCTTTGTCTTGTTTGGAGTGTACACTCTTCCAGTGTACATATTTACACGAGGTCTCTCTTTTCCAACAATTTCTCCTGGTACTTCAAATTCATATTTCATAAGTTTATTCTGTGTTTCCTCTCATTTCATTTTCTTTATTTGAACTTTCTGCTTCAATTTGTTTTTCACCTTCATTTGTGTTTTCATTCTCTGCTTTTCTTTAGGTATTACTAATTTCTTTTTTATTTTGCGTATTATTGTTTTCTTTATTGTTCTGCTCATTTTCCGCAGTATTTTCATTTTTCTTGTTGCCTTGTGCATTTTCTTGAGTATTGCCAGCTTCCTTGTTGCCTTGTACATTTTCTTGAGTATTACCAGCTTCCTTATTGCCTTGTGTATTTTCTGCTTCTTTATTTCCTTGAATATTTTCATTTTCCTTATTTTCTATAACATTTTCAGCTTCTCTATTTTTCTCTACATTTTCTGTATTTTGTTCTGGCTTTTCCTCTGGTTTTTGCTCTTGATTCTTATCATCTTTTGAATAATTTCTCCATGGATTTTCTCCTGCAGGATCTGTTGGGTCCCATTCCCTACATGATTCAACACCTGATATTTTTTGCTCAGATGGTTTTCCCAGTGGTCCCGGATTTGAATCACTATAGAATGTAACTAATGTTCCTGTAGAGCAATTATCATATATCCATTTAGCATTTCCTACAGTTAGCCTAATGCAACCAAGAGATGCATTAGTTCCAAGTTTATCATACTCCCAATATTCCAAACTTGAGTTATCATATTTTCTTGTATATGGTACAGAGTGGAACAATATATTTCCTGTTATCTGTGTTGCATACTGTCCATACACATCTCCCTGTAATCCTTTCCATTCCCAGCCACCGTATTTTTTCAGTTTATATGTTCCGCTTCTTGGAGTTGCGCCTCCAATTGAGCAAAGCATTGCCTTAACACATTTTGTGTACTCTCCATTTTCATCTTTTTCATATATATTAACAACATTTTGTTCACAGTTTACATCTATTTTATATTTTTTTGTACTAACTGTCTTATTATTATTTTTTTCTACTTTGTTATCGACTGTATTCTCGGTTTCTTCATTTAAAAATTCATCTGTTATTTCATTCTCTTCTGTATTTTGTCCCATATCAACTATTAAAACATTTTCTTCATTTTCGTATAATTCAGTAATATTCTTTGCCAATGTTTCTTTAGACTTGCTTTTTATCATCGTTACTGTAACAGCAGTTATTGCTATTACAAGTACTATTATCACTACAATTAATATAATTTGTTGTTTTCTCTTTATTTTCATTTCTTAATATTTTTCCTTTCTCGTACAAATCTTGCATAAATGATGTGTAGTTCTCTTTATCTTATGCATTTTCATTTTTCGACCATTCTTATTATAATTCTTCTCTGTAATCTATGTCAACAAATATTTCTTACTTCATTAAATTAACTTTTAGTCGGTAAATAGAATTTACTTTTTCACCTATCTAACTTTTTATTCATTCTCATATTTTCCATTGACTATATTTTCCATTAATGCTATTATTGATTTATATAACTTTTTGGAGATATTATAATGGATTTAGAAAAATTAAGGAACTATTTTGTAAAAGTCTCAAAATCGGTCGAAAACATGAGTAATAATAATGGTAACTTGAATGATTTGAAATTAATTAAGTTTTTTGTTGAGAAATTTCCTGCATTTATTGATAGAGTTTATGATGAGCCAAACTGTCAGCTGGCTCTTATTACCATGCCCGAATATAACAACTTAATTGCAACTTTAAATTCATTATTAAATAATAAAAGACTAGTTTCTAGTCATGTTAATATTTTTAGAAATGTTGCCACTGAACATGCAAATTTTGTACATTACTTTTTACACAATACAAAATTTATATCTTCAGATGATTGCAAAAAGATTTCTAATTATTCAGAAAGAACATTAAATTGTTTTGAATTTACAACCTCTGATGTCATTGGATCAATCGCCGTTTTCCTAGCATCACCTAATAAAGGCTGTAATTTTCAATATTTTTATTTATACAAAACCAGCAATGAAATAAAGAAACATGGATTTCCTGATAACTATTATGATGCAAGTCATTTATCACTTTGCATTTTTCAATTAGTAAAAAGTATTTATACAAGTAATCCGCATTATATTACAGACTATTCTGTTGTAAGCAATGCAATAACAACTTTTAGAGGACAAAATTCTGATGATTTACTAAGAAGGCTAATTCAGGAAATTCCTGCTATAAGTAAATTAGATGCTATTTCCTTTGAACCCGAAAAAGTACAAAATCTTGATTTTAACAATAGTATGGTAATAGAACATTTACAAATTCTTTCTGCTCTTGTAATTCACTCTTTAGAAACCAACAAAGATATTCAAACAATTTCAAATTACTTTACTGTATTTGATAATAAAGTCTCTAATGATATGCTGAAAAACGGATATGAATTATTAAGCAATCCTAATTGGAGAGATTTAATGTTAAATTTGTCTTCAAAACTTAATAGTATGTCTGTTTACTTTCTAAGAAGTAATATTGAGCTTGCCACAAAAGTTGCAGGTTCTTTTGACGAAATGAATTTATCAACTACAGACAAGAGTTTTGATATGACAGTTTCTACGATTTTGAA
This sequence comes from uncultured Clostridium sp., assembly GCA_900552135.1. Taxonomy (GTDB): domain Bacteria; phylum Bacillota; class Clostridia; order TANB77; family CAG-508; genus CAG-245. Next base: position 42,680 of record URYN01000006.1, read on the forward strand.
TTACTGCAACTTTAAAGACAAATCAACTATTTGTGATTTGTTTAATAGTCTGCTTTCTGTAGATAAAAGCTTGCAGAATTCTGAATGTTACAAATCGTTCGAGAATTTCTTAATTCACAATCTACGTCATGGTGGTTTGAGTCCTGCTCAAAAACAATCTGTAATATCAACTGCATTATATTTATACAGATTTTCTCCAAACGATTTAAAAACAGATAAACTAATTAACTATGTTGTAGATAGTAAAAAAGATGTTGCATTTTCAAATAACTTAATCAGCAACTTGTTTGCTGAAGATCTTATTAATAAAAGACTACAATCACCTTCTACAAGTCAAGAAGAAAACTTGGCTATTGGCAATGAAGATATCATTTTTAATTACCTTTCTTCTATGTGCCAAAGAATTAGTTCTGGTACTCCTCTTGACGGAGATATAAAAATACTAAAAGATTATTCAAAATATTTTGAAACATTATTAGAAGATATTATGAGTTCAGATTCGAAGATGAAGCTTCTAGTTTTTGATAATAATTTTATACACTTGATTTCTTCATTTTCGTACTTGTTGAGTGATAGCAATTCATGTCCTGATTATGCACAAAAGTATATAGACATCTTTAGAAAGTTTTTTGATGTTAGCAGACAATATCTTTCAGAGCTTTCTAAAACACCTACAGCTCTTAACAATTATCTTATCTCTCAATTTAATTTAGGAAATTTTTCTAGAGATAATTTTTCGTTATGGCAAACTGCAACACAATATTTAAAGACTCCTGAAAATTTTGAAAGTTTTGATTGCTTTGTAAATTCATATTTGCTGTCTGATAATTTAGCTCAATTATCATGTAATCCGGACTTTGCAGATGTTGTATGTAAATATTTATCTATTGGATATAAAAATGATAAAAATTGTTTTATAAATAATGATGGTTTAGATGTTATTCTGCAATTGTACAAGCTTCAGAGTTTTTCACCAGAAACTCAAAGAAAGATTTCTGATTTGATGCAAAATGATATTAAAATATCACAAATGGACTATCCAGATATGTCGGATTTTGCTAGGTATATTAATTCATGTTCTAAAATGGATTCTGCAACATTTGAAAATTTTGTTGACTCGCTTGTAAAAATACGTTTATTAATTGGAATTATCCCAATTCAATATGTAAATTACCTAGTTGCCCAATTTTCTAATCCAGAAAATCCTATAAGCAATCCAAAATATTTCGGCCTGCAAAAACGCATTATGGAAGATTTAGCAAGATATACTCTAAGAACTAATGAAATTAATTCTTATATTGCAATAGCTGGTCACTACACTGCTTTACAAGACAATACCTACCTTGGACTATGTAGCGAAGATAACAAAATTATTTATTTGAACGAAAATACTATCTCCTCTAGTACCTGTGCTACTGCTCTTAATACTGTATTTCATGAATGTCACCATGCGGTGCAGTTCAGAGATTTTTCATCTGGTTCAGTATTTTCATATAACAAATATTTGATGCAAAAGGACACTATTCTATCAGAGTTCGACGGAAAATACTATTCATCTAATTATTGGAATGTATTCTCTGAAATAAATGCAAGAGAAGTTGGTGCTCAAAAAACGGTTTCTTATTGTAGAGAACTTAACTTAGTGCCTTCTACTGTTGAAAAAAATAATCCTTGCTTTGCGAGTGATTTGCGTCAAATGCAAGATGATTCTAAATCAGAAGAATTTCATTATAATTCAGCAGAAAACAAAATTCATGGTGATTTATATTTAAACTTGAATTTGATATTTGACCCAATTATTCAAAACCACCCTGAACTTTTACAAGAATATCCTATTCTTAATTTAGAGTACCACAAAGACGGTTCTAGAAAAGGGCTTTCGGAGATGTTAGATAACTATAATTCTGAATATCAAGACATCTACAAAAATATATTTAAAAGAGCATCAATGTTTTATTCCGAAGATGAAATCTCCGAATTTTTAAAGAAGCTAAAATCTCGAGATTTAAATAGTTCTAAGAATTCATCACTTAATAAAAAAGATTCCGAATTCGAAGCTCTACTTTAAAAGTAGAACTTTGAATTTGGAATCCTTTATTTTTATTGTTTCTTTTTGTTCTTTTATTATACCTTTGATTTTCTATTTTTCGTCGTTATTCTTTTGTTCACTGCTTTTTTTATCTTCAATTTCTTCACCACTATTTTCGTCAATATGTTTTTTCTCTTCTTTTTTCTTTTTTTCTATTTTAGTTACACCCTTTACCTTATCTGTAACTATTTTACCTGCATTTCCTACGCCTTTTACTTTATCTGTAACTATCTTTCCAGCACTACTTACTCTTTTTGAAACCTCTTTAGCAGTGACTTCTACTTTTGCTGTTATTTCATCTTTCTGTTCTTTGGCTTGTTTCTTTATTTTTTCTTTCTCTTCTTTAAACTTTATTTTAACAGCTTGCAATTTAGGGTAAGCGTTCATCAATCTTCTATGTAGTGCAGATTTTTGATCTAGTATTTCTCTTACCTGTTTTGTTATTTCTTCCGTATTATCTTCTTTTTTACTAACACTAACTTCTGTTTTCTTCAAGAATCTAACAACAATTCCTGAAACAATATTATCGACCACAAAGATTGCAAGTAAAAACCAGAATAATATGTTTAACCAAAGTTCTGGAATCTCTTGTATTTTTCCTAGTAAGAAAGGATTTGATACATAGCTTATAAACAATCCTAGTATTCCAAATGGAATTATTGTTCCTAAACAAATTCTACCATTAATATTGAACTTTCTTTGGCTATAATCCCACCATCTAGCTTTAAAGGCCTTCTCCATGAAATAACTAGTTAAATACTCAAGAGTTCCACAAAGTAAAATTGCCATTACAAATAAAACAAATGGATCTGACATGTACCTGTTCAACAATACTGTAATTAAAATTCCTCCGCAGCCATATATTGGGCAATATGGTCCAATCAAGAACCCTCTATTTATGAATCTTTTATATTGAATTAATTTACATGTTACTTCCATAGTCCAGCCTAACACTGAATATATCATAAACAATAAAAAATAAACTCTTATGTCGTAGCCCCACACTACCATCTACTTTTCCTCCTTTTGTTCTATCTTTCTTCATTCTCTTCAATACTTTTCTTATTCTTTCTTCTATTCAATTTCTTCTCTGCCTTTTTTGCTTTTCTTTTTCTATCTTGTTCTTCCCTTTTTTCTTTTTGATATTTTTGTTCAAATCTTTCGGCACCGGCAACCCATTCTTTATTAGAATCATCTGCCCTGTAAATATAATCAGTATCTATTATTGCAACTTCTCCCTTTTTTAAAGAGTCTCCACCTTTTTTTGACACAAAACCTACTGAACTATCATCAACCTCAAATTGCTTTCCATTCAAAGTAGTAACATTGTCTTCCAACAACACTCCAATATTCTCCCAATCTATGTCTGTCCACACAATTCCATCGTCTCTTAATTCTTTATAAATTTTATAAAGAATTCCGCAATTGTGATTCATCTCATCATCAGTAAGCATTCTGGCTCTTGTTGTTACCTCAAAACATGCAACAACTTTTCCATTTATCGTATAATTAGACCTCATAATTGGTTGCAAAATTCTTCTGTGGTTTGGAATATTGTAATTCTGTCTTTCATATCCAACTTTAATTACTTTGTTGCCTAAGCCAAGAACCACGCTATATGAGCCCTCTCCTATATACTCTAGTTCAGATAATGGTTTGTTCTCACTTTCCATTAAATCTGTGAATATTGCTGAAAGTGTTTTAGAACACCCGATAATTTGATCTTCATTTTTTAGCCCAATTAAATCTGCATATTCTCTTAGTATTTCTTCTGCTAAGATTTCCTTCTTATTATTCAAAATTGTATTTAAACTTTCTTGTATATCTTTTCCCTCTTTTGCAAGTGCTCTAACCACTCTTGTTAAATTAGGATATACATCTCTTGAAATAATATTCTCCATATTTTCAATAACAAATTCTCTGTTTCCTGGATAAAAATCAATAAATTCTCCTAAAAAATCATCAACTCTATATCCAGCTTTTTTTAAGAACAAGCAGAAATTTTGTTTAATTGCTTCATTCAGTTTTAAAGACCTTAAATAATAAAATACAAAAAATCTTGGAGTTTCTATGCTTTCTAAGAGTTTTTTCACATTTTCTAGTAAGTATTTTTCTGTTTCTTCTCTACTGCTATTTTTTATTTGGTTATATACCTTTTCCAAATTCATAATTTTCTCACTCTTTGTTATAAATATTTGTAAATCAATTTGAAAAATTTACAATTTAAAATAGTTTATCATCTTTTAGTGAATTTTACTAGATGTTTGACTAAAAAAACTCAATTTTTATGCAGAAAATTGCCCAAACCTCTTGTTTTTTTCGCCATTTTATAAGATAATATATATGTATATTTTTATACTTATACAAGTAAAATGAAAGCGGTGAATTTTTTGAAATTATTAGATAAACTTTTGAAATATTTAAAAACAGACAGAAACACTTTTTTAACATATGTACTAACACTTGTAACATCATATTTAGTAATAGATAGAATAGTTGAAATGCTTCTTATGATTTTTACCGGAATGGCAGTATCTTATTGGGGACCATTAACTTATGCATTAGCACTTGCATGTCCTGTGTTTGCATTCTTATTCTCTGGTTCATCAAAATATGCCGATTCAGATGAAATAAAGCTTACGTTCTTTGACGTATATATCATAAGCTTGTATATTTTAATTGTATCTATGTTCACACAATTCTTTAATCAATTGGGCTGGATGTTATTCTTGTCCGTTCCAAACTTTACATACATAGTTACAAACTTCTACAGCTTAGTTAAGCCAGCATTTTCAGCACTTGCATTATATTTACCACTTACAACATTCTATCCAGTTATAAAGTGGTTAATAACAACTGTTCACGATACCAAGACACTTTATGAATCAATTTATGATTATAATGGAATCAATCTTGCAGACAAATCAGCATCATGGGGCGCTTACACTTGTGAGATGAAATTCGGTACAGATAAAGATTCAGGAAAAGTAGTAAAAATTGCAGAAGAAAAAAGATTCTTCCCTACTCTTGTTTGTGGTGTATCAGGTTCAGGTAAAACTTCACTTTTGTTTGAACCAATGATTGCTCAAGATGTAGACAAAAAATATTTCTTTAGAGAAGTATCTAAAGAAATGGGATTTACTGCTTTAAAAACAGGAATTGCAACATTAACTTGTCCTTACACTAACGATTATTTAAATGCTAACTTTAATCTAAACATGATTAGTCCAAAGGATAATAAAATTGACGTTTACAATACTTACATGAAGAAAATGATTATTGGTGGAAGTGGAGATAATTACATCTACAAAAATGTTGGTGTAACATACATCTCTCCTGATATCGAATCAATAAATCATATTAGAAAAGTTGCTGAGGCTAGAAATCTTAAGGTAAATCTACTAGATCCTAACGATCCAAATTCAATCGGATTAAACCCATTTGTTTTTGAAGACCCTAACCAAACAGCCCTTGCTATTTCTACAGTATTAAAAGGATTAGATGATGCTCCAAGTCCAGAAATGAACTTTGCATATAGACAAAATGCATCAATACAAGCTGTCGAAAACATAGCAATACTTCTAAAGGAAGTATATCCAAGACTACATGATTTCGATTTACCAACACTTGAGGACTTATTAGTATGTCTTACAAACTTTAAGCAAATCGAATTACTTTGTGAAGAAATGAAAAAAGACGCTGAGCTTTCTAAAAAATATTCAGCACTTATAAATTACTGTGAAAGAAACTTCTATGACAATGCACCTAACAAATCTGAAATGGAAATGTTTGTTGCACACGCAACATCACAATTAGATGCACTTCTTAGATATTCAGGAGTTAAAACAATCCTATGCAACAGAATAAATACATTAAACTTTGATAGAGCACTTGCAAATGGAGAAGTAACATTAATCTGTACAAGACGTGGTGATTTAGGACCAACAATTCATAAGGCCTTCGGATTATTCTGTATCCTTATGATGCAATACTCAGTACTTAGAAGACCAGGAACTGAAAAAGATAGAATTCCTCATTTCATGTATATAGATGAATTTGCAGACTTTGTTGGAGAATCAACAGACCCACTATTTACCCTATACAGAAAATACAAAGTTGCAACAATTATATCTGTTCAAAACTTAGCACAATTAGATGGTGTAGATAAAAAGCACAGACAAATAATAACTTCAAACTGTTCAAACAAATTCGTATTTGGTAACAACACTCCAGAAGACAATGAATGGTGGAGTAAAGAAATTGGTGATAAGAAAGATTGGAGTTTCTCAAGTTCTTACGATACAGCTAAAGGTGAATACGATTCAAAACTTGGTGGAATTAAATATGGATACTCTTTAAAATATGCGCCAGGAAAAGTTCAAATATTAAAGTTCAAACAAGCCATGTACAAACTAAGAAACTTAAGTGGAAAGAGCGATACTGGTACAGTAAACCTAAGCTTCCTATCAGCCTCTTACTACGAAAAGAAATCTTCAAAGAATTATGCTTTTGATAAATACAATCAAGGAATTGCAGAAACTGTATCTCCTGAAGACGACAATGATGCAAGATCTATAAGAAAAGCAGGATTAAAAAACTACCACTTTGATGATGATGTTCAAAATGAAATTGACCCAATAAAGACTGATAGTTCAGATTCAAGTTTTCTATTTAATAATGAAGATGCAATTGTATTTGATTTGAAGCGAGACGGAAAACCAAGAAAATAAATAAAAATAACGAATTAGAAAATTTCTAATTCGTTATTTTTTTGTTCTTTATTTTTATTCTTTATTTTTTCTTTATCTCTCTTATATTTCTTATTTTGCTTTACTTTTCTTAATTTTATATCTTAATATCTTAATCGGCTTACACTCTATTATTCTTATTAATTAGCTTAATAGTTTTACAGCAACATTTTCCATCTTATACTTGTTTGTAGTAGGGTCTAACTTAAATTCTGCTAAACTGTTTACAAGGCTCTCATTGTTTTGTCTTAAATCTGTAGTATAATATAGATTTATTTTGCTAATTTCTAATCCATTTACAACTATTTCTCTGAATGTTTCTGCCATATTCTTCTCGTCTTCACATAAGAATATTAGTTGTGGCATTGTTTTAAATCCAGAATCCATTGGTTGGAAATTCTCGTAGAAATCTTTATAAAGTTTCATTTTATCTACAAGCTTTTTATTCCAATCATCTTCCCTACGAATTACTTCAAAAATAAAATCAATAGATTTTCCAGCCTTAGCAAGTGTAATTTTTCCACCTGTTGGTTTAAACTGCTTGCTTAGTTGCTTTGCTTGAAGTGTTACTTTTACTTGGTAATCACTATATGCCTCTACCTTATCTTTGTAAGCAATTAACAATTGATTTGCTGCAAGTCTTTTCTTAATCATTGCAACTGTTTTTGTATTATCTGTAGGTTGCCATTTACATTCAACACCTCTAGAGTTCAATAGATATTTGCCCATTTTTTCTAAGCAATATACTCTATATATTCCCTTTCCATCTTCTGAATTAAAATAATATCTTGTTAAAATCTTAGTCTTTACAAGTTGATCTAATTTATTATTTAATTTATCTTGAGACTTGATATCAAAATTTTCTTTTTCCAAAAGTTTAAATAATTGTCTTGATGTAATAAATTCAAATTCATTTACAAGTTCCATAATTCTAAAATGTAACTCGTTTATATGTCCTACATTTATTTTCTGTATTATTTGGTTCATTGATACATAACCATCTTTACCGTCAAACACCTTAATTTCGCCTTCACGCATTGCAAATGGTGATATACTTGTTTTTATTTGAGAATCTTCTATCATTAATATTTTCCCCCTCTTACTTCTAATCTTGCAATTTTGCTACATTAGATTGTTACTAAAGCTTTTATACTTCTTCTTTATTTTCCTACATTTTGCCAGATTTGTCAAGAGATAAGCTTTTATCCTTATTTTTTATCACTTTAATTTGTAAAAAAAATGTGTAAAATCAAAATTTTCTGATTTTACACATTTAAGTTTATACTCTCTCCATCCAGCCATTTAGACTTCTGTTTTGTTGTACTTACTCCGTTTATATCAATCCAATCCGAGACATCATTCAATTGTTTTTCATCTATTTATCATTTCTTCTACTTCTTTTTTATTTAGGTATCTCCACTTTCCAAGTTCTATGTTTTTAACATCTAAATTTCCAATTTTTCTTCTATGTAGTGCTAAAACTTTCTTTCCAATAGCTTCGCACATTTTTCTTACTTCTCTGTTTTTTCCCTCATGAATCGTTATTTGAAGTCTTGAAATATTTTTCTCTTCATCAGTTTTAAGAATTTTTACTTTTGCCTTTCCAGTCTTAAAAGTCTTATCTTTTTGTTTTGGATTGTAATCATTCTCTTCATTATTCTCATCTTCATTTTCATACAATTTATCCATTTGAATCTCAACACCATTTTGAAGTTTTTCAACATCTTCCTTTGTAACAATTCCTTTTACTGTTACAGTGTATGTTTTTTCAACTTCATTTCTTGGGTGTGTTACTTTATTTATGAATTCTCCATCATTTGAAAGTATCAGTGCACCAGAAGTATACATGTCCAGTCTTCCAACAGGAAGAACTTTTTCCTCAACTTTTACTAAATCAAGCACTGTTGGTCTCTCGAATTGATCCTTTACAGTTGTTACATATCCTATTGGTTTATTTAGTAAAATATATACTTTCTTTCCAACTGGCTTAACAACTTTCCCATCAAATTCTATAATATCCTTTTCTGGATTTATTTTAGTTCCAAGTTCTTTAACAACTTGTCCATTTACCTTTACTCTTCCCTCTTGTATGAATTCTTCACATTTTCTTCTTGCTGCCACGCCATTATTTGCAAGATATTTTTGAAGTCTTTCCTCCATTATTTTTTCCTTTCCTGAGTCACATTTTACTGCCTATACTCATTATCTATTAATTCTCTGCCTTTTAGTTGATTAAGTACATTTTCAAAATATTCTGGTAATGGAGCTTCTAGCTTAATTTCTTGTCCGGTTATTGGGTGTTTAAATTCTAGAAATCTAGCATGAAGCATCTGTCCTTTTACTCCGAACTCGTTCTTACCATTTGAATATACTTCATCTCCCACCACTGGGTGTCCAATGTAAGATAAATGAACTCTTATTTGATGTGTTCTTCCAGTATCAATCTTCAATTCTAATAATGTGTACTTATCATATCTTTTTAAGACTTTAAAATGAGTTACTGCATTCTTACCTTTTTCATCGACAGCCATCTTTTTTCTGTCCTTTGTGCTTCTTGCGATTGGAAGATCAATAGTAGCCTCATTTTCAGGTATGTTCCCTTTTACTAGGGCAATATATATTTTTTTAACTAATCTATCTTGTATTTCCTTGCTCATTTTTATATGTGCAACATCATTTTTTGCAACTATTAGTAATCCTGACGTATCCTTGTCAAGTCTATGGACGATTCCTGGTCTAACATTTCCACCAATATTTGAAAGTGTTCCATCTTTGATATTATAACTGCTGTGATTGTTAGAACCGTCTTCTATTTTATTTTCATTGTTAATACTCTCATCTGCTATATCTCCATCGCTCAAGTTTTCATCATTGCTCTCGTTCTCTGATTCTTCAAACATTCCAAGAAGAGCATTTACAAGTGTTCCATCTGGATTTCCATTAGCAGGGTGAACAACCATCCCCTTTGGTTTATTCACAACAATTATATCATTGTCTTCGTATATTACCGGAACAGGAATTTTTTGTGCCTTTAAATCTAGCTGAGGTTTTTGTTCTATCGTAACTAATATTTTATCTCCTTCAACCGGTTTGTATGAAGCTTTTGCCTTTTTTTCATTAACTAGAACTTTTCCGTCTTCAATAAGTTTTTGAATTCCTGTTCTTGATAAGTTTTCTATTTTTTCTGCAATAAAGCTGTCTAGTCTTTTGTTTGAACTATTTTCTTGAACTATTATTTCTTCTTGCATACTATTTGCTCCTCTTTTATACATTTCTCTTGTAAATTACAAAACTGTCGTCAGAGTACAATTCCTCATAGTTTTTATCCTTTGATATATAAACATTCAATTTTGAATTTTTGTATAATATAACATGTGTTATTTCATACTTTTCAAATGTTTTCTCATAATATCTAGCCAAGCTAGATGTGTTTATATAATCTGAGAAAATGTCTCTTCCTTCATAAGTTCCATCTTCTTTTCTTGTTCCGTTAAATTCAGGGGCATATAAGTCTGCTCTTGAATCTACGAAAACAGGAATTCCTTCATATAACAAGTAACTTCCATAGTTATATTCATTAAATAATCGCATAGAACTCATGTCTATATTATTCTTTATATATTCAGCTGCATCTACTGGATAAGATGATTTCTTTATGAATTCATCATTAATCTTTGGTTTGAATTCTACAACAGACATTAGCACAACTACCAATATAGTAGCTATAATTCCAAGTGTTGAAATCATTATATTTTCTACTTCTTTGCTTCCGCCTTTGTCATATTTTGTGAATAAATCGGTTATAATTTTTGCAACTATTGCACTCCCAAACAATACAAACATTGACTCTTGCCTTCTGGTCATAAACATAAGTAGACATAGTCCAGCAAGCATAAATAAATCTTTTGCCCTGAATTTTGTATCTGTAAATATTAGAATAGCTAGAATTGCAACAATTACAATAAGCATTTCTTTGTTATTGATTAATGTAAGAGGTAAATGCTCGCTTATGCTTTGAGTTGTGTTTCCTTTCATAGTCTTATATAAGTATGTGTAAGGTGTATCTCCTAAAGGTGTTAAAAGACCTGTGAAAGCACAAATTATCATTATAAGAATTAGCCATTTTGTAGCTTTATTTTTCTCATATCTAATTTTATATGGCTTCTCTCTTCTCTTTTCTCTGTTTGAAAGTAATTTTCCATTGTTCTTTGCAATCTCTTCTTTTTTTGCAATGGTTTCATTTATCTTTTCAGTATTATTCTTTTTCGTGTATAATTTTATTTTTAAATCATAATACTTTTGTCTTGCTTTGTATATAAAGTTTGAATCGATTACTGTAAATAATAAATATTCTGCTACATAAGGCAAGAAAAGTACAAAAAAGAATGGCCAAACTGCACAGTGCAAGTTAGCAATAGCAATAGATATAAGAATTAATCCTATCGCATAGCCCACTTTCTTCTTTTCCAGGAATTTCTCGATAAATAAAATCGTAAGTTCTAACAAAATAAATGTTACCAGTTGGGCTCTTGCAGCAATGTAATATCTCATCAAATACATAGCTCCAAGAGTTATCATAAACGAAATTAATTTATTCTTTGAAATCTTACAGTTTGTTATATATACTAGTACTCCTAAAATGCATGAAAGCACTACTGTTGATGCAAATATAGCTTTGAATCCACCAAGGCTAAATATTAAATATATGAATACATCATAAGCCCAATGAGGGTATGTGTATGGAAGATTTTCATGCCATGAAAATGGATCAACCATATCTACAGTTTTTGTATTTAGAATATGTTCTCCAATTCTTATGGTGTAAAAAGTATCATTTTGTAGTGAAACTGGGCAAATAGCCGCACTAAAAAGTATAACTGCAACTATTGCTAGAATATGAAACTTAATATTTTTTACTTTTTCAGAATCTTCTTTAATAACTTTTGTTTTCTTCACTTGGTTTTCTTTATTTGCTTTTTCTTCTTGGTTCGTTTTGTTTTCTTTGGTTGTTTTTTCATATTGATTCGTTTTGTTTGATTTTTCCTTTTGGTTCACTTTATCTGTTTCCTTTTCTTTTTGCTTAAAAATTTTCACTTGTGTTTTCTCCTTATCATTAAGTATTGCGGTATTAAACCGAATTGCATGTTTTCTTCCACTATTTTACCACAGCAATCGAAAATTTACTACTGTTTTTTTTGAGAATGTGTAAAGAACAAGTCAGAAAATTTGATTTATAAATTTTCCGTACAATATTCTGTACAATATTTTATGTAATAAAAAATATAATAGAAAAAGGAAGTTGTATAAACAGCTTCCTCTTCATTATTTATATCAATAAATATTTTTATTGTAATTGTTTTGCAACTTCTTCAGCAAAGTTTTCTTCTTTCTTTTCGATTCCTTCGCCTCTTTCAAGTCTTGCAAATGCTACTACTTTAGCACCTTTTTGTTTTAATAATTCAGAAATCTTCATATCTGGATTTTTAACGAATTCTTGGTCTACTAGGCAGATGTCTGAATAGAATTTTCCAATTCTTCCTTGTACCATTTTCTCAGCTATAGCTTCTGGTTTTCCTTCATTCATAGCTTGAATTTTAAGAATTTCCATCTCTTTGTCAACTCTTTCTTGTGGTACATCTTCACGGCTTAAATATTCTGGTTTAGCAGCTGCTATTTGCATACAAACGTCTTTTGCAAGTTCAATGTCTGCATTTTCCATCTCTACTAATACACCAATTTTTCCTTCACCATGAATATATGAAGCAACTAATCCGTTTGCAGATTCATATCTAGCAAATCTTCTTATTGTCATGTTCTCTCCGATTGTTGCTATTTTGTTAGTTAAAGCTTCTTGAACTGTTTTTCCTTCTTCAGCTATTGAAGGTTGTGCTAATAATTCTTCAACATCTTTTGGATTGTTTAGTGCAATTTGCTTTACAACATCTTTTACGAATTGTTTAAAGTCTGTATTTTGAGCAACGAAGTCTGTTTCTGCGTTAATTTCAACAACAGCTCCTACTTTTCCATCTTCTGATACATAGCTATCAACTAATCCTTCAGCAGCAATTCTTGATGATTTTTTAGCAGCCTTTGTAATTCCTCTTTCACGAAGTAATTCTGTAGCTTTTTCCATATCTCCATCAGTTTCTGTTAGAACTTTTTTGCAGTCCATCATTCCTGCGCCTGTTTTTTCTCTTAACTCTTTAACTTGTTGTGCTGTAATCATTTAAAAATCCTCCTTTTTAATTTCTCCCTTTGTGTAACTTTGTTTTAAACATTTTCACCTTAGGAGCTAATATTTTATTTTGTTTATTTTTATCTATACGATTTCGTCCAAAATCTTTCTATTGGACGAACACTAAAGGATAGGGCAGCTGGCCCTACCCCTTGGTATTTGTTGTTATTTATTATTCAGCTTTGTCTTCTTCTGAATTTGCAACAACTTCTTCCATGCTTGGTTCTTCTGTTGCAACTTCTTCATTTTCTTGAGCAGCTTCTTCTGTTTCAGCTTCTAAAGCTTCTCCTTGTCTTCCTTCAATAACTGCATTAGCCATTGTGTCTGCTATTAATTTAACAGCTCTTATAGCATCATCATTTCCAGGGATAACATAATCAACATCCTCTGGGTTGCAGTTTGTATCGATTAATCCTATTGTAGGAATGTTTAATTTTCTTGCTTCTAATATAGCATTTCTTTCTTTCTTAGGATCTACTATGAATAAAACTCCTGGAAGTTCTTTCATGTTTTTGATTCCACCTAAGTTTTTCTCTAATTTATCCATTTCTTTCTTTAATAGGATAACTTCTTTTTTAGGTAATACATCGAAAGTTCCGTCTTCTTGCATTTTTTCAAGTTCGTTTAATCTTTCAATTCTTTTTTCTATTGTAGCAAAGTTTGTAAGCATTCCACCTAACCATCTTTGGTTAACGTAGTACATTCCGCATTTCTCAGCTGCTTCTTTCATGCAGTCTTGAGCTTGTTTCTTTGTTCCTACAAATAGAACTGTTTTTCCTTCCTCAGCTTGCTCTTTTAAGAAAGCATAAGCCTCATCTAATTTTTTTGATGTTTTTTGTAAATCGATGATGTGAATTCCGTTTCTAGCTTGGAATATATATTCAGCCATTCTAGGATCCCATCTTCTTGTTTGATGTCCGAAATGAACACCAGCTTCTAGTAATTGTTTCATTGCAACTACTGCCATAATTTGTTCCTCCTTTTAGTTTTTACCCTCCACAAATCTTTAACATTTAAAAGAACTTTTGCATTTAAATAGATTTTACAAAAGCACTTCTTTCAAACTGAAATTTATGTGCGTATTTTTAACATGTTATATTGTATCAAAAAAAAGGCTAAAAATCAAGCCTTTTTTAGATTTTTATTTTTATTTTGTTATTTTACATTTTTCTCTTTAATTTTACATTTTTTTATGTTACAATTCTTTATGTAAAAAGTTGAGTTTTGTTAATTCAATTTGTAAGAATTTTAATTTTATAATTGCATTATAATACGAGGAGGTTTTCTTATGAATTTAAATAAATGTGAACGTTGTGGCTGTTTCTTTATATCTGAAAGTTCTGTATGTCCTCAATGCCAAGCAAAAGATGAACAAGATGTTTCTAAACTAAAGAATTTTATGTCTGATGCAGACGAAGATATTTCTGTTGAGGCTTTATCTTATTCAACAGGTGTTTCATTGAAGAATGTTAATAGATTGCTTAAGAATAAAGAGCTTTATACAACTCTTACTGGTTTAGGATTGAATTCTGCAACCTTAAATTGTTCAGGTGTTAAGCAAGATTTAAATAAAGATTCAGGTTTGAATTCTAATACGAATATTAAATTTTCACTATAATTTCATTATAAATTATTAGTAAAAATCATACACCTGAGATACTTGGTTGATTTTTACAAAAAGAAGAAGTCCAACATAGTCGTGTTGAAGGCTTCTTTTTTATTTTTTATTTTAATTTTCTATTTACTGTTTTCTTCCCTGCCATTTTTTATTCTATTATTTCTAATATTTCTTTTGGCTTGTCCACTTTTTCTGCACTTATTTCATATATTTCTTGTAGTTTGCTTACTGCTTCTTTTCCTTTTTGTTCATCATCAGCATATATATATGCTATTGTTTCGCCTTTTTCTACATAGCAACCTACTTTTTTTATTAGTTCTATTCCAACGGCATAATCTATATTGTCTTCTTTTTTCATTCTTCCAGCGCCCAAGTGCATTGCTATTTTACCTACTTCTTCGGCATTCAGTTTTTGTACATAGCCTGTTTCTTTTGCTTCTACCGGCATTTTATATTGGGCTTTTGTGAATTTTTCTGTGTTTTCTATATAACTGATGTCTCCACCTTGATTTTCAACTAGCTGTAAGAATTTTTTGTATGCTTCTCCACTCATGATTGCTTGTTCAATTTTTTCTTTGTTTTCTTGTATGTTATCTCCTTTGCCATCTAGCTTCAATATGTATGCACCAAGTTCTAATACAACATTTTTTACATCGTCTTGTAAGTTTCCTTTTAATGCTTCTACAGCTTCAATAACTTCAAGTGCGTTTCCAACCATAGCACCTAATGGTTGATCCATGTTTGTTATTATGCATACTGTTTCTTTATTTGCTAGTTTGCCAATGTCAATCATTGTTTTAGATAATTCTTCCGCTTCTTGCACTGTTTTCATAAATGCTCCGCTTCCATAAGTTACATCTAGAACAATTTTATTTGCTCCTGCCGCAATCTTTTTGCTCATTATACTAGAGCTTATTAGTGGAATATTGGCAGTACAACTAATTGTATCTCTTAATGCATATAATTTTTTGTCTGCAGGTGCCAAGTTAAGAGTTTGCCCTATTAGGCTTATTCCGATTTTCTTCACATTTTCTATGAATTCTTCTATTTCAATTTCAGTTCTATATCCAGGTATTGCTTCTAGCTTGTCTTTTGTTCCACCTGTTGCACCAAGTCCTCTTCCAGACATCTTTGCAACTTTCACACCTAAAGATGCTACTATCGGCATTAATATTAATGTTATTTTATCTCCGATTCCGCCTGTGCTATGTTTGTCTACTACTTCTCCTATATCGGATAAGTCTAACACGTCTCCAGAGTATGCCATTGCTAAAGCAAGATTTGTTGTTTCCTCTTTGCTCATGCCATTTATATAAATTGCCATAACAAGTGCTGCAGCCTGATAATCTGGAATACTTCCGTCTGTATATCCTCTTACAAAGAATTCTATTTCTTCCTTGTTTAGTTCTTTTGCATCTCTTTTCTTCCCTATTATATCTAAAATGTTCATACTTTCATTCCTCTCTTAAGACGTATCTTCTTTTCGTATGTAGCTTTTTTCTTATTATTTTTCTATTTCATCATCTACTTGTTTTTCTGCAATTCTTTCTTGTATTATGTCTCTTACATCAGATGTCATTCTGTCAGCAAAGTCCATAATAAACTCTTTTAAGTATCCTTGATAATTATCTGTTTTTATTTTGCTATATTGGCCTGATCCGGCTGATATAGCCTTGTCTTCTTGTGCCATACAATCATTGAATAGTTTTACGCTCTTTAAGTTTACTAATCTTCCTTCTCTACCTTTTCTTAGTACACTTGTTTCTGGTGATGTGATAAATCCATAAGTTAATGGCTTATATCTTTTCATGAATTCACTTTCAAATAAATGTTTTAATATTGCAGAATCTGCTTGTGGTATTGAACCTTCATGCACAGAAAAGTCTATCCATGGAAGTCTGTCTAACATTCCTCTGTCGTATATTACAACTCTTGGAGTTAAATCGCTCATGTCTTCACTTAAGTTTTTCATAAGTTCGCTATACATCCAGATATTATATTCTTCGATATCCTTGTTTTCTATTGGATTATATTCAGCTGTTTCAGCTCTTTTTTGCATTGGCACTCCGTTTTTTGTTAATAATGCAGTCATATTGTTTAATAATGTAGTTTTTCCGCTTTTGGCTGTTCCAATTAATTCTACAAAGATTGGTCCTTCCATTTTTCCTATATTTGATTTGATATACTCTAAATTTCCTTCAATTCTGTTCTTTTGTGCATTAATTGTTTCAATTGATGTTTTCATGTCTTCCCCCTAAAAAAGTTTATTTAATATTTTTTTATATCTCTCAAATAATTTGTTTTCTTCTGTTGCATTCATTAAAACTGCATCATACATACTTGTATAATACCATTTTTGTACTTCTTTAGGTTTATTAAAGCTTTCCCAAACTTTCTCGCCTTTTTCTTTATATAAAGCGTATAAAGTTTCAAGATTACTAATCTTGTCTGCACATTCTACAAGTTTTCCTTCCATACTTGCTGTTTTTATTTTGTTGATTGCTTCTATTTTTCTTTCTTTCCATTTTAAACTTTTGTCTTCTGAAACTTCGTCTACAATTTTTGCAATTTCTGGTCCAAATTCGTTTTTGATGTCTTCTAATGTGTATTTAGTGTCTTCTACAACATCATGTAGAATTCCTGCTATAACACAATTTGTATTAGCTCCAGCTCTTTGCAAAATCATTCCAACAGTGAATGGGTGGAAAATCATATCTAAATCTGGTTCTGACTTTCTTTTTTGACCTGCATGAGCTTTTGTTGCAAAGTATATAGAATAATCTATTAATTCTAAGTCTCCCTTTTTCATAACATCCTCTCCTTTTTCCACAATATTAGCACAACTTATATTATTGTACAATATTTATACAAAATGTTTTATAAATGATTTTCTATGTATTTGACATGGTCCGTAATCTTTTAGTGCCTTTATATGTTCTGCTGTTCCATATCCCTTGTTTTTTTCAAAATCATATACTGGATATATTTCATTCCATTGTCTCATTATTCTATCCCTTGTAACTTTTGCAATTATTGATGCACATGAAATTGAATATCTTGTTGCATCTCCTTTTATTATTGATTGATATGGAATTTGGAATGTATCTATGTCTTTCAAAGCATCTACTATTACTATATCTGGCTTTTGTCCTAGTTTTTCAATTACTTCTCCTAAAGCAAGATGTAAGCCCATTTTTGTTGCATTTAGAATATTTATCTCATCTATTTCTTTCTCTGATATTATTCCAACCCCCCAAGCAAGGGCCTCTTCTGTGATTTTATCATATAATATTTCTCTTCTTTTTTCTGTTACTTTCTTTGAGTCGTTTACCCATTCTATTTTTGAATCTCTTGGCATTACAACTGCTCCAACTACAACAGGCCCTGCTAATGGACCACGTCCCGCTTCATCGATTCCACATATATATTTCATGTTTCTTTCGATGTAAAGTTTCTCTTCTTCTGCTTTTAGCATATTTAATCTTTGTTCTTCTTTTTCTTTCATTTTCTACCTTCTTCTATTGCTATTTATTCTTCTTCCTTGGTTTCTGTATTTGTATCTATTTCTGTATTTTCTTGGTTTGGATTCTGCTCTTGATTTTGTTCTTGTTCTTTACTCTCAGTTTTCTTTTCAATTTCTGAAAGCTTGTACAACTTTTCATCTTTATTATATTCAAATCCCTTCGTGACTACAATTTCATAGTCATCGTAATTTACTAAAAAGTAGCTTCCTTCATAGTTAGTTATTTGTAATTCTGCTTTTTGCATGTCCTCATCTTTTAGCACATAAAACTTGTCATACTCATCTTCCTGTAATACATTTTCCTTTAAAAATTCATTTATAAGTTCATCATCTTCTATTTCACTTATTTTAGTTCCTAAATATTTGTCTTCTTCTCCTTTTACAGTTTGTTTGTCTACATAGCTTTTTACTTTCCATTGAACTTGCAACATATCTGTTTTTACAGTTTGTAATTTTGATTCATGATATTTCATTCTTGCAAAATAAACTCCGCTGAATGCAATTAGTGCAATAATTATCATTAGTATTATTATTTTTATTATTCCGAAGCCCATATTATTTTTCATGTTATTTCCCTTTCTGCTATTTATTGCATAGTTGATTATATATTTTTATTTTTAATAATTCAAGTATTTATTTCCATAAAGTTGGCATCAAAGGAATAAAAAAATTGACTGCCATATCTCTGGCAATCAATTTGAAAATAAAAGGGGATGTTTTTGTTTTTTAGTTAGTAATAAGTATCAGTTCTTACTAACTATGCTTATATATTACCAATAGTTTTTGTCCTTTGCGTGAACTAAATGTAACTAGTTCGTATTTTATTGTTGTTCCTGTAATGTTAATGTAAATTCCTTTGTATTACCATTTCTGTTTACTGTAATTGTCATTGTATCACCGATTTGATGTGTGTTTTTTACTTCATTTAGTTCAGTCATTGTCTTTACATCTTTACCATCTGCTTTTACAATTACGTCTCCAGATTTTATTCCTGCTTTTTCAGCTGCTGAATATTCATCTACTGATGCAACATATATTCCTTCAACCAAATTATTTTTCTTTGCTGTGTCAGCGTCTAAGTCTCTTCCTCTAACTCCTATATAAGGTCTTTTTACTTTGTTATATTGAATTAATTGTTCATATATAGGTTTTGCTGAATTTATTGGAATTGCAAATCCCATTCCTTCAACACCTGTTGCAGATACTTTAAGTGTATTTACACCTATTACTTGACCCTTGCTATTTACTAATGCTCCACCGCTGTTTCCAGAGTTTATAGCAGCATCTGTTTGAATTAATTTATATGTTTTTTCATCTGAATCTGTTACTTCTCTGTTTACAGCACTTATTATTCCTCCAGTTACAGAGCTTTGCATTCCAAGTGGATTTCCTATTGCCATTGCAAATTCTCCTACATTAACACTGTCTGAATCTCCTAGTTCTGCAGCAGTAAGTCCATCTTTTTCTATTTTGATAACTGCTAAGTCTGTTTGCTCATCAGTGCCAACAACTTTTGCATCATATTCTGTTTCGTCATTATATAGATATACACTAACTTTACTTGCAGTTCCTATTTCATAATATGAAGATGATGAACTAGAATTTATTACGTGATTGTTTGTTAAGATGTATCCGTCTTCACTTATTACAATTCCAGAACCCTCTGCTTCTGCAGTTCCTTGTCTATTCATAAATATTGAATTTACAGTGTATTCAACTTTTATTCCTACTATTGATGGTTGTACCTTTGCAGCAACAGCCATTCCTGTTTCAGAATATTTTTCTAATGATATTTGTGTTGTATTGATTTGTGAACTTGTGCTTGTAGAATTTGTTGTTACTGTTGTAGCTTTATTGCTTCCAATAATATTCTCTTTTATTTCAGGAATTCCGAAGCAAGTTCCTAAAACTATTCCAGCTCCTAAAACACCACTTAGAAATGGTACAGCAACTGTTTTTGCAAATCCGTTAGATTTTGTTTTTTTATTTTTTGAATTTGTATTTTGGTTTGGCTTTACAGCCTTAAACTCTTTTCCTGATTTATCTATTACAGCATCAGGCGTTTTTGATGTATTATTCACATTTTGTGCATTTCCTTGTATATTTGATTGCACACTTGCTTGTGTGTTTGCGTATGAATTTGATTGCGCATTCATTTGTGTATTTTCCTGCATGTTTTGCACATTTGCTTGGCTTTCTGCCATGTTGTTATTAACTTCTTTTTCTTGATTATTTTGAATGTTATTATTGTCTTCCATTTTCATTCTTCCTTTCAGTATTATTTTACATCATTACATTTTTATATTACAATAGAATTGTGAAAAATGTGTGAAAAAAATGTAATAATTTTGCTTTATTTCGGCGTGAATTCTTTAAGTGCCAACAAAAAAATCCCCAGCAATGTCTGCCTAGGAATTTTTATTTGTATATATATTTTTGTGGGTTTACAGAGCTTCCATTTAATCTAATTTCAAAGTGTAAATGGTTACCTGTAGAGTTACCAGTTGATCCGACGGCAGCAATTACTGTTCCTGCTTCTACTTCATCTCCAACTGATGCATATAATTTGCTACAATGTCCATAATAAGTTTGAACTCCATTTTCATGGTCGATTATTATTAAATATCCATATCCGCTCATCCAGCCAGAATATGATACTGTACCTGGTGCAGCAGCCTTTATGTTTGTACCTGCTGGCGCTGCTATATCTAGACCACCGTGTGCGTGGTTTCTTACACTTGTTTCTACAACTCCATATCTGGATGTTATATTTCCTACAACTGGTAGAGTACTAAAATATACTCCATTAAATGTTGCTTCTGCAATTCTTTCTTGTTCGCTTTTTATTTCTCTTAAATCAGTATCAATACTTGTTTTTGCTACTGATAATTCAACAGTTCCTATATCTTCCTCATTTTTTGTATACTGTTCCAATATTGCAACTGTTGCCACCTCATCAGAATACTCTTCGTTCATTTCTTGAACTATGTTTTCTGCTTCTTCTAATGTATTTACAGATGTTTTGTTTTCACCGTTTACTGTTATAGCATAGAATTTATACAAAGTTGTTGTATTTTCTGCTAAAACTTGAGCAATTTCATATTCATCGTTTGCTTCTTTTGATGATAATGTTAATTCGTAAGTTGGTGTTTCATTTAATTCTGTAAATACGGCACAAGCATTATCAGATGTTAATACTTGTTCGTTTATTATATCTTCCATTACTTTTTTGCTTTTTACATAGCCTATTATTTGGTCGTTTAATTTTACTTCATACACTGGAGTGTATTTTATAAATATTATTGCAGTTATTATTAATAGTGCTATTAAAGCAATAGTAAGCAATTTTACAATCTCTTTAGTGCAGTATTTTGCTATATGATATAAAATAAATTTCACTCTCCTTTTTACTGCGACAAAATCTATTATACCATATATTTTATGCAAATGCAAATTTTTTTATTCATGGTACATTTTGGTACAATTTCTTTTCTTTTGCAAAAGAGGTCGTTCTAATTGGACAATGTTTACGGCTTTTTGCAATTCTATTATTGCAAGTGGTGCGAATGATATTAATATTGTGTATAACCATTGTATTCCGTTTAAAGGAACTACTTCGAATATTGTTGCTAGAGGTCTTATTAGTACAACTATTACTTGCAGTATGGTTCCAAGTAAGAAAGCTCCTACCAAGTATTTATTTTCTAATAATCCTGTTTTAAATATGCTTTCTTCGCTCTTAATGTTGAAGCTGTGTACTAATTCTAGTATTCCAAGTGATAAAAATGCCATTGTTCTGCCTACTTCTATTGAATACAATTTGTTTCCAATACTGAAAGCCAATAAGGTGAACATTCCAAGCATCGAGCCTTCTATTATTATTTTCCACCATAGTCCATCAGCAAATAGACTTTTCTTCGGACTTCTTGGCAATCGGTTCATTATATTTTCTTCTTCTTTTTCGAGGCCAAGTGCTATTGCTGGTAAAGAGTCTGTTACAAGATTTATCCACAATAGTTGTATTGCAAGCAAAGGAGATTTTATTCCCATTAGTAGTCCTACAAATATCGTCACAATTTCACCGATGTTTGTTGCAATTAAGAAATGAACTGCCTTTTTTATATTGTCGTATATATTTCTTCCTTGTCTTACAGCATCAACTATTGTTACGAAATCGTCATCAGTCAAAATCATGTCTGCCGCATTTTTTGCAACATCTGTCCCACCTTTGCCCATGGCAATTCCAATATCCGCGTTCTTCAATGCAGGAGCATCATTTACTCCATCTCCAGTCATTGCAACTATTTGACCTGCGTTTCTAAAGGCTTTTACTATTCTTACCTTGTGTTCAGGAGTTACTCTTGCAAATACAGAATATTTCATTATATTTTTTTCTAATTCTTGGTCGGATATTTTTTCAAGTTCATCACCAGCAACAGCAAAATCTCCTTTTCTTAAAATTCCAAGTTCTTTTGCTATTGCTTTAGCCGTTTGCAGGTGATCTCCAGTTATCATTACTGTTTTTATTCCTGCTTTTCTGCAAGTTCTTACCGCTTCTTTTACTCCTTCTCTTGGTGGATCAATCATTCCTATTAATCCTACAAATATCAAATCATTTTCTATTGCATCTGCAGTTATATTTACTGGCAAATTATCAGCATCTCTATATGCAACAGCTATAACTCTTAAAGCTTTTTCACTCATTTCGTTGTTTTGATATTTTATATTTTCTTCCTTGCTATATATTGATGATATACTTCCATTATTATAACATTTTGTGCACTTTTTTATTAATACATCTGGTGCACCTTTTGTTATTATCCTGTATTTCTTACCCATTTTATGTATAGTTGTCATCATTTTTCTTGTCGAATCGAATGGAATATCATTTATTCTCGGCATTTTTTCATATAGTTCGGATTTTCTTAAGTTATTTTTTATTGCAAAGTTTGTAATTGCAACTTCAGTCGGTTCTCCAATTGACTCTGAATACTGCTCTTCTGTGTCTGTACACATTGTACCAAGTTCCATAATAAATTTTTGTTCTTCTTCATTTGCTCTTCCATTTATGTTGCTCACTTGAACTACTGTCATTTTATTCTGGGTTAAAGTTCCAGTTTTATCTGAGCATATAACAGTACTGCTACCAAGAGTTTCTACAGCAGGTAGTTTTCTTATAATGCTATTTCTTTTTGCCATTTTAGTAACTCCAATAGAAAGCATAATCGTCACAATAGCTGGCAATCCCTCAGGAATGGCTGCAACAGCAAGCCCAACAGATGTCATAAACATCTCCACAATTGGAATCTTCTTAAAAATACCAATTATAAATATTAGGACACAAATTATTATGCACGCAATAGCTAGAATTTTTCCTACTTCACCCAACTTCTTTTGAATTGGAGTCTCTGGAGCTTCGTCTTCAATTATCATTCCTGCTATTTTGCCAACCTTAGTATTCATTCCAGTTTCTGTTACCACTGCTTCTCCATGACCATTTACAACTATTGTAGTTGCATAAGCCATATTACATATATCACCCATTGATGTATTAGATTTTAGTATTCTAGTTGCGTCTTTTTCTTCTGGAACATTCTCTCCAGTTAAGCTAGATTCTTCAATTTTAAGATTATAGCTATTTATTAGTCTGCAATCTGCTGGAACAAAGCTTCCTGTTTCTAAAATTACGATATCTCCCGGAACAACATTTTCAGACTCTATTTCCAGAACCTTTCCACTTCTTTTTACTTTTGCAATTGGTGCAGACATCTTTTTTAGTGCTTCTAACGATTTTTCAGCCTTTTGTTCTTGAACCAGTCCCATTACTGCATTAAATATTACAATTGCAATTATAATTATTGAATCAATGTAGTCGGATTCTCCATTCATTTTAGATATAACTGCTGAAATAATAGCAGCAATAATCAAAGTAATAATCATAAAGTCATTGAATTGTTTTATAAACTTTATGAATAAAGAGTCTTTCTTCTTTTCTCTTAAATTATTCTTGCCGAACTTTTCTATTCTTTTTTTTGCTTCTTCATTTGTAAGTCCGTTCCCTTCTGGTCTTCAACTCAGTAAAGACTTGCACTAACTCTTTCGTGTACCACATAATAAATTCCTCCTTGTCCATTTTTATAAATGTATTCTCCTTGTCCAGAATTTATTCACACAGTTAAAAAATATTTTGTTAGAGTAAAAACGAAGCCTTGAATATTTTTACACAGAAAATGAACCCTCTATATTAAACTTTATACTGTCAAACTTTTGGTTTTAGTACATTTCTGTCTAATATTTTTGGGTTCATTATTATTGGCTTCGTTTTTATTTTTTCTTTTCGTTTAATTTAGTCTTTATTTTAATTATCAAACTTATTCTATTCTCAAGTCCAATTTATTACAAAACTTACCTCTATTTGCTGTTTGATAATCTCATTGATAATAGCTTACTTATTCCTTTTTCTTCCATAGTTACGCCATAAACAGTGTCTGCTATTTCCATGGTACCTTTTCTATGTGTTATAACTAAGAATTGAGTACTATTACTAAACTTCTTTAGATATAATGCGTATCTTCCAACGTTTACATCATCAAGTGCAGCTTCAATCTCGTCTAGTATGCAGAAAGGTGCTGGGTTTATTTTCAATATAGCAAATAAAATTGCAATTGCTGTAAGAGCCTTTTCTCCACCTGATAATAGCATCATGTTTTGAAGTTTCTTTCCTGGTGGCTGTACCCTAATGTCTATTCCACACTCTAGAAGATTTCCCTCATCTTCTAATATAAGTTCTGCCTTTCCTCCTCCAAACAATTCAACAAACACTTCATTGAAATTCTTGTTTATTTGCTTGAATTTTTCTGCAAATTGTTTTTGCATATTGTCAGTCATTTCAGAAATTACATTTCTAAGTTTTGATATTGAATCTTCCAAATCAAATCTTTGCTCATTCATGAAGGTATATCTTTCTTGCATCTTTTTATAATCTTCTATTGCATCTATGTTTATGCTTCCTAAATCTGCAATTTCTTTTCTTAATTGAGTAGTTTGCTTTTGAGCCACCGCAACATTGTCTGGTTTCTTGTAGCCATCTGCATTGTTTGGAGTAAGCTCATATTCCTGCCATAGTCTGTTTATTAAATCGTCTAAATCTTGTTCTTGTTTCTGTTTCTTGCTTTCTATTTTAACAATTTGCTCTTTTAATCCATTTAGAACCTCATATTGAGATGTGATTTTCTCCTCAAGTTTCTCTAGCTTATTATTTTTTTCAACTTTTTCTTGTTTCAAGTTTTCTATTTTTTCTGAGCTATTAGAAACCTCTTCCTTAATCTTGTCTATCTCTTTTCCGAAATTTAGAATGTCTTCATTTGTCTTTTCATTTTCAAGTTTTAGATTTTCTATTTCTGCAGTCTTGTTTTCGATACTCTTATTTGCATTCTCTATATCTTGTTCAATTCTTGCAATCATCTCATCAATAGATGTACCACTTTCGTCAAATGATGACACAGATATTTTTAGGTCTGTTATGTCTGTATTCAAATTGTCTATGTATGTCTGATCCTCTTGATTATCTTTTGCAAACTCAGCAATCTTCTGGTTAAGCTCAGCATTTTCTTTATCAAGATTCTCTATAACCTTGGTGGTTCCCTCTTTTGCAGATATTATTTCTTGTTTTTCTTTTTCGATTTGTTCCAATCTTTCTTTTAATTTTGCTGTTTTCTCTTCCAACTTGCTTATTTGAGAATTATACATTTCCAATTCTTGCTTCTTAGTTGCAAAATCAATTTCTATTTCTTGAAGATTTTTCTCTAACCTTGCAGATTCTTCTATTATGTCTGCGACTTTTTCTGAATATTCTTCCTTTTCCTTCGTTACTTCTTCAATCTTCTTATTTAGCTTTTCAAGATTTTTCTTAAGCTCTTCTATCTCTCTTCCTCTGCCTAATATATTAACAGTTTTTTGAGATGTAGAACCACCGCTTATTGCACCTGATGGATTTATTACATCTCCTTCAAGAGTTACTATTCTAAACGAATAATTATTAGCTTTTGCAAGTGCTATTGCAGAGTCCATATTTTCTACAATCACAGTTCTGCCAAGCAAGTTTGATATAATTTCCCCATATTTCTTGTTAGTCTTTACAAGTTCTGATGCAATTCCTATTACTCCATTGATTCCAGTTTTATTAATTTTTTCAAGCTTCTTTCCATGTACTGACGCAATTGGTAAAAAACTTGCTCTTCCAAGATTATTCTTTCTAAGATATTCAATAAGTTTTTTAGCATCATTTTCTGTATTTGTTACTATGTTTTGCATGCTTTGTCCTAAACACATTTCAATAGCAGTTTCATATTGTTTATCAACAGAAATCAAACTTGCAAGAACTCCCTCGACTCCCGAATTTAAGCTCTTATCGTTTTCACAGGCAAGTAGCAAAGACTTAACACTCTTTATATATCCGTCCTTGTCTTTCTCTGTTTCAATTAAGAACTTGCATCTTGAGTCTTTCATTCTGTAGTCTTGAGTCAATTTGTTAATTTGGTCATCATAATCCTTTATGGCAATCATTGATTTTTCTTTTTGCTCTCTGATTCCATTCAAAGTTTTTAATGCCTTGTTTCTGGTATTATCCGCTTCTGTGAATGCTTTAGATATTTCCTGTTTTTTAATTCTAGTTGCATCTAATTCAGAAATTGTAGAAGTTAATTCTTCCTTAACACTCTTCTTCGTCTTTTCCAAATTTTCAAAATTTGCATCTAATGTGCTAATTTGAGAAAGTCTTTCATATCTTTGATTAGAATTTTCTTCTACCTTTTTCTTTTCTTCCTCAATTTCCAATTCTTTTTTTGATAGTTTCTTGGTTATTTCATTTAATTCTTGTTCTTTTTGTTTAAGTTCTGTTTCAAACTTTTCTCTATTTTTAGAAAGATTCTCTTTTTTATTTAATTTTGCATCTTTCTCCTCATGGAACTCTACAATTCTTTGTTTCTGTTCTTCAATTTCATTTGCTAATCTTTCAGAATTTGAATTATTGTTTAAAATTCTTTCATTTGAAATGCTTATCTGTGAATTTATTTGCTCTATTCTGGTTTTGCTTTCAAATCCAAGATTTTGAGCCTCTTCAATTTCTGCAATCAATTCATCAATTCTAGATTTTAACGAATCTTTTTCAGATTGACTCTCTTCAAGTTTCTTATTTTCGTCATCTTCTTGGTCTGTTAATATTTTAAAATCTTCTGAAATTTGAGCAAGTTTTTCTTTGTATGAATTTATATTGTAAACAAACAATCCAACTTCTATATTCTTTAGCTCTTCTCTTAAATCTAAAAATCTTCTTGCCTTCTCAGATTGAATTTTCAAAGGATCCAATTGTCCCTCTATTTCAGACAAAATATCATTTATTCTAAGCAAGTTCAATTTTGTTTGTTCTAACTTCTTTTCAGATTCAGCCTTTCTAACTCTATACTTTACAATTCCGGCAGCTTCTTCAAATATATGTCTTCTATCTTCAGATTTATTGCTTAATATTTCATCGATTTTTCCCTGTCCGATTATAGAATATCCATCTTTACCAATTCCTGTATCCATGAATAACTCTAATATATCTTTCAATCTGCAAGGAACTTTGTTAATGAAATAACCTGTTTCTCCACTTCTGTATATCTTTCTAGTAACAGTTACCTCATTATATTCTATTGGAAGTTTTCCATCTGAATTGTCAAATATTATAGATGCTTCGGCAAATCCTAAAGATTTTCTATTTTGAGTTCCTGCAAATATTATATCCTCAGATTTTGCACCCCTTAAAGACTTCATGCTTTGCTCTCCAAGAACCCATCTAATGCTATCAGAAATATTGCTCTTACCAGACCCATTTGGTCCAATAACAGCAGTAATTCCTGGTTTAAATTCTAATACTGTCTTATCTGCAAAAGACTTGAAACCCTGTAGTTCTAATCTTTTTAAATACATTCTATTTTTCGTATGGAATTAAACTTTGCCATACTCTCCCTTCTCAGTCAATTTATGCGTTTATGAAATTTAATATATTCAAATTTCTATACAACATTTAATATAATAGGAAAGAAAAACTCTCCTATCACATCAAAAAAGCCATAATTAGCTTTTACTTTCTAATTTATGACTTTATTTTATACTAGATTTATATTAATTACAAGGATTTTTTAGTAATTTTTAGATACAACCTGCTTTTTTCAGAATTTTCAATGAGCTTGTTAATTCCATTACATCTTTCATGTCAATATTTTTGTAATAATCATCAAGACTCAAATTATCACTCACTTTTTTTAATGAAATTAATTCAATTCTATACATGCAACAAATCATGTAAATTGAATGTAGTTCCATGTCAAATACCACATCATCTGTTATATCAGTTGAAGTAACAAAACTCTCTGCACTATAACAAGGAAGTGCTTTTATTTCGGTTTCATTTATATCTTTTAATATATTCTTATC
This sequence comes from uncultured Clostridium sp., assembly GCA_900552135.1. GTDB lineage: Bacteria > Bacillota > Clostridia > TANB77 > CAG-508 > CAG-245. Next base: position 71,369 of record URYN01000006.1, read on the forward strand.
AAAACCTTCAACCTCATATTTTTGTTCTCCTGGAATAAACCATTCGTAATTGTAAGATTTATTTACACTTGCCCAACTTCCAATTTCTGATTTTGTAGAACCCACATATCCAACATTTATGATAATGTCAGGAAGATTTTCTTTATTATTTTCAAGATATTTAGTCAAATTAATTGCAGTTTGTTGTTTTCCAATTCCACTTATTAATAGACTTATATTATCTTTTTCAAATACCTTGCCATCTTCCGAATTTCTTTCTACTAGTCCTAATTCTTTTGCTATATCTTTTGCCTCTTTTTCCATGGCAATTACAAATAATATTCTTTTCATTAAATGCTCCTCTTATTTACAAATCACTTTTACTTGCTCTCATTTATCTACTTTTTCTGTTTTTCACTTTATCAATATAACACTTTTATCTAAAAATTCAACTGCAATTTGCAGTTGAATCTTTATTTAGTATTATTGTTCTTGTTCTTGTTCTGATTCTTTTTCAGCTTTAACTTTCTTAGTTGCAGCATTAATATTTTCATTTGCTACATTTCTTACACTACTATTTAATAAAGTTTTTGCTAGTTCCTGATTTGCTTTATCCATTAATTCGTCAGTATGTTTCTGATTCTCCTCTACTGGTTGAACTTTTATACTTTCCAAGAAACCTTTTTCTTCTTTATCTTTGTTTGATTGATACTTTATTTGCTTATCGTCTTGTGATTTTTCCTTGTTTTCTGTTTTTCCATCTCCCAATCTCAATGTTTTATTGAATATAGATTTAACTCCATCTCTTAGTATCTCATACCATTTTCTTGTATCAACTTCAACATTTGAACAGGTAGACTCTTTTGCCTCTCTCATATATGGCATTAAATATTTGAAATTATTTTTATCACATTTTTCTTGAGATTTAAAATATCTAATACCTGTAAGTGATTCAAGTTCTTCATCTCTTAGTTCTTGTAAGTCAACGTTTGTTCCTAGAGAATTTCTATAAGTATCCGTGTATTTTTCAGCGAAATCCTTTATTTTAGCCTTATCAATTATTCCTAGTCCATTCATAATTTTCTCTGCAGATTGATTAATGGCAAAAACAATGTATGGATCCATTTTTCCATCAATACTTATGTTGTTTTGTTTAAAATATTTATTCATCTGTTTAGGTGATAAAAGTTTATTTCCCATATCAACATTCATTTCAATAGTATCTTTGTTAGCTGTAAATCCTACACTAATTTTTCCAGTTGAAATATCAAAATCAATTTGAGAAATTTCTATATCATCTGCTTTAATTCCTGATTTTGCAAGCTTTTCAACTGGTAACTTTTGTGGTTCTTTCTCAGCTTCATTGTTTCTTGGTGCATCTTGAGTTTTCTGAAATTCTTGTGCTTGTGTCTGTGATGGTTGATCCTGTTGAGGTTTTGTAGTTTCTTGTTCAGTTTGTTCTGGTTGTTGTACTGAAAAATCTAATGGTATTTGTACATCAAACTCTTCATCTTCTAATGCATCTAATATTTTATCAGCACTTGTTTTTCTAATGTCAACTGTTCCAAAGAATTGATTTATTCTCTCTATCTTTGAGTTTAAATTTTTTACAACTCCAGTATCCTTTGCTTTTAATTGATTTAATTCTCCTAACATTGAGTTAAATTCAACCAACAAATCATTGTAATCTTTTCTTGAAGAAAGCACATCAGAATCATCAAGGTTTTTAACCGCTTTGTCATCATAATAATAAAATCTCATCATTCGATGATTATATTCTGCTTCAGCTTCTTCCATTGCATCTTTTGCAATTTTTAGTTCTATCTCTTTAGTCTTAAGAGCCTTCTCTTTTTCAGAATAGTCAGGCTTATATTGAGCAACTTCTGCAATAAGTCCATCTCTTACTTTTCTAAGTGCTAATCCTATTTCACTATTCTTCCTATCAATATCTGCCTTAATTTGACTTATTTCAGCTTCAGCTTGTTTCTTATATTCATTTCTTTCTTGTTCATACATATCTTGTTGTTTATCTCTAGTAAGTATGTCATCTGTTTGATATTGTTCAAAATCAGAATCCATTCCAGCTAAAGTCTCATTAAGTTTTTCCTCTTTTACTTTTCTTTGATCTTCAAGTTTAGTTCTCTGGTCTAATAATCTCTTTACTTCTTCTTCCATACGACCCTCCATTATATTTTCATATTTAATTTCACATTAATTTTCTTTATAAAATTAAACAACACATCAATAATATAATACCATATTTGGTATACCTTTTGCAAATCCTAACAAAAATGTAATATAAAATTAATATTTGTAATATTTTGTTCTTTTATAAAGAATTTTGTTCTATGTCTTTTTTTAGATATTCTATTGCTCTATCAGATATTTTTCCATATTTTAATTTTTTGTCTGCTATTCTCTTTCCTTCTAGCTCTGGCATTATTCCATAGTTTGCATTCATTGGTTGGAATTTATCGTTTTCAGTTGATATATATTTAGCAAGAGCTCCAATCATTGTAAATTTAGAGAATTCAATTTTATTTTTTCCTAAAACTTTATTTACAGCATTTATTCCTGCTACAAATCCAGAAGAAATAGATTCAACATATCCTTCCACTCCTGTTATTTGTCCAGCAAAATATATGTTTTCGTTCTTCCTGAAGTTGTATGTATCATCTAATAATTTTGTTGAATTAATAAATGTGTTCTTATGCATGACTCCATATTTCATAAATTCAGCATTTTCTAGACCAGGTATCATTGATAATACTCTTTTCTGTTCACCGAATTTTAGATTTGTTTGGAATCCAACTATGTTGTATATAGTTCCTTCTTTATCGTCTTGTCTCAGTTGTACAATGGCATAAGGTCTATAACCTGTTCTGGGGTCTGTAAATCCCATAGGTTTCAATGGGCCATATCTTAGTGTATCTATTCCTCGTTTTGCCATTACTTCTACAGGCATACAGCCTTCAAATATTTCTCTTTTTTCAAATTGATGTAGCTCTGTAACCTCGGCATTTACAAGTTCATTCCAAAACTTCTCATATTCTTCCTTGTTTAATGGAAGATTGATATATGCCGCATCTTGATTAGATTCATTTTGATTACATTCACCATGATTGCATTCGTCTTGATTGCACTTATCTTTATCAGAATTAAAGCTTTCAATTTCAGTAACTTTTTCTTTTCTTTGCTTATCGAATTTACTCTTCCATTCTTCTACATCTTCATCTTTTTTTCTTTCTTGCTCATATCTATTACCATAAAAGGCAATATCCATGTTAATACTATCTCTTGAAACAATTGGAGCTGCTGCATCGTAAAAATGAAGGTCATCTTCTCCTGTTATCTCAAGTATTTCCTTTGATAAACTATCAGATGTTAGAGGTCCTGTTGCAATTATTACAATACTATCTTTACAAATTTCTTTTAGATCATTTTCCTCTGTTCCAATTTCTTTTCTTATAATTTCAACATTGTCCATACTTTCGAGCTTTTCTGTTATGTTCTTAGAAAAGACTTCTCTATCAACCGCAAGTGCCTGTCCTGCTGGAACCGCTGTTCCATCAGCAGTTTTTATAAGCAAAGAGTCTAACATTCTTAGTTCTTCTTTTAGTAAGCCACAAGCGTTGGTATGTAAATTTGATTTAAAAGAATTGCTACAAACAATCTCTGATAAATTTTCATTTGTATGAGCAGGCGAAAATTTATTTGGTTTCATCTCATATAGCTTTACTTTTATTCCTCTTTTTGCAATCTGGTAAGTTGCCTCACAACCGGCAAGGCCACCTCCAATTACTACTATTTCGTTTTTCATGGTTTTCCTTTCTTTATTCAAACAAGTTCATTATCTCGTCTTTAGATAACTTGCTTATAAATGTTTGATTTGTTGACAGCATATTATCAATTAAAGTTTCCTTACGTTTCTGTAAATCATATATCTTTTCTTCTATAGAATTTTTAGTTATTAATTTATAAACCTGAACATTTCTCTTTTGTCCTATTCTGTAAGTTCTGTCTGTTGCCTGATTTTCTGAAGAAATGTTCCACCATGGATCATAGTGTATAACCATGTCTGCTCCTGTTAGGTTTAATCCTGTTCCTCCAGCTTTTAAAGATATTAAAAATAACTTTTTATCAGGATTATTGTTAAATTCATCAACTAAGTCTATTCTATCAGACACCTTGGTTTGTCCAGTTAGTTTCAAGTATTCAATCTGTTCTTTTTTCAACTCTTTTTCTATTATCTCAAACATTGCTGTATAGCCTGAAAATAACAATATTTTATGACCACCCTGAATTGCATCTTTTATTATCTCTATACACTGATTAAGCTTTCCGCTTCCTCCATTGTAATTTTCTATGAATAAACTAGGGTGACAGCAAATCTGTCTTAATCTAGTTAGAAGTGCTAGAATTTTTATCTGGCTCTTCTCTATTCCATTCTCTTTTATCTCTTCAAAAGCACTCTTCTTGGCTTGTGCTAAATAAGATAAATAGATTTGTTCTTGGTCATCTAGCATTTGGCTGTTCAAAACAGTAACTGTCTTATCAGGAAGTTCTGTAAGCACCTCTTTCTTTATTCTTCTCAGAACAAATGGCTCTATCAATTTTTTTAGTTTTTGCATTGCTTGGTCATCATTTTCTCTCATTATTGGAGTCTCATATAACTCTTTAAATTTTCTATAGCCAAATAAATATCCCGGCATTATAAAATCAAAAATTGACCAAAGTTCTGATAGCGAATTCTCTATTGGCGTTCCAGTTAATGCAAACCTAACCTCTGATGTTATATTCTTTATAGCTTTTGCATTTTGAGTATTGTTATTTTTTATGTACTGTGCCTCGTCTGCAATAATATATTTGAATTGATAATTATATTTTTTATATTCTTCAATATCACGTTTTAGTAATTCATAAGATGTTATAACTATATTGTAATTCGGAATTTCAGATATTTGTTTCATTCTTTCTTGTAATGTTCCATGAATTACTAATGATGTAACTCCTGTTGTAAATTTCTCTATTTCGTTTTGCCAGTTCAAACAAAGAGAACTTGGGCAAACTACAATAGTAGGCTTCAATTTACTTTTCTCTGTACTTTCTAAGTAAGCACAAACAACACATAGAAGTTGAACTGTTTTTCCAAGTCCCATGTCGTCTGCAAGTATTCCTCCAAGTCCATAAGCGCCAAGCGTTCTTAGCCACTGAACTCCTATTTTTTGATATTCTCTTAAGTTTGCATTCAAAGATTTTGGTGTTTCTATATTTCCTTCTATTTCTTTTATATCAATATGTTCTATTAAGTCCTTAAAATTCTCATCCTTTGTTGCACGCACAGAAGTATTCTTTTCTAGAATTTTATCTAGATATAAGGCTCTGTACATTGGAAGCTTTAAATTTCCATCTTTCAAGCTACTGTAATCTACATCTATATCTTCTGTAACACTATCAATAAATTTTATTGTGTCATTATCTTCTAATTTTATAAAACTTCCATCTTTTAATCTGTGGTACTTTTTCTTTAATTTGTATTGTGTCATTATCTCTTGTAGTTCAGATGGATCAAAGTCTAAACTTGAGAAATCTATATCTAGTAAATGGTTTTCAACTTTTACTCCCAAAGTAACCTGCATTGAACTTCTTATTTCTTTTTCCTTGAAATTATCTGTTGCCAATATTTCAAAGTTTTTCATATATAAGTCCATATCATTACTTAAAAAATTATATATCTTGTCATCATTTATAAGTATTAGTCTGTTATTCTTCTGATCTAGCATAAATCCAGATTCCACAAGCATATTTAAAAGCTTGGCTTCCTTTATGCTATTCCTAGATACTACCTCTGGATAGTTCTTTCCATCTAAAGGATTTATTTCAACATCATCATAGATAAATCTAACTTCTGCAACCACATAGTTCTTTTCATTATAATCTAGATAAAGCTTTGCATATAATTGAGGTGGAATATATTTCTTTATTTTCTGATACTCTTTTTCAGGTACTTCTAAACTATTTTTTATATTTGGTTCAACTATAACAAAAAAATTAGATAATTCTTTTGTTGGTAAAATAATCTCTTTTGTAAAGTTCTTTCTGAATATATCTAGTAATTTTATAACTGTGTTTCTATATTTTTTTGAACATCTATATAACTTTTTTCCAATCAATACATACTCATATCTTCTACCGTCATATACCATGTAGTCATATACATCAGCATTTGTAGTAATCTTATACTCATTTATATTTACTTGTTCAAGATTAAATTTAATTTCAGGTTCTTTGTTTACAAACAGAATTCCATCAGTTGAATACTGATTTTCCACTTGTACTACTCTGTTTTCCAAACAATCAAACAAATCGTCTAATCCTGTATTTGAAATTATAATTGCATCCTCTCCGATTCTTTTTGTGTAATAATCGTAACCAGTACTAGACTCATTTGCATACTTAACTATTTCCGAATATTTAAGGACGAAATCAAGAAGCTTTTGGTCTTCCTTTGCAAATTTTTCTTTTGTATGAACAAATTCCAATTTTGCCCCATACTTATATTTTTCTCTTTCCATGAATCTATCATAAAATTCTGGTAGAGACTTTACTCTATACATCTGCTTTTCGCCAATTTTAATCTCAAGCTTTAGTGAATTGTAAAATTTACTACTAATAAGTTTAGGCTCTATATGAATATTTCCTGAAATTTCTTTTTGAGTATTATCATTCTCTTTTTCATCTTCATCAAGGTAATAAAATTCTTTAATTAACTGATTAAATATTTTGTAGTTTTCTAAAACATCTTCTTTTTCTTTTATTGAAATCTTATTTTCCTTTATTGCATTTCCAGTGAAAATTCTAATATAATCTGGATTGTTTATAAACTCTTTTACTGTTCCAATTATATGTTTACAAGCACAGTAGCTTTTTTTATACTCTTCGCAAGTACATGAAAGATTTTCAATTTCACCTTCAGCAACTTTTATATAAGTACTGTATGAATTTTCTGCTTCTTTAACAGTTCCATGTAATTCAAAATTTTCTTTGTTATCATATATTACTTTTTTTATGTTAATTTTTTTTTCTTTTATAATTGTATCTGTGTTTTCTAAGTCTTTTTCATCAATCTGGCTTATTAAATCTTTATATATTCTTTCATCAATTATATTATTTTCCATTGCAATTTCTCCCTATTACTGATTATCTATTATACATCATTTTCAAAAAATAAGCAATCATTGTAAGGCTAAAAGTAGAATGTTTTATGTAGTTTTTTAAAAACTTATTTGCAATTTCTTCAAAGCTTGTTAAAATTTTTCATTTTTAAAAATTTTGAGCCCTTCTTAAAATTTCTAAGGCCTATGGAAAAGTTTTGAAAGTTTATTAAAATCTCTTAAATACTTTTTTAATTTCTTGAAATTTTCCAAAAGTTGACATAATCGTTATTTTGTACTATAATATAGTTAGAATTTGTGTGTTTTTTTTAACATACGTTTTAATTTAACAGCCCATGATTATAGGAGGTTTTAAAATGTCTAACACAAACGTTATGAGTAGCTTATTTATCCCTGACATGAACGCCGACCAACTCGATAGCTTGGCAAGGAGTTCCAACCGTGACTTAAGGTTTGCCGCGTCACAGATTCAGATTTTGCGTGGTTCATCACTCGACTTTTTATCTCGCGATCCAGATGTTAGAATCCGCCGGAATGTAGCAAAGCACCCTAACACATACACACAAACTTTACACAACATGAGAAACGACCCTGACGAATTGGTCAAACGTTTTCTCGCCGCAAATATACATTCAGACAAGATTACTCTCGACAGGCTTGCCTGGGACCCCAGCTGGCGCGTTCGCAACTTTGTTGCAGGCAATAAAAGCACCGCTGACTACACAATACTTCTTCTGAGAAACGATCCCCATTGGATGGTTCGTGAAACGGCCCAGAAAAGGTGCTACTCCGCTCACGTTTATTAAATTTAGGCAAATTCATCAAGAGGACGGCACATCTTAAGTGCCACTTCCTCGCGAAAAGAACTCAGAGAGCAGTTAACACTGCTCTCTGGGTTCTTTTATTTCTTCTTTTTAGCCGTTGGCTTTTTTCTTTTTGTTGTACTTGTTTTTCTCTTTCTAGTTGTTTTCTTTTCTTCTGTTTTTATGTTTTCATCAGGAGTCCATTTTTCTCCTATTTTAGGTTTGTTCCATGATATATAGTTGCAACTTGCAGGATTATTTTCACATATATAATAGTTCTTTCCCCTCTTGGTTTTCCTTACTTGAACTTTTGCTCCACATACCGGGCATGGCTCATCTATTGTAACCACGAAAGGTTTTACATTCTTACATTCTGGATAACCTGGACAAGCTAAAAATTTGCCATAACGGCTCATTTTTACAACCATGTTTCTTCCACATTTATCACACTTTACATCAGAAACTTCCTCTTCTAATTTAACATGTTCTAACTCTTTATCAACTTTTTCAACTTCCTGTTCAAATTGTGGATAGAATTCTCTAAGAACTTGTTTCCATTCTTCTTTTCCTTCAGCAACACGGTCAAATTCGTTTTCTATCTGTGCTGTAAATTCAACATTTACAATATCAAAAAAATTTTCAGTTAGCAATTTATTTACAACTTCTCCTAATTCGGTTGGAACTAATTGCTTTTTCTCTTTTTGTATATATCTTCTTTCTAATATTGTTGTAATTGTTGGCGAATACGTACTTGGTCTTCCAATTCCATTTGCCTCAAGTTCTTTAACTAAGCTTGCTTCTGTATATCTTGCCGGTGGTTCAGTAAAGCTCTGTTTTGAATCCAACTTTTTCTTTATTACTTCTTGACCATTTTTCAATTTTGGAATTGTTGTACTTTCTTCATCTTCTTGTTCATTATCTTTACCTTCTACATAAAGCGTCATAAATCCTTTGAATTTTAGATTTTGTCCGCTAGCCTTGAAATTATATTTGTTCACATCAATATCAACATTTATTGTATCATAAATGGCTGAAGACATCTGGCTTGCTAAGAATCTTGTGTAAACTAGTTTATATAATTTATATTGATCAGCTGTTAAGCTATCTTTAATACTTTCAGGAGTAATATAAATATATGTTGGTCTAATACCTTCATGGGCATCTTGTGCATCGTTACTCTTTTTATAATATCTATTTTCATAATAGATTGCTCCATAAGTTTTTGTAATTTGCTCTTTTGCAGCAGCTCTTGCCTCTTCAGAAATTCTTGTAGAATCTGTTCTCATGTATGTAATTAAACCTACTGTTCCTTTTTCAGGAATTTTAACCCCTTCATACAATCCTTGTGCAACAGACATTGTTTTCTTTAAAGTGAAACCTAATTTTCTTGATGCCTCTTGTTGCATTGTACTGGTTGTGAAAGGTGGTGCTGGATTTTTTTTCTTTTCTCCCTCTTTTACATTAGTTACAGTGTATTTTCCATCTTCTATATTTTTTAATATTTCATCCACTTCGTCTTTTTTATGAAGCTCTATTTTCTTTCCATCCTTGCCATAAAATTTTGCTTCAAATTGTTTCTTAGATTTTTCATCTAACAATGTAGCATAAATATTCCAATATTCTTCTGGAATGAAGTTTCTTATTTCATTTTCTCTATCTACAATAATTTTTACTGCAACTGATTGAACTCTTCCTGCTGAAAGTCCTGGTTTTACTTTTTTCCATAAAAGAGGACTAATCTTGTAACCAACTATTCTATCTAAAACACGTCTCGCTTGTTGTGCATCTGTAAGATTCATGTCTATTGTTCTAGGCTTCTTTATAGATTCTTGAACAGTTTCCTTTGTTATTTCATTGAATGTTACTCTGCATACACTATCTTCTGGAATTTCAAGAATGTGTGCCAAGTGCCAGGCAATAGCCTCCCCTTCACGGTCAGGGTCGGTTGCAAGATACACTTTATTTGCAGATTTTGCATCCTTCTTTAATGATTTTATTAAATCTCCTTTTCCCCTTATGTTAATATATTCAGGCTCAAAGTCATGTTCTATATCTACACCCATTTTAGATTTTGGTAAATCTCTTATATGTCCCATAGAGGCTACTACCTTAGTATTTCCTCCAAGGAATTTCTTTATTGTATTAGCTTTTGCTGGTGATTCCACTATAATTAATTTATCAGCCATTATATTCTTCCTTTCACTTAAAGGTTTTTCTTTTTGTTTTTCTACCTTATAAATTTATATATCTATTATAATATACCTGTCAAGTCCCTTTTTATATTTTGTTTTACATCTATTGTAACACTACACTTTTTCTTTTATTTATAATTTTCGCTATTTTTATTATTTCATAATAGAAATAAAATAATGATGCCACTTTTTATTGTAGCATCATTCCTTTTACATTCTACTATAAATCATTGAAGGATCTAATTTCAAATCTGTTATTACATCTTTTGTTGTTATTGGAGTAACTTTATTTTCTATAAGTATTTCCAATAATTTATCTATTACTTTTTCATTATTTGATATTCCATTTTCTACTGTCTTTTCTCTGGTAATTCCATTTTTGTTTTCTTCTTTTTTAATTACCTCTATTCCATACTTTTTTTCGTTTTTAGTTTGTGCTTTTTTTGTTTTATAATATTCGAGAAATATTTTTTCTTTTTGCTTAGGGTGCTGATTATATTCAAAATCTTCTCCCTCTATAGTAACTTTTCCATAAAGTTTTCTTAAGTCTAACATATCTATTTCCTCCTTGGAGATACATAATACCACGAAATGCTGTATATATCAAGGAAAATCGTTCGTCTACTTTTGACAGTGTTCGACATTATTCGACAAATCATTAACTTTATTCTTCTAATTTTTACTTAAAATATTTCTTATTTCATTATAGATATTTTCTTCAACGTTAGTATTTGCAATCTTTCCAGCCTTTTTTCCCATTTCTTTTAGCTGTTCTTTATTTTCTACCATTAATTCAATAGTATCGTTAAGATTTTTATAATTTAAATTTTTATCTAATATTATTTTGGCAGCTCCAACCTTTTCTAAAACTCTTGCATTATATTCTTGGTGATTTTCGGTTGCAAATGGAAATGGTATAAATATTGCTGGCTTTGCGAGATTAGAGATTTCTGTTATTGTCATTGCACCACTTCTTGAAACAACTAAATCAGAGGTTTCCATTACCTCTTGCATATTGTATATATAAGGCATTATTTTTGCATTTTCTATATTATCAATATCCATATTTTTTTCAGCAAGCTGTTGCTTTATATTCTCAAAGTTTCCTTTTCCAGCAGCCCAAATTATCTGATAATTTTTATTTAATTTATTTTCAATAATTCCAATAATTGCATTGTTTATACTTCTTGCTCCTTGGCTACCTCCAAATACAAGCACAAGTGGTAGTTCACTCTTTAACATTAATGCACTTCTTAAATTTGCTTTTTCCTCATCAGTTAATTTTGAACTTTTTATTTTAGTAGGTGTTCCTGTAACCACGACATTTTTTGCCTTTGGTAATCTTGTTTTTGCATCTTCAAATCCAAGAAGAACAGCCTTCGCCTTTTTAGATAAAAGCTTTATTGCAACTCCTGGGAATGCATTGCTTTCATGTAAAACTATTGGGATTTTTAATCTGTTGGCTGCTATTCCAACAGAAACACATATATATCCACCTGTTCCAATTACTACATCTGGCTTAAACTCTTTTAGAATTTTCTTAGCCTCTCCTACTGATTTTGTTGTTTTGTACAGTCTTTTTATATTATCTAAATTTATCTTTCTATTTATTCCATAAGCATCTATTGTTTTTAGTTCATAGCCAGCTCTTGGAACAAGGTCATTTTCTAGTCCTCTTGGTGTTCCAATAAAAATAATTTTAGAGTCTGGCTCTTTTTCCATTATTTTATTTGCTATTGCAATTCCTGGATTAATATGTCCACCAGTACCTGCTGCTGCAATTACAACTTTCATCATTCATTTCCTCTCATTTTGTTTTTACATTCTTATACTTTTGAACCTGCTCTTGATATGTTTAGCAGAATTCCAACCGATGACAGTAATATTATTAATGCTGTTCCTCCGGTAACTAAAGAATGGTAGAGCCATTCCTGTTGTTGGAATTGACGCTGTAACAACGGCTATATTTATTACTACTTGAACTGCAACAAGAGTTGTTATTCCTATTGCCATTAAGCTTCCAAACATATCTGGAGCTTTCATAGATATTACTATTCCTCTCCATATAAATATTGCAAATAACAATATTATTGCAACACAGCCAACAAATCCAAGTTCTTCTGCAACTATTGCAAATATGAAGTCGTTTTGTGGTTCTGGTATGTATAAAAATTTCTGTTTACTGTTTCCTAATCCAACTCCAAACAATCCTCCAGAGCCAATCGCATACAAGCTTTGTACCATCTGGTATCCTGTTCCTGTTGCATCAGCCCATGGATCAAAGAAGGTTTTAATTCTATCTTGTCTGAAGCCTCCATCTCCTCCACCAGATAACTTCTTTATCAATACCAATGCAATTCCACCAGCGAGCACGGCTCCTCCTGCCAGGAAGTGTAAAATTCTGCATCCTGCCATAAGCATCATAACAGAGCTTACAGTTAATATAACTAAAGAAACACTCAAGTGGTTCTGTATAAAATATAATATTGCAATTGGTGGTGCTAAGAAAATTGCAGACTTAACAAATCCCCTCCAGAAATCTTTTAGATCATCCTTATGGTCTGATAAATATCCTGCATAAAATATTATTAATCCTATTTTGGTTATTTCTGATGGTTGAAACTGTCCTAATAAAGGTAATTTAATCCATCTTCTTGCTCCTTTTACTTCAATTCCAAGTTTTGGTACTAAAACTAAAAGAAGAATTACAACAGAAAATACATAAGCGAACCAATAAAATTTCTTGTAAAATCTATAGTCTACTTTTGATAAGAAAAGCATTATAGCAATTCCAAGTATTGCACAACCAAATTGTTTAATAAAAAATGTGTAACTTTCTCCTGTTACAGATAATGAATATGGTGCACTTGCAGAAAGCACCATAATAACTCCTAAAGCTAACAGTACCAATACTGTCAGCAATAGAATAAAGTCCATTTTATTATTCATAAATCTAGAGAATTTCTTTCCCTTACTTTTTTGAATATTATTTTGCATTCGTTCTTTCCTTTCAAAATTTATGTCTAATCGTTAATACTTTTTCAAATCAACTATTTTTATTCTTGTTCTTATATTATTAAATTAAGCACTAATCTATCGATATGTTTTTATATAGCTACAAGTCCGATTATACATGCAACTAATGTTATTATACTAAACACTGAAACAATTGTATTTTCATTCCATCCGCATAGTTCAAAGTGATGATGCAATGGTGCCATTTTGAAGATTCTTTTTCCAGTTCTCTTGTAATGAGCAACCTGAATTATGTCTGATAGTGTTTCTAATACAGGTATTATTGCTATTATTAGTAGTAGAATTGGCATCTTCATATATATTGCCATTACAGATACTGCACCACCTAAAAGTAGTGAACCCGTGTCCCCCATGAATACTTTTGCAGGGTGCAAGTTGAACAATAAGAAAGCTAGGCATATTCCAATTAAACTTGTTCCAAATATAACAATTTCTTTTGTTCCAGTAATTATTCCTATTGCAGTTAAACATGTTAGTATTATTGTTGTAACAGATGTTGCAAGCCCATCAATACCATCAGTTAAATTTATTGCATTCGTCGTTGCAAGCATTACAATTATCATAAATGGTATATACACATATATTGGCAGTGTAATTGAGGTTTTTGCAAAAGGAATTATTATGTCTGTTCCTATTTTCATTACATTTGTAACATAAACTATAAATATTGTTGCAATAATAAGTAGTCCTAACATTTTTAATGAAGGTTTTAGTCCTTTTGTATTATTCAACACTAGTTTAATGAAGTCGTCTACGAATCCAACTAATCCAAAGCCAACTGTAACTGCAATCAATGGAATTAAATTTCTTGCAACTACCCTCTCAGATTCAGCTACTGATTTTGAATAGTCAAATACAAGTATACCTCCAACTATTAAAAGTGTAATAATCATTATAATTCCACCCATTGTAGGTGTTCCTTGTTTCTTTAAATGAGATTTTGGACCGTCATCTCTTTCGTGTTGTCCTATTTTCTTTCTTCTTAAAATTGGTATTACTATCAGCGAAATTACAAATGCAACTGCAAATGCCAATAGAAGTATTTTTATTTGGTATGCCATTTTATCTTCCCCGTTTCCTATTAGATTTTATATCTATGTTTTATTTTATAATTCACCTTTTATTATTTGGTTTACTATTACTCTTTCATCAAAAGGATGTTTTACACCATTTATCTCTTGATAAGGTTCGTGTCCTTTTCCTGCAAGAACAATTATATCTTTCTTGCTAGCCATGTTAATTGCATATCTTATTGCTTCAACTCTGTCTACTATTACAGTGTATTTTCCTTTTGTCTTTTTTATTCCTTCTTCAATTTGATCAACTATTTTTTGTGGGTCTTCTGTTCTTGGATTGTCTGATGTAATTATTGTGAAATCTGCAACCATTCCAGAAATTTCACCCATTTGAGGTCTTTTGGCAGAATCTCTGTCTCCACCACAGCCAAATACAGAAATAACTCTTCCTCTTGTATATGATTTTACTGCATGTAATATATTTGATAAACTTTCTGGAGAGTGTGCATAATCAATCATAATTGTTAAATCCTTTGAATTATTTACAAGTTCTGATCTTCCTGGAACACGAACTTCTAGTAAAGCCTCTTTTATTGTCTCAGGATCACAACCAAATTTTAGTGCAACACTTATAGCAGCTAAGCTATTATATACGCTAAATCTTCCTGGAATTCCAACCTTTACTCTCTCATTTCTATCTCCAAGTTTTACTTTAAAATCAACATAAGAGTTTGTAATTGTTATATCTTTTGCAAGTAAATTGCAACTATTATCAATTCCGTAAGTCTTTATATCACTATCTGGGAATAGCTTTGGAACTTTGCATACATGTAAATCATCTATATTTACAAAGCCACATTTACACATTTGGAATAACTTTAATTTTGAATTAAAGTAATCTTCCATGTTTGGATGTTCTTTCGCGCTGATGTGGTCCTCTGAGAAGTTTGTAAATACTGCAACATCAAAATCACAGCCTGCTACTCTGTTTAGTTTCAAGCTTTGAGAAGAAACCTCCATTATTACTACTTTGCATCCATCTTCATACATTTGAGCAAATAATTGTTGTAATTCTATGCTCTCAGGTGTTGTTCTGTCACTATCTTTTAACTTTTTATCTCCACTGTAAATTGCGATTGTTCCAATAAGACCAGCTTTAATTCCTTGCTTTTGGAATATTTCTCTCATCATAAATGTTGTTGTTGTTTTTCCTTTTGTTCCTGTAACTCCAATTAGTTTAAACTTTCTTGATGGATTGTCATAGAAATTGCAAGAGCATATTGCCATTGCATATCTTGCATCCTTTACCACAATAAGTGTTACATCTTGTGGTATATTTAAGCTTCTGAAATCAGTTTGTTCATCTACTAAAATAACCTTTGCTCCCTTCTCGATTGCACTTTGTATGTACTGAGTTCCATCTGTTGAAAATCCTTTTATTGCAAAAAACATAGAACCTTCAACAACTTTTCTAGAGTCATTTTCTATCGTTGTAACCTCTCTATCAATTTCTCCCTTTGCTTTAATTTCGTCTAATCCTGCTAAAATCTTTTTTAAATTCATATTTATTCTTCCCTTCTAAAGGTAGCCTTTTTTAGGCCATTAATAATTGTAGCATATAGCAGTTGCTATCGTTGCTAATTTACCATTAGTATTATATAATTAAAATTTGTTTTTGTATAGAGGAATAGCAATTTTTTCAAAATAAATTTGCAACTTTGTAGGTTTGCATTTATCATTTTCTGTAATGGTAAATTTATTATTCTTCTAGGTATGCAATTACAGAAGTGCCCTGCTTTGTTTTTATTCCTGCCTTTGGAATCTGGCTTTCTACCTTATCTTTGCTATTATCATTTTCCTTTATATCTATGTTAAGTCCTACATCTTCTAATGTTTTTTTAGCTTCTTTTTTTGTCATTCCAACAATGTTTGGAACTTCAACTTCTATTTTTTCTTCCTCTTCACTTTCCTTTTGTACTTCTAAATATGGAAGCACCTCTCCCAATACCTGTGAAGCAATTGGAGCTGCAACACCACCTCCTTGGTGACCTCCTTCGCCAGTTGGATTGTACAAGGTTATTAATATACATACTTCTGGGTCATTTATTGGTGCAGTTCCAATAAATGATGTTACATATTTTCCTGTATTTACTCCATCTTCAGATGTTCCAGTTTTTCCTCCTATTCTATATCCTTTAACTTGTGCATTCTTTCCTGTTCCTTCAGCCACAACACTCTCCATCATGCTTAACATTTTTTTTGATGTATCCTCTGATATAACTCTATCCTTTTGTACTGTTGCAATTTTAGTGTGTTCTCCTGTCTGACTGTTTATTATTTCTTTTACGACTCTCGGCTGTGTATAAATGCCTCCATTCGCAATTGTTGAAACCATTGTTATCATTTGAATTGGTGTTACCTCAAATCTCTGTCCAAAGGCTATTGTTCCAAGTTCTACTGGTCCCACCTTTGATTCTTTCAAAAATATGCTTCCTGCTTCTCCTGGTAAGTCAATTCCCGTTTTGCCTAAAAATCCATACTTTGACAAATATTCATAGTATTTTTTTACTCCTATTTTTCCTCCTAACCCGATAAACACTGGGTTGCATGAATTCATTAAAGCTTTTCTTAAGGATTCTGGACCATGTGGTCTATAATATCTCCAACACTTCATTTTTACACCAGCCACATCTATATATCCAACACAACAAAACTCTCCTTCCTTATCAGTTTCTGTTACAATCCCTTCCTGCAGAGCAGTTGAAGCAGTTACAAGTTTAAAAGTAGACCCCGGTTCATAAGTATCTGATATTGCTTTGTTTCTCCAGATTCCTTGTAATGCATTAGACCTTTCCGTTGCAGTCATCGTCTCCCAATTTGCCTTTTGCTCATCATTATTAATCGTATATGGATCATTTAAATTATAATCTGGATAACTTGCTATTGCTAGAATATCTCCAGTTTTAGGGTTCATTAGCAGAATATTTCCACCATCAGTACACACATTGTCTATACAAGCTTCCTTTAAATATTTTTCTGCAATTCCCTGTACAGTTGCATCAATCGTTAGTACCAAATCATTTCCATTCTTGGCTGGTTCATAGCTCTCCGAAGTATCGCTTATATCAATTCCTTTTGCATCAGTCATCTTTAAAATTTTTCCACTTTCTCCCTTAAGCTCAGAATCATACCTTGCCTCAATTCCAGCTAACCCTTGATTATCACTGCCACAAAAGCCAATCATCTGCGAAGCTAAATTGTTGTAAGGATAAAACCTTTTTGTGTCTTCGTCAATGTTAACTCCTGAACTAATTTTCTGTTCTTCAAGCCATATTCTAAGTTGATCAGTCTTCTCTTTTTCAACCTTTTTTGCAATAGTTTCTATTCCAGTTCTTCTCTTAACTTTCTTTAAAACTTTATCATAATCAAGCTCAAAGAGTTCAGATAATTTTTTTGCTACCTTTTCTTTATTCTCTTCACTTATATTCAAAGGATTAACCGTAACAGTTTCCACACTACTACTCGTTGCAAGTACAACCTTGCCTGTCGAATCGAAAATTGTTCCTCTTTTAGGATTAATCTTTCTATCCAAAGTCTGTTGTGTATATGCCATTTGCTTAAGCCAATCACCTTTTACAAACTGAATATATCCTACTCTTACACAGAGCGAGCCAAAAATAAGCACAACAAATAACAATGCAAGTCTTATTCTCTTTTTCCTTGCAATCTCTCCTTGTTTATTTATTTGATATTTCTTAGTTTTCACTTCTCTTGCAAGTTTTTTTGCAGCTTTTCCCTGTTTCTTGTTTTGCTTATGAATTAATTTTTTATTTATTTTTTTATCCTTGTTGTCCTTAAGCTTTTTCTCTTTTAATTGCTTTATTCTAGACTTTTTTATAGGTTTATTTTTCATTTACAGAAAATCCTTTCTATGTTGAATATCCTATATAAATGTATTCATGGTAAGTGAAAATATTATTGAAAAAGCCGAATTGTTGAGAGTAAATTTTTAATTTTAAGCAAAATTATAGAGCTATGTTCAAAAACATAACTCTATTTTATTTTATTCAAATGTATATGAACTTGTTGTATTTAAGTTTATATCTTTTTGAGCTTTTAATATATCATCAATATAAACTTTTACAGTTACAGTTCCTTTTCCACTTATATTTGTTTGGATTGCAGTCGAGTTTAAGTCAACTTTTTTGTCGTACACTTTATCTTCTCCGACTTTTACTGTTAATTTCTTTTCTTTAACTGTTGTTCCTGATGTTGTTGTGTTTCCTTGTTCTGTTTCTGGTTCATATCCTCCAGTTATTGATTTTACGTTTATCGTTATTTTTGCTTCTTTAGTTTCAGCAAGTTTGTTTACTGTTATTGTTATTTCTGTTCCTTCGTCAATGTTTTCCCCTGATTTTATGTTTTGGCTTAGTACTATTCCATTGTCCTTGGTTGTGTCTTCAGAGTATTCCACATTTACTTTTAGATTTTTTCCTTCTAGTGTTTGTCTTGCGTCACTCTCTGTTTTTCCAAGTACACTTGGCATTACAACTTGAGCTATTCCTGTTCCAATACTTACATGTATTTTTACTGTCTCTCCGGCATTTGCTTCAGTATTTGGATTTGTTTCTTGGCTTATTACTATTCCTTCTTTTATTTCTTTGCTTGTTTCTTCTATTTTTTCAGCCTTTAATTTGTTGTTTTCTAGTTCTTTTACAGCCTCATCATAAGTCATTCCCGCTACTTTTGGAACTGTAACTTTTTCTGTTCCTTTGCTAACTTTTACTTTGATTGTTGTGCTTTTCTCTTTTACTTTGTAGTTTGGTGTGTATGCAGGACTTTGCTCATATATTTTTCCGGCTTCTTGGTCTGCATTATAGTCTTCACTTGCTTTTTCATAGTTTAGCTTTAATTCCTTAAGTTCAGCTTTTGCCTCTTCCTCTGTTTTTCCTATTAAGTTAGGAATTTGTACGTCTTTTGCTTCATTAGCACTTAATATCGCAGATGTAACTGCTATGCTTGCTACGAATAATATTAAACATATTAATACTATTATTGGTCCTTTTGCCTTTGGGTGTTCTTCAAAGAATTTTGCAATACCTTTTTTCTGCTTTTTCTTTTTGTTTGCAGTAGCAGATTGTTTTAACATATCATCTGTTATTGCTCCCATTCTTCTAGTTAATCCGTCATCTAAGTTTTCTTCTTCTACGAATTCTCCTTCTGGGTCTTTTAATGCTCTTGATAAATCTCTCATCATTGCTGTTGCAGTTTGGTATCTTGCCATTGGCTCTTTTTCCATTGCTTTTAATATTATGTCATTAACAGCTTGAGGAATATTGTCGTTTATTTCCATTGGTGGTACAGGTGGTTCTTGCATGTGTTTTAGTGCAACTGATACAGATGTATCACTGTCGAATGGTACTCTACCAGTAAGCATTTCATACATTACAACTCCAAGAGAGTATATGTCTGATTTTGCATCTGTGTATCCACCCTTTGCCTGTTCTGGCGAGAAATAGTGAACTGATCCTATTGTTGTTCCAAATGCCGTTATTGTTGAATTAGATACAGCTTTTGCGATTCCAAAGTCAGTTACTTTTGCTACTCCATCTTCTGTGATTATTATATTATGTGGTTTTATATCTCTATGAACTATGTTGTTTTTGTGAGCTGTCTCCAACGCTGATGCAATTTGCATAGCTATATTTACAGACCATTTCCAAGGAAGTGCTCCTTCTTCTGTGATTATTTGTTTTAAAGTTTTTCCTCTGACTAATTCCATAACTATATAGTAGATTCCATCTTCATTTCCAACATCATATATTGATACTATGTTTGGATGAGATAGGCTTGCAGCAGCCTGTGCTTCTGAATTGAATCTTTTTACAAATTCTTCATCAGTTGTAAATTCATCTTTTAGTACTTTTATTGCAACTTTTCTATTTAATACATTATCTCTAGCCGTGTAAACTGTTGCCATTCCTCCAACACCAGTTTGGCTTATAATTTCATATCTATTGGCTATCGTTTTTCCTATTATATTCATATAACTTTCTCCTCATTTATAGTATTAATACTATTATTGTTGTGCACTGTTATATATTACAACAACAGTAATATTATCAAGTCCACCATTCTCATTTGCTTTTTTTATAAGATTTACATCTGAGTTTTCGATATCTTCTTTTATTATTTTAAAGATTTCATCTTCTTTTACCATGTTTGTTAAGCCATCAGATGTCATCAAAATAATATCATTTTTTATACATGTTTTTGTATATATTTCTGGTTCCACTTCAGGAGTGCATCCAAGAGCTTTTGTAAGCATATTTTTCTTAGGATGTCTGAAGGCTTCTTCTTTCGTTATTTTTCCATCTTCAATTAGAGTTTGAACATAACTGTCGTCTCTAGTTATTTTTCGCATAAACTCTTTTCTTATTCTATAAACTCTACTGTCTCCAATATGTCCAATATATAACCTACTATTATATATTAAACAAACATCTAAAGTAGTACCCATTCCTCTTAAATCTTGCTTGCTTTGTGCTTTTTTATAGACAACATCATTAGCATAAATCATAGCATCTTTCATAAGTTGTTCAATTTGTTCTTTGCTTTCTTTACTTTTTGCAAAGTTCTTTTGAATATAGTCTCTTGTCGCTTCTGTAGCCATTTTACTTGCGACTTCTCCACCGTTATATCCACCCATTCCATCTGCTAATATGAATAGTTTTATTTTGTCTTCTGGTTTCGATGCGTAAAAATAGTCCTCGTCTAATTTACGTTCTCTTCCTATATCTGTTTTTGCAAATATTCGCATACTTCCCTCCAATCTTTTTTTGATATATATTATTTTATTCTTCTTTATTTCCGCTCTTTCAGGTTCTGTCTTCTTAGCTGTCCGCATGCAGCATCTATGTCTGAGCCTAGTTCTCTTCTTATTGTTGCTACAATTCCATGGTCATTTAGATAATCTCTAAATTTTATAATATTTTCATTCGAGCTTTTTGAAAATTTTCCATTTTCAATTTTATTGATTGGTATTAAATTTACATGGCATAACATTCCTTGTAATAATTTCACCAATTCTTTTGCATCATCCAAATTGTCATTATTATCTTTGGCTAATGCATACTCGAAAGATATTCTCTTATTTGTTATTGCAATGTAGTCTTTGCAAGCTTTCATTAGCTCGTTTATGTTATATCTATTATTTACAGGCATCATGCTTGAACGTTTTTCATCATTGCTTGCATGTAGTGATACAGATAGAGTACATTGAATTTTTTCATTTGCCAAGTCATATATTCTTGGAACAAGTCCACTTGTAGACACGCTTATGTGTCTTGCTCCAATCTCTAGTCCTTTAGGATTATTCATTATTCTTATTGCTTTTATTACATTGTCGTAATTATCTAATGGCTCTCCTATTCCCATAAATACCACATTTGAAATTTTATCTCCTGTATCTTGCTCTACTGCAAGAATTTGCTCTACTATCTCTCCTGCTGTTAGATTTCTTCCAAATGGTATTCCTGTTGATGCACAAAATTTGCAACCCATTTTACAACCAACTTGTGAAGATACACATATAGTCTTTCCAAAATGATATTCCATTAATACAGATTCTATTGCATTTCCATCTAGTACATCAAAAAGGTATTTTTTCGTTCCATCTTTTGATTCTAGTTTCCTTAGAATTTTGTAATTACACATTGTATAGTTTTGCTTTAATTTTTCTCTTAGTTCTAATGAAAGATTTGTCATCTCATCAAAACTTTTTACCTTATCTACATATAACCATTTAAAGATTTGCTCTGCTCTAAACTTTTTTTCACCAATAGATTCTAATTCTTGCTTCAAATCTTCTAGGTCGTAGTCCTTTATATTTTTCATTATTATTTATTTTTCCCTTCCGCCTTCACAAAGGTGATTTTCTCATGCATTATGTTATATTTATATCACATTACAAGCATTTTTTCAAGGGTTCTACGCAATAATAACACAATAACGTCAAAGTTCTTAAACACATAAAAAACAGGTAAAATTTCGCCATTATTTTCTACCTGTTTTTCCATCCTTATTGTTTCTAATTATTTATTAGCACATATTCAAATAATTAAATATCTTGTTCTAGTCTAATAATCTCATCTTTTATTATATTTTAGTCAAAAGCTATATTGGGATTTTCAAATTCCTTTAGTCTTATGTTGTATGCTTCAACTGCCTCTTTCTCGAATGCAAGTTTTGGTTCTTTTACTCCTAATAATCTTAGTAAATACTTTGTAAAGTCTGGATTAAATACTAAAATTGGTCCTAGCACATAAGTTCCCATGAAATTATTTATTCTAACTCCCTCGAATTTAGATTCATCATTTAATCCAGGTCCTCTTAATGCTTTAAATAAATAATTTTTAGAATTATCTCCATAAGACTTTGCAAATTGTGACATAAATCCTACTATTTTTATTGTTTCTTTTTCCTCTAGTTCTCCTAAGAATAAAGAATTGTATCTATTCATCATGTCTCTTTTTGCATAGAGTTCTGTAATACCAAGTCCTTCAATCTTGCTACCATCTTCATTTTCTATGTATTTTCCAAACACTTCTAAAGCATTTCCAATCATAAAAAAAGCTTTATTTTCTTGTATTTGTTTTTTTATTGTTTCGGTGTAAGGTTTTAGCTTTTCTATTACAAGCTCTTGAGTTTTTTCAGTCATTGGCGCCATGTAAACTAAGTCTATGTCTTCTTTTACAAAGGTTGGCTCATCGTTTAATGATGTATTTATTATTTCTATGTCTTCTACTGATTGCTCTAAATATTTTATGTTATATGTGTTTCCAAATAAGTTACATACTTCTGGATATAAAACTTCTACTCTAAGCATTAGCCTCACCTCCTGCAATTCTTTTTTCTATATGTTCTCTTATATCGTCTGCAAGTTCTCCATTATAAATATCATATAAAATGTATATATCTGTTCCCTTATTTAATGATAAACAATCGGCAATTTTTTCTGTATTTTTCGTGAATACTAATTTTTCTCTTGGAACCCCAGCAATTAATAATCTTAAATAGAAATCTTCTGATCTAGGTCCTCCAATTACAACTCTATCAATGCTTTCGTCATTCAAGAATTCAAAGTCGCAGTCATAAAGCCATACCATGCTCTCAGATGTTTCTTTTGCATCATATCTGTCGAATAAAACCAGTACAACTTCTTTCTTGCCTTTTTCATTTTTAACATAATCGCATACACAAGAACATGCAACAGGATTTTGTCCCTTTGCCAAATGGCTTACGATTTTTATTCCATCAACTGTTTTTTCTTGGTATCTGCTCTCTACTATTTTTTCTTTTTCAAAAGCATTCTTTATTTGTTCTTCTGTAAGTCCTATTTCTGTAAGTGCAGATATAACTGCAAGCTCATTGTAAATATTGAATATACTATCAGAAATCAAATTATAGCTGTTTGCTTCTCCATTATGTTCTATTGTTAGTTTTCTGTTTTCAAAGTCTATATTACTTACTCTAAAATCTGCTTCTGGTGATTTAAAATCACAATTTGGACAATATGCATTTCCGATATGATGATATCTTACATAGTTATATTTTAATTTTGTATGACATTTCGGGCATACTCTCATATCATTTATAATATTTACAGATTCTGTTTTGTCTGTTGGTAGCTTATCTATTGCAAAATAAACTGCCTTATTACCGTTTCCTAGTCTGCTACTAATTAAATCATCTGCATTTAGAATTAACTTTGTTTCTTTTGGAAGTGCTCCATTTATAATATTAAATATAAATTCTGGGTGAGCATTTCTCTTTATAGAATCTCTAAATAAATTTGTACAAACAAGATATGTTGGTGTGATGTATGAATATACCTTTATAGAACTTCTCTCGTCAACCTCGAGAACTGCAACATCATATTTCGTTTTGTTTGTAAGAGTTGAACCCGCAATGAATGCAGATGCAACGCCAGAGTTTATGTTTGCACCAAGTCTGTTATCAAGTACCTTTTTTCCACTTGATTCTAAGGCTCCAATTAATAAATTACATACTGTAGTTTTTCCATTTGTTCCAGTAACTGCAATAATTTCCTTTGGCTTTGAAACTTTTGTTAAAAAGTCTTTATCTATTTTTAATGCAACCTTTCCTGGAAAGAAAGATGCTTTGCATTTTACTATTTTTAATCTTTTTAGTAATTTAATTCCAAACATTATAAATTTTGCTGTATAGAATGCAATATAAAATTTAAACATTATTTTTTCTCCTTGTTGTTTTTTCCTTTGCATTATATCTCTTTTTTTGTTATAAGTCTATATGTTATAAAATAAAAAATCAAAATAGCCTGGCTTTTGCTATTTTGATTTTCTAACTTTTCACTATTATCGTAGCTTTGATTGGAAAAGAATTAAATTTTAACGCAGTCAAAATTATAATTTTTTTCAATCCTATTCATCTATCTTAATATGAACATCTTTCAATTGTTGCTCTTCCACTCTACTTGGAGCATTCATCATTGCATCTCTTGCTTTCTTGTTCTTAGGGAATGCAATTACTTCTCTTATATTTTGAGTATCTGCAATTAACATTATCATTCTGTCTAATCCAGGAGCTGCGCCTGCATGTGGAGGAGTTCCATATTTGAAAGCTTTATATAAGGCACCAAATTTTTCCTCAACATTTTTCTCTGAGTATCCTGCTATTTCAAATGCTTTTACCATTAATTTTGGATCATGGTTTCTAACTGCTCCAGATGCCATTTCATATCCGTTGCCAACCAAGTCAAATTGGTATGCAAGTATGTCTAATGGATCTTTATTTTCTAGAGCTTCCATTCCACCTTGTGGCATTGAGAATGGATTATGGTTAAAGTCTATTTTTCCTTCATCTTCGTTGTATTCGTACATTGGAAAATCTACTATGAAGCAGAACTTGTATGTATTTTTCTCTATTAAGTCTAATCTCTTTCCAAGTTCAATTCTTACTTGACCAGCTATTTTTTGTGCTGTCTGTAATTTGTCTGCTACGAAGAATATGCTGTCTCCAGCCTTTGCTCCAAGCTTTTCTTCTAATCCTTTTAGAATATCTTCTGTGATGAATTTTGCAATTCCACCTTGTGGTGTATTGTTCTCATCAACCTTTGTCCAAGCTAATCCCTTTGCACCTTGTTCTTCAACTGCAAATTCTGTCATGCTATCGAAGAATTTTCTTCCTTGAGCAGCACCGTTTGGAACAACTATTGCTTTTATTGTTTTATCTTTGAAAGCATTAAATTCACTGTCTTTAAATAATTCAGTTGCATCTTGTATTATTAATGGGTTTCTTAAGTCTGGCTTGTCTATTCCGTATTTTTCCATAGCCTCTCTGTATGGAATACGGATAAATGGAGCCTCGTCTACCTTCCAATTTGTATGTTTCTTAAATACAGTTGTAATTAATTCTTCCATTGTATGTAGAACATCTTCTTGAGTTGCAAAACTCATCTCAAAGTCTACTTGATAAAATTCTCCTGGAGCTCTATCTGCTCTTGGGTCTTCATCTCTGAAGCATGGAGCAATTTGATAATATTTATCAAATCCAGAAATCATAAGTAATTGTTTAAATTGTTGTGGTGCCTGTGGTAATGCATAGAACTCGCCTGGGTGAAGTCTACTTGGTACCAAGAAATCTCTTGCTCCCTCTGGAGATGAATTTGCAAGTATTGGTGTTTGAACTTCTGCAAATCCCATTTCGTCCATTTTTTCTCTTATTGTTTTCATTACTTGAGAACGTAATAAGATATTGTTGTGTATCTTTTCATTACGTAAGTCTAAGAATCTATATTCAAGTCTTAAATCTTCTCTTACCTGACTTATATCTATTTTCTCAGAATTTATTTCAAATGGAAGTGTTGGTTCACAAGTTCCTAAAACAGTAATTTTCTTAGCATCAATTTCTATGTCTCCTGTTGGAATTTTCTTGTTTTTATTTGAACGCTCAACAACAGTTCCTTCCACAGATATAACGCATTCTGTGTATAAACTTTCCAATTGTTTTTTTAATTCTTCATCAGCTACAACTATTTGTGTAATTCCATATTGATCTCTTAAATCAACAAATGTCATACCACCTAAATTTCTTATTCTTTGTATCCAGCCTGCAAGCTTTACTTCGCTTCCAACATTTGAAATATTAAGCTCGCCACAATTATTAGTTCTATATTCGTTTGCCATATTATCATTCCTTTTATTTTAATTTTACGTTATTATTTTACTCTCTTTTTATGTAAATGTCTAGCTTTTAAGCTCATTTTATTACATTTTCTTTCTTGTCATTTCCAATAAATCCAATTTTGTAAATCCAATAATCTGAGTCTTGCTTCTATCCTTCTTTATTTCTTTTTCCAATAATTTAATTATTTCATTTCTATCCTGATCATTTTCCATATCAATATAGTCAATCACTATTATTCCACTTATGTTTCTTAGCCTTAATTGTTTTGCGATTTCAATAGTTGCCTCTTCATTAACTTTTACTACCGTATTTTCTTTACTAGAATTTTTCTTACCAGTAAATTTGCCTGAATTAACATCAATCGCAGTAAGTGCTTCGGTTTTATCTATTGTAATAAATCCTCCACAGTCAAGCCATACTTTTCTTCTTTCCATCTTCTCAATCTGATTATCTATATCATAGATATTATTCAAATTTTCCTTGTATTCTAGCTGAATTTCGTCTTTTCCTATTGATTTTAAATATTTTTCAATCTCTTGATATGATGTCTTTGAATTAATAGTTATCTTGGCAATTCCTGTATCCAGAACTCCTGTTAAAAACTTTGATACCACATCATAATTCTGGCATATTAATTTTGGAACTTTTTGTTTTTTTGCTGTATCATAGCTTTCTTTTATCAGTTTCCAAAGCGTAATTAGCTTTTCAAGGTCTTCCTCTATTTCTTCTTTTTTCTTTCCTTCTGAAGCTGTTCTTATGATAACTCCAAATTGTTTTTCTTGCTTATTTAGAATTTCAGATGCAATCTTTCTAAGTCTTTTTCTTTCCTCAGAGTTCTCTATTTTCTGAGAAATAGTAATAAAATTCACATCAACCATAAGCACGCAAAATCTTCCCGTTAGACTTATGTGAGTAGAAATTCTAGCTCCTTTTTGAGCTTCTTCGTCTTTTTTAATTTGAACTAGAATAGGCATTCCCTGTTTTATATAATCATTTATTTTATATTTTGAAAAGTCCTCTTTTTTGTTTCCTGTTTCATTGCTTACTTTTGGTATTACATCTTTAATGTGAAGAAACGCATTTTTATCTTCTCCAATATCAACAAATGCTGATTGCATGCCAGGCAATACGTTTTTTACAATTCCACAATATATGTTTCCTTCTAATATTTTGTTGCTTTCTGATTCTTCGTATTTTTCTACTATTTTTCCATCTTCTAATAGAAGCACCATATATGCACTATTTTCGTTTTTGCTAATAATAATTTCTTTCATTTATTTCTCCAAATTTTTTCTAATTTAAATTGTTCATGGCCTTGTCAATTCCGAATTTTAATATTTCCACTACTGCTTCTGTTGCTTTATTTATTCCTTCTTCTAGCTCTTCATATTCTTCGTCATCAACTTTTTTTATTACATAGTCAATTAAATTCACAATTTTTTCTTGCTTTCCTGTTCCAACTCTAACCCTTGGAAATAGTGTAGTTCCAAGTTCACTAACAACAGACTTCATTCCATTGTGTGTGCCAGGTCCACCCTTTTTTCTAATTTTCATTATTCCTGTTTCTATATCAATATCGTCATAAATAACAATTATATTCTCTGGGTCAATTTTATAAAAATCAGCTAATGGTCTAACTGCTTCTCCGCTTGAATTCATATATGTTTGAGGCTTTACAAGAATTACCTTTTCATTTTCTATTGTTCCATTTCCAATAAGTGCATTGAATTTTTCTTTTCTAACATCAATATCAAACCTTTTAGACAAATTATTTATTACGTCAAATCCCATGTTATGTCTTGTTTTGCTATATTCAGGTTCTGGATTTCCAAGTCCTACTATCAAATACATACGAATTTCTTCCCTTCTAAAAAAATCTAGTCAATAGTATAGCATATTTTTTGACACAATGCAAAAAATATTATATAATTGCAGTGAATTAATGTTACAGAATTTAATTTAAGATTTTGAATTAAAGGTTTTAATTTTTTAATTTCAACTTTTGATTATGAATTTAAATTTGAAATTTGAATGAAATAATGTGATGATTATTTTCATTTAGTACTGTAGCAAAAAGATTAAAATTGGAGTCAAATATTTTATGGAAAAAGAAGAAATTTTTAAATCGGGATTCGTTTCAATGCTTGGAAGAACAAACGTTGGAAAATCAAGCATAATGAATGCAATAGTCGGAGAAAAAGTTGCTGCAGTTGCAAATAAATCACAAACAACAAGAACTCAAATAAAAGCAATTGTTAATAGACCAAACTCACAAATAATTTTTGTTGATACTCCTGGTATTCACAAACCAAAATCAAAACTTGGAAACGTGATGCTAGAAACTGCATTTGGTGCATCTACAGATGTTGATATTATTCTATTTGTGGTTGATGCCTCTTCAAACGAAATTGGTAAAGGTGATAGAATTATCTTAGACAAAATTATTGCATCAAAAAAGAAATGTATTCTTGTAATAAACAAAATAGATTTAGTAAAAAAAGAACAAATAGCTTCAGTTATAAATTTATATTCAAAAGAGTATAACTTCATAGCCGTTGTTCCAGTTTCTGTTGTAAAAAAGAAAAATCTTGACGAGCTTTTAAATGAAATAGAAAAGAACCTAAAAGAAGGTCCTGCATATTATGATACTGAGGAATACACAGACCAAACATTAAGACAACTTGCAGAAGAAACTATTCGTGAAAAAGCCTTAAAACTTTTAGACGATGAAGTTCCTCACGGAATTTATGTTGAAGTAGACAAGATGAAATTCAGGAAGACAAAAGAAAAAGAAGATATTTATGATATAGATGCAACAATTTACTGCATACGCAATTCCCATAAAGGAATCATAATTGGGAAAGGCGGTCAAATGCTAAAAAGAATCGGCACTTATGCTAGAGAAGATTTAGAGAAAATGTTCGGTGTAAAAGTAAATTTGAAATTATGGGTAAAAGTTAGAGAAGACTGGATTAACGACTCTGCCCTAGTAAAAAAATTCAAAGCCGAATAAGATATTTTTAGTATAATTTTTTAAATTTGGCAAAAGATAAATATAACGAGATACACATTTAGGAGATGATTTTTATGATAAAAAAATTAGCTTGGGATACATTTAAAAATACAGGAGATATAAACACTTTTATGGAATTTAAGAAGTTTTCAGAATTACAAGAAAATTTACCTTTAAATTCCGAACATCAAAATAATATCGGTATAAAAAATCCAATTAATGATACAAATACGGGGAATATTTATGGGGATAATTAAAACAAAAGGAATTGTACTTTTAGAAAGCAATATGGGAGACTTTGATAAAATGGTATCAATCTTGACTCCCGATTTAGGGAAAATTGGGTGTGCTGCCAAAGGAGCAAGGAAGCCAAAGAGTCCACTCTTGGCTGGCACTCAATTTTTAAGTTTTAGCGATTTAGTAATTTTTAGCGGAGCTAATTCTTATAATATAAATTCTTGTGAGACAATAGAAGTATTTTATAATATTAGAACAGATTTAGAAAAACTTACTTATGCTTCTTTTATTTCACGACTAGTTTATGATGTAACAGATGAAAACCAATATACATACAAGATTTTGCAATTATTATTAAACACATTATATTTAATTTCTGAAACAGACCAAGACAAAGATTTTATTTTATCTGTTTTTGAATTACGACTAATGGTGCTATTAGGATTTGCCCCAACTCTTGGAAAATGTGCTATTTGCGGAGAAAAAAATGATATAGGGTATTTCAGTATGAATCATAACGGATTCGTTTGTAACGCTTGTGGCAGAACCGATAAATCAGCTATAAAAATAAGCATTGATACTTTCAATGCTCTAAAATATATTGCGACTGCTCCAGCAAAAAAATTATACTCTTTTTCAGTTTCTGAAGATTCAAAAAAAGAGTTAAAATTAATAAGCAGTCTATACTTAAATAAAAATTTAGATAAAGAATACAAGCTTGAAAAATTGTTCTAATATTAAAATTAAATATATTTTCAACTTACAAAACCCAAATTGTTAAATTTTATTCTAACAATTTGGGTTTTAAAATGTATTAAGCCATCTTTAATAATCTTTATTATATATTTTATACTTTGTGTTTTGGTTCTATTTTGTTTTATTTTTTATATTATATTTTTAATCAACTGAAGTATCAACACTAGTTGTATTTGTATTGTCTGTTTCTGGCTCATTGCCTTCTATTCTTACCTTTGCATCTATTGGGCAAATCTGTACAAATGTGTTGCCATCATTTACCTTTATTTCGTTTCCTTCTAGATCTTTATACACAGTTTGTGAACTTCTTGATGATTTTTCGCAAGTTATTTTTATTGCTCTTCCATTTGTTATATAGTATCCATCTAAAGTTCCTGTATTGTACAAGGTTTGTCTTCCCTTATTTTCTCCATCATTTATTGTAGCATTTCTAGCAAAAGTAATTATTATATTTTTAGTTGTAACCTTTTCCTTTGTTGTCCAGTCTGTTTCTTCTATTCCCTTAGAATATCTTTGGTATCTGCCTGTATCTGAATCGTATGTATATTTTACAACATTGGAATCTGAATAAGGTATTGTTATTTCATCAGCCTTCTCGCCATTTTCGAGTTTTACATCATCTACAACATAGTTTAAAACACTCTTCTTTGTAGAGGTTGTAGCATAATCTTTTCTCTTTGCTATTTCAAGTATTTTCTGTGTTGATGTTGCAACATTATGTGGTGCACTCTTATCCTTGGTTCTCCAGAAAGATGAACTACTCTCTGAAATACCATTTATATTGTTTACCTTCAAGTTTGAAATATCGTATTCTGCTTGAGGACTCCAGCCAAAATGAACATATATTGCATCATTTTCTAGTGCATAATCTAAGAAATAATGTCTTGAACTTCTTACAGGTCCAATCTTATCCAAATCTTTTCCTTTGAATAAAGCCATTAATCTGCTTTCTCCACCCTCAACAATTATTTCATAAACCATGTAAGCATCATTTAATCCACCTTGGGGAAGTGCTGCCTTATGATTATCTATCATAACGGCTATTGGTCTATCTGTTCCTTTAAATGTTTGAACAGTTTTTATTGGAACTTCAAGTGTGGAATTATCCTCTACATTTTCTCCAGCTACAACATTTTCCTCTATAACATCATATTTATCCTTATATATTTTGTAAGCATACAATCCTCCTGCTCCCAACATAAGAACAATTAAAATAATTACAAATATTTTTAACCCTTTACTCATAGCAAATTCCTTTCCTATTTATTACAATTTAAATATAGTAAGACCATATACTAAAATAACAATTAAGATTCCCATGCAAGCTCCAAATGCAACTTCAGCTTTTGTTCTAGCATTGTTATATAATCTATTTCCTGCTATTAAAACAGATAAAACTAGAGCAAGTGAAAATGTTATAATGTCTCTGCTATTTATCCATATTGCTGTAAGTGCTGCAAAAGCTATTGCCGTTTGTCCGCTTGGAACAAATCCCTCTTTTATTAATTCTCCTCTTTGTTTCTTTCTAGAGCAACTTGCTTTGATCGCGATTACTGCTATTATAACAAGTAATATTGCAACAAAAGCTAAGTGTGTAGGAGATTTTACCATATTATTAAATATACTATCACTTATAGCTTTAATATTTTCTTTGTTAAAGAATATAAAATATCCAACTACTAATGCATTACAAGCTGCAAGCACAACTGCTCCAGCTGCAACGTCTTTTGCAATCTTAGCCTTTGGGTGGTACACATCAACAAATAAATCTACCACTGTTTCTATCGCCGTGTTTATCATTTCTGCAAATATTACCATAAAAACAGCAAATACTAAGCATAAAAACTCGGTTGTATTAAGCCCATAGAAAAGTGAAAGCATCATTATAATAACTGCAAGCACTAATTGTATTCTAATATTTCTTTGTGTTGTAGCTGCATAAATTATACCATTTACAGCATTATTACAAGCTTCTATAAAATTATCATTCTTTAATTTGTGGTCATCTTTTTTCATAAAAAATCCTTCTATTTCACTTTTTTTATTTTATCTTAATCTCTTGTAATGTTTAATTTATTTAAAATATTTTCCTCTTTTGGTCTCATTATAACTTTGTCTTCTTCCTTTATATGGTCATAACCCATTACATGATAAAAACCATGAACAACCATATATGCAAGTTCTCTTTCAACACTATGTCCATATTCTTTAGCTTGTTCTATTACTCTTGGAATAGAAATCATAATATCTCCAAGAACATCTTCAACTTCTATTTCTTCGTTCTTACTTTCTTCAATTAAATTATCTATCTCTTCTTTTTGGAACATTGGAAAAGATAACACATCTGTCTCTTTATCTATCTCTCTGTATGTTTTATTTGTTTGTCTAATAGTTTCTGGATTTGTTAAAATAATATTTAAGTATAGATTTGTTTTTTCAAGATGTTCTTCTTCAAAGCATGTTCTTACTACCTTTTGTATTAATTCTTTGTACTCTTCATTTTCTTGAATATCT
This sequence comes from uncultured Clostridium sp., assembly GCA_900552135.1. Taxonomy (GTDB): domain Bacteria; phylum Bacillota; class Clostridia; order TANB77; family CAG-508; genus CAG-245. The sequence continues at coordinate 104,318 of URYN01000006.1, forward strand.
GAGAATTCAATTTGTGCGTAATTTTCCAATTTAATTTTCCTTTCTACATTATCTGTATTTATATATTTCGCTCGAAGGAAAAATTCTTTCGAGCGATATTTCTAGTGATAATTTGAGGCCTGCAATTATATTACTGCTTTTTCTTTAACCTCATTTTTTCCTATTTTCACATAATTTGCATTTGAACTGCAACTATTCTTTAATTGTTTCATTGCTCCCAATGCAACCAATTTTGTTTTATAGAATTTCACAATTCTACAATATCTATTTACATTGCTATAAGCAACCTCTAGCTCTTTCTTCAAGAATAAAATCTCTTTCTGTTTTGAATATTCCATGTAGTCTCTTTCTTTAAGTTCATTTATCTTAGAATATTGAGCATAGAATTTCTTGTATTCTTCTCTATCTTGAGGCCTGTCCCAATAAATTTTTGTAGATAATAGACGTAAATTGTAATCGTCTATTATATTAATAAGTAGTCCATAGGCTTTTTCTTGCTTTCTTGCAATCTTTGTATCCATAATTAATGTTCTAGCATCTACTAAAAGTTTTTCATAGCATTGCTCTGCAATAACAAGTGGTAAACTGTGTGTAAATAACTTTCTACTTATTCCAAGTAATATCATATTTTTTTCTATAATATCATTTTGATCTAACTTACCAACTGTAAATCTTTCGAAGTTTTTATAATCTGCAAATATATCTTTATAAATTTTATTATCTGGTTCTTCTTGCATTTTTATTGGCAATATGTCAGTTATATATTCTTCCACTGTTTGGAATATTTTATTGTATATTACATCCTTTTCTTGATTTGTTAAATTTTCTGAAAGTTTAACAGAATAATTCTTTAAAAGCTTCTTATATAAGGCCTCCATTCTTGTTCCATAAAAAGGCTCAAACTTTTGCAATAATTTTTCTTTATTCAATTCCTTTACAGTATCATAATCAAGTTGAATTAAAAATATTTGTTTTCTATATTTATATTCTAAATATTCTATATCTTTTAAATGTATAACCATATAATATTTAGACAATGCCTCTTTTTCAAATGCTGTTGCAGTATTATTTTTTACCTTTGTATATACACTATCCATTATGTGTTTATCAATAGCCTCTAAGTATAGAGAAAATGCATCCTCATACTTTTTCTCAATTTCGGCAAATTTAGGAGAATTTTCCTCCTGTGCTTCTAAAGTGCTTTCATAACCTTTTAAAACATTGTTTCTCTTCATAGAAATTATTAATCCGTTAATTCCTATTTTTGTTGGTGTAAGTAGTTTTGTTATAGTATTTGTTATCTTTGTAAAAAATTTTTTATCCGCGTAAACTCTAAGACTTTTTTCTTCCATATATCTCATCCTTTCAAAATACTATTTTTTCTTTTGTCCCTATATTTTCTAAAACTTCATAAGTAACCTCTGCCTCAACGTAACCATTCTCTGCGTAAGTGTTTATGTACTTTTGTAACACTTCATCGTTAGCCTCTACTTCTTTTTCAATTTCTTGTGACGCTTTTTCTATTGCAATCTGCTTAGCCTCTTCAGTTCCGTAAGTAATTTGGTTTTCTATTACCTCTGAATTTTTAATTTTTATTAACTCGATTGGCAAATAAAAATTAGAAAATATTTTAAGTTCATTGCACGTTTCTATTGTATCATATTTTTCAAATTTTGAAAGGGTTTTGAAGAAATTTATTGTAAAATTATTAAATTTTATTTTATATTTTTCTTCTGTGTTACCTGTAACCTGCTCTACAACTTGATTTAGCTCAACTCTTTCTTTTTTAGTGTACCACACCTTTGCCTTTACTTCGCCTTCAGCATGAACATATCTGGTTCCGGTGTATTTTCCTTCCATCCAGCCTGCAATTAGAATACTACCCTTTGTTACAACATCTCCCTCCTTCACTAGGGGCACACCATTTTGAGCACTTATTTTTACAATTTGAGCGTCTTTTGTTGCAACAATATTACAGTAATCTTCTTCATTTATTATTTCAGGTTTAGCCTCTGCCTCAACAATTTTTACAACAGCATTTGTTCCATCTACTGAAATTCCAATCCAAGCTATATCTCTTCTCTCGAGTCTAATTTCATTTATAATTTTTTGTTTATCAATTTTATCTTTTAAAGTTCCTGTTTTTAATCCTTTTGAATTTAATAATTCACTAATCTCCGCTTCTTGTATCTTGTTCAATCCTTCTATTTGAATATTCCATACAAATCTTGATAAAACAACAAGACACAAAATTATAAGAAGAATTATAATGAAGAAAATTTTTCTTTTTTTATATTTTTGTAGTACAAAGGGAAGCCCTCTTTTGTGCTGAACTTGTATTTGGCACTGAGTATCTTGTGCAAAATTGCATAATGTTTCAAAGTCTTTCATTCCAACATTCATGTATGCAATCGTTGACTTTTCTCTTTTAATATTCCAGAATAAAATCTTATTGTTTACGCATTTATTCATAAATCTTTCAATAGAATAGCCCTCTATTTTTACATTTATGTATCCAATTAGATATTTTAGAAGAATTTTAAAAAACATTCTTTCACCTTCATCCTACTCACTCAATTTTTTCAAAGTCAACCGTCTCTATATCGCCTGTTATCATTATGTCATCAGAAGTCATCTCTCCCAAATGAAGATTCATTCCATTTATATTTATAATTCCTGTATATGTTTTTATTCTTATATATATGTCTTGGTATTCCAATATAGCCTTATAATTTTCTATAAGCATTTGATTGAATCCTGCAATAGTTACCTTGGGCTCATTCGTAGAAATCTCCTTTGGAACTTCTAGAATTCTATCAAGAACTCTCTCCTTTTTTCTTTTAGAAACACTCTTTCTCATCTCTATTTATAATTAGCCTTTTATAAAAATTCAAAAATTATAAAATTCACAATCTTAGTATTCCGTAGTCTATATTTGTAAAGTAATTTTCAAAATGCAAAGCATTGTTTTTTAGCTAATTAACCTTCCTTTCTATTATTTTCTTTATTCAAACTCGTCAATATTTCTGAATTCATAACCCATTTGCTTAATTTGTTTTATTACATCATCTAGAATATTTGCATTATCCTTTGAAGTAGCGTGTAATAGCATAATCTCTCCGTTATGAACATTATCTAAAATCTTTTTCTTGCCATACTCTTCTCTACCTTGCTTTTTTTCATCCCAGTCATCATAAGCAAATGACCACATTACTGTTTTATATCCAAGCGTATTTGTGTATGCCACTGTTCTCTCACTATATTCTCCCTTTGGTGGTCTAATAAACTTCATCTCGTACCCAAACTTTCCGCTTATAGCCGAATGCAGGTCCATTACCTCCTTATTTATCGTCTCTAAAGAGCACGATGGCATACTCTTGTGATTAACAGTATGATTTCCTATTATATGTCCTTCATCAATCATCTGCTTTACCAAATCAGCTTGTGTATTAACATAGTGTGCAGTTATAAAAAAAGTTGCCTTAACATCATTATTTTTTAGAACCTCTAAAATCTTAGACGTATATCCCGCTTCGTATCCCAAATCAAAGGTTAAGTACACCTTTTTCTTATCTTTATTGCCCATATAAATTCCCTGATATTTATCCATTATAGCCTTGTTCTTAGAGCCAACATCGGGTTGATTATGGTTATCACTACGTTTAATTCCCCAACCAATTTTAGAATTAGGAAGTAACTCAATACTAGAAAGCTCTCCACTTGTACTTACTGTTCTATTTTCCGCTTTATTAACACTTTGTGCAACAAAAATAGTAAGCCCCATTACAATAGCAAAACAGCATAAGGTTATTATATCTTTTAATCTAAAAACTCTCATTGTATACATCTCCATTTCCAATAAATATTTTTATAAATTTTATGATTATTATTTAATATTATTACTTACTTTTAAAGTGATATATTTATTTTGCAGATTTCGACATTTTTAAATAATTTTTTTCATTTTACTATTGACAATATCGCATATTTGGAATATATTTAGAATGTCATTGGAAAAAAATGGGTATTTTGTCAAAACTTACAGAAAACTAGAATTTAAAAGGAGGAAAATAAATGATAAATTTTGCATTGTGCGACGATAACGCTTCTATATTAGCAACATTAAAAGAAATGCTAGAAAAAATATTCTTAAAACACGATTACAAAGCAAAAATTGCTTTTTCTTCTACAAATCCCGAAGAACTCATGAAGTACATTGACAATAACAATGTTGATGTTTTATTTTTAGACATTGATTTGAATTCAAAATTTAACGGAATTGAAATTGCAAAACAAATTAGAGCACATAACAAATCAATATATATAATTTTCATTACAGCACACATTGAATATGTTGTTTCAGCTTATGAATGTAAAACTTTCGATTTTATATATAAGCCATTTAACAGAAGAAAAATTGAAAAAACAATTCAACGACTAGTGGATGACATTCGAAATAATTTAACCACTTTCTTGAATCTATCCAAAAGCAAGCAAATAATAAATCAACGAGCAATAAATTATATAGAAAAATCAGGAGCAAAAACAATTTATAACTTGAATTCTGGTACAGTTGAAGTTTATGGTTCATTTAATCAAATACTCAATAACTTACCAAAAACATTTGTAAGATGTCATAAATCTTTTATTGTAAATATTGAGAACATTAGTAAAGTAGACTTGAAAAGTAGCACAATTCACTTTAATTCATCGCCAGACTCAGTCTGTTTTATCGGTTTGAAATATAAAAATCAATTTTTGGAGGTACTAAATAATTATGGAATTTTTAAATAATATATGGATTGCATTAACAACACCAAATGCACAATTAATAGATATAATTTCTATTCCTTTAACGATGCTAGAATTATATCTAACAATGGAGCTTTTCATAAGCCTTTTGAGCATCGATTCAACAAAGAAGCAGAAAATAATATATTTAGCAATTACTATACCGTTAGGTCTTCTTTGGAATTTTGTAGTTCCAAAACCTTATAGTAATATTATTACTCTTATTTCTACACCTATTATAATCATGTGCGTATTCAAGATAAGTATATTCAGAGCACTGTTAGCAGAGTTCTTACCAGTTGTAATTATAACAGTTTTAGAAACTATATTAACAAGATTTCTTCTTGTGTCTTTTAACATTAATTATTTAGGTTGTGCAAACATTCCTTTATTTAGATTTGGAACCACAACATTTATTTATGTAATATTATTTGTTATATGCCAAATTTCTAAAAAGAAAAATATAAATATTACTGTGTTTGATAACATTAATAAACGTAGCAAACTAATTCTATTATCTAATATGATCGTTGCTTTAGTTGTAATATTTATGCAAATGTATTTAATCGGTTACTATAATGATACACTTCCTTCTTTTATAGTATTCTTAAACATACTTTTCCTAGTCGCATATTTTGTTATAAACTTTTATAGTATTGCAAAGACAATGAGTTTACAAAAGACTCAAGTAGATTTAGAACAAGAAAAACAGTATAATAAAACTCTACAAATTTTACATGATAATTTAAGAGCATTCAAACATGATTTTGCTAATATCATATCAGGTATTGGTGGTTATGTTGAAACAGATGATATGGAAGGATTAAAGAAATATTACAAACAATTACTTCAAGATTGTAATCAAGTAAATAATCTAGGTTCATTGAATCCCGACAGTATCAATAGCCCTGCAGTTTACGCAGTACTTGCTAACAAATATTATAAAGCTGATTCAGCCGGAATAAAAATTTCTCTTGATAGCTTTATAGACTTTAATCATTTATATATGGGTATTTATGAATTCACAAGAATTCTTGGAATATTAATGGATAATGCAATCGAAGCAGCTTCTGAATGTGATAATAAATATATTCATGTTGAAATAAGAAATGATGATAGTAGAAATAGACAATTATTAATAGTTGAAAATACATTTAAGAATAAAGATATTAATGTAGATAAAATTTATGAAAAAGGTTATTCTACAAAACCTCATAATACTGGATTAGGATTATGGGAAGTAGAAAAAATATTGAAGAAAAACAAAAATGTAACAAGATTTACAAGCAAAGATTGAGATTTATTTAAGCAACAAATAGAAATATATAAGGAATAATTTACATTACTATTAAAATATTTAAGGTACACAATAAAAAATTTTATTGTGTATTTTTTTATAATTCATGGCTATAGATATAATTTTTCTTTTTATAACCGCATTGAAAAATAGAATGAACAAGTCATTCTATTTTTCGGGTTATTTGTTATTTTGATTTAAGAGTAGAAATTAATCATTGTGGATTAATCTTTTTTTACTAAGCTTGCAGGCATCTTTGGTTGATGTAACATTCCCCAATAGAAGCATGCTGTGTTGGTAGATTTTGCGTACTTTTCTGCGATTTTTGCTACGAATTTTAACATAATTTTACCTCCCCTAGTAAATTAAATTTTTATAATAAAGTACCTTTAAAGTACATTATTAACTATTTTTTAAGTAGTTTTCATATCCATATTCATTCTTTGTAATCTTATAAGCAAGTCTAGATATGCAAACCGATTCAACTATTACATTTATCAGTAGTATATTTGCAAGTGTGTTATTCTTTATTACTAATGAGCCAATTAACATTATTGTTGCAAATATATAAGATAATATTTTCTTAGTTTTTCTTTCTTTTTTTCTCAGTATTGGTAAATTTATTGTGTCCGCTGGTGCGTATAGGCTAATCATTATTATCGAAAATATCCAAGTTGCAATTATAATTATGTATTTTAAATATATCGGCTCTATAACCATATATTTGCTTATCAGTACATTTCCATAATAAACTGTAAAAGTTCCAATTAAACATCCTATATTTGTTTTAAGATGAAATCCTCCAGCCATTACTTTATATGGAAGCATTGTTAAGTATGCAAATACTACCAGCCAGCCAATTTTTAAAATAATTGCTACTACTACAAGTAGTATTAACTTTGGAATTTCCCCTATTATAATTTCCAGTCCATATTTTATTACTTCAGCCCTTTCGTTATCTACTTCAGGCATCTGTTCTTGTATTTTCTTTGTAAGGGATTTGCAAATTTTTTCTATCAATTTTGCTCACCTCTCTTTTAACTGTCCTTATATTACATCATTTTTCTACATTTTTTTCACTTCATATATGAAACATACTTTAAATAACATGAACTTTATAATTTGAAATTTTTTTCATTTTTACGTAATATTTTCCTATTTTCATAAAATATTTTTACTATATGGTAAATAGCCTTTTTATCAAATACCCGACTTCCTTTATATTTAGGCATAAAGAAAAAAGTCGAATAATACATTCTCATGCATTATTCGACTTTTTATCAAATTCATTTTTTTATATCTAATTACTTATTTCTATTATATCAAATTAATTGTTCTTTTCATCTAATCAGCCAAATTTCGTATACTAAATTCTAACATTCAAAATTTTTTTCATCTAGCTTTAAACAATTTCTACTCCATCTAATATCTTCCATGTTTTTTCCTTTGCAGGTAAATCAATAAAGGTCATCTCTTCTTTGCTAACTGGATGCAAAATTGTAAGTGAGTACGCCCATAAACATATTTGTTGTCTCTGTCCTCTCTCTCCATATTTTTGGTCTCCATAAATAGCATGATTTCTAGAAGAAAATTGCACTCTTATTTGGTGATGTCTTCCTGTATGAAGATTTACTTTTACCAAAGAAATATCTTTTTCTTGATCATATTTTAAAACTTCATAATCTAGCTCTGCAAGTTTAGAATTTTTCGTTCCCTCTTTTACAACCTTGCTCATATTTGTTCTTTCATTTTTTAGCAAATAATCTTGAAAAATTCCTTTTTCTCTTTCAAGCTTTCCATCTACAATTACTAAATATTTCTTTTTAAAGATTTTTTCCCTTACCTGTTCACTTAGCCTTGAAGCAGCCTTTGAAGTCTTAGCAAACACCATAACTCCCCCAACAGGTCTATCTAGTCTGTGAATTAAACCTAAATAAACATTTCCAGGTTTATTGTATTTAACTCTTAAATATTCTTTTATTATAGTTAGCATGTCTAAATCAGCTGTCTTGTCGCCTTGAGAAGGAATATTCACAAGCTTTTCTACTACAATTATATGATTATCTTCGTACAAAATTTTAAGATTAATTTCGGTGTTGTTTAGATTTACTACATAATTTTGTACTTGCTTACTTATTACAGTGGATTTTTCTTTTTCCATATTTAATTATATTTCTCCTTCAATGTGCGATTTCTATTTTTTTACCCATTTAGAGTAAATTCCGCAAGGAAGTATAAAGTCTGAATTTGTCATTGGAAGTCCAACTTCTCCATTTTCAAATATTCCATTTTGAGCCTTTTTACCATATTTTTTTCTCATATCCATTTTCAACAAATTCTCCAAAACCATGCTAGATGTTCCTGTTGTATATGAATTTATCAAGAAAAATAATGGATTATCAGATAAAACTTGCATACAAAGTTCTATAAGCATTGGCAAATTTTCTTCAAACTTCCATACCTCGCCATTTGCTCCTCTTCCATAAGAAGGTGGATCCATAATTATTGCATCATATTTGTTTCCTCTGCGAATTTCTCTTTGAACAAACTTTACAACATCATCTACGATATATCTAACAGGTCTATCTTGTAAACCTGAAGAAACAACATTCTCTTTTGCCCAAGAAACCATTCCTCTAGAGCTGTCTACATGGCACACAGAAGCACCAGCAGAAAGACATGCAACAGTTGCTCCTCCTGTATACGCAAACAAGTTTAAAACCTTAACCTCTCTCTTTGACGATTTGATTTCGTTTTGAATTTTGTCCATCATCCAATCCCAATTAACTGCTTGCTCTGGGAAAATTCCTGTATGTTTAAATCCCATTGGCTTGATGTTAAAAGTCAAATTCTTATATTTAATTTGCCAGCTGTCTGGTAGCTTTTTCTTATAATCCCAGTGTCCACCACCAGTACTACTTCTGTTATATCTTGCATTTGCAATTTTCCACTTTTCAGGAAATTGCTTATCATTCCAAATAATTTGTGGATCTGGTCTAACAAGATAGATATTATTCCATCTTTCAAGCTTTTCACCATTAGCCATATCTAAAATTTCATAATCTTTCCAATTACTTGCTACTTTCATTAAATTCATCCTTTTCTAATATGTTTAATTAGCATTGACTTTTTTCAAGATTGCTAGTATAATAATTATAGTAAGATAAGCGACCACAGAAAAGTGGCGTGTCACTAGATATTATTTATTAAATATTAAATACATCTCTAACGGCCAGACAGAGATGTGTTTTTTTTGTTGTCTAATTTTCTCATTGTAACAACTAAAGCTACAAATAAGGCAATAGCGACAACAGTTACCATTGCAAGTTCAATAACTAATATGTATATAAATAGTAAATAAACCTGTACTAATAACATTTGCATCGCCTCCTTTCGTCAAGGAGCGACACGCCACACTCTGTTTTGCTTATCTCATATAAAATTATACTAACTTTCAATCGATAAATCAAGCGAACATTGGAAATTTCAAGAAAATCTAGCATTTAATATTCAAAAAACAAGTGAATTTTTAAATTGACAACTCAAGATGAAGATAATATAATAAATATAGAAAATAAAGAAACGCACACAAAAGTGTGCTATCTAAAAATTTTTGGTTAACACCACATAGCTAGGCAAAGCGTAATGTGGTGCTTTTTATTATTTGCATATCTTGCTATGCTTATTAAATTATTTTTATTTACAGCCTTTGCAATAACTCCACAAAACTATATACCAGCACGCAGTCTAGCATCATTAAAATAACACATGTTATGCTTATTGATGTTATGAATTTGTGCTCATTCATAAACTCTAAGATTTTTCCCTTACTTCTTTCTTGTTTTCTCTTTTTCTTCTCTTTTTTCAACTTTCCTGTAAGCTTGTCTTTTTCATTTAAATACTGCACTCCTAATATAATATCTTTAGAATACTCCATAAATCCCCCTTTTCAGGCTAGTGCCTGCCATAAATATTCTTAATATTATATATATTCGCATTGTCTTAAATTTATGACTATAATATCATTATTTTTGTTATCTTTTGCTATGTAATGCTTCTTATTTAAGTATTTTCGAACTTTAAAATAAAAAATCGCCCAAAAAGGGGCGTCCCCTTTGGGCGATTTTTTATTTTTCTGATAATCTTTTTTCTAAATGATTAATCGCTGTGTCTATTTTTTTACTATTAATTTCTAACTCTTCAGCCATTAATAATAGTATCATACTGACAGTTTCTTTGTCTAAAGTGTTTATTTCTACTTCTTGATTTTTTACTTTTTGATAAATTTCAAAAAATTCTTTTTTATTCACGTTCTTGTTCTTCCTCTTCTATTTTGATATAAGAGTTTTGTAACTCAGGATTATTTCCTTGTAAAGGTATCTCAGGACATTCCAATTTGTTTATTTCACCTAATATATTATCTAGCTCTTGTTGTTGCTGTGCAAGTGTTTCAGATGCTTCTTGGATTAATTGTATAGTATTACTATCAACTCTTCCATTAACCATTTGAGAAATTTCTTTTGCTTGTTCTCTCATTCTACTAGAGATTCCTTTTTGTTTTTTCTTTAATTCAGCAATTCTTATTCTTCTTTGTTCCAATTCTTCTTCTTTGTTACATTCTTCTTCTTTATTCAAATATCCTAATTTAACAAGTTCATTTTTTATTTCCTTTAGAGCCGTTTTTCCCAAACCGTTTATGCTCAAAAGTTCCTCATCAGTTTTATCTAGCAATTGTTGTAGAGTTTCAATTCCACCCAGTCTTAATCTTCTATAATATTTAAATTGAAGTCCTACTTCTTCAAGTTTTATTTCATCAGCTTTTTTATTTTGTATTTCAAGCTGAGTATTTTTATCAGGCACATTATTTTTATCTTCAAGCTTAAGTCCTTTTTTTCTTAATACTGCATTAATTTCATTTAAACACATTCCGCCTATATTAGGTATTGTTGAAATTTTTTCTGCTGGTGTATCTATTAACTCTTGAACCGTATTTATTCCATTTCTCTTTAACGCATTGTATGTTCTCATAGAAAAATTAAGTTCTTCTATTTTCATATTTTCTGGTTTTTCATTTTTTCCCAAAATTTCTTTTAGTTTTTTAATCATGCTTAATATTTCTTCAATTGCATTTGAATCTATTTGTTTTAAATCTTCAATTTTTCTTTCATCAATATTAATAACGTCTTCTACGCTTACAATTCCAGCTTTTTCTAAGCAATCGCTAGCCTCTTTTGATAAATCTAGTAAAAATATACTTGTATTTTTATTTATTTCTTTAGGATCTAGTTTTTTTACTCTTTTACGATATGATTCACTTAGCTTTTGAACAATTTCTTCTGGTAAGTGATTATTATCATTATGGCTAAATACGTCCACATATTTAAAATATTCTCGTATAAATTCTTCACCTGCTATATTTTTAGATTTTGACAAGTTCTGTCTAAAAGCTTCCACTCTCATTTTTCTTACGCCCGTGCCATTTTCACTACTTATATATTGTGTACATACTTTCTTTTCTATTGCAATTTCGTTTAAAGTTTTTCTTTCTCTTCCATCTATTCCATATCTACTCTTTAATAATTCCATATATTTTTCTGGTAGTCTGTTTATTATTTTATCAAGTAGTTTTCTTGTATTCTCATCAAAAATAAAACCATCATCCAAATAGCCAAAAACACCTTGATATAAGTCTATATATTCATATGGAACATTTATATTATAAAAATTTTGCATATTTATTACTTTTTGTTGTTTTAGCCTTATTATCTTTTGATGTTTTTCCTGTAATTCAGCTTTTATTCGGTGTAATTCATTTTCTTTTCTACTTTTTATCATTTCATCTTCATTTTTTCTAAGATTTGCCATATCAACTAAATATTGCACATATGCATTTTTAAATTCTTCCATAGAGTTAAATTCTTCATATATTTGAATGAGTCCTTGTTCACTTATTTTCCCTTGTTTTAATAATTCCTTATCACTTTCAAGAAAACCAAATACCCCACCAAGTTTTATATTTTCTAATCTTTTCTCAATACTTGGAGAAAGTTTCCCATTTGAACGTCTCGCTCTTATGTAGTCATAATCTTTTTGTATTTTTTCAGGAATTTGTTTTTCCTTTCTTGAAAAAGCATATGGATTAGTTCTGCAATACTTAGCTAAATTTTCTACCTTTTGCTCAATTGAGTCTCTTTTTTCATATAAAAGTCCTAGTTCTTGTAATTTTGCTCTTACTTCTTCACTACAATAACCTTTTTTATATACTATTTTTTGTCTAATTTGTATTACATATGTGCCAATATTATAACCTTTGTATACTGTTTTACTAGTGATTTTTTCTCCTGGATGTTCTGCTAAAAATTCTTCAAACAAATTTACTTTTTCCTCATCTGTAAGCCTTACATTTTTATTTTCTTCTTCTGTTTTTTGTGCGCTAATTTTATTCTCCATTTTGAACACCTTTCATTTTAATAAAACTTCGTTTCTATTATACCATATTTTCCAGCTTTTGTCATTACTTTACATAATATTCATCTAAAACATGCTTATAGCTTGCTTTTTTCATATAAAAATATTTACTATATAAAAATTTTCGCCCAAAAAGGGGCGTCCCTATTGGGCGAAATTTAATGTATAAGTGCTTTTTTTATTTCTCTTGCTAGCTCTTCATTTATTCCTTTTAATTCTGCTATTTCTTCTACACTTGCATTTGCTATGTTTTCTACTGTTCCAAATTTCTTTAATAGTTCTACTTTTTTTACTGTTCCTATTCCTTTTATATTGTCTAGTGCAGATCTGGTTACTTCTTCATTTCTTAGTTTTTTGTGGTAGCCTATTGCTGTATCGTGCACAGCGTCTTGGAACATTGTTATTGTATTTAAAAGTGTTTGTGAAATTTCTAGTTCTTCTCTTTTATCGTTCATTAATGCACGGGTTTGGTGCTTATCGTTTTTTACCATTCCAAATACTATGATGTTCAATTTATCTTTTTCTGTTAATTCTATGTTTTTTTCTTTTGCTTTTTGTTCTATTTCTTTGTTTACATTTCTTATTGCCTGTTGAATTGCGTGTATTTGAGTTATTCCACCATCTGCAAATATTACATCTGGCAATTCTCCAAATCCGTTTGGCTTGTCTTCATTTAGAATTGGCACTGAATGTCTTAAACGTCTTGTTACTACTTCTTCCATACATGCTGGATCGTCTTGTCCAACAACTTCTTTTATTCTAAATCTTCTTGCCATTTCTTTTTTTATTATGCCATCTTGCATTACGCACATACCAGCAACCATATTGGTTCCAGATAAGTTTGATATATCGTAGCATTCTATTTTTCTTGGCAATTTTTCTAAGTTTAATACGTGCTTTAATTCTGCTAAAATATTGTATTTGTCTTTTTCTTTATTTTGCAAAGTGATTAATGCATTGTTTTCTGCCATTTCTACGAATTTCAATTTTTCGCCTTTTTGCGGTGTCTTTATTTCTACTTTTCTACCAGCCGATTCCGTTAATAGCATTTCGATTGCATCTTTGTCTTCAATCTCTTCTTTTATCATTATTTTATTTGGCAAAATTGTTCTTCCCATATAATATTGTTTAATAAAGCTTGAAATTATCTCACTATCTTCCTCATCTTCTAAGCCCTTGAATATGTAGTGGTCTCTGCCAATCATCTTGCTATTTCTAACATAAAACATTTCAATACAGACTTCTTCATCTTTTCTGGCTAAACCAATTACATCTATATCATTTTCAGAAATATTTGAAACCTTTTGTCTTTGAGAAATTCTCTCTATTGCCAAAATTTTGTCTCTTATCTCTTGAGCCTTTTCATACTCCATTTTTTTAGAAGCCTCTTGCATCTCCGCTTCAAGCTCTTTCTTTAAACTATCAGTCTTGCCTTCTAAAATAGAAATAATTTCATTAATTTGTTTTCTATAGTCTTCCTTACTAATGTATCCCATGCAAGGAGCCATGCATTTCTTTATATGATAATTCAAACATGGTCTATCCTTATATTTAAAACTTCTACACTGTCTAATTTTATATCTAGACTTGATAAACTCTATCATCTCTTTAGCACTTCCAGCATTTGCATAAGGTCCAAAATACTTTGCACCATCATTCAAAATTCTTCTTGTAATATACAAATCTGGATAATCTGCTTTTACATTTATTTTTATGTATGGATATGTTTTATCATCTTTTAGAAGCACGTTAAATTTAGGCATGTTCTTCTTAATTAGATTACACTCCAAAATAAGAGCCTCTGCCTCATTATCACACACTATATATTCAAAATGGTCGACTAACGCAACCATGTTTTGAATTCTTTTTGTTTTCTTGTTCTTTCTGAAATACTGCCTAACCCTGTTTCTTAAAACAACAGCCTTGCCAACATAAATAATCTTATCATTTTTGTCGTGCATTATATAAACGCCTGGCTTTTTAGGCAACTTTTTTAGTTCCGCTTCTATATCAAACATAATTTTTTACCTCACACTATATATTTTAGCACAAAAATAAGAGATTTTCAAAATTTATTGACAATCTCAGCATAAAAAAGCAAGCAACTGTATATCAAAATATATACAATCACTTGCAATCTTTATTTTATATAATTTTCAATGGGTACCACCTAAAATTTTCCACATAGCGTATTCCATTCGCTATGC
>URYN01000007.1 GCA_900552135.1 uncultured Clostridium sp.
GGGCTCGAACCTATGACCCCCTGCTTGTAAGGCAGATGCTCTCCCAGCTGAGCTAAGCGACCATTTCTTTCGACTTTCTTAGTATACTAGAATTTATTTGTTTTGTCAATACTTATTTTAATTTTTTTTATTTTTTTTGCATTTTTTTGTTTAGCATTCTTTGGAAGCCTTGATTTTCCTAGCTTTGTGTCATTCTTTATTTTTAATTTTCATGTTTTTATTTTATACTTTTATATTTTTTATTCATTAGCCTATTTGTGTTTTTATTGTTCAAAAGTACCTGCAAAAAGTAAGATAAATTTTCTGTTAAAAATATGATATTTGCTTGACTTACTTTTTCTGTAATGTTATTCTTATTGTGTATAAAATATTATTTTAAGGAGGATTTTTTTATGTTAAAAAACAAAACAAAAAAAGTTATTGCATTAGTAACTTTATTACTTATTTTAATTGTTCCAACGGTTTCTAATGCTTTTTCTTTTACTCAAGCATCTTCGTCATCAAGTTATATGACGTCTATTCTTAACAAAAGATATACTGGAATTAATCAGTATAAGAGTTTTTTACAGGATTTGTTTCTTTTCAACAAGGGAATTAATACATCTTCTGATGTAAATACTGTAAAAATACAAATATTAGATAAAATTGCAAAATTGCAATCTAAGTATAATGATTCTGCTGCAATTTCTAATATTTCAAGTAAAATTGCCAATACGGTAATTAATGATTCTTCATCAAGTTCTTCTACCTTGATTTCAAGCATCACTACTCTTATTTCTTCATTGTCTAACAGGCTTAACATATCAATAGAAAG
Source organism: uncultured Clostridium sp. (assembly GCA_900552135.1). Taxonomy (GTDB): domain Bacteria; phylum Bacillota; class Clostridia; order TANB77; family CAG-508; genus CAG-245. Next base: position 815 of record URYN01000007.1, read on the forward strand.
TTTAACTCCAGATGTGGTAGTTGACGATATGTATGCTACAACTGCTGGAAAACTTTGTGGAGATAAATATAATGTTCAATTATCTGGTAAGATTTATTATGCTAATACCGATAGTAACGGAAAGCCTACATCTAATAAATGGGTTGTTTTGGTTCATGGTTTCCAAATGAATGGACAAGCAATGGCTGACGCTGTTGGGCAAATGTATCTAGACCAAGGTATTAATGTTTTAGCACCGGATTTGAGAGGTTTTGGAAATAGCAAGGGCAGCGTTGGAATGGGTTACTTAGAAAGCTTAGACATTTGGGATTGGCTAACTTATTTAAATAACCAATATTCAACAAAGTGTAATGAAGTATTTGTTCATGGCGTTTCTTTAGGTGGTGCCACAACAGTGTTCTTATCTGGATTAGAAGTTGATGGAAAAACATTATCTGATAAACACGTTATTGGTTTAATAGAAGATTGCGGTTACACTTCTATGACTGGTATAGTTTCTGACATGTTAGACCAATATTCTGATAATGCGTTAGTTGAAAAAATCTTGGGCATATTTGGAAAAGCTAGTTTAAAGGATGTTGTTGATGAAGCAACTATAAAGAAACTTATAATGGAAAAAGTCGATGTAGGCTTGACTGCTAAAAATTATGATACTTTGTCAAATAACCTAAATAGTTTAGCTAAGTGTACACTTCCTTTAATGATTGTTCATGGAACTAAAGATACAACTGTTCCATACAAAAATAGTACCGAAATATACAATGCTGCAATGCAAAACTCTAATATCCCTTATGTACAAAGATTTTCTGCAGAAGGTGAAAATCACGCATTTATAGTATTGGGATCTCAAGAAAAAGCTTATACATCTTATGTTAAGAACTTTATTGTTCAATCTGAGCAAATTGCTTCTGGTAAAAAAGTAGATAAAGAATCAGCTTTTAAACCTGCTGCTCAAGAAGAAAAAACATCTGCTATTACTCAATTAGTAAAAGCTTTGAAATTAATAAAGAACATGATTAAAAAATAAGGAGGATAATAATTATGAATTCAAATATTACAAAGTTTATATTTACACTAGTTATTCTTTCTTTGTTATTCCTTTCATTTGCACCATGTAAAGTAAATGCTGCAACACAACAAGACAAAGATGAACTAATAAGTTTGTTAAATGAATTTGAGAATGACTTAGGTAATTTAAAGCAATTAAAAGTTATTGTTGACAATATTTACAATGAATTGAATTCTTCTACTACTGTTGACCAAACCTTGAAAGATACACTAAATGCTGAGGTTGACAAATTGAATACTGTTGAGGGAATGAATCCTCTTGTATTAAATGTATTGGAAATTGAAATTAAGTCACAAATTTCAGAAGCAGATAGCACAAATATTGGAGATTTAAAAGAAGAAATATCTGTTATAAAGGAATGGGTTGATTCTAAAGTTCCTACTGATAACACACCTTCCAAAGACAATAATGATACTAATAAACCAAGTAATGTTATAGATAATACAGTTGTTGGAGATAAAACTCTACCTCAAACAGGTGGGGCCGTTATAACAGTAATTTCTTTATTCGCTGTTATAGCTTTTGCAGTATTTTGTATAATAAAATATAAGCAATACAAGTCATTTTAAAAAACTCATAACAAATAATACAATAAAAATGAGATTTAAGTTAATATTTAACCTAAATCTCATTTTTTATTATTTACTTACATATTTTTATCTACATTTTTTCTTAAAACTATATAACTTGCTACAATTAAAGCAAGAGTCATAATACATATTACTCCAATTACCTTTATCATGTGTTCTTGCGTAAATAGGAAGTAATCTTCTGCTTCTACTTGTATTAGTGGATTAATTGTTTGTACAAGATGAGTTAGCGAGTTTAAGTCTACGCTTGTTCCCAATCCTTCAACAGTCCATCTACATAGTATAAAATTTGAAATAAAATCTGTTATTCCCTCTAGCTTAAATAGCATACCTGAAAACAATAATTGTGGTACTAATAGTAGTGGGCACATTGACATTGCTAAGTTTGAATTTTTTACGAGTGTGGATATAAATAGTCCTAGCGTTGCAGCGGATAATATTGATAAGAAACATATTATCTGCATATCCCAAAATGGATTAATTAATATGCTTGTTTCAGCTTGCCCTGACATTTTTTGAAATATAAATACTAAACAAGTTGCCTGTAAAAAAGCAAGTATTCCTTGTACAATAATTTTAGAGAAGAGATACGCAGATAACTTCAAATCAGCCATGTGTTCTTTTTGAAGTATAACTTTTTCTTTGCAAATCTCTTGAATTGCATTCAATAATCCTAGCCATATTGAGCTACATCCTAAAGAAAACAGTATAGCTTTTGTATCATCATAGCCTTTATACAGCTGGTCTGTTGTGACAAGGGATAGCAGCATTGCAATTAAAGGCGCCTGTGCAAATAGCAACATCATTTGCTGTATATCATTTGATATAAGTTTTATGTACCTTGCTATTAAAATGCTCAATTGTTTAAAGAAAGATTTTTTCTTATTTATAACTTTATTTGTGCTGGGTTTAGCTTCAATTTCCGTCATGTTTTGTGCATATACTGAATTGTCAAATTTCGTTTTCCATGCGTCTACATCTTCATTAATTATATTATAAATATCAACAAAGTCAGTCACATTAAAAAATTCTAGTGCATCATTCGGTGAGCCAAAAAAGCATAGTTTTCCACCTTCTCCGAAAAAGGCAATTTTATCACACAAATGTAAATTTAATGTATTGTGAGTAACCAATATTATTGTTTTCCCCATTTCAGACATTGTTTTTAGAGTTTTCATTATGCTTCTTTCAGTTCCAGGATCTAGTCCACTGGTAGGTTCATCTAAGAAAAATAAGCTTGGGTCAGCTATTAGCTCTACTGCTATACTTGCTCTTTTTCTTTGCCCTCCACTTAATTGCCTTATATACGAATTTTCGAAATCGCTCAAACCGTACAATGTTTAAAACTTCTTTAATTCTTTCCATTCTTTCTTTTTTATTAGTATTATCAGGCATTCTCAATTTAGCTGAATAATTTAACATATCATGAAGTGTTAAGTTAGAATATACAATATCATCTTGTGGAACATACCCTATGTTATATTTTAGGCTCTCATAATTTTCGTATAAATTTTCTCCATTTATTAAAACTGTTCCCGATGTAGGCCTATTAACTCCACTTATACATTTTAAAAAGGTAGACTTGCCTGCTCCTGATCCTCCAACGAAAGCTACAAATTCGGATGGCTTTATTTGCATATTTACGTGTGATGATATTTCCTTAACTTTAAATTTAATTCTTACCTTTTTTACTATATCAATAGCATCGAGTCTGACCCCTCTCGCCTTTATTTGATAGTAAACCTTATTATCTGAAACAATCATTTTGGAATTTCCAATTATAATCACATCTAAATCAATAAGGTCAGCTTTTTCCATCTGTGGAACTGAATACCCATTTACATATGTTTCATTCACACTGTAATCATTGTAAATATTCATTCTGTTTCCACTTTTATTTATTGTGGCATGCCTTTTAGCTACACCTTTTGGCGGAAGCACTATATCGCATTCTCCACTGCTTCCAAGAGTATTAGCGCCCTGGTGAAGAGTATATTTTTTCCATTCATCCATTCCATTTCCAATAGACAATAAAAATACTACACCTTTTATTTCTGGGTGTTCCTGATTAATAAATTTTAAAAAATTTCCTCCTGTTAAATATGAATCCTCTAATAATTTATTATTATTACCAAACATTTGAGAAGTGTTACTTGTGTTTATAACTTTTATTCCAAATTCATTAACTTCTAAATAACCCTGTTCAGAATCCAGTGCTTTAGAATTTATTTTTATATCGTTATTTTCTCCACTTCCAAATGTAATCAAATTCTTATCCATTTTTGAAATGTTTATAGTACTTATGCCGATTATCGTCCAAGATACTTAAAAAATAATTATCTTCTTTCCCTGCTTTTATATTAAAATGATCAAAGCTTTCATATTCCCTTTCACTTGTCCCCATTATTTTCTCCTTCTTTAGTTAATATTTATTTTACTGGTGCGAACATCATACGACGTAAGGCACACGCTTCTGAGACGTGCCTGTCTACCAATTCCAGCATGCTCAAATTTAAGCAAAATTATAGAATAAACAATCTTATTATATCTCTATTTTTCCTTCAAATACTGTTTCTGCAGTTCCTGTCATATATACATGATTATTTTCTTTATTCCATTCTATATATAGTTCTCCACCTAATAGATGTACTTTTACCTTATTTAATGTTTTGTTGTTTAGAATGCAAGCAACTACAGATGCAGATGCTCCGGTTCCACACGCCATGGTTTCTCCCGAACCTCTTTCCCATACTCTCATCTTTATGTTTTCTTTGTCTATTATTTCTACAAATTCAATGTTTGACTTATTTGGAAACGATTTTGCAGATTCAAATATACTTCCAAATTTTTTTACATCAAATTTTTCTACATTTTCTATAAATGTTATTGCATGAGGATTTCCCATTGATACGCATGTGAATGTAAATCTTTTGTTATATGCTTCCAATTTCAAATTTTTTATGACTGATGTTGGCGTTATGCCTTCTGCTTTCATTTTTTCATCAATATATACTGGTATTTTTTCCGCTTCTAATATAGGTGCTCCCATGTCTACTTTTACAGTTTTTGCTTTGCTATTTTCAACATTTAATTCTAGTTCTTTTATTCCAGCTAGTGTTTCTATTTTTAGTTTTGTTTTTTCTGTTAGTCCTTTGTCATACACAAATTTTGCGACGCATCTTATTCCATTTCCGCACATTTCTGCTTGGCTTCCATCTGCATTGTATATTTCCATTTTGAAATCTGCAATTTTACTATTTTTAATTAATATTAATCCATCTGAGCCTATTCCAAAATGTCTATCGCTTACTATCTTTGAGATTTTTTCTGGATTTTTTAGTTCTTTTTTTGTGCAATCTATATATACGTAATCGTTTCCGATTCCCTGCATTTTCGTAAATTCTAACATATTTATTCTCCTAGTTTATTTTTCGTAATCTTCTGATTTTCTTTAAATTTTGGTGCGAACAATGAGATTTGAACTCATACGCCATAAGGCACACGCTTCTGAGACGTGCCTGTCTACCAGTTCCAGCATGCTCGCATTTTGAATTACTTTAATAAATATTGTGATTGCTTTTTTTATACTCTAACCTCTATAATAATTTATCCCATGTTTTCTAATCGTTTATTAATACAATAAAAAGCATAATTAGATAATTACAATATCTTTTTATGCTTTTCATTATATCATTAATTTAATTTGCTATCAATTAATTTTGTGATTTTTTTTATTGATTTCTTAAAACACTCGTCTAGTAATCTATTTATATTAGGCTTACCTTTCTCAAATGTTTTCATTTTTATCTTACAACAAAATTTAACTCATATAGGTATGGTTTATGTTTTAATACATTCCTCCCATGTCTCCTGCGCCGTCGTTATGGTCTCCGCATCCACAAGCTTTTGGTTCTTTCTTGTCTGTTACTATGCTTTCTGTTGTTAATATCATTGAAGCTACTGATGCAGCGTTTTGAAGTGCACTTCTTGAAACCTTTGTAGGGTCTACAATTCCAGCTTTTTTCATATCTACATATTCTTCTTTTCCTGCATCAAATCCGACGCCTGCTGGTGAAGCTTTTACTTTTTCTAGAATAACTGCTGGCTCAAGACCTGCATTTATTGCAATTTGTCTTACTGGTTCTTGAAGAGCTCTTGTAACTATTTTACCACCTAATTTTTCTTCTTGTGGTAGGCTTTCTACAAATTTTTCTACTTCTGGTAAAATGTTTATAAATGCTGTTCCACCACCTGCAACTATACCTTCTTCAACTGCTGCTCTTGTTGCTGATAAAGCGTCTTCAATTCTTAATTTTTTGTCTTTCATTTCAACTTCTGTTGCAGCACCAACACCAATTACAGCAACTCCTCCAGCAAGTTTTGCTAAACGTTCTTGTAATTGTTCTTTTTCATAAGAGCTCTTTTCTTCTTCTATTTGGGCTCTTAATTGTGCAACTCTTTCTGCTATTGCGTTCTTGTCTCCGCTTCCATCAACTATAATTGTACGCTCTTTGTCTGCTTTTATTTGTTTTGCTCTACCTAATTGAGCAACTGTTGTGTCTTTTAATTCTAGCCCTAAATCTGATGTTATAACTTCTCCACCTGTTAATGTTGCAATGTCTTGTAACATAGCTTTTCTCTTGTCTCCATATCCAGGAGCTTTAACAGCTAAAACATTTATTACACCTCTTAATTTGTTTAAGATTAATGTTGATAATGCTTCTTGCTCTATATCATCACAGATTATTACTAGTTTTCCAGATTGTTGCATTAATGTTTCTAGTAATGGTAATATTTCTTGAATATTGCTTATTTTTTTATCTGTTATTAATATATATGGGTTGTCAACAACAGCCTCCATCTTTTCTGTATCTGTTACCATGTATGGAGAAACATATCCTTTGTCGAATTCCATTCCTTCTACTATGTTAAGCTCTGTATTTGATGTTTTAGATTCTTCTATTGTTATAACACCATCTTTTGTAACTTTTTCCATAGCTTCTGAAATTAATTCACCAATTTCTCTATCATTTGCAGATATACTTGCAACTCTTGCTATATCTTCTTTTCCAGCAACTTTTGAGCTTACTTTTTTAAGTTCATCTACAGCTTTATCAACTGTTTTAGAAATACCTCTTTTTATTGCCATTGGATCTCCACCGGCAGCTACATTTTTAACACCTTCTTTAATCATGCTTTGTGCTAAAACTGTTGCTGTTGTAGTACCATCACCTGCAACATCATTTGTTTTTGTAGATACTTCTTTAACAAGTCTTGCTCCCATGTTTTCAAATGGGTCATCTAATTCAATTTCTTTAGCTATTGTAACGCCATCGTTTGTAATAAGTGGTGCACCAAATTTTTTATCTAATACAACATTTCTTCCTTTTGGTCCAAGTGTTACCTTAACTGTATCTGCTAATTTATTTACACCATCTAATAAAGATTTTCTTGCATCTTCTCCAAATTTAATTTCTTTTGACATTTTAAATTCCTCCTCAAAATCAATTTAATTTTATTCTGCTATTGCTAGAATATCGTTTTGTTTTACAATTATGTAGTCTTCACCTTCATATTTTATTTCGGTTCCTGCATATTTTGTTATAACAACTTTATCTCCTGCTTTTACATACATTTTTATTTCTTTTCCATCTACATTTCCGCCAGGTCCTACTGCAATTACCTCTGCAATTTGTGGTTTTTCCTTGCTTCCTTCTGAAAGAATTATTCCACTTTTAGTAGTTTCTTCAGCCTTTGTCATTTTTAATACAACTCTGTCTGCTAATGGTTTTAACATATTAAATTACCTCCTTGTTTTATTACCAAAGTTTATAATAAATTTTAGTAATTCCTAGTCTTATAGAATTCTAATCACATTAGTAATTTCTAATAAAGTTTAATCTTACAAATCAATTTTTATTAGCTAATATGCTATCAGCATTTCACTAATGTTCTTAGCACTCTTTCTTAACGACTGCTAATAATTTATACCTTTTATTAGCAAATGTCAATAGAGATTGCTAATTTTCACAAAACTTTCACATTCTTTAAATTTTAATAACTAGATTCTACTTTTTTCAAGTAAAATCTAGTTTTTTATTAGCTAATTTTCATATATATCACATAAAAAACTATTGTATTTTATGCTACTTCTCTTAATAATATTCTTTGCTTTGTTTTCTTTTTCAGAAAATTCAAATACAAGTTCAACCAATATTCTTTCTTAAAGATATTTCTACATCCTGGTCTTTTTTTATTAAAACTCGTATGAGCTGTCTAAATACTTTTACATCTTTTGCTTTTTTGCAGAAAATATTAAGCCAACAAATAAAGGTTGTGGTCTATCTGGTCTAGATTTGAATTCAGGGTGGAATTGTCCTGCAATAAAGAATGGGTGCAATTTTTTATCAAGCTCCACAATTTCAACCAAATTTCCATCTGGAGATGTTCCAGAAATTTTTAATCCTTTTTTTTCCATTGCTTCTCTGTACTTATTGTTATATTCAAATCTATGTCTGTGTCTTTCTGATATTTCTTTCTTACCATATAATCCACTTGCTAGACTTCCGTCTTTTATTACACAAGGATAAGCTCCTAATCTCATGGTTCCACCTTTTTTATTTACATTTTTCTGAGTTTCCATTATGTGTATAACAGGATTCTTGCAATCTGGTTCAAACTCTTCTGAATTTACGTCCTCTAGTTTTAGCACATCTCTTGCAAATTCTACAACAGCCATCTGCATTCCCAAACATATTCCTAAGAATGGAATTTTATTTTCTCTTGCATATTTTATAGCTGTAATTTTTCCCTCGATTCCTCTATTTCCAAATCCTCCAGGAACTATAATTCCATCAAATTTTTCTAATTTTTCCTTCACATTTTCTTCATTTATTGTCTCAGAGTCCACAAGCTTTACTTTTACTCCAACGTTGTTAGCATATCCAGCATGTTTAATACTTTCTATAACAGACAAATACGAGTCTTCTAATTTTATGTATTTTCCAACAATAGCAATGTAGACTTTTTTCTTATCATCTTTAAATTGATTATCTACCTCTTTAAAGTTCTCTATCATTTTCTCCCATTTTTCATTCTTAGGAAGATTATTTTCTAATTGCAAATGTTTACAAACTTCTACTGCCAAGCCTTCTTTTTCAATCATTAGAGGAACTTCATATAAATTACTTGCTGTCATATTAGCTATTACATTTTGCGGTCTAACATTACAGAATAATGCAATTTTTTCTCTTATCGATTTTGTAATCGGAATCTCTGTTCTGCACACTAATATATCTGGTTTTATTCCAAGTGATTGAAGCTCTTTTACTGAGTGTTGTGTCGGCTTAGATTTTAATTCTTTTGAACCTGATATGTATGGCAATAAAGTTACATGAATATATAAAACATTTTCCGGATCATTTTCTAATCCAACCTGTCTAATTGCTTCCAGAAAAGGTAAGCTTTCAATGTCTCCAACAGTTCCACCTATTTCTGTAATAACAATATCCACACCAGATTTTCCTAAAGAATATACTTTATCTTTAATTGCATTTGTTATATGTGGAATTACCTGAACAGTTTTTCCCAAGTAATCTCCTCTTCTTTCTTTTTCTATTACTTCACTATATATTCTTCCTGTTGTTATACTAGAATTCTTCGTTAAAGACTCATCTGTAAATCTCTCATAATGTCCCAAATCCAAGTCGGTCTCGGCTCCATCATCTGTAACAAAAACCTCTCCATGCTCATAAGGGCTCATCGTACCTGGATCTATATTTATATAAGGATCAAACTTTTGATTTGCAACCTTATATCCTCTATTTTTAAGAAGCCTTCCTAGCGATGCCGCTGTAATTCCCTTTCCAAGCCCTGATACAACTCCTCCTGTAACAAAAATATATTTAGTTTCCATTTATAAAATCCTCCTCTTATTATATTTTAATTAATTTTAGTATTTTGAATCATTATTATATTTTTATTATTAAGCAAATCATTAACCTTTCAAAATTTATTCATGTATAAAATTAAATGCAAACAAATTATGAAAAATTGTTTTAAAAACAAAAATAGACTAAATTTACACCGAAAAAAAGGTGTTTTTTTTTAGTCTACTTTTTGTATACAAACTTTATTATTGTTATCAAATTAATATTGCCATGCAAAACTATCCAATATACTGTCTAATGTATTTTCTAGCTCTGCATCATCCTTTGTATTGAATGTATATCCTGTAAGATATGCAAGTTTTCCATCCTTATAAATATAGTAATAATAATCTATTTCTTCTGGATCACTATCATATTGCATTTTTGCTTTTACTGTTTGGTAACCATTCTTTGAAGTTACAACATTAATATCATATTGTTCTGGTTGGATACTTTCTTTGATATAAGATTCTACAACAGTCTTTACCTCATCAATAGATGCAAAGTTATCTGTTGTTGAATCAATTGTATTTTCTCCATCAGCATTTGCATGATCATAGTTAACATTTATTATTGCAGGTTGTGCAGAATAGTCTATTGTATTTGTTTCTTGATTTTCATAGCTTGGTACAGAATTTATATATCTGTAATATGACCATCCCTCTTCAGCACTGTATTCATTATATACATTCCAATTACTTGGGATTTCAAATTTTATATCACTATTTTGTATAAGATTTGTTCCTGTTCCTCCTGTGAATATAGCAACAATAGCAAAAATTATAACAAGAATCCCAATTGTAATACCAACAATTTTTCCTGTAGAAGGCTTTTTCTTTATTGAGCTCTCTTCAGATTCTTGATAGAAGTATTTTCCCTTATATTTCTTTATAATTCCATAGCTTGTTAATTCTTTAAAATAAATATTCTTATTTTTGTCTTCAACCTCTGCAAACACCTCTTCTTTAGTCATTGAATTTTCTTGAGATTTTGCATTATATTTTTCAAATATTGGTTTTATAACCTTTATTGCACTTTCCTTAATTTTGATTTGTTCTTCAGTATTTGAAACAGTCAAATTTATATCTTCAACATTATTTGCTAATTGCTTTTTTATTGAACTAGTTACAACGCTTGCTCCAAGTACAGTAAATATAACTGTAATAAAATAATCTTTTACTATTGCAGTGGAAAAATCATTAAATGAATATAAATTCTTAATAGACTGTAGTGTTACTGGCAGACCTTCTTTTGCAAGTAACCATGCAGGTATTATTATCAATGTTGTTACTGATACAATTATTATTGCAAGTATCATTATTATTACAGGTAGTTTTTTGTCTATTTTTCCTTTGCATAGTTTATAACCATAAAATTCTCCAGCTGCTATAAGTACAGCCAATAATGATAGCATCATGTTTCCATATACATACGCTAGCACCCAAGGAATAGTAGCAATAAATCCACCAATTATAGCTCCTATTATTCCAGTTAAATAGTTTCCCTGTTTCTTTGTTTCGTTTTCCATTTTTGCTCGTCCTTCCTTTTATTTTTACTTCATCATTTTACCACACTAAAAATAAAAATACTAGACAAATTTTGATTTTTTATAAAATTATTTTACTGCTTTTTAATCTTCGGTTTTGCAATTAATGATGCCAAGTATCCAAAGAATACTGCTGCAGCTATTCCTCCTGCATTCGCCTTTACGCCTCCAATAAAGGCTCCTACTAATCCATTTTCTTTAACCGCTTCTAACGCTCCTTTTGATAAGTTTGCTCCAAATCCTGTTAAAGGTACTGTTGCTCCTGCTCCTGCGAAATCAATTAAATATTTGTAGATTCCTAATCCTCCTAGAATTGCTCCAACTGTAACGAATATAACTAATATTTTAGCCGGAGTAAGTTTAGTTTTATCTAATAAAATTTGACCTATTATACATATTGCTCCTCCAGTTACGAAACATCTAAGCATTTGAAGCCAGTCTATACTCTGTATAAATTCCATAAAAAATTCCTCTTTAATGTGTTTTCCACATTCTTTCTTTTAATTTTCCTTTACCTCTATAGATATAGCATGTGCTATTCCTGGTATGCTTTCTCCTTGTTGCATACTGGTTGAATTCATTAGTGCACCTGTTGCCATCAACAATAATCTTTTTATTTTCTTTTCCTGTAATTGCTTAAAAAAGTATCCAGAAAATACTGTTGCGATGCAGGCACATCCGCTTCCTCCGGAGTGGGTATCTTGCTTTTCTTTATCAAACATTAATACTCCACAGTCGTTGTAATTTGCATTTATGTTATATCCTTTGCTTTGGGCCATTTCTCCTAATATTTCTTTTCCTATATAACCTAAATCTCCTGTTATTATTGCATCATAGTAACTTGGTTTTCTTCCTGTATCTTGAAAGTGTGTTATTAATGTGTCTAGTGCCGCTGGTGCCATTGCCGCTCCCATGTTATTTGCATCTTTTATTCCCATGTCTATAATTTTTCCTGGTGTGATGTTTGTAATTACTGGGCCATCTCCTGAATCAGATAATACTACTGCCCCTGCTCCTGTTACAGTCCATTGAGCTGTTGGTGGTCTTTGAGTTCCTAATTCTAGTGGAAATCTGAATTGCTTTTCTGCACTACAGAAGTGGCTAGATGTCGCACATAGCACGTTTTTTGCTGCTTTTCCTTCTATAAATACAGCTCCTAAACACATACTTTCCACAAATGTTGAACATGCTCCAAATACTCCAAAGTAAGGAATGTTTGAATCTCTAAGTCCAAAATCACTTGAAATACATTGATTTAATAGGTCTCCTGCAAAGCAATAATCTATATCGGTTGCTCCCAAATTTGCCTTTGCTATTGCTAGATTTGTTGTTTCTTTTATTATCTTGCTTTCAGCCTTTTCCCAAGATTTTTCTCCCCAGAATTCATCTTCCAAACATTTATCAAAATACTTTGCCATTGGGCCATCGGCTTCTTTTGGCCCAACAATAGATGCTGTTTGAACTATTGTTGGCGGATTATCAAAACTTATAGTTTGTTTTCCGACTCTTTTCATAAAATTCATCCTTTCTTTTTTAGATTAAAATCTTTCTAATTATGCTTTAAATTTTTTCATAATTTTATTTCTACAGATTACACTCATTTAATTAAATTTTGTTAATCTCAATATGAAACTTTCTTATTTCATCATTTTCTTATGCAAATAATGTTGCAATAATTCCCACTATTACAGAAGCAGAAATACCAAATACAAGTACTGGTCCTGCAACAGTAAACATTTTTCCTCCAACACCCATAACATAACCTTCAGATTTATACTCTATGGCTGGAGATACTATTGAATTTGCAAATCCCGTAATTGGTACTAATGAACCTGCTCCAGCAAATTTTCCAATTCTGTTAAACACATTTAAAGCTGTTAGAATAGCTGAAATTGCAATTAATGAAATAGAAACTACTGTTGATGCTATTGTGTTATCCATTCCCTTATACAAACAAAAATCTAAAATTAATTGTCCAATAGAACAAATCATCCCGCCAACCCAAAATGCATTAAAACAATCTTTTAATATTGGGGAATTTGGCGACTTTTTATCAACATAATCATTATATTCTTTCGATGTATTAATCTTTTCCATACAAACTCCCTCCTTTTATTTTCTGTCTCTATCTAATAAAAATGTTATATCTAAATCCACATAATACTCCGTTATTTTGCTTCCATTTATTTTTGCTTTTTGATTTAATATTGTCACTCCTGATAAATAATCTATTGTTTTTGAAGCCTCTGCAATCGTTCTAACTATTGCGTCTTTCCATGAGACAGTTGAGGTTCCTGTTATCATCAAATGTTTTTCCATTAGAATCTCCTTTCTTATTTCTTTTATAAATAACTTTTAATCTTTTTTTATCTTTACCTTTTTTTATAGAATTATGCAAATTTTGAAAAAAAATAAATCATATCTTGTCATTTACAAAATATGATTTACTTTTCTATAATTTTATGAAGTTTTATTTTATATTTCTATAAATTATTCTGCTTTTGGAGCTTCTGTTTCAGTTGCTTCTGTAGCAGGTGCTTCTACTGCTGGTTCTTCAGCTGGAGCAACTGTTTCTTCAACTGCAGGAACTTCTTCTGCTGTTGCTTTTACATCTATATATTTAGATTCAATTTTAGCACCAACATTTTCCTTTGTCTTAGCAGCCTTTCCTACTCTATCTCTTAAGTAGTATAATTTAGCTCTTCTTGCTTTACCAACTCTTACTACTTCTACTTTCTCTACTAATGGTGAATGAATTAAGAATGTTTTCTCAACTCCTACTCCATAAGCGATTCTTCTAACTGTGAATGTAGCGTTAACTCCGCCACCTTGCTTCTTTATAATTATTCCTTCGAATACTTGGATTCTTTCTCTGTTTCCTTCCTTAATTCTTTGATGTACTCTTACAGTATCACCAACTTTAAGGTCTGGAATCTTATTTTTCAATTGTTCATGTTCTATTGATTTTATAATATCCATCGATATTCTCCTTTCTTTAATTTTCTAAATTTAATCAATTTCATTCATGATTTTTTTAGCCTTTTCAATATCTTCTTTTGAAAGAAGATCTGGCCTTTTTTTATAGGTATTTACTAAAGAACTTTCATTTCTCCATTTTTCTATGTTCTGGTGGTTTCCAGATTGTAACACTTCTGGAACTTTTCTTCCTAAGAATTCTTCTGGTCTTGTATATTGATTATATTCCAAATATCCCTGTGAGAAAGATTCTTCTTTTGTAGAGTCCTTTGAAAGAACTCCATCTACATATCTGCTAACCGCATCTATTAGCACCATTGCTGGTAGCTCTCCACCTGTTAGCACATAATCTCCAATAGATATTTCTTCATCAACAATTTCATCTAAAACTCTTTGGTCTATTCCCTCGTAGTGTCCACATAGAAGAATTAAATTACTCTCTTTAGCTAAACTTTGGACTTTTTTCTGGTTTAATTTTTTTCCTTGAGGTGATAGAAAAATCACTTTTGAATTTTCTGTTTTTACCGATTCGTATGCATCATACACAACGTCAGGTCTTACAACCATTCCTGCTCCACCACCATAAGGTGTATCATCTACTTTTTTGTGCTTGTCTTTTGAAAAATCTCTTATATTAACTAAATTAATATTTATAAGATTTTGTTTTGAAGCTCTTTCAATAATACTATGTTTAAGTGGTTCAAACATTTCTGGAAATAATGTTAGTACATCAAATCTCATTTTTCTTCTCCTACTAATTTCATTATAAAAGTCCTTCGATAATATGAACTATTATTTTTCCTTCTTCTAAGTCTACTTGCTTTATTACATCTTTTATTGCTGGAAGTAAAATTTCTTTTCCTTCCTCATTCTTTACAGAGTAAATATCGCTACTTCCTCTGTTGAAGATGTCGTTTACTTTTCCAAGCAAATTTCCTTCGTCGGTATATACATCTAATCCAATCAAGTCTGCTATAAAGTATGTTCCTTCTGGAAGTTTTCTTGCATCTTTTCTATCTATTTTTAGATAGCAACCTTTAAATTTTTGTGCATCTTCCGGATTTTCAATTCCTTTTAGCTTTAGAATTACCATGTTTTTGCTATATTTTACATGTTCAATTTCGTATAAAATAAGCTCTTTTTTCTTTTCAACATAAACAGTTTTAAGTTCTTCAAATCTCTCTAAATCATCTGTAAAAGGATTTACTTTAACTTCTCCCTTTATTCCAAATGTATTTACAATTTGACCAACTTCTAAATATTTCTGCATTCAATAACCTCTCAATTATTCTTCAAATATAATTCCAACTTTTTTGTTTTCCTTAGATGTAATAGCTTTCATAACAGTTCTTATTGCTTTTGCAACTCTTCCTTGTTTACCAATAACCTTGCCCATGTCTTCCTTTGCGACTTTCACTTTAAGTAAAACTCCTCTTTCATCGTCAACTCTAGTAACTTGAACTTGATCTTTTTGGTCAACTAAATTTTCGAGTATAGTTTTTAAAATTTCTTCCATAGCTTTGCCTTTCTGCACTAAAATTATTGTGCTTTTTCAATTAAAGCTTTAACTGTGTCTGTTGGTTTTGCACCATTTTTAATCCATGTAGCAACCTTCTCTTTGTCAAGTTTGATTGTAGCTGGATTTGTCATTGGATCGTATGTTCCAATTTGCTCTACTATTCTTCCATCTCTTGGTGATCTAGAATCTGCAACAACAATGTGATAGAATGGAGCTTTTTTAGCACCTGCTCTTTGTAATCTGATTTTTACCATTTTTAATTCACCTCCAAAAAATTTTATAGAATTTATATTAATTTTTTCCATGAAGTTTCAAGAGATTTTTCTCTTTATCTAGGAAAAATATTAAAAACACTTTTATTTCATTGAATTTTGTAATTTTTTCAATTCTTCTGGGTCCATGTTTTTCATCTGTCCCATCATCTTTTTAATAGACTTTCTATCTTTCATTTGTTTCATCATTTTTTGAGTCATTTCAAATGATTTCATGAATCTATTAATTTCTGCAACTGTTGTTCCACTGCCTTTAGCAATTCTTAGTCTTCTTTGTCCATTAAGTAGCTTTGGATTTCTTCTTTCTTTATCTGTCATTGAACAAATAATTGCTTCAATTTTTGTGAATTCTTTATCATCAACTTTCAAATCCTTTATGTCTGCCATTCCTGGTACCATCTTCAATAAAGATGAGAAAGAACCCATTTTCTTAACTTGCCTTAACTGTGCTAGATAATCGTTTAAATCGAACTCTTTTTTGTTAAGCTGATTTGCAAGCTTTTCAGCTTCTTCTTGGCTAAAAGATTCTTCAGCCTTTTCTATTATTGATAGCACATCTCCCATTCCAAGAATTCTAGATGCCATTCTATCTGGGTGGAATACTTCAAGTTCACTTAATTTTTCACCAGTTCCTATAAATTTAATAGGCTTGCCTGTTGTTTTCTTTACAGATAGTGCAGCACCACCACGAGTGTCGCCATCTAATTTTGTAAGAATAACTCCATCAATTCCTAGTGCATCATTAAAGCCTTGTGCAACATTTACCGCTTCCTGTCCTGTCATACTATCTACTACAAGAAGTATTTCGTGTGGATGAACTTTAGCTTTTACATTCTTAAGTTCATTCATAAGATCTTCGTCTATTTGAAGACGTCCTGCTGTATCTAATATGATTACATCATTCATCTTTGAATAAGCAACATCTATTGCCTGTTTTGCAATGTAAACAACATCTTTTGTTGATTCATTTGCAAATACTGGTATGTTAAGTTGATTTCCTACTACTTGTAACTGCTTAATAGCAGCTGGCCTATAAACATCACATGCAACTAATAAAGGTTTCTTTCCTTCTTTTCTAAGAAGATTTGCAAGCTTTCCTGCGGTTGTAGTTTTTCCTGAACCTTGTAATCCAACAAGCATTATAATTGTTGGTGGATTTGGACTAAAGTTAATTCTGCTTTCCGTTCCTCCTAGCAATTCTATAAGCTCATCTTTTACGATTTTTACAACCTGTTGTCCTGGAGTTAAAGATTTTAATACATCTTGGCCAAGGGCTTTTTCTTGTATGCTTGCTGTAAACTCTTTTACTATTTTATAGTTTACATCTGCATCTAACAATGCAAGTTTTACTTCTCTAAGCATTTCCTTTAAATCTGATTCTGTAATTCTTGTTTTTCCTCTTAATTTTTTTGTAAATTCTTGCAATTTAGAAGATAGTCCTTCAAAAGCCATATTCTGTATCCTCCCCTTAATTTATCTTTTAGTTATATTTGCTTTTAGCAACAATATAATTATGCATTTAAACTTGTTAATTCTTTTCTAACACTATTCAAAATTTTCTCTACTTTTTTATCTGATGAAGTATCTGTAATTTTGCTTAATTCAGAAAGAATATTTTGAATTTGTTTTTCTTGGTTTATTGTTTTCTTCATAATGCCCAGCTTTTGTTCATATTCCAAAAGCTTATTTTCCCCTTTCTTAACAATATCGTTTACTGCTTGCCTTGTTATATTGTTATTTTCTGCAATTTCTGTTAAAGACAAGTCCTCATTTGCATAGTCATTCAAAATAGAATACTGCTTTTTTGTTAAAAGCTTGCCATATATTTCGCATAACATACCAATTTGAACTTTCTTCTCCATACACCTTTATCCTCTCATAACATTAATTATAATACATTTATAATTTTTGTAATTTCGTTTAATTTGTAATGCTATTATACTTTACAACATTTTTACGTATTTGTCAAGGGTTTTAAGTGATTTTGGCTTGCAATTTTTTTATTTAAATGCAAAAAAACAAACCACGGTTTTCCCGTGGTTATATCTTTATTATTGGATTCCGTATTTGCTCTTGAACTTAGCAGCTCTACCGCCAGTTGTTTCTCTCTTTAAGTTACCTGTCCAGAATGGATGGCATTTTGAGCAAACATCAACTTTAAGGTCCTTCTTTGTAGAACCTACTTTTATAACGTTACCACATGCACATGTGATTGTTGTTTCTGCATAATTTGGATGTATTCCTTCTTTCATTGCTTTCACCTCTTCTTTATTTTATAAAAACTGCTAAATACTATGATAACATAAATTTGTAATCATTTCAAGTGTTAATTAACTTTTTTTACTATTTTTTTATTTTTGTTGATTTTCATTTCTTTCTTCTAAATATTGTGCTGAACTCTCTAGCTCCTGTTTTAATGTAATTCTTTTTACTAGTTTGTTCATTATATTAAATAAGCATGCAATTATTAAAATAGCCATCAACAACTTTTTCCATATTTTTGACATATTTTAATTTTCCACCAGATGTTTCTGGCACTCTCCTTCTTTAAAACTACATATTTATTATACTTTTAAAAGATTAATTTGTCAACCATTTTTGAGGTAAGGTTTAAAGATGCGCTTTTTCTTTTTCATATTTTATTATTTTTTGTACATAATATTCTTAGTAATGTTTTTTAGCATTGTTATCTTATTTACTCAATTTTTGTATTCATTATTTCAAATTTTCATATTAATAAATAATCTGTTACATATAAAATAAAAACAGAAAGGATTTTATTTATGGATTCTAATTCTAAGAAAAAAAATGGTTTTATTTATATTATAATCATTATTGTAATAATTATTATTGCTGTTGGCATATTTTTTGTTGTAAAAGCAAATAATTCTAACAACGGTAATACTCAAAACAATAACGATTCTGCTAATGTTTCAAGGCTTGCTACTTCTTCTAATGATGAGTCTAATAGTGATGAAAATAATTCTGTTAGTAATCACTCTGTAGATGATGTAAATAATAGAATTGAAAATGTTCTTTCAAATCCAAATATAAAAGGAGCCTCTTCTAGTGAAGAGGAGCTCGCATCGTATTCTACTAATTTAGGTTCTAGTACCGAAAACAGATTAACTAATATTCGTATTACTTGTGGCAAGTTAAATGAAACTATTGTGGAAAATGGTGAAACTTTTTCTTTTTGTGATAAAACAGGACCTTCAACTGCAGAGGAAGGCTACAAAAAGGCTACTGTTTTTCAAAATGGCAAGAAAGTTCAGGCTTTAGGCGGAGGAAATTGTCAAATTAGTAGCACTCTTTATAATGCTGTTCTTGATGTTTCAGATTTAAAGGTTGTTGAGCGTCATGAGCATGGCAAGAAGGTTTCTTATGTTCCAGACGGCAAAGATGCCGCAGTTGCTTATGGATCTATTGATTTCAAGTTTACCAATAACACTGGCAGTAGAATAAAATTGTATTTTTCTACTGATGATAAAGAAGTTTCTGTAAAAATCGTAAAGTTATTTTCTTAATAGATTAAACCAGCTTTTTAATATATTTGCCGTGATGTTGCTGAATTTTTGTTTTTCAATTTCTTCTTCTGCAACTATATTAACTGTTCTTACAACTTTACCATTCAAACTATACTGTATTTCTCCCAATTTCTGTCCTTTTAAAATAGGGGCATTTATTGTGTTTTCAAGCTGAATTTCTTTTGTTATTTCTCCTGCATTTTTCTTACTGCTTATTATATTTACATCTTCTTCTAATATTGCATTCATGGTTTGCTTGCTTCCCTTATTTACATTTATTTGTTGTACTACTTCTCCCTGTTTGCCAAGGTTTGTTGCACTATAATTACTGAAACCATAATCCAATAATTTTTGTGCATCAGCAAATCTTTCTTTTGCTGTTGGTGCTCTCATTACTACTCCTATTAAAGATAAATTATCTCTTGTTGCTGATGCAGATAAGTTGTAAAGTGCTAATGAAGTTGAGCCTGTTTTCAATCCTGTGCAACCAGTATAGTTTCTAACTAATTTATTCGTATTTACCAGACTTGACTTGCCATCTCTTAATGAGTCCATCCAAATAGTTGTGTATTTGGTTATTAGGGGGTGCTTCGTTAATAGTTCTCTAGACATTATTGCGATGTCATAGCTTGATGTAACATGCCCATCTTCGTCTATTCCATGACAATTCTTAAATGTTGTATCGTTCATGCCCAGCTCTTTTGCCTTTTGATTCATTTTTGTAACAAACGCTTCTTGACTTCCCTCTAGGTAGTCGGCCATCGCAACTACGCAGTCATTTGCAGAAACAATTGCTATTGCTTTCAACATTTCATCAACAGTTAAGGTTTCTCTTACATCAAGCCAAATTTGCGAACCGCCCATTTTGCTTGCATCTTCTGTGCATGGAATTTTATCTTGCAAACTTATTCTTCCAGAGTCCAAAGCTTCCATTATCAATAAAAGACTCATTACCTTTGTAACACTTGCTGGACGTAATTTCTCATGCATATTTAAATCATAAATTACCGTTCCAGAACTTTGCTCTATTAAACATGCCGAACCACAGGTTAATCCCAGAGGATTATCTGTAACAGTTTCGGAACTTGATACCAGCCCGCTACTGGTTTGCTTTGTTTCGCTTTTATCTATAGTTGCCCATTCATAATATTCTGCATTTGCTTTCACACACATTGTTAATGCAGTGTACATTATCAGAAGCATTGCTATTGTTTTTATTATAAATTTTTTATTTATACATTTTTTACTTATATATTTAAAAAGCATACATTATACCTCTCTTTCATTTTGTATAATATATGCTTTTTTATTTTTTATATTCTTCTACACTTTTAATTTAATTACAATTTTTATATATAGCAATAATTTATTTTACTGTTAATAAATTTGTAGCAATTTAAAAACTTTTGTTCCTTATTTCAATCTAAATTTATTACTTATTTTAAAATAATATGGTTGAATTTCTGGCAATAAATCCTTTATCCAGATAATATCTCCCTGAGTATTTTGAAATTTTATGTTTGGAAATGTTTTTAATATTCTTTCATCTGTAAAACAATTTTTCGATAAAAATTGTACCACTTGGCTTTGCATTATTTCCTCACTAAGTGTCATTGCTTTTTCGCCTTTTATTTCTATGTTATTGTTTTTGGCAAGTCTTGTGAAAAATACTTGTAGTCCAAATGCAGTAAATAACAAGTCTGCGAAAATAAGAACAGATAGTATTACTACACTTATCTTAAAGGTTTTTTCTGGGATTTTATTTATGAATTTTTCTACATAAGGGTTTATGAATCTTATTAGTCCTATTGCAAGTAATCCCCAAAATACACTAAATAGAAGTGTTATTCTACCATTTATGTTGAATGGCATGTTTGAGTAATCCCACCATTTAATTTTGAATATCAGCTCTCCAATTACACTTAGTACATATTCTATTATTGAGCCTTCTACTGCTCCTGCTAAGAATAGTGTCCAATTGCTTTTTTTAAATGGTTTTAGACCTGGTATCATCAAAGCTGCACCTAGACCATATATGCAACAATATGGTCCAAATAAGCAACTTCTTCTGCTTTCTATTACTCCTTTTGTTACCATTCCAAATAGTGTTTCTATTACAAACCCTAGAAAACTGTATACTATAAAATATGCTAACATTCTTCTGAATGTAATTTTTACAACAGGGTCCTCTATTACTATCTTTCCTTCTTCTTTTTTGGAATTTCCTTTTATTTTTTCTTTTTTTTCTGCATCATTTTTTATTTCGTCTTGTATTGATGGTATAGCATTTTTTGATAAACATTCATTTTCCATATATTACTCCATTTTTTTATTGTTTGTTTTATTAATATCCAAAGTAACCATTTGTTACATATAAATCTTGTCTACATCTTGATAATGCTCTAAGATATGTTGTTCTTAAGTTTTCTCCACTCATTGATGGTGTATCTCCAATGTTGTCTACATTTTTTAATATGTCATCTGAGCTATATGCGTCTGAAGCATTTACTATACAGTTGTAACATCCTGTTGCAGCCTTTACGGTACCTCCGTTTCTTTCTGAATATTGTGGATAGTAATATGCTTTGCTTGTGTCTTCTTCATCGTTTAATTGTGTATGTGCATTCGCATCTGCTCCTGTAAGTGAGATTGCAATTCTTTCAAAATCACTGTTTTGATATGCTCCAACTACGGTTGCTCCATTTTTCAATTGTTCTATCATTACTTTACAGCCTGGTTCATGATATTCATAGTTTCCTGAAGCATTTCTTACAATAAAGTATATTGAATCATTTCCAACTGTTTCTTCATTCGAATTACTTGATATTATGCAATAGTTGTTAAATACTTTAGCTCCTATCGGTAATCCTTGCAAGAATGCTGTTACGCATACATAGTTCTCTATCTTTTCCCATTCATCTTCTTGTATTTTAGGCATTGCAAATTCATATCCAACAGATGAATGTGCATTATAATTTGCTATTGAAGATATTAGGTTTGTTTCTATTGATTTTCTTATTACTTCTTTTCTATGTGAATTGAAAAGAGAGTCTGTTTGTAGTGGATTATTGTTTGCACTTGTATTGAAAATTTTATTGTTACCGTTTATTTCTTTGTTATCATAAGTTATTGGATTGTTCTCACTGTCACGAGCATCATCTACAGTTATTTTGTCAGCTATTCCACTCGTTTTTAGCCATTCTACAAATTCTTTTCCATTGTTATAATAATTTTGTGCACTGTCACTAAATAAATGTCCATTGTTCGTATGGTTTAACAAATATTGCATTGTACTATTATTGGGATTTGATATTCTGTCGTCCTGTACATAATCTTTTTTGTATTGACTACTAAACATAAAATATCTCTGGTAATAAGGTGTTGCTCCATTTTCATCTCCAAGCGTTATATTATTTTCCTTATATATCTTTTGGCTGTTGTAAACTACATATTCATAATTTGCAATCGTTTGGTTTCCTGCATCATCCAATGTAAGTAATGTTTCTGTAAGTACTTCTCCAGTCATCGTTGTTCCATCATCATATATTAGGTGACCTGTTTTTGTGACATATTCTCCGTCTACTTTTCCTACTATTGTGATGGTGTTGTCTAAAGTGTAATTAACAACGAAATCATAATCATTTCCTTTCACATATCTACAAGAATATGCTACTAGAGGTTTTATTCCATATTTGTAATCGCTTATTTCTGTATCATAGTAGTTAGTATATATATAATAACCATCGTATAGGTTAAACAATATTGCTGGTGTATAATCTTTCATATCGTAAGTAGAATATCCCTGTATTTTCATACTTGTTCCAAGTGTATTGTAAAATACATTTATTGAAGCTTCTATGTCTCTAATTTTAGAGTTATTTAAAGTTGAATATCTATTATTTACAGTATTAACTTTGAATGCCTTCATTGCGTCATAGGTTGCATTTATTAATCTTGTATTATACTGTGTTTGACGTTCGATAGTTTTTATATGTGTACTAGTATATTGTGATAATACCATTGATATTGGTATTATAATAATTACAAAGATAACAGCTAAGTGTTGTAATTTCATTGTTTATTTTACCTTTCCTTTAGTTTTAAATAGCCCAGCCAAGTTATACATTAGTGCATAAAAACATGGCTAGGCTTTTATAATTAATTATTAAAATTACTTTGTACCATTTACAGTTACCATTCCAGCATGCTGTGCTGCAACTTGATATGTGTCGTGTCCAGCTATTCTATAGAAGAAATTTCTTAAGGTTTGAGCTATTGTAGTGTTAGTATTTTTTACAGTAACAGAAACCATATCGCCCTCTTTTAATGTTATTTGATGTTTATTAGTAGTATTATCTGTTGAGTCGATACCTAATCTTTCTTTTATCTGAGAATCATATAAAGTATAGTATACGTTCTCTCCTATTTTTGTTGTTTCTGCTTGTGTTGTTTTTACTCCTGGGTTTTCGTCTAATACTTGTATTTCCATTTCGACATCATAAGAATTTCCTGTAGCAGTAATTTCATCTATAAATTTTGAATAATTATCAAGTGTTAATTTTCCTGTGTTTCTTACATTGTCTACAAATTCTGTAGTAGATGTTTCTACAGCAAGTTGAGATATATCGTCGGTTCTTTCTGATACAGCCATTAATGGAAATACAAACATTAGTATAGCTGCTAAAAATATTGCAATGATTGTAATTAAAGAGTCTCCCATTTTTATTTCCTTTCTAACATTTTATATAGCTCTTTTGTTTATTAAATTTTAATATATTTTATAACTGTTTTGGTAGTCGTTTTGTTTTTATTACTTGTATCTTCGTTTTGGTATTTTCCAACAAGTTCAAGATATTTATTCTGAGTTTTTGTAAGTGGATTATTTGAATAACTCAGATTTCCACTATCTTGTGTGTTTCCTTCAAGTATGTAATTCAAATTTTTAATTATAACCTGTTGGTTTCTAAGCCAAGATTCGTTTCTAAGAATTTCTTCTGAAAAGTCGAAAGCATATATTTTTTTACTATTTCCTTGTTGTTCATAAGTTCTAGTACTCTTATATCCATCCGACCAAAGTTTTTCATTTGAAACCGTAGTATAAATCGTAAGAGGTGTAGTCATGGTATATTCCCCAGTTTCAGCATTGTATGTACCATTCCAAAACTCTATTCTGTAATTTTCTTTATTATATTTATAAAGTGTTGGTATTATTGTTTCAAGACCAACAATTCTATTTTCGTATACTCTATCTTTTTTCGTATAATCTTGATAATCATAATATGAAGTTACATCAGAGGATTGTAAAACAAGCTCTGATGTTTCTCTAGCTTGTGAAAACAAAGCTATTGTAACAGTTATTGCCATTACAAATACCAGCACTGAAGCTGCTAGCTTTAAAGCCTCTGATGCATTTTCCATAATATTCTCCTAATTTATTTTGTTCCATTTCTTGCTATTGTTATTGCATTTATGTATCCGCTACCAGCATCTGTTGCACTTGTTACAGTATAAGTATAACCTGTTGGAACCTTTAGTGTTGTTGTTGGAGCTTTTCCTGCTGGATCTGTTCCTGCTGTTACAGTAACGCCTGTAAGAGTAACAGTAACTTGTTTTGATGTATCACTTCCACTGTATGTTCTGTTGTTGTTTACTATTGTTGTAAGTAGTGCATTTACTGATGCTCCAGATACGTTTGTTCCTTCATAATCAGAAAATTTACTATTAAATGTTTGAACTGCAACATCATCGATTCCTGTGTCGTCTAATGTTCCCTTAGCTTTGCTGTATACCATCATTCCTAATCCTATAAGTAGTATTGATAGTAAGATAGCTCCTGCGATAATTAATGCTTTACTTGCATTTTCCATAAAAAAATTCCTCCTTTTGTATTTTTAAAATTTTATCTTTTCTTTATATTGATTTTACAATATAAAATGTTAAAAACTTAAACTTGCTCAAAATACATATATTTTACATTTTTTGTATTTTGATGATATTCAATTTTTGTACATTTAAAATTCATTGCAGCAAAGTTATGTACAAATTGTTCAATTCCATTTTTTTGAATTGCTTCAGCAGATATTACCTTGTCCATTTCTAAAAATTTTATATCTATTTTTATAGAATTTGTTCCATTATCTATGTAATATCCTTTTTCATCCTTTTCAACATTGTTCTTTATATTGCTGTTTTCCACCTTGTTTATCAATGTAGCCAAATCAGTTCCAAGAACTTGAACATTGTAAAAACTTTGATAAGATTTATTGTTGTTTTGCACATCTAATTGATTTTTTCTATAGTTAGAAAAATTATAGATTATGGTTACAATTATTACCAATACAATCGTAATAATTAATAAGATATTTCTTTTCATAATTCCTCTTTATTATAACATTTGAAAAATAATAATTCAATATATTTTTTTATTTTACATTTATTTTACAATTTTTTTAATTTTGTTCGAATGATATTTTAGAAACACGGCCTGTCATGCTGTTTACTATGACTTCACTACATGTAAAAAATTGTTTTTTATTGTCAGTTGTTAGTGAATATTTGCTCATGAAAGTTTGATATTTTTCTTCAGATAAAGCCTCAAAATTTTTTAAGCTGTTTATTGGAAGTTCTGTATCTCTTAAATCCATTTTTATTGATACCTGAATATAATATGCACCATTGTCTGTTACAGGGGTGGTAAATCCATTTTCCGTGTTGTACTGTTTTGCAAGATTTGCTATGCTTACTATATCATGTGCTGAACACGTTGTAACTCCTTCATACTTTGTAAATTGTACGTTTATTTGGTCAATTTGTGCCTGTTCCATTCTATCGTTTATTTCTTTTGTACTCTCTCCAAAATGATTGAATAAATAAACTCCAGTTGATATTATAAGAACTCCTATTAGTATGGTTGCCGCCATTATTAGTGCTGTACTTGCATTTTCCATAATTTAAGCCCCCTTACTACTTTGATGTATCTTCAAAAGTCATTTTTGTAATTCTTCCATTACTCTTGTCATATTCAACATTTGTACAATTAAATGTTTTTCTTGCGACTCCAGTCTGTTCATCTACCAAGTCCCTATAAGCATTTATCTTTTCTATATCACTCGATGATAATTTTGCATTTATTGTTCCACTATTTAATTTTGACCATTCTGCAATGGTTTTCTTTTCATTTGTTTCTCTTGAAGTAAGAATTGTTTTACCAGTTTTATTTATATCTTTTGTAAGACTTGCATATCTAGATGTTAAATCACTGCTACTTAATCCGGAACCTGCTGTAAAATATTTTATATTTCCAACCATAGCTTTAAGGCTTACCGTCATCTCTATCCTTTGGTATCCTTCTGACTCCTTATATTTTTTATTGTAATTTTCCATCTTATTTGCTAGTGATAAAAGTTCTGTTCCATACAATCCCTGCTTATTATAATATTCATATTCAACGTTAAAGTTGGTTGCTTGTTCTATTGCTGTAGCCTCATACTCTTCCCTTTTTTCATTTGCAAGTCTGCTGTAAGCTATAACAACTAGACCAAGCACCATTAACGCTATTAATACACCTGATGCTATTTCTAATGCTTTGGTTGCATTTTCCACAATTTATATCCTCCTGATTTTATTATGTCATAGAAGCCATTGTATTAAATGATGAAGACATACTCGTTAATCCTATAACAACTAGTGGGATAATTAAATATCCTACAAATAAACATACCATTGGTGCAAATCCTATTACTTTTCCTATCATGCCCTTCTTTGAAATTAATCTTGCATTAGATTCCTTTCTTCTTTCTTGATAGTAATCTCTTTCAGAATCAAGTTCGTCGAATGCTTCTGCAATAGGAATTCTTTCAACTGCAGCTTGTAAGCTTTCAATTATACGAATGAATTCTTTGTAGTTTACTTCATCTTTCATTGCTTCTAGGGCTTCCCAAGGTCCAGATTCATAGTTGTTTACACATCTTGAGATTGGTTCTCTAAATATATTTGAATATCTTTCAAGCCACTCAAGAATCATCTCAACATTTACTCTCTCTATTCTCATTAGCATTAAGATAATTGTTTGGAATTGCATTACCTCATCTTCCATTTCAATTTGTCTCATTTTTGCTTGGAAGAATAGTAGCCAAATTGGAAGATTATATCCAATTACTGCAAATAGCATTGCAAGAAGCATTTCAAACCAGCTCAAATATTCACTATTTATCTGTCTTAATTTTTTAAGTACTCTCTCTGCTGCTGTTTTTATTTCGTCATCAGTACTATTTGCATAATCTTTTGATTTCTTCATTGCCTTTTCGATTTCAGCTTGAGTAACATCTGTTTTTCCTTTAAATTTATCTATAAATTTATTATCTAATTGGGTTAATTCTTCTGCTGCCTTTAGGTCTTTTCCTGACATTTCACCAACTATATCATAAGTTGATGTTGGTTGAGTGTAAATGTAATTTATTTGAATTCTGTGTAATTGTGTGAATATAAATAATGATGCAACAAATGTTACTATTGCAAGAAGTAATCTTTTAACATATATCCACTCAATTTTATCTTTTGCTGCTGAGTCTTTTATAAGATTCTTTATTCTTCTTCTTTCCTTTGTTCCTTCTTTTGGAATAAACATATCAACTATGTTTTTTATGAAAGGAACGTTATATACTTTTTCTTGCCAAGGATGTTCTGGTGTTGTATCTATTTTAGTTGAACCATTATCTTTTAATTTTCTAGTAAGTATGTAACAAATAAATGTTAATATTACTATTAAAATTTGTGCAATCATACCATTTTTTCCATAATAGAATGATTTCGTAAAGTTAAACTGTGATACAGACCAACTTTTTATTGGTTCTAGTGCAAGAAGTGGAACTATTGAAATTACTGATAAACTTTGGAATACATAGTTTAATTTATCTCTTTTTAATATTTCCAACTGCATTTCTTGGCTTATATTATTTAAGTTCTTTAAGTATAATGATGTTTTATCTACTGTTCTATCACCAAATTCTTTTGTTAAATATGAAATTCCTGCAAATTCTTTTAAGTAGCTATTTGGTGCTATATCATAATACTTTTCAAGTTCACTCTCTGGATCATCTGAAATAAGTATTTCATATATTTTTTCTGCTTGTCTAGACATTTCAGGTGCAGTATCTCCTTGAGCTACCTGATATATTGCTTCTTCAACCATGTTGAATTCGTGATAAGCGTGTCTTATTTCGGCAAAGAAGTCAACCTGTTGAACTAGTAATTGGTTATCTATTTTATCAACCATTCCATCCACAAGTGTGTCTATCATAAATAGCTCGAATATTAACAAGATGCACATCAACAACCAGTTAGCTTTTGTAATAAAAATTATAATAAGTGTTACTGGAATTATTATTGCAAGAGCCTTTGTTAATATAGCAGAAGTCTGTTTCCTTGTTAAATATTCATCATCTATATTTATGATTTCTAGTCTTCTTCTAATTTTAAATACATATCTCTTTAAGAAAGCTAGTTTTATATAAATTACATATAATTTCTGGTATAATATTTCTAAAGAGAATTTACTTTCCTGTGTGCCCTTTCTCAATTGCTTTATTTGCATTGCATCAGAGCTTTTCATTTTTTTGCTAAGCATTATATATGCCATTACAATTATTACAAATAGTCCTCCGACACCTGCTAGTAAATATACCATTAAGTTGCTATTCATGTACTTTTCTTGGCACCTCCTTCTTTTAGACTATATTAATCTTCTAATACATCTGAGTCTCTACGTGCATCTATGTTCCAATGTGATTTAACAAATTTCTTGAAATCTGCTGAATCATTGTCATCCATGTTGTTTATCATTTCTTTTATATTCTTTTCAGATATTGGGTTTGTTACAACATATTGTCCATCATGATATTCTAATATGTTTCTATATTGATAAAGTTCTTTATTAGTTGTTTTTGTGAAATACATTGTTGCATTGTCCATGAATTTTTCAAGTTTACCTTCCATTGTTTTTTCTTTTCTATAATCGAAAGTATACTCGTTCTTTTCCTCTACTGGAATACATTCTGTAATTCTTTCAACATATCTTTTTCCTCTAAAGTCTTTTGCTAAGTGAACGTCAAAGTTAAGAACTTGAACAACCTGTTGTTCTGCTATTCTTTCGTTTGAGAATACACCTGCACGAAGCATTGAGTTACGAAGTGCTGTTACTAAGTCTGGAAATGTTTTAGCGTGGTGAGTGAATAATGTAAATTTAGATGCAACCTGTGCTGATTGAATCATCCAAGATGCTACGGGATCAGTTGCAACCTCACCGATGATGTTAACAGAACCGTCAGTTTTTTTCTGAACGTCCAAACATTGTTGTCCAGAAATCGTTTCTGTTTCACGCATTGATAATATGTTTCTTGTTGGATATATTTTTCTTAGGTGAAGCTCGAATGCAGTTTCAGTAATACGAAGGTTCATTGTTTCGTATATGTTCTCTATCATACCCATAAGCAATGTTGTTTTACCACAACCCTGCTCACCAGTAACTGATGTAATTCTTGCTCCTTTTACTAAGTATTTTAATAATTCTATTGAGTCATCTGCTCCAGGTTCATGTTTAAACCATTGTTCAAGTGTTGAACGCTTAACGTCGAACTTTCTTACAAAGAAAGCCCATGTTTCAGACATGCTAGGTCTAACAACAACGACACGAGAACCGTCTTTCATTTCATTGATCTTGTAACCATTCGTATCTGATAATTGTCCTGGGTTATTATATTTGTAAATGTTCTGGCAAACTCTTTTTAGTTCTGCCTCTGTTCCAAATGAAAGGAAAGCTAAACGAATAGATTTACCTTGGAACATTATCCAAATACTATCACAAGCACGTGGAACTTTATGCTCTGAAATTTGTCCTAAATAATCTTGACTGATTTGAGATACTTGGTTTAAGAAGCTCTCTGGAAGTCCAGAAACACCTCCTGAGATACCATCAACGTTCATATCTCTTATTTCATCGATTGAACTGTATCCTTTATAATGTTGATAAATTCTTTGAACAACTACATTTAATTTGTCTTGGAATGTTAATGCAAAATTTTCTTGTTCATAAATTTTATCAATCTCTTCAGGAGTTATAACATAAGATGGTTTTGAATCACCTTCAACATACTTTAGCTCTGCTAAGTCATATTTCTTTATAATCTCACCTAAAGCCTCATAACCAAATTCAGATTTATACATATATAAAATTATATCGAATTTGTCTTGAGCTGTTAAAAGTGATGGAACATCAAAAGGAATAGCTTTTGATACGTTTGTTTCATCTACCCCATATTCATTATAAAGCAAGTCATATATTAATTCCTTAACATATTTTTTGTCATTTATATCACCATAAGTACAACCTTTTAAAGCCTTTTTCAATTCGTATTTCTTATTTTTTCTTCTTTTTAGTTCTTCCTCTGAAAGTCCTATATCATAAAGGTTAATTTTTGTAATTTCATCTAATCTTCTTTTTACAAATTCTTTCATAACCTCTAGTGTGTAGGTTCTATCGTCAACTTTCATTTGTTCGTCGGCTTCTTCATTTTGTCTTTTCTGAATAAATCTACGAACTATTGCAAAAGCTACAGCTAAAACAACTACTGTTAATATTAGGTTAGCTATATTCATTTTTTAAGTTACCTCCTTAATTTAATGCTTTTACATTTTCATTCTCATTTCTTGAAGTTTGTCTATTATACTTTGGCAAGTACTGTTTGCCTCTGCCATGTATCTCATATTTCTGTCAGTTGGATCTGTTACACTTCTGTACTTTAAGAAGAAGTCTGCCACTTTTCCTTCAGTTGCTGCTTCACCAAATAAAGTGTTATATGATATAGCAGAAACTGTTCTTTTTTCTCTTAGTTCTCTTGTTACATTTTTTGTATTGTATTTAGAAAATTTGTCGTATTTTCCAATTAAATAAACTATATTCTTTCTTTTTAATACTTCATCTTTTTCTCTTAATTCTTGCACTCTTTCAAGCTCATCCAATCCTTGTTTAAATGTAAATACTATTGCATTTGATTTATTTAATATCTCCATTTGAGTTTGTTTACTCATTCTCTTATCAATATCTATAATTACTAAATCATACTCCTTATCAGCTATATCTAGTAATTGAGGATAATATTGAGTAGTTGCATTGTAATCTTCAATATTATCAGCTATTGGTGCTGGAAGTATATCAAGTCTGTTATCTCTAAATACAACCTTTACATAGTCAGATACTATATTGCTTGATGTCCTATTACTCTGCATTATTTTAATAAGTCCTTCTATTCCATTGTTCATTCCCATTCCATTTGAGTTTTTTACTCCTAAAATAGAAGCAACTTCTTCTTGTCTAGAATCTTCCCAAAAACATCTTTCGACTGTTTTTTCGCCAAATCCTGTTGATATTAAAAGTATTTTATAATTATGCTCGATTGCCATGTTTGTTGCAACTGCAACAGATGCAAGTGTTTGTCCCGTTTCTTTTTCATTGAAATCATTCCAAAAAGATACTACAGCCATTTTATACTCCTTTTTCTAGTTGTTTGAATGCTTTTTTTACGTTAGATGGGCTTTCTCCCTTAGCAATTTCCTGTACTAATCCAACTAGAGCATCCTTATACTCTGAACTAATTCCTTTAAACTTAATTTTAGATAATCTTTGGTTTTGAACTATTATATCCATATCACTAGATTGCATTGGGAAGTAAATAATTTCATCATTCCACTTTATCTTGTATCCTAATGATAAAAAGTTCAAATAGTCATCCTCTTCCTTAGACATATTATTTGAAAAATATATCTTTGTAAGATTAAGTGGAAGTCTTATTCCACTTATAATCTCAAGTCCTTTTTTCAAACAAAACAAATCTGGAGATGTTACAAAGTAACAACTTTGGAATGCATATATATCAAAACTCTCTAATAGATTAGGGTTGTCCATATCTAGCAAAATGTAATCATAAGTAAAAACTGCAGATTCAGGCATTCCCAAATATTGCTTTATTCCATTATAATCTTTAAATCCAACAGCAACATCAATTCCTTCATATTCAGTTACATAAGATACTGTAGGATTTATAGCTGGAACAACATATTTTGCTTTTTGATTAACAGTACTATCTATAACAAGAACCTTTTTTCCAAGCTCAACTAATACTCTAGCTACATATATTATAAAATCTGTTTTGTCATAAGTTCCAATAAAGCCTATTCTTTCCATTGTGTGTTACTTTCCTCTCTATTTTTTATTTTAATAACCAGCTAATGCATCAAGATATGATTTTCTTTGATCTTGTGCTGTTGTTACTTCTGTTGTTGTTCCTGTTGTTACTTTGCTCTTTGCTTCGTCTTCATCTACAGCACCTAATTGTGAATTTATATTATTTCTATTTGATGTAAATTGTTGATATCTGTTATACATTGCAGTTTTTGCTTCTTGAACAACATTTGGATTTTGTGTTACTAAGTTTACAACTTCAGCACTTGGTATATAAGTTGGTGTTGCTTTTTCTTGTGTTCCTGGTTCAACATATTTTGCTGTATATAATACTGCTCCCTCCAATTTATAAGCTTCAACAATTGCGTTGCTCATTGCTAAAGTTTCATCTTCAGTTAATTTTATCCATATTGTATTTTCAGAATCGACTCCATTTATTTGTGGAATTTCTACTCTCTTTTTAGATACAACGATATAGTCAAGTCCGTTAGGTAATCTTAATCTTACATCTATGTAATCATCTTGAGCTATTTGACTCTCAAGTCTTAACATGTTGTACTCTTGAAGTCTTAAATCTGAAGTTATTGGACTGTCAGATTCTGCCACCATTGATGCAGTAAGAATCATTCCTTTTGATAAATCTATTTTTGCAATAGAATTTTCTGTTAAAGCTGTTCCTTTTATTGCATCTGTTGGTGCAGCATTTTTATCTGTTTCAACTTGAACAAGCATGCTTGCATCAAGTGTATCACCTGATTTTACATCAGTATTTAAAGCATAAACTTTAATTAAATTTGCAAGTCTATCATCCTCTTTAGCTTGCATATTTTTTATTTTTAGAAGTAGTACAGCAACGATTGCACCCATTACTAATACAGCGATTAGCACTCCTAATATAAATGAATTTCTTGATTTTCTTTGCATTGGATTTGAAGCCATAATTTATTCCTCCCTAACATTTGTCAATTTTATGACATTTTATATTACTTATTTCATTTTACAACAAAACATATTGAAATACAATAACATTTTCATCTTGTAATTTAACTTTAATTTTTTTGTAACATTTTCGTAATATTTGTGTATTTTTCAATTTTGAATATACAAAAAAAGGAAAAACAATGATATAAAATCACTATCTTTCCTTTATATTTTTGATTTATATTTATTCTTTCATCTATCTTCTATAATACATTCTTCCATTATATCCTCTATTGTTTGTGCATGTATAATATGTTCCTCTTGAATTGCAACAACATCCTGTCGAATTATCATTTCCATCATCATTATTGTTATTTCTTATAAATCTATTAGCCGATACTGTATTTGCTTCTACATTTCTTGTATCTATGTTTCTTGCCTCTAATTGTCTTGATGCAAGTTGGTTAGATGTCATGTTTTCCGCATTAACATTTCTTGCATTAATTGTATTAAAAAACAGTCCATTTCCACATCTAATTCTACACAATAGGCACACAATTGATGCAGTAATAAATGCAAGTAAAGCATAAATTATTCCATATACAATAAGATTTAAATTCGAAATCAAAAATGCGACTAGTAAAAATATTGCAAAAAATACCAAAGCAACAAGCCATGGACATTTTAATATCTTTTGAAGGGCAATAGAAAATATTATTACAGCAATTGGAATTACAACTAAATAAAGTAATAAGTTCATATCATATACTTGTATGATGTATTTAATATCTAAATAATCATACACTCCTCCTTTTTATGTTATTCTTTTTTATATAATATGAATTTATAAACTAATTAGTTACTTGCTTTTACTCCAATTTAGAAGGAATCGAGGTGCTATTCATGAATTAAACCAAAAAGAGTTTTCTGAGCATTGTTTGCTAAATTCAGACGCTAGTCTTGGCTTAAGCTTTGCTTATCTCTAAGTCATTAAAAATGACAAGAGCTAAGCAAACTTGCGACGGCGACCCGTACACATCTGAATTTTGCAAATAACACCCAGAAAACTTTTAACATAATTACATAAATTTTCATTATACTCATTCTTCATATTTAACATTTACCAGATACAGTCCATGTGCTGGAAGCGTCTTTCCTGCCTTTGTTCTATCTTTTTCTTCAATTATATGAGATATATCCTCTGGCTTTATTTTTTCTAATCCTACATCTAGTAGAGTTCCTGAAATAATTCTAACCATGTTATACAAGAATCCATTTCCTGTTAGTTCGATTATTATTCTTTCTCCTTCTTTTTTTACTTCTGCATTATAAATTGTTCTAACACTATTTTTTCCACTCGTTCCACTTGATTTAAAAGCTTTGAAGTCGTGTTCTCCAACGAAATATTTTGCCGCTTCTTTCATTTTTTGATAATTTAATTGAATTGGAAAACAGTATTCCAAATTTCTATAAATTGCCGTACCTGTTTTTGAATTGTTTATTATGTATCTATAAGTTTTTTGTTTTGCAGTATATCTACTATGGAATCTCTCGTCTACTTCTTCAGCTTTTTTTATTACGATGCTACTCTTTAGCTGTGAGTTTATTGCAAGAGCAAGTTTTTCTATTGGAAGTGTTGAGTTAGTTTTGAAGTTGGCAACTTGTCCAAGTGCATGAACTCCTGCGTCTGTTCTGCCAGAACCAATTAAATCGACTTCTTCTCTTGTTATGTTGTATATTGCCTTTTCGATTTCTCCTTGAATGTTTAATTTGTCTGGTTGTTTTTGCCAACCGTTAAAATCTTTTCCATCATATTCTATTGTTAGTTTTATATTTCTCATTTCTTACTCTCCGTTCACTTTCAGCTTATATCATTTTATTTTTTATTTACTTCATTAATAAGTCATTACAGCCTTATTACAGCCTTGCGAAAAAAATTATTATTCTTTCCAATTAAACCCATCAATAATTCCTTTTATGTATATTTTTCTTGTATATTTTTTTAATATTATTGACAATACCTTTTCTATAAAGTTTAATTCCATATCTATATCCTCCTTATGTTTATTGGAGATATCTCTTATTATATTTTACCATATTATGTTAAATAAAATAACTCCACTAGAAGATAGATATTATCTTGAATTTTCCTTGCCATTATTGAGTTGCACATTTCGACAATTTTCGACTTTTATTTTAAATTTTCTAATAATTTATCCATATATTCACTAGCTACATCTTTTTTTATATGTAGTTCTTTCTTTTTGCTATTAATATACTTTAAAACCTCTTCTATTTCTTCATGTTTTATATAACTTTCTATATTATTTAACATTTCTAATATTTCAGTATTGTTCATAATAACACCTCATTTGCCTAAATTTGAGTATATTATAACACAAATACCTATATTGTAAAATAGTTATCTTCAATTTAAGTCAAATCGCAGATAGTTAAAATCTTTATTACTTTCTTTTAAAATAGATATATTGGGAGGAGGTGATTAAGATGATACAAGTTAAAGTAAATGAATTATTAAAGAAACAAAAGAAGTCAAAATATTGGTTTGTAAAAAATATGGAAGGAGGTTATCAATCACTTACTAGAATGATGAATAATGAAACAAATAGTATTAAATTTGATACATTAGAAAAAATGTGTGATTTATTCGATTGTGAAATAGGAGATATTATTGTTAGAAAAAAAGGAAAAAGAAAAAAGAAAAAATAAAGATAAAGGAAATAAAAAAGATGAGTAAATTAATGAAACAATATCAAGAATTTAAAAAAGAAGATCCAGATTCAATTTATATTTTTCAAGTTGGTATTTTTTACAATATATTAAATGAAGATGCTAGAATAGTATCTAATAAAATTGGATTAAAATTAACCAATTTAAGTCCAGAGATTATAAAGTGTGGTTTTCCAATCGCCAAATTAGATAAATACACACAATTGCTTGATTCTCACAACTTAAAATATAAATTAGTTCCTACTCATGCATCTTCTAATCAAAATACTTTTTACAACAATATTATTAAACAGATTGAAAATATTGACCTAAATAATACTACTTGTAAAGAGGCTTTTGATATACTATATAATATACAACAAAATTTAAAGAATATACAATAATAGGGAGATTATTTCTCCCTACTATATTTTTAATACTTGTCCTACATAAATTTTGTTTGGATTTGTTATTCCATTTTTCTTTGCAATTTGTTGATATGTAGTTCCATATTTAGCAGCAATTCCTGATAAAGTATCTCCAGCTTTTACAATATATGTTTTTGACGAACTTGAATTTGATGTTTTATTTACTATGTCTTGAACTTCATTATATCTAGAACCTAAAACAATCTTTCTAGTTTCTCCATTTCCATATTTACCGCTTTTCACTTCACTTGCTAATATATTTACATCTGCTGAATGTATATGATTTATAAAGTCTTGTACTTCGTTATATCTAGAACCTAAATTATTTTTTCTAGTCTCTCCATCGCCATAGTTACCATTCATTACACCTACTGCTAAATCTAATGTACTTCCTGTTGGTTCATTATTTGTTGGTGTTGATGGTTGTGTATTTGTTGGACTTCCACCACCAATTATTGATGGGTAATCTTTATATGCTTCATTCATATCCACATTACCAGATATACCATTTACACTACCACTAGATGTGTATTGCCATATTCCATAAATGTTTTTATCAAATGATGCTCCTTTATTCCACCATGCAATCCATTTATCAAATCTATTTAGTCTTGAAGAATTTAGCTTTGTATCGAACCATGATTTTGAAGCATAAATTGCTGCATAGTATCCTGCTTCTTCAAACATTAAACATTCTTTTTCGCAAATAGATACTAGAACATCATTTGATGGCATACCATATTTTCTTTTATATCCATCTGCATCTTCCATATCAATAATCACTGGAAATTTTACTTTATCTTTATATGGTGCTAAAGTTTTTATTACTAAGTTTGCTTCGTTTATAGCATTGTTTACATTTAATGCATAAGAATATGTATATACACCAAATGGCATTCCTACTCTAATACATTCTTCTATATTTCTGATTGCTTTACTATCTACTGAATTTTGACCATAACTAATTCTTATAATTGCAAAATCAATTCCTGCAGCTTTTACTGCATCCCAATTAATATTACCTTGATGCGCTGATACATCTATACCTTTCATTATTCATTACCTCCAAATTCATTTTCATTTCTTTGGATTTCTCCATTTCCTAAAACTTCATTTTCTTCCATTGAAAATCCTCCTTAATAAATTTATTTGTTTTTGGCGTCATAAGCTACAACAGCTGTACCAACACCACCAACAGCTGTAATTACTGCTGTTATAATGCTATTGGCATCTAAATTTTCAATATGTATTAAGCAACCTATTATAGATGCTATTGCTATTATGATTATGTTTTGTATTGTTATTGGTAAATCATAATTCCATCCAAAGTGTTTTGACACTTTACCTGCAATATAAGTAAATACTGTTGTTATGACATATACTAAAAATTGAACTGTCATTATTCTTTTCCTCCTTTCATCAACTTTTCCCAACTATCATGAATGTATGTATTTAAATGTAAATCATTTATATAATGATCATATACTTCTGTTGCTCTTTGGATTTGTATGTCACTTTTGGAAATTCCATTTTTTATATCTTCTAAAAATTCTGTAAGATAATTTTTACATTGATTTTTATCTAACTTATCTATTCTAGTATCAATTATCTCTAGTTTTTCATCTATTGGTTTCAATGCTTCCTTGAATTTATTGTCAACTGCATTATCAACTGGCTTCTTTATTTTGCTAATAAAACTACAAATTGCTAAAATTGCATTCAAAAAAGTTGCGATTGATATAATAATCACTGATATATGTTCCAATTTGCTTACTCCTCCTCTCTTGTGATTTTTTCAATAAAAAAGGCAAAAAAACAACGCTTTAAAATTGATTTTAAGGCGTTTTATTTTTTTATTAATATACTTTTATTACTTGAATTTAAGGCATTTTTTATATTTATATTGCGTAAGCAAATTATTCGTAGTCTTCCCCAGTTATTTCCTTATATTCTTCTTTGGTTATCCATTTTCCAACTGCATTATACACTCTTGCTTCATTCCAAATCCCATTATCATAAAACCTTTTAACTTTTTCAAAATTTTTACTCATAATTTAGACCTCCTCCATATCAGTATTAGTCATCATTGCGAGATATTCAATATCACCTTGCATTTTTTGTTTATCTATTTCGTCTTGTGATAATTGTCTTAATACAAAATAATACCCATCTTCATAATGAACTATTTGTACTAATTCAACGTGTTCAAGTTCTTCTGATGTTTTATCACTTTCATTTTCAATTACAATCTTTGATAATTTACCTTTGAAATCATCTTCAGTTATTTTTGTTTTTGAAATATAATTATTTCCACTTAATTTTAAGTCTTTAAGTTGTGTTCCATCAGATAATGTAATTTTCCATGTTTCTTCCATTTTGGTACCTCCTTAAATAAATCATAATATAATTGTGACATATTACTTATTTGCTGAATTGACATTTTTTTATAATTTCCTGCCATCCAACTTTTAAAACTATTTTCTATGTCACCCTTTTTCATTTTTCCTTTATCCAAAAGTCTTTTATATGCTTTTAGTTTTCGTCTTTCTCTTGTTAGTGATTTAGGGTTTATCTTTTTGATTATTCTTCCTGTCGATGTTAATGAATAATTTATTTGTAATACTTTAAATTGTTGAGATAACTTTGCTATTCTTGTTTTTCTATCATTAACTATCAATCCTAATTCATTTGATATAATTTTTATTTCTTTTAATATTTGTTTTAGAAATTCTTTATCCTGATGAATAATATAACTATCATCTGTATATCTTCCATAATATTTACAGCCTCTAACAATTTTTATATAATTGTCTATTCTTGAAGGATATGATATACCTATATTTTGGCTTGGTTGACTTCCAATATCTACACCTCTACCATTCTTATTATCTATATTAAATACATCAAATATATTTTTTAAGATCCACATAGTAATTTGTGCTTCTTCTTTATTTGTTTTTCTCAAAAAATGTTTTATATTTTCTAGACATAAATTATGAGGAATACTTGCATAATATCCGCTAAAATCAATTAACAATATGTATCCCTCATTACTTTTATATTTTCTATAATATTGATGTAAGTGTGTTTCAAATCTTTTTCTATGAAAAGCCACACCTCTATTCTTTTGACTTGCACCATTATCATAGATTAAATATGGAGAAATAGCTGGACTTAAAACATTATCGCAAAGTAAATGATTAATTGTTTTATCAACCATATTATTACTTGTAATATGTCTTATTTTTCCTCGTTCATTTATAGTAAATTTTTTTCCTGCTACTGGTTTATATTTCCACTCTTTCAAATCTTTTAAAATTTGTGCTGTTTCTATCAAATGGTTCATTTCGAACAATTGTGATTGATATTTAAAAGGTGCTCCTTGAATTGCCTTTGTTCCAGCTTCATAAATTTTATTTGCATCATAAAAAATATTCATAAAAATCACTTTAATAGTATTACTGGTCGTAACCAAATACATAATGATTAGTATTTATCAATTCTGCTATTGAAGGGATAATCTTTCCTTTCCTTTTCCCATATCCATACGATGGAATCAAGTCCATATAAATAAATTGTATGGGTTGTGAAATCAGGACGAACACCGTTGACATTCGAAGCGTTGTTGTAACTCGAATTACCATTGTTGCTGACATTCGCGAAATTCGTAGAAGAAACGACATACAAAGATTACCCACTAATTATTATTTTTTTATATTTTTTAAAAACCTATTGTCAGTTTGTCGAAGTGATTTTATCATATTAAATTCTTTTTGAATTTCTAGAACCAAATTCATATACTTATTCAAATCAGCATATAAACATTCTCCTGCATATTGCAATTCATCTTGAAGTGCATTACAACAAGCCATAGCTCTGTTCATTTCTATACGTCTTTCTTCAAACTCTGACATATATGTTGGAAATATTGTATTTGCAATTCTTAAATGCCTACTTATTCCTGTTGCTAATTCTATTACATTGTCTGATACTCTATTTATTTGATTTCTATAAAATTTATACATATTTTCTTTTATTCTTATTTGTTCCTTTTCATCAAGTCCTTTTATTCTATTGTTTATTTTTTCTTCTATTTTTGAAAATGTTATATAAAAATTATTTTCTGCTAAATTTGTTACTGCCATTCTTATCATATATGCATTATGAATTGTTTGTAATTTTGATTCTTTTCTTTCACTTTTCTTTATCTCTGACATTGCAAAATAATACTATTTCTCCTTTTCTATTTTTTCAACAGAAATTATATCACTTTAATTTTAATATTTTAACTATCTTGAATATTAACTATATTATATGACAGGGCATAAAGCCCTGTCGATGCCTGATTACACGATTAGGAAAGCAGGACGAACACCGACGACATCCGAAGCGAGGTTGCAACTCGAATAACCACTGCTGCTGACATACGCGAAATGCGTAGAAGAAACGACATCTCTTAACCAGTACCAATATCTATCTCCTGCATCATTTCTAGCAACTATTGAATCATGTCTTAATCTGAATAATGATAACTGTGAATTGTCTATTTGGTAATTATTAGGGACATTGGTTCCACTCATTGCATTTTTAAATATTTGACAACCATAAACCATTATTTCATT
This sequence comes from uncultured Clostridium sp., assembly GCA_900552135.1. GTDB lineage: Bacteria > Bacillota > Clostridia > TANB77 > CAG-508 > CAG-245. Next base: position 42,177 of record URYN01000007.1, read on the forward strand.
CATTAATTCTATATCTGAATCGTACCATGTTCCACCTGTTTCATATCCATTAGAAACTGCATTTTGTAAATGATTTCTATGTTTCAATATATGACTTGCTTCAAAATCGTTTTTTATTACTGTTTTAAATTGTGCTAAATTAGTTTTATACATTGCACTACCAATATAAGCTCCATCAGTTATATTACTAGCATTCATTTGAGCTGTTCCCATTATTCTTTCCGGTATCATCAAAACATGGGGTTTTGTACATTCTGTATCTCCCATGTGTAATCTATAGTTAATATCTGCAACTAAATATTTTCTTTTACTTGTTTTTCCTATGATATAATCTCCAACGAATATATCATCAAATGTTCCTGCTGCAATTTGTTTGCTTAATGTCCCATCATAAAATAAATCAGTAATATCTTTTCCTCTATAAATACTATTATGTGCACCTGCATTTTTTTCTACAAGTGCAGTAAGTAATGTGGAAATTTTAACTTTTTTAGTTGTTCCATTTTCCACATCAACGACAGGTAATATATCTGTTGTTTGAAGATTTTTTAATTCTTCAAGTTCTGAAATTTTTTTAATTCCCATAATTGTAAAATCCTCCTTATTTTTTTACATTCCAACTACTAATCTTGTATTATCTTCTGTTGCAATATAATATCCATCTTCTGTTATAATTGGCGAAATTGCATCTTCTAAATTTTCTTTTGTTTCATTTAAAATAGTAGTTAAATTATCTATTTCTAATTGTATTTTTCCTGCTGCATCTTCACTTAATTGTCCTTTCATTTTTTCAAACCATAAATTAAAAGTATTTTCTTCTTCATTAAAGAAATCAGACATCATTGTTTTAAAATCTGCGAAATACTTATCGTGTTCCGCTTCTTGATCTTCATAATATTTCTTATAAGCTTCTTGCCATTGTGCATATAATGTTGAAGTATCAACTTGATATATTAAACTCGTAATCCATGGACATTCATCACTACCTCTACAATCAGTAATTAATTCTTGCGTAATTTTCACACATGAAGGACTAATTTTTATATCTGCCAGTCTAAATTCCACTATATCTTCATCTGTGTTAATACTTGGATGAATTGGATTACTTGATGCATTTCCTTTTCTATACACAATATTTCCAACTCTTCCTGCTTGTGTTTTATCCATTTGAGCTACAATGCTATCAATTCTTGTTAAAACTTCTGCATTTTGCGAAAGAGTTATCATAAAATCACTTGGATTTTCAAACCACTTATCCCCAATAATTGCATAACCTGCGGATACAACAATATTCATTCCATCATTTGCAGAAAATACTTGTAAATCAGTTGATGGGGTTCCTTGAGGAGTTGCAAAAATACCATTACTTATTAATCTTTTATATGGTTTATTCATATCATCTGCAGTATATGCCCTATCTTTATTAATTGCACCAAAAAAACCTGCATTTACTGTATATTTTGTGTCATCCATTATCTTTTGCCTCCTATTTTTATTATTCTACATTTTCAAAAGTAGGTTCCATTGTATAACCTTTTTCATCTTGATTTTCTATAACTTCTGTTATTCTAGCTTTCATAGAAATTCCATATTCATTTGAAATACTAATAATATCTCCTAAGTTATAATCTTTTTTATATATATAATTAACTCCAATTATAATTTTGCCTTCAAAGGAGATTGTAGATTTGTACTGTGCCATTCTTTCATATCCTGTACTTTTCAAACTTTCCATATATACATCATTGCATAATTTAACTTCTGAAATTTCTCCCTTTTCATTTTTAATAATAATTGCTATATTTTTACCATTTACTTGATAATATATTACTCCATCAATAGTCTTTTCAGTTCCTTTTGGGTAACTACTAAGTAGTTCCGTATAATCTATTGAACTTGAAACATCACGAGCATCAATATATAACTCTTTTCTATTGATTCCTATACTTTCTCCAACTGTTACTTTGCTTCTTTCTGCTCCTTCTCCTTCTCCAGCTATTACTGTAAAATTTTTAATATTAGAATCATCTTTTAAATAATCTGTTGTAGCTATATTATCAAAGTTTTGAGAAAATTTAATGTAATCACTTCTATCTTTTCCTTTATATAAAGAAAAGATAAAATTTTTATTTTTTATAATTACTTTATATCCCCAATTATATTGTTTGCATAATTTTTGAATTTTATCTCCAATATAATCATAAGTTACTTGTTCTCTTATTTTTTCCGTAAATCCCACTTTATCATCTAAAATAAAGTTTGCAATTTTTCTATTCGAATCTTTAGGATTTATAATGGAATCATTTATTAGTAATCTTATGTAATCTTCCACTAATCCATTAAAATTAGTTTGACTCATAACTATTCGCTGATTTAATATATTTTTTATATCTGTGCCTGTGATAATTAATTGATCTCCATTTTCTTCATCTGTTTTTAATTCTACTTTTTTTATTTCACAAGCCATTTCATCATCATCACGAATCATATATTTACATTCTTTTATTTTTTTTATATTTTCCCACGAAGCTGATATAACCAATTCACAATCACCTAATGTATTATATCTTGGTGTCCATATAATACTTGAATATGTATCAATTATATATTTTTTATTAAGTTCACTGTCTAACAAATAAACTTCATCCATATACTACACTCCCAAATAAACTTTATAATATTTAAAATATATATCTACTAACATATCAGTTGAGCCTTCATCGGCCAAATAACTAAAGTTATTATCACCAATTTCTAATTGGAAAAATGTAGAACCACTTTCAACATAAGGAATCAAATTATATTCAACTGCATTTCTCGTTAATATTACAGATTTATTTCCTCTATTACAGTTAATCACTAGCTTATCATTTTTTATAAATTTATAATCAATAATAAAATTTTCTCCTGTATTTACATTACGAACTTCCAATTTATTTACTATTCCTATAAATCGAACATCAATAATTAAACCTGTTTTACTTTCACTTTCATTTATAATAGTTGTAATTTTTTCTAATTGCAATGAAGAAAATTCTACAGGTTCATCAATGTTTATTGAAAATGGAAATGTAAAACCTGCAATAGCTTTGGAAATGCTTTTTATAATAGTTTCAACATCTTTAAAATAAGGATTTGGACATAATATAGATATTTGAGCAACTTGTTTTTGTGTAAAAGGCGAAACTTCCAAAGTTTGAACATATCCTTCAATATATACATCTCTTGAATTATTTTTATAATAAATTTTACACCATTCTTTGTTTCTGAAATACTTATATAATTTTTGCCTATTAGTTTCAAGATCTCCATTTATATAAATTGTAATTACTATTTCACGATTAGGAATTTTTGAACTAGTAAAAGAAGAGCCATCACCATTAGCATAACTTGAAGTATTAATTGTCGCATTAGGAGGATTTAATCCTTCAATTTTTGTTACCTGAAAATTCTCTTCATTGTTTGTTAATTCTATTATTGAACCTTTTGTTGTTTCAATTTTTAATGAAAACATTTCTATTACCTCCTAACTATTATGTCGTAGCTGATACCAAATTTAATAAATTCTTTGTTTGTCTATATAATTCCAATCTTGAGGGTTGTTTATTAGCATTTATTACTTGAGTAAAGTTATTAACATTAGATGTTGTATTAGATATGTTGTTTGCATTATATGCATTACCTTTAAGTTGTTTTCGCATATCATCTGCTACTGCCTTTATCCAATATTTATTTCTTTCAAGTGGAACAACCGCTTCAGCTCCATTACCTTCTAGTAATCCAACTTGTCCTTTTCTTAATACTGTACCTCTTTCTAATTCAGGAATTTGAGGAACTGATATTCTAGAAATTAATCCTGAAAATGGTTTTGCACCTACAATTTCTATATCTCTAATTTTGTCCAGTACATTATTAATTGCATTAAATGGAATAGAAACCACCTTATTTATTCCTCTAATAATTCCATTAACAATATTTTTAAATGCATTAACAATTCCATCTTTTATTCCATCAAAAATTTTTCCTCCTGTTGAAAATACATCTTTAACTTTTTGCCATGCATTTTGGAATGTTTCTCTAAAGAAATTTGCAACATTAGAAAATACATTTTTTATTCCATTCCATGCATTAGAAGCTCCATTTTTAAAATTATTCCACATATTTCCAAAGAAGTTTGCAACTGGTGTTATAACTGTAGATTGAAACCATGTCGCTACTGTTACGAATATTCCTTTTATACCTTCCCATGCTGTGCTTGCTGCATTTTTAATTCCATTCCATAAATTAGTAAAAAATTGTGTTAATGGTGTTATAACTGTATTCTGAAACCATGTTGCTACTACTGTAAATATTCCTTTTATACCTTCCCATGCTGTGTTTGCTGCATTTTTTATTCCATTCCATAGATTAGTAAAAAATTGTGTTAATGGTGTTATAATATGTTCATTAAACCAATTTGAAACTACACCCCATATAAGTACAATTGCATTCCAACAACCTTGTGCTAATTGTGCAATTACTTGAAATACACTTGCTATAAAATTCCATATACTTGTAAACAGTTGTGTAAACCAAGAAACCAATGGTTGAAAAAAATTCTTAATTGGTGTAATTACCTTATCATTAAACCATTGGGCAACAGTAGACCATATATTCTTTATTCCTTCCCAAATATTTTGAAAGAAATCTTTAACAGCCTTAAATCCATTTACAATTCCATTTTTAGCCTCTGTAAATTTATTTGTGAACCATGTACCAACTGATGAAAATATATTTTTTATATTTTGCCAAGCATCTCCAAAATGATCAGTTAGAAATTTATCAATATTTTGAAATACTTTTCCTATTGCTCCAAGAACATGATCTTTAAACCAAGACCCTACATTTGAAAATATTCCTTTTATATCTTCCCAAGCTCCTTTAAAATCTCCTGAAAAAACTTTTGTTATAGCAGAAAATAATAATTTTAAATTATCAAAAATCATTTTAAAATAACTTGTTACTGTATCCCATACAACTTTAATATTCTCCCAAGCCGTTTTGAAATATCCAACTATAAAATCAATAGCTGGTTGAACTGCTTTTTTTATATTTTCCCAAAGTCCAATCCAAAAATTTCTGAATTTTTCTGACTTGTTCCAAAGAACAACAAATGCTGCTACTAATCCTGCTATTAATGCAACTACAATTCCTATCGGATTTGCACTCATTGCAACATTTAATAACCATTGTGCAACTGTCGCTCCTTCTTGTGCTGTTTTAAATGCTTGAAAAGCTTTTACTGCTTTAAATATCATATTTGAAACATTTAATGTTAGCATTGCTGTTGCCATTCCTGTAATTCCTGCAATTACTTCATCTTTATTATCAACAATCCATTTTATTAGTTCACTTATTTTAGGTGTTATCTCTCCAATTGCTTTTTTTATTCCATCAAGAGCACCTGCAATATTCTCTGCACCTATTTGTTCAATGATATTTGCTAGTCCGTTAGAAATTGCTGTTTTAACATTTGTCATACTTGTTTCAATTCCACCTGATGCGTCTAATGCTTGTTGTTGAAAAGAAGCTAAACTACCTCCACCATCTGTATTCAACTTAACAATAGCATCTTTTATTTGTTGTGTTGTTACTTTTCCATCTTGCCATGCAGAAAATAAGTCTTGTGATTTTTTTCCTGCTCCCATTACCGCTTCTGCTATTTGATTCATTTGAGCAGGCATTGCTCCATTTATAATAGTCCAACTTTGTAAATCAGGCTTTCCTTTTGCAATTATTTGATACCATTGTTGCATTGCACTACTTGCTATTTCTTGCCCTTGTCCACCAGCCAATGTCGCATTGTTTAATGATAATGTAAGTTCTGTTGCTTCGTCTATGTTTCCACTTAATGCTGCATATTGTTGTTGCATACTCATAATATTAGGCAATGTTGTTGGTAAGCCTTCAATTCCTTTTTTTAGTTTCTGAGTTGTATCTGTAACTGCATCTGTTGTATATCCTAAATTTTGCATTGTTTTTTTGTATGAATTTATTGTATCAACCCTTGCAATTGCAGAATTCAACTGTCCATTTATTTCACTTACTAATTTTTTTATTCCACTCGATATTAAATTTGCTATTGTAGCATTTAATGTTGTAAAACCTTTATTAGCTTTTTCTGTATTTATATTACTTAAACTATTATCCAATTCATCTGCAGCAGATGATGCATTTTCCAACTTTTCTTTATTAGTTTTTAGTTTTGTTGATAAGGTTTCAATATCTTTTGATAATGATTTTGCCTCTGCTGAATGTTTTCCTTGCTCTAATACTACATTTTGATATTTGCTTTTTAGTTCATCTAATTCTTTTTGTTGTTTTTCAATTTTACCAGTTAATGTTTCTGTTTGTGTTGCAACTCTATTTTCTTGGCTTTTTACTTCAGTTAACACACTATTATAGTTTTTTATTTCTTTTTCTGTTTTATTTACTGCACCTTGCTGTTCTAAAATTTTTGTTTTTAGATCATCAGAAGCCTTTTTGTTTGAAATTTGTTCTTGTTCTGCAAGTTTTAATTCTTTTTGATATTTTCTATATTCTTCCGAGGTTTTTGAAACACCTTTATCTGCTAAATCTTGTAACTTTGATTTTAAAATCTCTACAACTTTTCCATTTTCAGTATAAGCCTTATCCATTTCATTTTGTTGTTTTTTATAATTTTCTAACTTATTCTTTTGTTCTGTTAAAATTGTATTTAATGACTTTAATTTAGCACTTACCCCGTCACTCGATTTACTCCAATCATCCATTCCTGCTGCAACTGCTTTAAACTCAGCTTGTGCTAATCTCATATTTTTATTTGCTTCGGTTATTCCTCTTTTTAAATCAGATATATCAGCTTTATAATATGTTGTAATATCCTGACCTTTCGTAGACATGTTTCCACCTCTTTTCTTAAATACATAAAAAAGCACTAGCTATAATAGCCAATGCTTTTTTTAATCTGTTACTGGTACATAACATCTTTTTTTACCATTTACCTCTTTAATATGTGTTTTGCTTTCCCTTTTGTTTGATCTATTATTAAGTCTTCTAACTAATAACATAACTGTAGAAAATCGCTGTTTTCTAATATCAAATGGGCTCAAACTCGGAAAAGTTTCGCATATACTAATTTGTAAATCAAAAAGTATTTCATAGAGGGAAACGTCATCATAGTTTCCCTTATTTAGTTTTTTTCATCTACACCTTTATTTATTTCTAATATACTAGATTTTACAATTGCAACTAATACTTTTGTTATATCTTTAACTTTTGTGTTTTTTAATTCACTATCTGTTAAACCTTCGAATACATCTTTTAGCAATTCTTTTATTGTTCCCATTCCCTTTGGAATAGCTTTTACAACTACCATTGCTATTTCTGTATCAGTACCAGTTTTTATTTGATCTACATCTATTAAGTCCATAAAATCCTCTACTGTTCCAAACATTAAATCGTATGTATCAGTTGAGTATGTTTTTTCTATGTTCTTTTTATTATAAATATTTAATTTTAATTCCATTTTCTATTTCCTTTCTTTCAAAATTAGGCTGTAGCTTTCAAATCATCAGGTGTTGTTACTTTATCGAAGAATGTATCTAGATTTGCTTTTCCATCATTATCTACACTTAAATATTTACAAGGTTTATTTCCTGCCTTTGCAAATTTTACAGCTGTTTGTATTGATGTATATGTATATTCCATATTTGTAGCATCAGTACCATCATTCTTTGTATTATGTGTTTTGTTTCCACCAGTAAATTTTCCTTTATAAATCCAGTTATATTCTTCTACACCACTAACAGTATCAGCAATATAACCTAATGCAAAGTATTTTTTCTTCTTTTGAGTACCAATTAAAGCTCCTGTTGCTTCATCATATGTTGTTCCTTCAATTAGTGCTCTTGTTTTCTTTTCTACAACTGATACTGTTAATGTATATGTATCAGCTCCTTCTGAATCAACAACAATAGCAGCCATATCATCATAATAATGTGTTTCACTTGATTCGCTTACTTCTCCACTTACGGATTGTACTCCAGCTAATCTTATTACATCACCATAAGTAGCAACTGTTTCTCCCTTTTCATTAACTGTTTCAGTTAATTCGGCAACAACCAAATTTTTTACACCTCTATATTCTTCAAATTTCATTGTTTTTTTCCTCCTATTTTTCAATTATTTGGACATTTATACCACGTCCGGTATGGGTAGGTTCATCACTAATAAGATCATGACCTTTACCATTTACAATAAATTCTTTTTTTATTAATTTTTCTTTTGCATCTAGCAATAATTTATTTATTTTTTCAGGATCACTTGAATAGACATTTAAGTCAAAATCCCATATATAAGTATTAGATTCGTTATCATAATGAGAACCATCATCACTTGTATTATTCCAAAATGTAAAAAAAGTTTCAGGGTAATTTTCATCTTCACTTAAAGATCCTTGTTTAATAATTGGATATCCCATCTCTTTTATTGTTTTTATTAATAATTCTTCCATTACATTACCTCCAATTTTCTCAATTCACTAAAAAATATATCTTCTTGCTTTTCAATAACTTCATCATGAGTTTTTTTACCCCAAAATGTATCATACATTTTTTGATTCTTCATATACCTTGGTGTTCCATATATCATAAAAATTGAAGCCAGTCCTCCTTGGCTTATGCTAAAACCTACTGGTACACTTCCAACAGTTCCATTCCATTGAATGTTAGCATCTTTTTTTAAAGCTTTTGCAGTTTGACCTGTTGAGTATTTTCCTTTTGCAGGTAAATTATTCTTTTGAACTGCTACTCCTGCCTTTTGAGTTATTATTTTATGAGTTTCAATAAGACCTTTATTGGTTATCTCTTTTACATTACCATTTAATGTATTCATTTTTGAAATAACTTCATCAAATCCTTCAAACTCTATTCCCATTTTGTTTTTATATTTACTCATAATTTTTTAAGCTCCACCTTTAATTCTTTTTATTTTAAATTTTAAAAATTGGTGTCTTTGGTTTATATCTTCCGGTTCATTTATAATATCAAATATAGCCCCATCATTAGCTCTTGCAATTCTGCAAGCACTAGTAATATCAGGTCTATACATAGTTTCAATATTGGCTGTATCTTCAATAGAATACACACCATTTACATTTCGTTCTGTACCACCATACGTTTTAAAACTACCAAAGAATAGATTAATTGAATTTCCTTTTTTATCTTTAACATTTAAAGCCTCTTCTATTGATGGATATTCTTTTTTTACTACTCCCCTAACATTATTAATTGACTTTGGTATTAATAAAATAAGTGGTATAGGATTTGTTATATTTATTGAAAATCCACTCATTTTTCATCACCATCCTTAAGTGCTAATTGAGTGGCTCTTTGCCAAAAATATGTTGATAAATTTGATTTTTGAAAATAAACATCATCAATACCTCTTGCAATTACTCCAGCTGATTTTTCATCATTAACAATAGATGGTGCTATTCCCCCATCTATCATTAATTGTTTGATTTCATCAATCCAGCCTTGAATAATATCATCTTGGTAATTTCCTGTAATTCCCAAGCATTCCTTTACTTTTTCTAACATATTACTGCTCCTTTTTTAGTCTACTTTTTCAACTAATCTTCTTGTATCAGATAATAATTCACTTGCTCTTTCTTTCTCAAATTCAACAATATCATTTTCTTTATAGTCTCTATCATTGTATTTGTCTGTAAATGCAATTCTAATTTTAAGTCTTATTTTTTCATTATCTGATCTTTTGTTGTTTGTCTTTCTACTTGTTTTTTCTTTCTCTTCTTGTTCTTCTAAATGTTCTGTCTTTTCTTCAGTTTTTTCTGTAGATTCTTCATCTACATCAGTATTTTTTTCAATTGTAACTTCAGGTGAATTAACATCTATTACATCATTTTCCTTTAAATCTTCTCCTGATACAATATCATTTTCATTAATTACAACTTGTTCTTTTTCAACAATTTCATTTTTTTCAACAGTTGTTTCATTTGCTTGATTTTGTGTTTTTGCCATTTTATATACTCTCCTTTTTAAAAATAATGAATTAAGGGGATTATCATCCCCTCATCTTACCCTTTTACAGATTTTTTTAATAAATAGATATAGTTTGTGTTTAATGGTTTACCATCTAAAATAACTAAACCTTTTGTAATCCATTTGTTTTTATCTTCATCGAAATATCTCTTATATCCAAATGTCATATTTGAGTTAATACCATAAGCTTTTTCAGGAACCCAGAATATTCCAAAATATTCTCCATTTGCACATAAATCAAATGATTTGAATAAATCTTGTTCTGTTCTAAGTACAGGATATTCATTGAATTTATATTGTTTATCACTAGCATCAAATCCAGCCTTATTTATTGGTTGATTATTAGCATCTTTTAAAGTACATAAATTACCTACATAAGTTTGTTTTGCCATAGCAAATTCAGGATTAGCTCCTTCCATTCCTAAAGGTATATTAGCAAATAATTTTTTCTCCCATGCTGTCCAATCAGCAATTTCCTCTTCTGTAAATTCTATAATATTAGCTGCTGGAATTCTTTTTAATCCTGCTGCAACATCTGTAAGTATTCCTGTTGGTTGTGCATTTCCTGTACCTTTTAAAACTGCTATATCTCTAGCTTTTAAATAAGCTGATAATAAAGCATTTATTAATTCTTTTTCAAATACTTCTACACTTAATATGCTTTGTAGTAAAGATTGTGCTATTCTTATTTCTCCTATATGGTAAGAGAATAAAACGCTTCCTTTAGCTCCATCTACTTTTTGATCTGCACTAACACCATGTTCTTTGTCATTTCCTTCCGTTCCACTCCATGTGAATGTTGCGTCAAAATCAGCTATTGGAACTTCAACACCACCTTGAACATTTAACATACGAACTCTTGAAGAAAATTGTCCATATGAACCTTCTATTTTTTTGATTAATTCTTGTAATACTGTATGTGGAATTAATACTCCTAATTCTTCACTTGTTACTTCTCCTGCTGCTCTTGTTTCAGCACGATATTGTGTTAATATTTCATTTAATTTTGCACTTCTTGTTCCTGTTTGAGCATATTGTTTGAATGCCATTCTATATTCCATTGAAGAAAGTATATCTTCTTCATTATTTGAAGCTTGTCCTCTTTGATTCATTTTTGCTCCTCCTATGACATTTAAAACTGCATTTGGATTAAATCCATTTGCACTTCTTCCTTCGTCTGCTTTATCATCTTTTTTGTCATCTTTTTTATCTTCTGCACCATCATCATTGCTATCACCATTTCCGTTGTCATCCTCTAATTTTTTTAGTTGTTCCTCTGCATCATTAATTTCATCTCTTAATGCTATTAGTGTTTCTCCTAAACTTCTTACCTCATCAATATCTTGTGAGTTTTTCATTCTTTCTTCTTTGTCCTTTAATTCTTTTCTTTTTCTTTCAATTAAACTTTGTAAAAATTTTTTCATTTTAAAATCCTCCTAATAAATATTTTATTTTTAGCTTTTCAAGCTCTAATTGTTTTGGAGTAGTCTCCACCGCTCCACTTCTAGCAGTGTCCACCGCTAGTCGTGCAGTATCCACCGCACTTTTATCTCTAGCAGATATTGAAGTATCTTCATATGCAGGAAATGTAACTGCACTAACTTCAACAACTGTTGAAATTGATTTAATATGTCTTGTTGGATAATCTGTGTCTAAATCTTCCCATTCTTCATCTTCGATTCCAAACATAAAAGACATACCTGTTATGTCTCCTCTCTCTATTGCACTATATAAATTTCTAGCTTCTGTATTATTTTCTATATCTAATTCAACTTGAATTTCCATTCCTTTATCATCAACAGATAACTGCATTGTTGAATTTTTTGTATTTCTTCTTGATCTTGCAAGAGGTATCTTTGATTGATCATGATTTACTAAAAATCTAACATCCTCTAAATTCGTATTTTTCAATGCTCCTTTTTCAATTACCTCTGCAAACATTCCTGCAATATCAGTTTTACTTTCATATACTATTGGCCTTCCAATTATTATATTTCCTCTTTTTTCATCTTTTTGAGCACGTATATCGAAGTCATAATTTCTTCTAATTAACTCCTTGTTCATCTTTGTTACCTCCACCATCATTATTTTTTTGTTCATCCGTTTTATTATTCTCTGCATTTGTTTTATTACTTGACATAGCAATTTGTCCTGCTAATTCAGGAAGTGGTTTCATTCCAAATGCTGTACGAACTTCATTTTTATAGCAACTTCCACTATCAACCAGTAAATCAAATAAATCTATTTTTTGTCCTGTATCCATAAAAATCAACTCATGTGGATATAATACAACCGCATTTCCAAAGCCTTTCTCCCTTTCCGTGAATAATCCCATTGTGATTGCTTCTCCTGTTTTCTTAATTATTGGTTCAAGACTTTTTTGATAAAAAGCTTCATATTGAGCTTTTGTATAATCTCCTGTTAATATCGGAAGAGAAACTCCCCAATTTCTTAATATCTTTTCATCAATAAATTTTAATGTTGTTGCATCTACTAATTCTATCTTGTTTTGTAATGGTATATATTCTCCTTTTATATCTAATGGTAAAAATCCACTTTCATTTTTAGAAAGTCTTTCTTCTATGGCTTTTATATTTTTTTCCATCTTTCCATCATCTAACAAAGTGTTATATTTAATTACTCCATTAATAGAAAATGAACTCTTTAGAGCTTTAGCAACTCCTTGTAATAAAGTATCATTTAACTCTAATGTTTTTAATAATGCTTTGTTATCTGGTTGTCCAAATTCATTTCCTCCCATTAGTTCATTTATTGAATATCTATATCTAATATGTATAACATCTGAATAAGCTAATATTGTCTCATATCCATTAAAAAACTTAAATTTAATTCCTAATTTTCCATTTGGATCTTGTAAAAAAGTAACATCTGTTGGTTGTATTGGATAAAGTGCTGTAAATTCTTTATCTCCTTTGTTATTTCTTACATAAGTTGGAATAATAAAAGCATTATAATTAAGAAATAATTGCCAAAATACTTTTTCAAAGAAATCACTCTGTGTCATTCTTTCATTTGGTTGATTTAATAATCTTTGAATTGTGCTACTTTCAACAGGTACTAAATCACTTCCATTTTTTCTGATATGAAATGGATTTACTTTTGTCAATTCTGTTACTAAACATGATATAGCTTGTTGCACTACATCACTAGCATATATATCTTGACCAAATTGTGAAAAAATTGGAATGTATCCATTTAGCATTTCAGCATATTTCATATTATCATTTTTAGGTTTCTTAAATTTGTTAATAAATTCAATTAGATTCAATGCTTTTTACCTCCTTAATTTCTAAAATATCACATCCTCTATTATTCATATAAAAAGAATACATTGCCTCTTCTTGATTTATCGCATTAATATTCTCGATACGAATATTATAATTTTTTTGATATTTAATTCTATATTTTTTCATCTACTTCTCCTTACTATCTTATAAGTTTATGAAATTCATTACGATAACGTCTATATACTTCATATAGAATAATCAATGTAACTGCTCCATCAATTCTTTTACTTGCTTGATTCTTAACTTTTACACACATTATATTTCCATAGTTGTCCATTTCCATTGCTGAATTTCCTAAACACCATTTGTCCATAGAATTTTTATTGTAGTTAATTTTTTGGTCTTGTAACTCGGCTTCTACAAGTTTCATTGCATTTGATAAAACTTTTCCTTGTAAAATCATTTCTGTTTCAAAACTAAATTCATTCATTCTATCTGTAAATGGTTTTGAAAATCTTTGATCATAACCTGCCATGTAAGTTTTTATTCCATAATTTTTATATAATTCATAAAACCAATCTGCTATTTTAGATATATCAATTTCATTTCCCTCATGTATTGTAAGTAATCCTTCTCTTGCCCATTCTTCATATTTTGCTCCTGCTTCTTTATCGTTACTATCCTGTAATTTACTTTCTGGTATCCAATAATGCGAATATACATATTTGGTTTTATCATTTGGTTTCATCAATAATATTTTTGCATTTGATAAGTCTGTTGTTTCTGATAAGTCAACAGCACCCAAACAAAAAGAACCTCTAAAATCTTCTAGATTAAAAGGTTCTGTTTCATAGCTATAATCTTCAAGCATTAGCCATGATTGAGCATTATTTTGTTTTATATTAAAATCTTTACAAAGAGTATGCATTCTTTTTGATTTTGATGTTTTAGATTTTTCAATTTCCCCTCTTAATGACTTCCACTTTTTTACCACTCCTAAACCCGGATTTGATTTATACCAACTTTGTTCATCTTGCCATATTTCTTCTTCACTATCTTGTGTATATAGCCATGGTAAATAATGTATATCATTAGTTTCATCAAATAAAACTTCTCTTGCGTATTTTAATTCATTATCTAAATAACCATCATTTATAAAACCTTCAGTTGTTAAATTTATAAATAATGGTTCATCTTTTGTTGACATTGATTTCTGCCCTGCCTCTGCTATTTCATCATTTGGTGCATCGTGGCTTTCATCCATATACATTTTGTCTATATTTCTACCATCTTTGTTTTGAGTCTTACTCGACATTTTAAAAATAGTAATATTCTTTTTTGTATTGCATATAGCAGACATATTTTTATGTGTAATTCTCGAATGTGGATCTATTCTTTTTCTCATATTGTCTATTTCATTCCATAAAAGGCTAGCTTGTTTGTCATCATTAGATGCACAAACAATATCCATTCCACCTTCTCCAATTCTTAAATCAGTATGAGCATCTGCTGCCATTAATGTTGTTTTGCCGTTTTTTCTTGCAATTAGTAAAATTACATTTTGAAATCTTCTTGCCCACCTATTTAATTCTTCATCGAAAAACTTAAAAGAATAAACAACTTCTATAAATGCCTTCTCCCAAAGCAATAATTGCATTGGAACATTATAGAATGGCTTTTTACTTTGTAAACACAAATTTTCCATAAATTCTATTCTTAAATGGCTTTCACTTGTATCATATCTGTATTGGGGATTATCTAAATCTTTAATTAATTTTTGTAATTCTGTTTTTAATTCTAATCCAACTATTATATTTCCTTTTTGTATTTCTTCATAATATTGTTTTAAATAATTAACCTCCAAATTTTTGTCGCTCCTCTAGGAATTTTTGAACTGGATCGTCTTCTATTTCATGTCCATTTATCATGGAATACAACATTCTTATTGCATTCATATAGCTTTGTGAACATTCTTTATACAATTTTGAAGCTTTAGTTGTTCTTTGTTGGGTTGGATTTTTAGGATTTACTTGTATAAATGGTAATTTTTTTAATTCCTCCATTCGTTCTTCCAAAAAGGCTATATTGTCTAACATTGGATTTATTAATTGTTTCTTGTTATCCTCTATATCTTTAAAAATTTCATCTAATTTTTCCCTTCTTGTCAAATATAATCCCTTCTTTCTGTATCTATTTTTTTAATTCAAGAAAAAATGAAAATTTTACTTCGTGTGAAAAAGAGGTTCCCCTTACAGTCCCCACCAAAAACATTTATGGTGTCTTGGAGGGGGGCTATTCTTGAAAACTCTCAAACCATTCTTCAATGTATTTTTTCCAATTTTCATCTTTTGCTCTACTTAAACATATTTCTTCATCACAATCAATATATATAAGCTCTGCACCTAGTTTATCAGCAAGTCTTTGTCTTTCCATCTTTAATGGATATGTTCCTACAATAAAAGCATTCTGCCAGTTTCCTAGTCTCATCTTTACTTGATCTATTAAACAATTTCTTGTTTCAAAAATATTTTGTTGCAACTTTCTTGGTTTGTTATATTTATCGCAGAAGCTTATGCATTCCCATATCTTGTCTATATCTATAATTAAATCATCAGCTGTCCCCATATTTTTAACCCATGTAGATTTACCAGCACAAGGAGATCCATAAACTATATACACTTTCTTTGGCAATTCATATCCAAAACGATGATGTACTTTATTATGGCATTTAAAATGTATTAACATTATATTATCAGGATTAAGACTTATATTGTAATCATTAACATTGCTATTATTTAATGGTATTTTATGATGTCCAATACAATCATAAGCTTTTACTATCTCTTCTCCACAATATTCACAAATTAGTTTTTCTTCATCATTTACTCTTTCTAATCTTAGATTCTTTAATAAATTTTGCCATTCTTTTGATTTATATAAATCATGAGCATTTTCAAACATAATCTATTTTCCTTTACCATAATTCATTTTCTGCTTGTTTTTCTTTAAGTTCTAATTCACGTTTGCTAAATCCTAGTTTAATCATGTTTTCTCTACCTTTTCTTTTTGCTTCTGAAACTCTTGTTAAACTATCTTCTATTTTCTGTATCTTATCAATTGTTGGTTCCGCTTCTGTTGTAGTTTCTATACTTCCTTGACTATTCTTCTTTTTTATACTACCTACTGTCATATCTTTATCTGATTGTTCTAATTTATTTATTCTTCGCATCATTCTTAATTCACGAATGGTCAACATTTTATATTCTTCTATGTATCCATCTAATAATTTATCTGTACTTTCTATTTTCATATTTTTGAATAATTGCTTTTCCTCTTCTGTTAATACACTTTGATAAATATTTTCATATTCTCCTGTTGTTACAGCATTCTTATTTTCTGTTGCTGGGTGTCCACCTTTATTGTTCTTTGCATTTTTATTTCCTTTAAGAACTTCGCTTTTTTCTCTAGTTAGATTATATTTTCTTATAATCTTCTTCAAATCAGGCAAGGTAATGTTGTATTTTTTAAATATGTCTTTATATCGCATTCCCTGTAAATAATCATTCTTTATTTTTTCTTCTTTATTTTGTGTCAATACAACTCACCCACCTCCATTACCTTTTTAAACAATCTAAAAACTGCAATTTTATTTCATTTGCAATTTTCTTCATCATTATCGGTGGAACACTCATTCCACATATATATTGAACATTTTGTCCACAAAAGTTATAATCTTGTGGAAATGTTTGAATTAATTTTATATCTCTATCGCTTATTGATGCAGGAACATCAAATCTTAAAAACAAACCTCCTGCTGCTAATGTATTTGGTATTCTGTCATCTTTTACAAATTGTGTATTAAAACTACTAATTTTACCATTTTCAGTTCTTTCAATAGTATCACATAAACTATTATCTTTTCTGCTTCTTTTTAACCATCTTTGATATAGCATAGTATCTTTATTGATTGGTTTATATTCTGTATCTTTTATTTGTCCGTATGTTATAAATTCTTCATTGAATTCTAACTTTATTTTTGGGAGTTCTAAATCTTTTCTCGTTGCTATAAAGAAAACTCTTTCTCTTTTTTGTGGTACACCCATTCTTGCTGAATTTAATAAAAATATTTGTGTTTTATATCCCACTTCATCTAATTTTTTTATTATTAAATTAACATATCCTTTAGCATTTCCCATTAATATTCCTTTTACATTTTCGGCAACAATTATTTTTGGTTTTAATTTTTCAGCTAGCTTTATAAATTCAAAAAATAAATCATCTAAAACTTGATATGCTTGACCTTCTCTAAATTTTTTACTTTTTCCCCAATTTTTTTCTCTTTCTCCAGCTAATGAAAAAGTGCTACATGGAGGACTGCCATCTAATATATCTAAATTATATAATTCTTTAGGATAATCTTTTAAAGCAATCATTTCTTGAATTGGCATACAGTAATTATATTTAGGATCATGATTTTTTACATATACTTCATTTATTTTTTTATCTATTTCGCAATTTCCTATAACATTATATCCTGCTAATTTATATCCCATAGTTGAACCGCCACCACACGAAAAACACGAAAAGACATTATAATTATTTTTTGAAACTTGTTTTAAATCTTTTAGATTCCACTCATATTCTGGCATTGTATTCTCCTTATTTTTTTATATCAAACATAAAACCACATTTAGGACATTGACATTTGAATTTATCATCACCAAATTCTGTTAGTTCAACTTCTTTATTATCATTGATTACTTCTTCCGCTTCTTTAAATATTTTTTCTATTTCATTTTCATCAAAACCTGTTATATCTAAATCGTAATTGCTATCTCTTAACTCTGAAAGCAATTCTTCCAATTTATCATTGTCCCATTCTCCAGATATTTTATTAAGTGCTATATTTAATGCTTTTTCTTTGTTTTTATCTAAATCAACAATATTGCAATCTATTTCTGTATATCCTAGTTCCTTTAATACCTTTAATCTTTGATGTCCACTTATAACAGTCATATCTGTATTAACTATAATCGGTGCAACATATCCAAATTCAACTAGGCTTCTCTTTATTCTTTGATATTCTACATTTTCTGGTTTTAAATCTATTCTTGGATTGTATTCTGCCGGTTTTAGATTTGCGATTTTTATTTTTCTTATATTCATCTTTATACTCCTTAAAACATCTTGTTTCATATTTGCAATTTTTACATTCTCTTGTCATACATCTACCAATATCCATAGATATACCTCTTTACACATTAGTATAATAAAAAAGCTCGTAGGCTTTTTTGCTTACGAACTTTTTATACATTTATTACTATACATATTATATCACACATTTTGTATCATTTTGTGTCAAGTTTTTTTAATGTCCTATAATATATATTTCTTACATTCTCGTATGTATTATTTGTTTTCATTGCAATTTCTTCAAAACTCATATCTGTTATAAATCTGTATTCCATAACAGATTTTGCAATAGGATCTTCTATTGTGTCAATTACTTTTGTTAATTCTTCTAATTCAAGAGGAATCTCCTTTTCTAATCTTTTTTGCTTTTTTTCGTACATCTCAATTTTGTAATGTGTAATAACATCATATCCTTCTATCTTTACATTATGAGGATAACCAGTTTTATAATCTTTCGCAAAGTCAGTAACTATTTTGGGCTTTGCCCTTAATTTTTCAATTATCTTTTTTGTAGTATTTAATTCTTTATTCTTTTTCAAATATCTACTTAATGCTTTAATTTCCATATACACACCACCTTTTCTTTTCCGTTTCTCTTAATCTAAATTTGTATGTATTATAATTTTCTAAATCTTTTTGCACATTAATCTTTTGTCCTCCTATTCAAAAAATTTATAATTTTTTCCTTTAATTTCAACTATTTGACATCTCTAAATTTTCTATTGTGTTCGTTTTTGTTTTTTTATTGTTCATAATAAATTTTTTTATTATTTTCTTACAGCTACCTATGGTTATTGTTTTTTTATATTCTATCGTTTTTTATTTTATTGTTTTTATATGAATTATTGACTATATTGTAATATCTCAAATATGTATATTTGTCTTTATTTCCTTGAACAATCTTATTTATTTCATTTCGTTGTATTCCTTCACTTTGCAAGAGTTTAATAAATTTCTTTTTGCTTATTTTTTTATCCAAAATAGGATATATAGCTTTATACAAATTATTAACAGCTTTCTTTGTCATATCAAATATATCTACACTTATTTCTGCTATTGTATTAGCAATTTGTTCAAATGCTTCCACTACTGGTTTCATAACGTCATCAATAAGTTTTTTTATTTTCTTTTCCGCTTCTATATATTCCTCTTCTGATAGTCCTACTTTTAAATTATCTCCATCACAAATCATTTCAGAAAAATATCCACTTTTGTTTAAGCATTGAACTTGTCCAATTGTAATATTTTTATAATCAATTTGTTTCATTATCTATTCCCCTTCTTTATCTATCAATTCATCTCCCCAATATAAATCATACATTGGATTTTCTACTCTTTTATTACAATAATCACTTACTGTTTGTCGTCTTATAAATAAATTCTTTGCTGCATCTCTTGTACCTTTAAAAACTTTTATTATAACACCTTCATTATCAAGCATTACAATTGATTTTCTATGAGATTGCCAACCAGTCCTTTTACCCGCTTCTGATCTAGTTGTAATTTGAAGATTTGATAATCTATTGTCTGATATTATTTCATTTTTGTGATATGCTACCTCTTCTGCTTTTAATTTTCTATTAAATGTTTCAATTACAAGTTTTGCTACATTGTAGTCCTTTCCTTTTTCATCAATATGTAATTTTATTACTTGTATTGAACCTTTTCTAAATGTTTTTAAATATCTATATTTGTATTTATAAAATCTTCTGACTCTTCCATAATTACTAATTTCATATTTAGAATTTAATATTCTTTCCCATATTTCATCTTTATATTTTATTTCTTGTGTTTTTTTCATTTATTTTTTCCTTTAAAAAATTCTTTCCAAAAAGATGACATTTTTTCTACTTTTTCCAGTACAACATCTAATATTGGTTGTCCAATTTCCATTGCCAATCCCATTATGTTTGCAAATATCCAAAACATAAAATATATTGGACTAAGTAATACAACTAATATTTTAAATAATATCTCTTTCATAAATTCTCCTTACTATTCCCTTGATATATTTTTAGCATTCTTATTACATCATTGTAGGTATCCAATTGTCCTTCGTAATAATCTTTTGAATGAAATAAAGTCATGTTTTGTTTTTCAATAATATTTTCAGTATTTGTTCTTGATACTTCTAAATGTTCTATTATGCTTTGTAAATTTTCTAAATCCAGTTTTCCCATCTTAATCCCCCCACACTTCTTTTCGTATTCTTTCTTCTTCCGCTTCTTCTTGTTTCCATATTTCTTTTTCTAAAGCCTTTTTCTTTTTATTGGCTTCATCAATCATTTCATTAACTACTTTTAATACTGTTTCTTTGTCTTTTCCGGTTTCTTCCATAATAATTTTTATTGTTGCTGCTACTCCCATTAAAATATCTGCAACTTTTATACCATCTTTTACAAAATATACATTTATCGCTTCTTCATCTTTTGTGAATGTTACAAATTCTTTTTCATCATAATAACATCCTTTGCATCCCATTTTTTCAACTCTGCAAGTATCCCATTCTTTTCCTGTACACTTCATCTTTTAGTACCTCCATATAAATTTAATTTTTCATTTTGCTTTGTCTTTCTTTTATAAAATCATCATATAATCTTGATTTCATCGTGTCTGTTTCCGGCTCATATATTAATTGTAAACTTGTATTGCAATGCAAACATCTTCCTTGTCCTAAATCAAACATGCCCATTTTATGAAATATTGATTTTGTTGCATATATCTCTTTATTACAATTACAACATATAACTTTATATTTTTTTGTTTCAGCCATTGATTATTCCTCCTTTGTAAAACAATATTCATCTAATTTTGCATCACAAAATTTTATACTGTTTGGTGTTGTCTCTCCTATTTGTCCATTTTCATATTCTACTAATCCAACTTCAAATTCTTGACCTAATAAATTTTTTGTATGTACCCATTTATGAAATAATGCTTTTTTATTTCTAACTATACATGGTCTGTATTCACTATTTATTCTTTTTTTATTTAATAACTCATTGTATTCACTTTGAATTCTGTCTGCTATTTCTCGTAATTCGTTATTTTCTAGGCATATCGTTTCATAATCGCTTTCCTTATATCTTTTAATGAAATCTAATATTTGTCTTGTTGCTATTTTTAAATAATTAACTCTTTCTCCTATAATAATCACATTATCAAATACACATTTTTCTAATATATATGCAGCAGCTTCTATATCTTCTCCCTTTAATATATTGCTTTTAGCTAATTGCATTTTTTGTATCTGTTCTTCTGTCATTTTATTTTTTCCTCCAATCCTTTTATTGCATTAGTCCAACATTTTGTACAGCCAATACTTTCATAATCGCAAATATCCTCTTCTTTTTGTTTGTCTATTTTTTCTGATCCAAATATATTTGATGGACACATATTTATTCCACCATCACAAAATATTTGATGACATCCTTCTTCTGTTGCATTTTCTATTACTATTTTCATTATTTCTTTATATGTAATATTGGTTTCAAGATTTTCTGTAAATATCACTTTCTTTTTTCCCGACATATCATAAATATTACTCATGAATTGAATCACCTCTTAATTAAATAATCACATGTTACCATTTTATTTTGTATCAATTCGCACATAAAATCTTGTGCTGTTCTTTCATCTCTATATCTACAATTAGCATTTTTATGTATTCTTGGATCTTCCTCTTCCCATTTTTCAATATCTATCATTACAGGACTTAAAAAAATATATTGTATTCCTTTTGAGAAACATAAATAATAACAATTGTCATAAGGCTTTTTACACTTTTTAAAACCTACTTTTTCAAATTCGTTCATATCTACTATCGGAACTAACATCTCTAATCCCTCCCCAGCCAATCTAATGGTATTTCAATTTCTATACTTTTACCTGTTTTAATATCACACATTGTGCAATAACCTTTTACTATATGATTCCTATATGAATTTTTATTGAAGAATTGTTTATTACAATATGGACAACTATATACAACTTGTACATCTGTCAAAAGTTCTTTATAATCTATATTATTAAATTTTGGCATATCTATTTTCCTTTCATTCTTCAGTATCTTTTGCTACAAACATCAAACACATAATTGCAATTCCTATAAATGTTCCTATGAATAAACCTAATAAAAATTTAATCATTCGCTTTCCTCTTTCTTTTTCATTTTACTAATTTTTAGATCTTCTAAAACTCTTGTTTTATATATTCTAGTATCCCAGTTTTCTTTTAGCATTCTTATATTTTTTAATAATTGTGCTATATCGCCTGTTATTAGCTTATTGTTATATTTATCAGAAAACCCTTTTAATGTTGATATAAATTCAAGCTTGTCCTTTATTACTCTTCTTTCTTGTCTAACATCTCTTAATCTAACTGCCACCTTTGAAAGTTCAAAAGCATTTAATTTACTTAATTCTATTTCATGTAATAAATCGTCTTGCTCTAATTCTTTAACTCTCAATTCATTTTTTAGATCTGAATTTGTCCTTTCTATGTATGTAAAAAAATAATTCATTTCTTTTGCAAAAGCTTCAACTTCATCTATATTATCTATTTTCATTCTTTGTCTCTTCCTCTCTTGTAATTTTTATTTCTAATGATTTTTTTATAAATTCTTCACAAGCTTCTTGCTGTGAATCTTTTATTTTGTTACAAAAAGGATATTTCCCACATTTTATACACTTCATAGGCTTTTTTCTCCTTAATTTATATATCCTAT
The DNA here is from genome assembly GCA_900552135.1 of uncultured Clostridium sp. GTDB lineage: Bacteria > Bacillota > Clostridia > TANB77 > CAG-508 > CAG-245. The sequence goes on from URYN01000007.1 coordinate 65,426, forward strand.
AATTACGTATCCCTTACTTTGTAAATTTTTTATTGTAGATAAGTCTAATCCATCAATTAAAAATATCTCTTTTTTATTGGTAGAAGGTAACGTATTTATAGTATTATTTTTTATGTGAATATATGGTTTTTGATATAAAGAATATTTAGTAATAACTTTTAGCTTATATTTTTTTGCTAACTTAGATATTAAATATGTTTTTCCCAAACATCTATATCCATAATAATCAACAAAATAACTATTTTTTCTCTTTATATTTTTCTTAAATAATCTCTTTTGTTTCCAAATTATTTCTATATACTCTCTTAACCTTCCGTTGCATTATGATTTTTATTAAATATTTCATTTTATCTAATACTCCTCAATTTTTATATAAATTTTAGGTGTTCTACTATATTTCTTTTCAATTTCTAATTTTGTAACTTGTGTATCATCTTTAAAAGCAAATTTATTCATAGCATCTAATACTATTTTTATAATATTATCTGCATCAGGCTTTTTAGTTGGGCTTATAATATTTGCTAACATTTCCGCTTCTTTCTTTTTGCTTGTACTCTTTGGAATACCAAAGTAAGCTATAATTGTTACCTTTACTCTTGTTTCTATTGTTGTAAAGTTAGGATATTCTCTAATAAACCATTGTCTTAAAAAATATTCATAGTTTTTAGTATTAGTTGGTGTATATGCTTTTCCTGTTCTTGTATTCATTCTAGGTCTTGCTTTTCCAACAATATCTCCTATCATTTCAAATTCATACATCATTTGTATCACCTCTTTATTTTTTCTACTCCGTTCTATCTAAATTTTCTAATACTTCAATAAATTCATCTGGATTACAAGTCATTTTACAATAATCTATAAAAGAATCTGTCATATCACGATTTGGACTACTTGCTGTTTCCTCTGTTAACTTTCTTTCTTCTAGCCACCTCATAATTATTCTTTCATTCAAACATGCTTTGTTTTCTGCTTCAGCGCATTCTTTTATTGCTTGTTTTATATTATCTGGTACTATCATCTATTTTACCTCCATACTTTTCTGTATCATTTCCATAAGAATTTCTTGTTTTTTCAATCCATTCTTCCATTGCTTTTTCAACATCATCTCGATTAGCATTAGAAACATACATCATTTGTGCTGTGTTTGGTGCAGCATTAAATTCAAATGCTAATACTACAAATCCAAATCCCTCTGGAAGTTCCTCTTTTACTTTTTTTGCAATTTGTTGCATTCTTTGTTTTGCTAATTCTTCTAATTTTTCTCTATCCAAAATCTATTCCTCCTTCATAAACTTTTTCTCCAATTTTCAATTTGAATATCGGCTTTATATTATAGCTCTCTAGAAAAATAGTGAATCCTATTAAAGTTCTAGATTTATATTTTTTCATATATTCTTGATGCATCTTATAAGCCTCATTCTTTTGATAACCTTTGCTCATAATTAATTTTATAAATCTTTTCTTTTTCATTGTTTTAGGTGTTACAATTAACTCTAATTCTCCTGAAAATCCATTTTCTCCTACCTCTGCAAAAGCTACACATTTATTTTTTATTCCACCTTCAGCATATTTTGGATTTTTACTTTCCTCATCAATTAAATTTAATTCTGTTTTCCCTAGTGGTTTCATTTCTTCATCTGAACCAACTATTGCATAAAATAGTGTACTTAGGTTACTATCTTCTCCCATTTATTTCTCCTTTTCTAATTCCTTCAATGCTGGTTTTAAGCATTTACTACATAATGCCAATCTTAGTTCTCCTCTTCTAGTAATTGTATGTGGTATTATTGCAATTCCTCCTGTCATTTCATGCCTCTTCTCTTTTATTCTTATTTCAGCTCCACAATAGTCGCATTTATAATAATCGTATGCCTTTTTCCTTTTTGCATTTACTACTGAATTTCCACTTTCTATTGTTTCCATTTTTTGATATATTGGAACTGTATTTCTATTAAACAATGAACTAAACATACTCATACTAAAGCCCCCATTTTGTATATTGTATTAACATCATATTGCGTACTTAACTCCGTTTGATTCATTGCAGATAAAACACATTTCTTAAAATATTCCTTTGGTTTTTTTATTTCAGTTTGCGTGTTTGCTATTGCAAATTGTTTTAGTGCATATAATATTTTCTTTGAATTAAGTTTTTTTATTTTTTCTTTAGTTTTTAAGTCCATATACATTTCTTTTACTATTTCCTCAATTTCAATAGCAAGTGTAGGATCCAATACATGTAATTCACAATTACTAATAACTCTCTCAAATTCTATCTCATCCGTCTTGTCCATCTTCAATTTTTCATTTTCTTGGAACACATGATTAGATGGATAGATAGATTTAATTTTATTTAATTTAATTTTATTTAATTTAATTTTATTTAATTTAATTTTATTTAATTTAATTTCATTTAATTTGCATATTTTTGCATACACTTTTTTCAATTTTGCATTGCATTTGTATCTTTTTTGGTATGCACTTGCATTGCTTTTGCAATATTTTTTTATACTTTTGCATTTTTTTGCATTTTTCTCTTGCTTTGTATCTTTTTCTTGTTTTTCGTTTTTTTCTTTTTCTTTATTCCATCTTGCATTTGCCGCTTGTTTTCTTTTTTCTTTTAAGTCTTCGTATTTTTCCATTCTTCTAATAAAACTTTCCGACCAAAACATACCATCTTTAGAATTAAATAATCCATTTCCACTTTCACTATCTTTATACTCATTAATGCAATCATTTATATATTGTTCAACATTTATTGATGTTCCTGTTTGCATTTTTATTGCTCTATATGTATTTTTATTTAATGGCAATTTATATGTAGATTCATTTCTTAACATTTCTAATATTGCCCAATATAAACCATAACCGTTCTAGTCCGTAATCACAACGCATTGAAAGTATTTTTGGATCTGTTAGTGCGTTAGAGTCATGGCTAAAATAATATGCATCTTTGTTTGCCATGTGCGATACTCCTTTCCTAATAACTTCAAAATCTCTTTTGTTTTTTCTATTTTCTTTTATGATATACAAACATTCTTTCTTGACTTATATTAGTATTTTTGATAAAATGAAAATAGAAAGTATTTATCTAAATATCTTTTATGAATCATCTATTTTTCGATTTGACTGTCGATAGATGGTTCATTTTTTATATTATCTTCACAGATAAATAAAATTTCTTGTAATATTTCTCTTAATTCAGCCTCGTTATGAAATTCATCTATATCTGAAATAAGATCTTTAATTTCTTGATATCCATTCATATTATTTTCCTCCCTTCAATTGTTTTAATTTATATTTCATTTTTGCTAAAGTAATAATGTGCCATATATAACAATCATGTAATCTATCTTTTTCCATGTTTTCCTCTCCTTTTATTTTCTTCACTTTCTTCATAAATTGTTTCTATAACTAATACTACCAACAGTCCAAGAACTGGTATTAAATACTCTCCACCATAAGCTTGATAACCTCTTAATTTATTTGCATAATTAATTGATAATATTGTTAATATAATTGTTGCTATTATTACTAATAATTCAATTATTCTTACTATAAATTTCTTTTTATTAAATTTTTTCATTTTTATTCTTCTCCTTTTACTCTTTTTTTGCTATACCATTCTCTTATTGCACTACCTAAAGCAACTTTTTCTTTTCCGAAATTTTCGCTTGGAAAGTCCTGTGAATTATAAATACTTAGTGCTGTTGGTACACTACAATTCCTTAATTTTGCAAATTCTGTTGGTGTATAAAAAACATCGTCTTTCAATTCCATTTTTCTTTTCCTCCTTTGAATTTTGTGTGTAGTTCGGCATTTTTAAATTTTTTCATAAATATCATTCCTTTTTATTTTTGTTCGTTTTCTCGAACTGTTTCTGTAAAAAAATATTCTATTATCTTAATTAATGGTTCATCAAGAATTTTGCATATTTTTTTCATTTCTTCTCTTGAAAAATCAGTTTTATTATTAAGTTTATTACTTAATGTTGTTTCATTTATTCCTAATTTTTCTGCTAATTCTCTTCTACTTCCTATCTTCTCTACTATTTTTCCTTTAAGAATAGAATAATCGTATATTGTATTCTCTTCCATCCTTTTTTCTCCTTTCTTGTCATTTTTGTTCGTGTTTCCGAACTGACATTATAATATATTACTGTTTTTGTTTTGTCAATAGTTTTTTTGAAAAAAATTCGAGTTTCTTTATTTTTTTTTTGAAAACCATTGTTTTTTTTGGTTTTTGTTGTTATAATGTATTTGCTATGGAGGTAAATTATGAAGAGTTCTTTTTCAAATAGATTAAAAGAAGCAATGAAAATAAGAAATATAAAACCTGCTGAATTGTCAAAAAAAAGTGGAATTTCAAAATCATCATTAAGTGAATATATGAAAGGTAAATATGAAGCAAAGCAAACAGCACTATACAATTTAGCTAAAGCTTTAGATATTAATGAGGTTTGGCTTATGGGAGAAGATGTCCCTATGGATAGAAGTTTCGGAAGAACTAAAATTGCTGAAATTAATGTTATAAATCTTTCAACTAATGAAATTATTAAGAAAATACCTTATGTATATAGAACAGATATCAAAGATGAGGATCCTAAAAATTATTTTGCAGTACAATCATCTGATAATTCTATGGCTCCGCTTCTTGATGTTGGAGACATAGCAATAATAAAAAAATATAAAGAATTTTTTAATAAAAAAACCTACCTTTTAAAAATAAAAGGTGGTGCACCTATTATTCGTAAAGTTATTCAGTCAGATGACGGAAAAATAGAATTACAAGCAATGAATATGTGGAATTTTCCAATACAAGATAATTTAACTTTAAATGATATTGAAATTTTAGGAGAAGTTATAAAAGTAGAAAATAAAAGTGCTTTTAAATAGAATGGAGGTTTTTATGTCAAAAAAATGTGATATTTGTAATTGCAAATTGGGATTATTCACCAAATTTAATATTGTTAATGGTGTTGCCTGTTCAAATTGTATTCGTATTTCTAAATCTTATCAAACAAATACAATAGAAGAATTAAAAGAATTTTGGAATATAAATAATGAAAGGTTTTTAAAATTTAAACCAACAACAGTATTAAAAGGTTTAGGGATGGCACCTGTTTCTATTGATATAGAAAATAAATTGTTTTTTGTTGGAAAACAAAATAATAAAAATCAAAATATTATATATTCATTTGATGAAATAAATAGCTATAATTTAGGAACTATTGGAGAAAAAACTATTACACAGAAAAAAGGAGTAGTTAGCAGAGCTGTCGTTGGAGATTTAATAGCTGGTCCAATTGGTGCTGCTATTGGAGCAAACACTGCCAAAGAAAAAACAAAAACCATAGGTGGAATTAATGTTGTAAATATAACTTTTACAATACCGTCTGGTCAATATAACACAACAGTAGCCTATCCTCCAACTGGATTTACTGATTTTTTAGATAACTGTATTTTAGAAAAACAAAAGATTTTAATAAAAAAAGGATAATGTGCCTGTTTTTGCCGAACTACACACATTATCCAAAGGTGTAAACACTTGAAAAAGTGATTACTTTTGTATTATATACAAAAGTCTCCATTTTTTCAAGTGTTACAATAAAAATATTTGAAAAATGGAGGTTTTTTATTTATGGGAACAGCCAAAAAAAGAGGAAATGGCGAAGGTACTATATTCAAAAGAGAAATAAATGGAAAAACTATGTGGGTTACAGAATATACTATTGCTATGTATGATACTAAAACCGGCAAAAGAAAAAGAAAAACCATATATGGAAAAACTAGACAAGAAGTAAAAAACAAATTAGAAAAAATAATAACAGAATTAAATACTGATACCTATGTTGACAAGTCAAAGGTAACTTTTTATAGTATTGCAAAAGAATTTATTGATAATGGTTATAAAATGAATAAATTAAAAGAATCATCGTATTCTCGTAAATTGCATACATTAAAAAATATATCTTCTCATTATATGGCAAATATGGAACTGCAAAAAATTACAGAAAATGATTTAAAAGACTTCTTCGTATATATTACAAAATATTCTGATTCTGTAATTGCTAAAATATATGGTATTGTTAATAATACATTTAAAATAGCTGTAAGGCGTAACATATTGCGTTATAACTTTTTAGATGATCAATTAGAATTTGAGATACCTTTGTCAAAGAAATTTAATAATAAATCAAAGACAGTTTCAGCATTCACAATTGAAGAACAAAAACAACTCATTGAAACCTTACGAGATGCAAAGTTTAGATATAAATATCAGATTTTTTTAAGTTTATATACTGGTATGAGAATGGGAGAAATAAATGCATTAGATATAAATGATCTTGATTTTGAAAATAAAATAATTCATGTTAGAAGAACAATAACTCGTACATTTGATGATAGAGCAACAATAGGTTCATATACAAAAACAGTAAATGGAATTAGAAATTTAATGATGGATTCTTTTGTTGAGAAATTACTTAAAGAATATCTAGCATCAGAATATTATACAGAAAATGATTATAATCTTCTTTTTTGTAACTCATATAAACACTGTATCAGTACAGATACAGTTAATATGATGTTCAAGTATTTTTGCAAAGAAAATAATATAGGTAAAGGTTATGATGTTCATCAACACATGTTGCGTCATACATTCGCAACTAGATGTATTGAAGCAGGAATGCCTGCTGCAGTTTTAGCAAAAATTATGGGACACGCAAATGTTGCAACTACTTTAAATGTATATTGTGAAGTATTTGACAAATTTAAAAAAGAACATCTTGATATGTCCTTTGAGTACCTTCAAAAACAAGGACTTACAATTGATTTTAAATAATATTTTATACAGCCACCAGTACAGCCTTGCACAATAATTTTAAAATATTTCATATTTATTTTAAAATGTATTAAAAATATAAAATGCTTTAATATATAGGATTTGACATACTTTGAAATAAATTCAAAATATGTTCAAACCCTTGTTTTTAGTCTGTTTTTGCCAGCCATTGTAACACTTTCCATCATATTCGATAGTTAATTTTATATTTCTCATATATTACTCTCCGTTCAATTACAACTTTTTATTTTCCTTATAAAATATAAATTTCTGCCTTTTATATTTTATAAATGCAGAAATCTATATATCATTATTTATTTTCGTTTGTTGTATTTTCTTCTTTATTATTTTTTGTCTCTTTTATTTCTTTTATCTTTTTTATTCCTTTAAGTTTACTCTTTTTATTGTCTTCTAATCTGTTGGTAATAATATTTTTTATAAGAATGTTCTTTAAAGCTTCTTCCTTTACATCTGCAATCAAAGTTCCGTCTTTTGCAATAGATATTTTTCCTGATTCTTCTGAAACGACTATTGCTATTGCATCTGATTCTTTAGAAATTCCAACTGCCGCTCTGTGTCTTGTACCTAATTCTTTTGAGATGTCTGCATTGTTCGCTAGTGGAAGTATACATGCACCTGCTGCAATCTTGTTATTTCTTATTACTATTGCACCGTCATGTAATGGTGTTTTTGGAACAAATATGTTTACAATAAGTTGTGGAGATATTTCAGAATCTATCTCTATTCCTGTAGCAATTATATCACTAAGGCTGATGTCTCTTTGAATTACAATTAAGGCTCCTGTTTTTGTTTTTGCCATTTCACAAACAGCAATTACTATTTTATAAATATCTTCTCTGGTCTTTGTTTCTATACTCTTTTCCATCCCAAAGAAATTGGTTAGCTTGTTGGTTCCAAGTTGTTCAAGTGCTCTTCTTATTTCTGGTTGGAATATTACGATTAACGCAACAACTCCAGATGGCAATATCGATGTAAGTACTGAATGTACTATTCTTAGATTTAATATTCCACTTAACCAGGTAATTATTATAAAGAATAGAATTCCTTTTATAAGTTGCATTCCTCTTGAGTCTTTGGCAAATTTGATTATTTTTACTATTACATATATTACTATTGCAATATCTAAAATCACCGGTATTAGTTTTAGCGGATTTTCTTGTAATGATAAAAAGTAATTTACTACATTTTCACCAGAGTTCTCAAAAAATCCCGACACATAATTTTCTTTCATCTTTTAGGTTAGTTCCTTTCATATTTACGAAATATATTTTCATTTATTAATGCATTAGGTAAAATATTAATGTAGCAGATACTGCTCCCACCATTAGAATAGCAAGTAATAAAGCCATTATCCTTACAAAAAGTTGACTTGCATCACGTTTTATATTTCTAGATTTTTTCTGTTTTTTCATATCTTTTTCTTTTTTCATAAATTCCTCCAAGTTGTATTTTTTATTTTATATTGAATCAGCTTTTATTTTAACACTTTTTCGTTATTTTTTCAACATTTTTGCAAGAGTAATTATATACATCGCATGTGACCAGCCCAGTCCAATTATCCATGCAGGCTTCATTTTAGAATTGTCAACCTGTTCTGCTAAGAAGCCTAATTCTGAAGAACTGTTTGTTACGAAATCAAATATTTCTTTTGCCATTTTCTTGTTTCCTATTTCTAAATAGTACAAAGCCATCCATAAAGAAGCTACAGGCCATGGATTTTTTCCTTCCATATAAGAATCCTGTTCAAATCTTAAATATCCACCTGTATATGTACGAAGTGTAAGATTTATTTTTTCAACAGTATTATTAATTTTTTTATCTTTTGGAGTTATTAGATTAAATGGATAAACAGCCCCCATAATACTTACGTCCATCTTGTTATCATTCAGGTTTCTTTTTAACACTTTTGTATTTTCGTCATACAAATTTTCTTCAACATATTTTTTGATATTTTCGATTTCCTTGTTTATTTTCTGAGTATTTTTTGATATTTGCTCGAGTTTTAATCTGTTGTTTTCATATTTAGGTTTTACCAATTCATATATTTCAAGCATTGCATTTAGTGCACCGTAGATACTTGAAATTGAATATAAATGAACGCCCTCGTTCATCTCCCATAAATCATAGCTTGCATGTTTATAAATTTTATCTTTTTCCCTGCCTTCTTCTTTTATCTTTTCTTCTATTTCCTTTTTAACAAGGTCATTTTCTTCTTTTTCATCAAATATATTTTCTAAGTATTTTATCAAGAAGTGTACTGCATTTTCACACATCTTGAAACTATTTTCTATGAACTTTGTATCTTTTGTTACTTTGTAATGTTCATATATTCCATATATTACTCCTGCGGTTTCATCTATTTGGTATCCCCAACATGGAGCAAGTGTTCCATCTGTGTAAAATCTTTGCTCCCACATTCCATTCTTGCTTTGAGTCTTTTTGCAGAATGAATTATAAAATTTCTCTGTTTCTTTCGTCATATTTAAGTAGTCATAAGCTTTTGTAATAAACACAGCATCTCTTGGCCAACAATAAGAATATCTACCGCTCTTTTCTCTGTTTTCATCTATTTCAGCTGTAGCAGAAACTCCTCCTGTTTCTTCGTTTTGAAGTAGTGGGAATAGCAAAATTGTTCTATTATATATATCAAGAATTTTCTTTCCAATGTCTTTGTTTTCACTTGTGTTTAGTTTCAATCCATCATGTTTATTTAAATATGAAAGCCAGAATCTTCTAACTTGGTTGTACTCTTTCTTTACATCTGTTTTCTTTAATTTTTCTATTTTTTCTTCCAAATCTTCAACAATTTTCGTCTCTTTGTTGTTCTGAATAAATATGAACACATTGAATTCAATTTGGTCACCAGGTTTTAAAATTCCCAAATCATAGCTAATTGCAGAATCATTGCTCATTCCAATATAGTCTTTATCTTCAAGAACAGCCTCTCTTATGTAATTTTCTACATCATTTATTCTGTGTCCAGAAATTTCTTTATTAGCAAATGTGCATATAGAAAAGTCGTGGTTATATTGTATAATTCCATTGTCTATTGCCTTTCCAGAAACCATATTGTTTTGGTCAGATAAAAGCTTTGAACGAATTAAAAATCGTAGATTCAAGTCAACTTTGTTGCTGTTTACTATTGTGTATTTTTTTACAAGCATGTTTTCTTTCAAGCAGGCAAAATCGGTTTGTCTAATATTTAAATTGAAATATGTATTTTCTATTTCTGTATTTAAAATGTTAGTATTTTCCGAATAATACTGATCATATCTATTGTTTATATCATCATGTAGGTATATTATTGCAGAATCGTTTATTTTTACACCTACATGGAAGAAATCTATAAATTGCTTGAAATCAACATTTGGATAGTATGCTCTTAAAAGTTCTCCTCTTTTACTAAATGTTGCTCTTATATTTTTATTTCCAACAATTGCATCATTTAAAAACTTATTATTCATTGGTAGCTCCTTCATTTTATAATTCATTTTGTTTATCATTAAGATTCTATTATTTCAACAATCTTCTTCTCAAGTTCTTTTACTTTTTCGTTTAATGCTTCTATCTCTTTGTCGCTTCTTTCTTTGCCAAGCATATCTTCTTTTACGATATTCTTCATATCTTCAATTTCTTCTTGAAGAGTTTCCATTCTGTCTATTATTTGTAATCTCATATATCTCTTGTCTATCTTCTCTTCAAATTCTTTCTTAACTGTTAGTTCATCATTTAATGTGTATTTTTCTCCAAAGGAAGGTATTGTAACAGGAATTTGTGTACTTTCGACAATTTTATTTTTTAATACCAACTGAGCCTCTGGCTCTCCATGCACTAAGAATATATGCTTTGGTTTTTTTATGAAAGAATATACAAAGTTCAATAACCATTCTTGATCCGCATGTCCTGAATATCCTTCGATGTATTCAATTCTAGCTTTTACAGAAAATTCTTCACCAAATATTTTTACAGTTTTTGCTCCATCTACGATTGTTCTTCCAAGTGTTCCTGGTGCTTGGTATCCAACAAATAAAATAGTACTCTTTGGATTCCATATATTATGTTTCAAGTGATGTTTTATTCTTCCGACTTCACACATACCACTTGCAGAAATTATGATTGAAGGTTCATCCATTTCATTTAAAGCCTTTGATTCATCTGCGGTTTGTGTAAACTTAAGTCCTGGGAATTCTAGTGGATTATCTCCCCTTTCCATTAAAGCTTTTGTATCATCATCGAATAAATCTTCATTTTCTTTAAAAATTTGAGTAGCTGAAATTGCCAATGGGCTATCAACGTAAACTGGTGCTTTCATCAATTTCTGATACTCTTCCTGGAATTTTTCATTCTTTGCATCTTGCTCTTTTATCTTATCTAGCTCGAATAATATCTCCTGAGTCCTACCAACTGCAAAAGATGGAATTACAACAGTTCCTCCATTATCCAATGTTTCTGATACGATGTCTAAGAAAACTTTTGCCTTGTCATTTGTTCCAACATGAAGTCTATCTCCATAAGTAGATTCCATTACAAGATAATCTGCATCTTCTATCATAGTTGGTTCAGATAACAACGGAATATCATTGTTTCCAATATCTCCAGAGAAAACAGTTTTTGTTTCCTTTCCGTCTTCGTTTACCCATACCTCGATTATACTAGAGCCTAGCATGTGTCCTGCGTCATTAAATCTTACATGTATATTTTCGTCTATATCAATTATTTCATCATATTTTACGGGCTTAAAAATTTCCAAACATCTAGTAGCCTCTTCAGCAGTGTATAATGGTGGAATTGTCTTTTGACCTTTTCTCTTTCTCTTCTTATTTTTCCATTCGTTCTCTTGTTCTTGAATATGACCACTATCAGGAAGCATTATACCACACAAGTCGCAAGTTGCTTTTGTAGCATAAATCGGACCTCTGAACCCTTCATTATATAATTTGGGAATTCTTCCAGAGTGATCTATATGAGCATGAGTAAGAAGCATAAAGTCGATGTCACTTGGATTGTACACAAAGGGAGCCTCGTTTTCTAGTTCAAGTGTTGCTTTTCCTTGATACATTCCACAGTCAACTAAAAACTTTTTGCCAGCTGCTTCTACTAAGAAGTTAGAACCTGTTACGGTTTTTGTTGCTCCTAAAAAAATAATATTCATTCGTATATCTCCTTTACAATTAATCTTTTCATCATCTTCTTTTGGATTGTCAATATGTATTTTTTTCAAAATGAACGCTTGCTTAAGTACGGGCGCGGGGGCCCTCTGCGCATTCATTTTGAAAAAAATACATATTGACAATCTCCATTATAGTTCCAGCAGGATTGTTTTTCAAAATGAACACTTGCTTAAGTACGGGCGCAAAGTTATTTCAAAATAAGATTTATTTTCTTATTAGGTTTTACATTTAGCAACTTCAAATTGTCTACTTGTTCTTCAAATATACCCTCTGCCTCTTTGCTATCATATATGCCAACTGTGATATAATATTCCGTGTTTGTAGCAAGTTTTTCTTCTTTTTGTTTGTTTATTTTTATTGAGATTTCTTTAAAGTCAATTATTTTGCTTGCAAATACGTATTTTAATATTGTGTAGCAAAGGCTTATGCTGTTTGAGTAGTTGGTTATTATTTGTTTGTCTATGCAGTTGTCTATTATTACATTAATTGTTTTTTCTATTTGTCTTTGTAGTTCTTTTACATCATATATGTTTTTTTCTTTACTTATTGGTATTAAGCAGTAGTATCTAAATTGGTATAGTACTTTTTCCCAATCTTCTTTTGATGTGTAACTTTCAATGTTTTTTTCATAAATTTTTAGGAATTCTTTTTGCGTGTTTATTAGTCCTTCTTCTATTTTTTCTTTGCTTTCTGTATTTTCTATTATTTTATTTAAAACATTGTATTCTCTTTCTAGTTTTTCTTGTAATTTTACATATTCAAGTGGTTCGATTAGTTTATTCTTTTGCTTTATTAGTTCTAGCTTTTCGTTTCTTTCTTTTTCTAGTCTTGTAGCTAAGTGACTAATACTAAATATTTTTTCTTTGTTTGGAAGTTTAGAATTTCTAATTTTATATTCTTCTTTTAATTTGTTTTGGTCATTTAGGATTTCGTCTATCTTTTTTATTTCCAAATTTATCTGCTTTTTTTCTTCTGTTATTGTGTCAAGGAATTTCTTTCTGTTTTCCATTGCTTTCATTAGCTTTAATTTCTCATCTGTCTGAGCAATTATATGTTTTCTTAATTCTTCATTTTCTAATGCCTGTAAGCTTAGTATTGAAATAAAAATACTTTTTTCAAATTCATTTCCACTATTTATGCTTTGTTCAAATTTTTCTTCATAAAATACTGGACTTTCAGTGTTCAATTTTGCCATTAATATATTTTGGTAGATTAAATTTTTCTTTATGTCTATGTCTGTTTTTAAGTTATTGTTCCATGACCAACCATCGAAGTCTCTTATTACTTCTATGTCGTTTATGCATTTAGCTTTTATAATAAAGTCCTTTATTGCATTTTTATAATAGCTATCCTTATCCATGTTCTCGTTATTTAATTTGTATATAATTTCTTTTTGCAATATTCTCATTAATATTATTGAATACAATATGTCTTCTTCATTTGCATAGACAAGAATTTTTCCATCGTCTGGCTCAATAATGCAAACGGTTTTATTTTCAGCAAGTGGCAGTGCCTCCTCTGTTTCAGGAGTCACTACCTTTATTTCAAAGCAATCTTTTTCTATGGTTTTTAAAATGTTATTCATAAATTCATCTTTAGACTGTGCATCTACTTTTGCCTTTGAATAATCGTTATAACCATTTTCGATTTTATAAAGCATGCTTAATAAAAGATTTTTTACATCTTCGTCAAAAGTTTTATTTTCAAGTATTTTTTCTAATCTATTATTATATTCGTTTTGATTAAATTTTGAAAAAATATTCATTCTAATTCCCCTCAGTAATTAAGATTGCCCATTTTCTTGCGTTTTATGAATTAAGTTCTGCCCAACGTTCTTTTGTCATTAGAACTTCTCTAGGTTTGCTTCCTTGGTATCCAGATATGATACCTCTTTCTTCCATTTGGTCTATTATTCTTCCTGCTCTAGCATATCCTACTTTAAATCTTCTTTGTATAAAAGATGTTGAAGCTTGGCCTGTTTCTATTACAGTTTCTATTGCATCATTTAACAATGGATCTGTTTCATCATCATCGTTTGATGCTCCCTCATCTATCTCTTTATCAGTTGTATTTGCCTTTTCAATGTATTCTGTGATGTCGTCTCTGTACACTGTTTCTCCACCATTTGATTTAACAAAGTCTACTATTTTTTCTACTTCTTTGTCTGAAATGAATGCTCCTTGAATTCTTACTGGTTTTGGTGCACCTGTTGGGAAGAATAGCATATCTCCTTTTCCTAGTAGTTTTTCGGCACCAACTTGATCTAGTATTGTTCTAGAGTCTACTTGTGAAGAAACTGCAAACGCGATTCTTGATGGAATGTTTGCTTTTATTAATCCTGTGATTACGTCTACAGATGGACGTTGTGTTGCTATTACTAAATGCATTCCAGCAGCTCTTGCTTTTTGTGCTAATCTACAAATTGCATCTTCTACATCTCCCTTTGCAACCATCATTAAATCTGCAAGCTCGTCTATGATGATTACTATATGTGGAAGTTTTCCAATTCCATCTTCGTTTTCTACTGCTTCATTGTATCCTTTTAAATCTCTAACACCTTTTGATGCAAACATTGTATATCTGTTTTCCATTTCTTGAACTGCCCATGCTAAAGCTCCTGCAGCCTTTTTAGGGTCTGTTACAACTGGAATTAATAAATGTGGAATTCCATTATAAACTGATAATTCAACTATTTTTGGATCTACCATTACAAGTTTTACTTCACTTGGTTTAGCCTTGTATATTATACTTGCAATTAATGTGTTTATACAAACACTCTTTCCTGAACCTGTTGCACCTGCAATCATAACGTGTGGCATCTTTGCAATGTCTGTTACGATTTCCGTTCCAGATACATCTTTACCCAGTGCAAAAGCAAGTTTTGATTTGCTATCTTTGAAAGTATCTGTGTCTAAAATATCTCTTATATGTACTATTTCACTTTCTTCATTTGGCACCTCAATTCCAACAGCCTGTTTTCCTGGAATTGGAGCCTCTATTCTTATAGTTTTAGCAGCTAAGTTTAGTGCTATATCATCTGCTAAATTTGCTATTTTACTTACACGAACTCCCTCTGCAGGTTTTAATTCATATCTTGTTATTGCAGGTCCTACAGACACATTTTCAACCTTTGCTGATACTCCAAAGCTATAAAGCGTTTTTTGTAGTTTTGATGCTGTATCTGCAAGTGCTCTCTTTCCTCCTTTAACTCCCTTGCTAGCGCCTTGGCTTAATAGAGTTAATGGTGGGAATTCATAGTTTTCGTCTTCCACTGTAAGAGTATGTTCAAGTTGAAGTACTTCTTTTGTCTTCTCTTCCTTTGTTTCTTCTTGTTTCTTGAATAAAGGATCTTCTATGAAATCTGGAGCTTGTCCTGAAGGTGTTTTTTCGTTATTTTTTCTGCCTTCTGTTGTTTTAAGTTTAGAAGCTTTGTCAAAGTTAAATAATTTTGATTTAGATGGTTCTTCGCCATTTAGTTTTATTTGTAATTGTTCAACATCAAGAGCCTCTTTTTCTTTCTCAAGCTTTTCTCTTCTTCTTCTTTCTTGTTTTGTTTCTTTTCTATTTTCTATTCCTATTATTTTTTCTTCTTCAGGTTCTTCGGCTTTTGTATTCTTATATTGTTCCTTTTCATTCTTCTTTTCGGCAGCATCATCTATCATCTCTGAAATCTTGTTTACTAAATCTATTCCAAACATAGCAATTACTAATGCAATAATTGCTCCGAAGCAGAATATTACGGTTCCAATTTCACCAAATAATTCTCTAAGTGGAAGTGTGAAAACTGCTCCTATAGAGCCTCCTCCAACTCCTTCTGTTCCTAAATCAAAAAATTGATCTAGTACATTTTGAAAAGATCTTCCTTCTACAACTACCTTCCCTTGGCTTATTTCAAATATGTTCATTATTACAGAGATACATACTAGCATAAGTGAAAATTCTATAATTTTTCTAGACCATGATGTTTCTCCTTGATAAGCAATGTAGATTGCGAGTATAAACACTCCTATTGGCAATATGTATTTTACATATCCCATTATTCCACCCAAGAACGGACTTAGGTTCTCACCTATAAATCCTGATTTTGAATATATCAAAACAGCAAGTAGTATACTTGCAGCAATCATTATTGCAACAATTATACTCTGACTTACATGTTTGTTTTGTTGTTTCTTTTTCTTTCTTCCTCTTTTTGCCATAACTTTGTGTACAAAATATTTATAATCTTAAATATTTCATACTCTCCTTTCTCCATTAGTTTTATATTAAATTATCATCATTATTTTTCACATTAATTCTATATCAAAATAAAAAAAAAGTACATAGAATTTAGAAAAAAAATAGACTATATATTTTATTTTCGCACTAAAATATAATAGCCTATTTTGAGAATTTATTTTACTTCTTTCCTATTGTTTTGTATTACCTTTAAAGCATCTTCTAGTGTTACTTGAACTCCTGCTAGAATGTTGTCCGCATAAGCTTTTGTACCATTTGAAATTTCACGAGCCATGTCATTTGCATTTTCTATAATCTTGTTCTTTTGCTCGTAAGCTTTCTTGGTTATTTCATGTTCATCAATCATAGAAATTATTCTGTTTTCTGCTTCTTTTACAATATCTTGTGCTTCTTCATTTGCCTTTTCTATAATTCTATCATGTTCTTCTTTTATTACCTTAGCCTGTTTCAATTCCTCTGGTAATTTAAGTCTTATTTCTTTTATTATGTCTAATAATTCTTCCCTGTCTAATACAGCCTTGTTTGTAAAAGGCAATGTTTTGCTATTTTCTAACATATCTTCAATTGTTTCTAATAAATTGAATATTTCCATTTGATTTTCCTTTCTAAAGGTAAAGCTTTCTTGTTAAAGCTTTTAATGTTTTATGCTTCAAAGTTCACCTTATTTAAGAAATATTAAAGATGCTCTTCCATATTTTCTTAAGTCATACATTTTATATTTTAAATTTTCATCGTAAAGTTCGTTTATATCTCTTTCAGGTTCATCTGTTTCAATTATAATTATTCCATCTTCATTAAGCAGTTGCATTTCATCTATAACCTTTATTGCTTTTATAGATAAATCTTCTTTATAAGGTGGATCCAAAAATATTATATCAAATTTCATATTTTTTTGTTTTATTGTTTTTAGGCAATCCATATAATCCTTATTAAATACAATTGCTTTATTTTCAAGCCTTGTTTTCTGTAAGTTTTTGTGTATCATCTCCGTTGCATCAGATGCATTCTCGCATAGGACCGCAAGCTTTGCTCCTCTGCTTAAAAACTCTATAGCAATGGCACCACTACCAGAAAATAAGTCTAAAACAGTTGTGTCTTCAATATCATTTTGAATTATATTAAAAAGTGATTCTTTTACTCTGTCAAGAGTTGGTCTTGTACTTATTCTTTCTATTGAATGAAGTATTGTTCCTCTTGCACTTCCGCTTATTACTCTCATAAATGTTTCTCTTTCTTTTACGTATTAAGAATATTATAGACACTAACACAACTTTATTAATTATATATATTTTATATGTTTTTTTCTAGATGTCAATATTTATAACTCAAATGTAATATACATTTAATAGAGCTGTAACATTTTAGTATCATTGTAATATTTTTCAATATTTCATATATTAGTATTTTTAAGAACAATTTTAAAAATTTTCAGTAAATTTGTTCATGAACAAAAATTTATTTACATATTTTCTGCACATATTTATATAATTAAAAATTCAGTATTATTCTTTATTATATAAAACCTCAAAAAGATTTGGCAATCTCTAGCCAAATCTTTTATCTCGCGTTGTTCATTAATCATTATCTTTATTTACTTCTTTTATTAGCTCTAATTGAGAAATTAGAAGTGATTCCATTTTTGCTTTATAAACATCAAATTGTTTTTGTAAATCTTCTAAGCTTTTTTGTTTTATAAGAATTTGTTGTTCTAAATTTGTTAGTGATTGTTTAGCATCAGATTCAGCATCTTTTATAATCTGATCTGCTTGTTGTTTTGCAACATTTTTTATATCTTCAGCTGTAGATTGTGCCATTATTAGAGTATTATTTAATGTTCCTTCTATTTGTTTATAGTGTTCTAATTTTCCCTCTAATTCAGCAATTTTATCTCCATTTTCATTGCTTGTTTTATAAAGTTTTTCATAGCTTGCTGTTAATTCATCAAGAAAATCATCAACCTCTTCTACGCTATAGCCATTCATCATTTGTTTTGAGAATTTCTTATTTTCAATTTCTAATGGTGTAATCATTTTTTCTCCTCCCAGCTTTTTTATTTTCTTAGTCTTTCAGTATATGCAGTTCTATTTTATGCAATTATTCTTATGTTCTAAAAAGCTATTAGTTGTTTCCTGTATTTTTAAGCCAAGATACTGACAATTTGTTTTTTATTTCTTCTCTTGCCATTTCGTTTGTAATTTCATAGTTATAAGGAGCAATTAAAAATATAGAGTTTGAAACCTTTTGGATATGTCCATCTAATGCATGAACAGCTCCACTTACAACATCGATTATTCTTCTTGCAATATCTTTATTTACATATTCCAAGTTTACTATTACAGATTGTTTATCCTTTAACAAATCACATATATCTTCTGCTTGATCAAAAGTTGTTGGTTGTGAAATTACCATTCTAATTTGTTGTTGTTGAGGCATAGTAACAACCTTTGAGCTCTTTCTATCCCATAATTTGTTCTTTTTATTATCTTCTTCTTCAACTTCTACTTCTTGATTTTCGTCTTCGTATTCTTCTTCCTCTTCATTTGCATCCATTCCGAATGCTCCCCATATTTTATTCATTATTGCTCCTGACATCATAAACCTCCTAATTTTTATCGTCATTTGTAAAATTCTAGCTATAGTATCTATCTTTTTTAAGTCATTGTCAATAGTTTTTTAATATTGTAATATTAATTTAATCTGATTGTAATATTTTTGTAATATTTTCGGTTGATTTTTATATTCTATAAAATTCTTATTAATATTAGATTTTCCTTTATTTTATTACTGTTCCAGCTGT
This sequence comes from uncultured Clostridium sp., assembly GCA_900552135.1. Classification (GTDB taxonomy): domain Bacteria; phylum Bacillota; class Clostridia; order TANB77; family CAG-508; genus CAG-245. The sequence continues at coordinate 84,497 of URYN01000007.1, forward strand.
TCATCTGTTGGATTTAATACAATTTCATCATATAGAGCAATATTTTTCATATTATAAATTTCACTAGTTTTATATCCTAGGTCAGTTAATTCTTCTGTTTTATATGCTCTTACTATACAATATTCATCATTTTGTTTTAAAATTTTCACTAGCATTTTGTTGTAATAACCATTTCTATTTCTTACAACATAAGAAAGTCCATCTTTCTCCTTTATTGCTGAGTTTGGAATTCTATATCCCTCGGCACTCCACCAAATAATATCAACAGATATTTTTCTATATGATATTAATTTTTCAACATCACTGGTTACCTTTATTGTAATTGTTCTGCTTCCGTCACTCTCTTCAATTATATTTTCAATACTTGCTTTAGTCGTATCAGAATTTTGAAGTCTTATTTTTATTGAATCGCCAACTTTTGCAGATTTAGCATCATTAGTGTCTGAGTTAAAAATTATATAACATTCGTAATTATTTATAATTTTTCCCATCTCTTCACTACTTGCAACAGTTTGTCCTGTTTTTATGTTCAATTTTTCTAGAAAATCCTTATTCAAATTAGAAAAATCATAAGATTTAAGAATTTCTTCAAGTCCATCTACTCTGTAAGAAACAACTCCACTGATGGTTGCATCTATATACTCAGAATTTTCATTTAATTTCTGCTCGTACTCGCTCTTTTGTGCCAAAAGCTGTTTCAAATATGAACCTGAAGGGCTATATTCTCCTGAAATCTTTGCCTTTCTAGATATGTAACTACTAATGTTTTTCTTTGCATCTTGTATTTTTTGAATACTATTTGCTCCGTAAACATTGTCTAATTCCTTCTCTATTTGGCTCTCCAAAAGTTTAATATCCGAATTAAAAACTCCATCCTGATTTTGCATAATTTGTTGTATTTCAACATCTAGTTTCTTTATTTTGTCTTTTATGTCTTCCTCGCCAGAAGAATAGTATCTGAATATAGAGTCTCCCTTGGCAACTCTTTCGCCTTCACTCTTTATCTTAACCATTCCGTTTTTATAATTTTTTCCTTTAACAACTGTTTCATCTCTTACAATATATCCATTAACATTTTCCTCTTGTGAAAGCACACCATTTGTTACAACAGCAACATTAGATTGATTTTGCACAAGATGCATAACAGTATATATTGCAATCACAAAAATGAACAGTATTATGACAGATACAATTATAACTTTTCTTTTATCAAGTGTACCTTTATTCTCCATCTTAATCCTTTCTGTCGGAATCTAAATTCGACTCAAGTATTATTTTTTTCACATTATTTTGTATATCATCTAAACCATCTATCCATACTATATTTTCAATTTTTCTAAACCATGTGAGTTGTCTTTTTGCGTATCTTCTGGTTTCCATTTTTATTTTCTCTATTGCTTCTTCTTTTGAATATTCTCCATTTAAAAACGCAACAATTTCTTTATATCCAATAGCTTGGAAGGATGTTGCAAGACTTTCTCCATACTTTTCATAGATATTCTGTACTTCTTCGAACAATCCCTTTTCAACCATTATATCCACTCTTCTGTTTATTCTGTCATAAAGAATATCTCTTGGCATATCTATTGCAAATACTTTGTAATCGTATTGGGCCCCATTTTTTCTGGACTCTTTCTCAATTTCGGTCTTTGTTTTCCCAGTTTCCTTATAAATTTCAAGAACCCTTAGAATTCTCTTTTGGTCATTAATGCTTATATTTTTCATTGCTTCTTCATCAATGTTTTTGGCTTCTTCATATAAATTAGCTAGCCCCTCTTTTTCGGCTCTTTCCTCTAATATTTTTCTATATTCTAAGTCAGTTTCAATTTCTGGATAATCAATTCCATATATTAAAGAATTAACATATAATCCAGTTCCACCAACTATAATAGGCATTTTATTATCAGATATTATTTGCTTTATTGCATCAGTCGCTTCAAGCTTATAATCAGACACACTATATCTTCTAGTTGGCTCAACAGAATCGATGAGATAATGTTTTATCCCATCCATTTCTTCTGCGTCTGGCTTAGCTGTTCCAATGCTTAATTCCTTATATATTTGCATAGAATCAGCTGATACAATTTCACCATTTATTTTTTTTGCAAGTTCAATAGACAACGCCGTTTTTCCGCTGGCAGTTGGTCCACATATAACAATTACTTTTTGCTTATGCATTTGCAATTTCCTTCCTTGTAAGATAATTTATTGTCACTTATTAATTTACTGCATTATTTGTTACTCTAACATTATTTGATACAGAATTTGTAGAGCTTGTTTCATTTGTTGCAGTTACTGAATTACTTCTTTCAGAATTATTTACAGTATTTCCTCTTTCTGTGTTACTTGTAGTATTACTTCTTTCTGTGCTATTTACCGAATTATCTTTTGTAGAGCTATCAATAGTTACATTTACCATATTTTCATCTATATTTTGATAAGTATTACTTATGTTTTGATTTTCTGTATTTTGTGAATTTTGACTAGCTTGGCTACTATTTTGACTTTCCATGTTTTGTTTTTGGTTATATATATCGATTATTCCTTGTTGAATTTTTCTGAAATAGAAGAATTCACTTACAAGAATTACAATAGTAATTATTAGTACTATTGTAGCTCTCATATTGAGTTGGCTAGTTGTTATTTCATTTTCCTTTCTCTTGTTAAAAGATCTAATCATGAATGGCAAAACTAAAATTGTATTTACTGGCACAAAAGTATATGTAATCATATCTTTTGCAGCAGATGAAGCTTTCTTTGCAATTCCGATTGAGCTAAATGAATAAACAATTAAAATTAATATGTACATTACGCCAACAGAAATCATTGTATATAAAAGTCTTTTCGTTTTTTCTATTGATTTATTAAAAGAATAGTATGTAAGTAGTATTGCAATTAAATTTGCAACTATTATAAATCCCATTATAAAAACATTATCCATATTCTTTTCCATCCTTTTTATTATTATTTATTATTTGTTGTTCTTTTTATTCTTCAGATATTTTTTAGTTAATTTATTCCAATGTAGTGTTCTCGTTGTATTATTATATTGCATTTTCTATTGTATTGTTGTATTAAAATTTTCGTGCTTTTAGACTTTATTTCCTTTATTTTCTTCTTGAAAATTTCTTTTCTATATCTGTCTTTGACATTTTTATTGCAACATTTCTTCCATTTACATTTTTAAATGGTTCTGGAAGAACTAATAATTTGTCTAATAAATCTATTATTCTTTCTCTGTCTGTTATTATTTCGACCTTCTCAGAAGCCTTGCTGGCAACAGAAGAAATGAACTTTTCTTCAATTTCTTTGGTAGAAATTCTAGAAACAGTGTTTATCTCTTCAAGAACTTCAATAAATACATCCTTTGTTTCTAAGTCTATTAAAATTTCTGGAACTCCACTTAATTTTACTGTATTCTCTCCGAATTCATCGATTGTGAATCCAGCCTTTTTGAACATTTCTCTGTTATCTTGATAGATGCTCATTTGTTTACGAGATAAATTAATTACATCTGGAAGTAGCATCAGTTGAGAATTCTTTGCATTATTAGAGTAATAGTTTTCTCTTATTTGCTCGAACATAATTCTTTCTTGAGCAACAGTTTGATCTATTATATATAGGTTATCTTTCATTTCTAATAATATATTTTTCTCGAAAGCCAATCCTATAAATTTATAGACAGGCTTTGTTGCAAATTTTGATTGTCCTTCAAACATAGAAACATTTTCTTCACCTAATACAGGTTTGAATTCACTTGAAACATTTAGTTCATCGTTTTCAGGTTCTTCTTTTTTCTTTATTGCTACGCCAAAATTTTTCTCATACATTTTTAAGAATCTTTGGTCATGCTCTTCTGTTTTTCCACTTTCAATTTTATTGCTTTCAGATTCGTTGTCTTCAAAATTACTGTTTTCAGAATATTCATTTTCAGTTTCTCTGATTTCGAATCCACTGTTTTTAATTTCATCAGAATTTTGTTCATCTTGTACTGTAGCTTTAATTTCAGCAGAATTATTTGAATCTGCAACAGCATGTTCATCTTGTTGCATTGATTCAAACTTTTCAGAACTTTCATTCAAGCTTTCTACTTTGTTTTCAAAATTTGTAGCTACTTTTTCATCTGCATTTTTTTCCTCATTCAAGTCTTTATTTGAGTTTTGATTTATATTTGCATCTACATCTGCATTTCGATCTGTATTTGCATTTGCATTCTCAATTCCACTGGTACATGTTGTTTCATTTGATGCATTATTTTGAATTGAACTCATTTCATCATTGCTCTTAAATGCTCCATTTTCTTGCATTATTCTATCAACAATGGCCTTTGCCTTAGTATCTGTTGATTCAGCATTTTTTTCGTTTTTGTTATCGTCATCTTCAAGAGGCTTGCCAACGCCTGCAGTAATTATAATATTCTGCATTTTTCTTAATTTCTTCATTACATCTTCAAAAGTTTCTTCAGTTTTTGCCTCTTCTGGATTTACAGTTTCAACTTTCTTTGTTGTACCGAAATCATTTGTTGGTATTTTTTCAAAACTATTAGTTGAATTCTCGCTAATTTCGTTTGAAGATTTATTTTCATAACTATTTGAAAAGTTTTTCTCTAAGCTATTTGCAGAAATTTTTGCAAATTCATTTGTATTTTTACTTACAGAACTACTTTCAGCATGGCTTGTAGTATTATTAAACAAGCTAATTTCTTCATTATTTTCAACTGCATTCTTTGTGCTGTTTGCAATTTCATCATTAACAATAGAATCTCTTATTGCATGATAAATTGCTTTAAAAATCTTACTTTCTTCCTGAAATCTTACTTCCAATTTTGCTGGGTGAACATTTACATCAACCTTTTGTGGGTCCATAGCAATATTAAGTACCAAGAATCCATGCTTTCCAATTGGTGTATAACCTTTAAAAGCTTGCTCTGTAGCACTTGAAAGAGTCTTATCCTTTACAAATCTTTTATTTACAAAGAATAACTGGTTACTTCTATTTGTTCTTGAAATTTGAGGCTTACCAATTACACCTTGAACCTCTATATCATCATATTTATAGTCAACATTTATTAAATTTTCGGCAACTTCTTTTCCATAAATTCCGTAAATTACATCTTTAATTTCACCATTTCCAGAAGTCTGTATAATAGTCTTGCCAGTATTTATAAGTCTTATTGAAATCTCTGGGTGTACTAAGGCAATTCTTGTAACAGCATCTTCTATATAACCAGATTCAGTGAAATCTTTCTTTAAAAACTTATATCTAACAGGTGTGTTATAAAATAAATTTTCTATAGTAATGCTTGTACCATTTGAACATCCAGTTTCAGACTTACTTAAAATCTTTCCCCCTTCTATTACAACCTCATATCCATTGGTTGCATCAGCAGTTTTAGATACTAAATCAACCTTTGCAATAGCAGCAATACTTGCCAAAGCCTCTCCTCTGAATCCCATAGAAGTTATTTTTCCAAGTTCATCAGCGTTTCTTAACTTACTAGTTGCATGTCTTTCAAAGGCAATCTCCATATCGTCCTGCATTATCCCTTTTCCATTATCAGTAACTCTGATATAAGAAATTCCGCCATTTCTAATTTCAACAGTAATCTTATTTGCACCTGCATCAATAGAATTCTCCATTATTTCTTTTACAACAGATGCCGGTCTTTCAATAACCTCGCCTGCTGCAATTTTGTTTATTGTTGCATCATCTAATAAAACTATTTTTCCCATAAATATATTGCTTCCTCCTAAAATAAGCTTTTTAAATTATATCATTAATTTTAAATTTTTGTATAGGGTTTTGAAAAAAAACTTAAAATTTTGAGTAAAAATCCTTTTAAGGGTCAAAAGAGTAAAACTCAGTTTCATAAAAATATATAACTTACTCATACATCATTAGTAATCCTCTTATTTTTAATTCTTAACACAATAAATCTCAAGTAAATCCTATAAATAGGAAATACTTGAGGCTTATTTATTATCTTCATTTTTTCAATTCTTTGGAAATTATTTGCTAATTTATATTAGATTTTCTTTTATGTGTTACTATCCTGATAACCCCATATTATATTTGCACTGATTTTCGTTTCTTTATTATAGTAAGAAAAATAATTACAATTCCAATATTTATCCCAATTATCTCCTGCTTTAGTTGCCTTACACTTTATTGTTTGGCTTGCTGTCCAGCCAGAGAAAGCCCATGAGCCTATTATTTTTACACTTTCTGGTATTATAATTACAGATAAATTATTTGTACTCTTAAAAGCAGATCCTCCAATCGACTCAAGTCCTTCCGGTAAATTTATCTGTTGCAAGTTTGTGCAAGATGTAAAAGCAGCAGTACCAATTTTTTCAAGTCCTTCTGGTAAATTTATCTGTTGTATGTTTGTACAACCAGAAAAGCTACCGTCTCCAATTTCTTTAACACCTTGCGGAACTGTTATACTTTTTATTGACCTACACTCTCTAAATGTTTCATTACTAATTTTCTCAAGTCCTTCTGGTAAATTTATCTGTTGCAAGTTTGTGCAAGATTTAAAAGCAGCAGAACCAATTTCTTGGAGGCTAATGGGTAAATATATTTCTTGTAAGCTCGAGCAACTCGCGAAGCAATCATCTCCGAGCTTTCTTACACCTTGCGGAACTGTTATACTTTTTATTGACTCACACTCTTCAAATGTTCCATTACCAATTTCTTGGAGGCTAATGGGTAAATATATTTCTTGTAAGCTCGAGCAATACTTGAAACAAGCATTTCCGAGCTTTCTTACACCTTGCGGAACTGTTATACTTTTTATTGACTTACACCAATAAAATGTTCCATTACCAATTTCCTCAAGTCCTTCCGGTAAATTTATCTTTTGCAAGTTTTCGCAAGATTCAAAAGCACTAAAACCAATTTTTATTAGTCCTTCTGGTAAATTTACCTGTTGTAACTTTTCACAATCAGAAAAGCATCTATCCCCAATTTCATTAACACCTTCCGGTATATTTATCTGTTGCAAGTTTGTGCAAGATTTAAAAGCAGCAGTACCAATTTTCTCAAGCCCTTCTTGTAAATTTACGTTTCGTAAGTTTTCGCAACAAGAAAAGCCTTCATTTCCAATTTCCTTAACGCCTTCTGGAATTGTTATACTTTCTAGTGCTTTACAGCCATAAAAAGCATAAGAACCAATTTCTGTTATATTGTCAGACATTTTAACGTATTTTAGTTTTTCACAATTATAAAACGCATAAGCTTCAATCTTACTTAAACCTTTAGATAACTCAATTCTTTCTAAACTTGAAAAGTCAAATGCTGCCTGATCACTTACTCCAAATGCAGCCTCTCCTAATTCCTTAACCGTATCAGGTAATTCCACCTTCAAAATATTTTTGGTATAACTTCTTATTGTTTTTTGATCATCCCCTGTGTCATGATAAATGTCTGAATAAATAACATTCCAATCGTTAGTAACCTTCGTACATCTACTTGGAAATCTTAATATTGTGTAATTATCCACATTCTTTTTATATCCAA
>URYN01000008.1 GCA_900552135.1 uncultured Clostridium sp.
GAAGGCTATGCCAACGCATAGCGAATGGAATACGCTATGTGGAAAATTTTAGGTGAATAAATTGATATTACCTCTTAAGTGGACGAAATAAGAGTCTACTTAGGAGGTATTTATCTATGGCAAAATTTCAAAAAATAATATAATAGTAAAAGAAATATATCAATATTGATTATGGGGAGAAAATATAGAGAGTTAGAGTGAAAACTGAGTAAATGTGCAAAAAAAGAAGCCTTGCAAGTTTATTTAGTTATAAAATTGATAAATATACCGAAAATCACTCTACAATTACTGTTGACTTTTTCTATTTAAATAAGTATAATCTAAATGAAAATTGTATGATTTAAGCATATATTTTTAATTATGATAAAAACTATATATATGGAGGTAATACAAATGAATGAGAAAATGTATGAAATTATGAGAGACGGAAGAGGATTTATTGCAGCGCTTGACCAAAGTGGTGGAAGCAGTGCAAAGACTCTAAAAAATTATGGAATAGATGAAAGTGAATATAGCTCAGAAGAGGAAATGTTTAATCTAATCCATGAAATGAGAAAAAGAGTTATGACAAGCAAAGTGTTCACAAATGAGCACATTTTAGGAACAATTCTTTTCGAAAAAACAATGATGTCAGAAGTAAATGGAAAATTTACAGCAGATTATTTATGGGAAGAAAAGGGAATAGTTTCTTTCTTAAAAGTTGATAAGGGATTAGCCGAAGAAAAAAATGGCGTAAAATTAATGAAAGAAATTCCAAATTTAAAAAAAGAAATAGAAGAAGCTAACAAAAAGCATGTATTCGGAACTAAGATGAGATCTGTAATATATGAAGCAAACGAAGAAGGAATAAGAGACATTGTAAATCAACAATTTGAATTTGCAAAAACAATATGTGATGGTGGATTAGTTCCAATAATCGAGCCAGAAGTAGACATACATTCAGAGCAAAAAGAACTTTGCGAAAAAATATTAAAAGATGAAATAATAATAAAATTAAAAGAATGGAATCCAGCAGACAAAATAATGTTCAAATTTACAATACCAACAGTTGCAAACCATTACTTAGATTTATATGATTATGACTGTGTTGTAAGAATTGTTGCTTTATCTGGTGGATACGAGATAGATGAAGCATGTGAATTACTTGCTAAAAACAATAGAATGATAGCAAGCTTCTCAAGAGCATTATTACAAGACTTAAATGCACATCAAACACAAGAAGAATTTGATACAGCATTAAACAATGCAATAGTAAAAATATACAATGCATCAATAGACTAAAATCGCCCAATAGGGTCGCCCTTTTTTGGGCGCAAATTGGGGACGGAGAAGAAATTATACAATTAATTTTGAAAAAGGAGAAAAAATTAAATGAACAAACCAGCAAACCGTTGTGGCTGTACACACACGCACACGTGCACACACCATACATTTTGCCAAATGCAAACCATAGTAAAATTTGCTAAGGTTTGTTTGCTATACTAAGAATATAAAATTAAAGAGATGGAAATAGAGTAAAAAACTATTTCTGCTTTTTGTAGTTTAAATACTAAAAAATGAAGAGAGTCAACCTAGGAAAAAATAATAATTGGGAAGGAATAACGCAAAGATGACAAATAAAAAAGAGAGAGGAATTACTATCATTGCACTTGTTGTTACTATTGTAGTTTTGTTAATATTAGCAGGAGTAAGCATAAGCTTAATAATAAACAGAAATGAAATAATTTCAAAATCAGAAGTTGCAAAACAGAAAACTGAGATTGCTGATGAAAAGGAAAAAATAAACTTATCAGCAGTAGCAGCACAAACTAATAATGAAGAGGCTGTTATAAGAAGAAATGACTTTGACAAAGAGTTGAAAAAGTTCTTTAATGAAGATTACACACTAGAGCCAGATAGTGATGCTGAAGAGTATGAAGTAACTTTCAAAAAGAGCGGAAGAAAATATACGATAAAAAGTGGAATAACAAAGAAAAATTCGGATTACGAATTGAATAACAATAATACAACATTTTCATCAAGCCCAAGTGGTTGGACGAATGGAAATGTAATAGTTAATGTAAAGACAACTATTCAAGAATACACATTGCAAACAAGTAAAGACGGTAAAAATTGGAATGATTCAAATGAACAAGCTTTTTCTACTAATGGAATTATGTATGCAAGACTGTGGAATGGAAGCGAATCTGTTTCAGAGTTGCAATATGAAGTAAAAAATATTGACAAAAATAATCCGAAAGTATCAGCAACAGCAATAAATACTAATAGCATAAAAATAAGTGCGTCAGATAGTGAAAGTGGAATAATAGGTTATGCAGTAACAACAAGTTCTACGAAACCAGAAAAATTTACAGGAGTCACGAATACAAAAAGTTTTGAAAATAGTACATCAAAATTAACACACAATACTACATATTATGTATGGATAAAAGATGAAGCAGGAAATACATCACAATATAGTTTAAAAACACCGGAATTAAAGGCTGGAAGTTTAAAATTATCTAAGGCAACGACACAAACATCTGATGCAAGTGATGTAGTAAATAATATTGGCTCATATATAGGCAGTACAGTAACAAATTATACTCCTAATGGAGGAGATAAAAATGTCGGATGGAAAATATTTTATGCAGGTAAATCAAATGCGGGAGATTCATCAGAGGCTGATCATATATATTTAATAGCAGATGATTGTATAGACATAAAGAATTCAGCAGGGGAATATAATACACCCGTATCAGCAAATGGAAATCAGGTAGATGCATTAGTTGATGCTCCAAAATGTGCTGCACTTGCAACTATCGAAAATGAAAGCTCGGGATATTCGGATGAAAATAGTTTAGCAAAAAATTGGTTAGATGGTAAAATAGGAGAAAGAAGTCAACCACTTAAATATTTATTAAATACAACGGATTGGAAAAATTTATATGGCAATGAATATGCAGAATGGGCAATCGGAACCCCAATTGTAACAATGTTTTTGAAAAGTTGGAATTCTAATGATGGCTATACGCAATATAAATATACATATAATGCTCAATATGATAGCTATGAGTTATCGGGAGGTATGTTTGCAATATCCTTTGATTCTAATAAAGAGGAATATAATGATACTTTATATTTTCCAAGTGTGGATAATAGTGTAAGAAATAATTGTTATGGTTACTGGATGATAGGACATAAAGATACGGATGGATTTCGTATGAGAACATGGTCAACAGTAATTAGTGAAAACGGAAAACATACATTAGAACTTTATACTTATGGAGAAAATACAGTAGGTTTTAGACCAGTAGTATGTTTAAACACTAATGTTAGATTACAAGCGGATGGAATGGACAGTAATGGAAAGGCAAAATATAAAATAGTTGAAACATCCAATGAAGAAACTACTTCACAAACTTACACGAATGGTGAATGGAGTTCGCAAAATGTATATGCAACTCTTGTGAGTGGAACAACAGGAAGTGGAATAAGTACAAGTTATGAGAGTATTGCTGGCTCTGCACAGAATGTGACAGCAGGAACAACAAATACAAGTGAAATACAAACGGATGGAACAACAAAATTAAGAGTTAAAACTACTGATGGCACAAATACAGTTTATAGTAATAATTATACTGTAAAAATAGATAAAACATCTCCGACTCCTGGAACACTTGCAATGAAACTAAACAGCAGTACTGGAGAAGAATATACTAGTGGAGCAACGAACAACAATATATATATACAATTAAACAATGGAAGTGATTCTACAAGCGGACAGAAAAGCAATGTATATAAATTAAAAGGGGTAACTGAAAGTGAGAATTTAACAGAAACTACAATAATTACAAATAAGGGAACTACAGTGGCAATAGTAACAACAGTAGATAATGCGGGAAATACAGCGACAAGAACCTATAATATTACAAAACAATTGCCTAAACTTTCTACTCCAAAATTAACTGCAGATGGTCATTTAAAATTGACTTGGAATAGAGTTGAAAATGCAACAAAATATGTTGTGCAAAGTATAGTAGAAACAGTTGAGGTTGAAAAAGACAAAACATCATATGATGCTTCAACAATGTATGGAAATTTAATGGGTAAAGTTCAGGTATTCAGTTCAATGGTAAGGATTAAGGCTGTTGGAGATGGTGTAAATTATGAAGATAGCAACTGGTCAGAAGCCGTATGGTTATATTATTGTTTATCTGGAGAAACTGAAATTGATATATATGATGAAGAAAAGAAAAAGAGAAGAAAGAAAAAATTAAAAGACTTAAAAGTTGGAGATAAAGTAATTTCATTTAATACAGAAACGAAAAAATGGGAAATAGATGAAGTACTAAATGATGATATGCACGAGGTTAAATTTGAGCTAAGTTATGATATATGGACTTTCTCCGATGGTACTCAAATAACAACGGTAAAGAAGCATGAATTCTACAATGTAAGTCAAGAAAAACTAATGTATATTGATGAGTGGAATATGGGAGATAAAATATACAAAGAAGATGGAACAACACCAAGCTTAGTAAAACATGAGCAAATACAAAAGCCAATACGTCATTACACATTAATGACAAAGAACCATAACTATATAGCGAACGGTTGCTTATCTGGAACAAGAGAAATGAAGAAAATAAAAGTAGAAGATTTAAAACCAGTTGATATTGATTAAGAGTGAGGAGAAGAAATGAAAGGTAAAAAAATAATTTTATGTGTTATTTGTGTGGCAGTAATATTATCAATAATTATCGCATTTGGAGTAAGCCAAAAAGATAATACAAAAGACAAAGCAAATGAAGAAAATCAGAATAATATGCAAATAGAATTACAAGAAGGCAGCAAAATTGATGTAAAAAATCTTGAAAATGCAAAAATTGAAAATGGAATGAAAGTAAACAATTCTCCAAAAGCTCAAGAAGAAAAGATAGTAGAAAATCTTAAATATTCAGAATTTTCGATGGATTCTAAGAATGGAGAAAGCAATTTTAGAGTAAGAGTTACAAATGTAGGAAAAGAAAAAACGGAAGAACAATATGTAAAAGTAACATGCTTAGATGTAAATGGAAAATCGATTGGAGAAATTTATTTATTAGTTTCAGAGCTTAAGCCAGGTGAATCGATAAGTGCAACAGCAAATATAGCAGATGATTATATAAATTTATATGATTATGAAATTTCAAAATAAAAAATAAAAACAAAAAAGTAAACTAATAGTTGTAAAACTATTAGTTTTTTGATATGATAGGCGTAAATTTAGAACATAAGGAGGATTTTTTAATGAGTGAATACGAATGTGTTGGCAGCGTTGAAACTTTGGCAAAGACACTAGAGAGAGTTAAGAATGCACAAAAGGAATTTTCGAAATATTCACAAGAGCAGGTAGATAAAATATTTCAGGCTGCGGCTATTGCTGCGAATGAAGCTAGAATTCCACTTGCTAAGATGGCAGTAGAAGAGACTGGAATGGGAATAGTAGAAGATAAAGTAATTAAGAACCATTATGCGGCAGAATATATATATAATAAATACAAAAATGAAAAAACTTGTGGAGTAATTTATCAAGATGATAGTTATGGAATTAAGAAGATAGCTGAGCCAGTTGGCATTGTAGCTGCTGTTATTCCTACAACTAACCCAACTTCTACGGCAATTTTTAAAACTTTAATTGCACTAAAAACTAGAAATGGAATTATAATTAGCCCTCACCCAAGAGCTAAAAAGTCTACGATTGAAGCTGCAAAAACTGTTTTGGAAGCAGCAGTAAAGGCAGGTGCTCCAGAAGGCATTATTGCATGGATTGATGTTCCATCTCTTGAGCTTACTAATATGTTAATGCAGTCTGCTGACATAATACTTGCAACTGGTGGACCTGGCATGGTTAAGTCTGCTTATTCTAGTGGAAAGCCAGCTCTAGGCGTTGGTGCAGGAAATACTCCTGCTGTTATTGACGAGAGTGCTAATGTAATTTTGGCAGTAAACTCTATTATACATTCTAAAACATTTGATAATGGAATGATTTGTGCTTCTGAGCAATCTGTAATAGTAAGCGACAAGATTTATGATAAGGTAAAAGACGAATTTGTTAAAAGAGGATGTTACATATTGAATCCCGAAGAGACTGAAAAAGTTCGTAAGACTATAATTATAAACGGAGCCTTGAATGCTAAAATAGTTGGTCAAAAGGCACACACAATCGCAGAACTTGCCGGAGTTAGTGTTCCAGAAAATACTAAAATTTTAATCGGAGAGGTTGAAAGCGTGGATTTATCTGAAGAATTTGCTCACGAAAAATTGTCTCCTGTACTTGCAATGTATAAATCAAGCAGTTTTGACGATGCGCTTGAAAAGGCATATAGATTGATAGAAGATGGCGGACTCGGACACACCTCATCTTTATATGTAAATACTGTTACAGAAAAAGAAAAAATAGAAAAATTTTATAGTAAAATGAAAACTTGTAGAGTTTTAGTAAACACACCATCATCACAAGGTGGAATTGGTGATTTGTATAATTTTAAACTTGCTCCATCATTAACACTTGGCTGTGGAACTTGGGGTGGAAATTCAGTTTCAGAAAATGTTGGAATTAAACATCTATTAAATATAAAAACAGTAGCCGAAAGGAGAGAAAATATGCTTTGGTTTAGAGCGCCTGAAAAGGTTTATATGAAGAGAGGTTGCTTGCCTGTAGCCTTAGAAGAACTTAAAAACGTAATGAATAAGAAGAGAGTATTTATAGTAACAGATACATTCTTATATGAAAATGGTTATACAAAAGTTGTAACAGATAAATTAGATGAGATGGGAATTGTTCACGAAACATTCTTCAATGTTGCTCCAGACCCAACTCTTGCTTGTGCAAAAGAAGGTGCTAAATTGATAGATGCCTTCAAACCAGATTGCATTATAGCAATAGGTGGTGGTTCTGCAATGGATGCAGCAAAAATAATGTGGGTTCTATACGAGCATCCAGAAGTAGACTTCCTAGACATGGCAATGAGATTCATGGATATTAGAAAAAGAGTTTATACCTTCCCTAAAATGGGCGAAAAAGCTTACTTTATAGCAGTTCCAACATCAGCAGGAACAGGTTCAGAGGTAACGCCATTTGCGGTAATAACAGACGAAACAACAGGTCAAAAATATCCACTTGCAGACTATGAATTGCTTCCTAAGATGGCAATAGTAGACGCCGACATGATGATGAATGCTCCAAAAGGACTAACATCTGCATCTGGAATTGATGCCTTAGTTCATTCAATAGAAGCATATGTTTCTATGATGGCAACTGAATTTACAGACGGCCTTGCAATAGAAGCAATCAAGACAATATTTGAATATTTGCCAAGAGCTTATGAAAATGGTGCAAACGATCCAGAGGCAAGAGAGAAAATGGCAAACGCAGCAACTATGGCTGGTATGGCATTTGCAAATGCTTTCTTAGGAATATGCCATTCAATGGGACATAAATTAGGTGCTTACCACCATTTAGCACACGGAGTTACAGTTGGTTTAGTATTAGATGAGGTAATGAGATTTAATGCAGAAGAAGTTCCAACAAAAATGGGAACATTTCCACAATACGAGTATCCACATGCCTTAAGAAGATATGCAGAAATAGCAGATAGCTTAAACTTAGGCGGAAACACAGACCAAGAAAAACTAGAAAGATTGATAAATAAAATAGACGAATTAAAAGAGAGAGTCGGATTCAAAAAAAAAATAAAAGACTATGGAATTTCAGAAGAAGATTTCTTATCAACATTAGACGAGATGAGCGAAAAAGCATTTGACGACCAATGTACAGGAGCAAACCCAAGATACCCATTAATAAGCGAAATAAAAGAAATTTATTTAAAAACATATTATGGAGGTGAAAGATAATGGAATTTAATTTAACAAATCCAATAGCAGAAAGAAAAACAAAAACTGTTTACAGAGACGGAGATAAGACGATAAAATTATTCGTAGAAAACTACTCAAAGGCTAACATTCTAAATGAAGCGTTAATTCAGTCAAGAGTAGAGGAAAACACAGATTTAAAAATATCTAGATTACTAGAGGTAAGCAAGATTCAAGACAGATGGGCTTTGATTACTGAATATGTAGAAGGTACTCCACTAGATGTTCTAATGAAAGAATATCCTGAAAAAGAGGAAGAATATTTAGAATTTTTTGTAAATGTTCAGATGGAAGTACTATCTAAAAGAGTTCCACTATTAAACAGAACAAAAGATAAGTACAAAAGAAAATTGACAGAGGCTCAAAACATAGATGAGAATGCAAAGTATGAATTACTTCAAAGACTAGAAGGAATGAAAAATCATGACAAGTTATGTCATGGGGACTTCGTTCCAAGCAACATAATTGTAAAAGAAAATGGAGATTATTCTATAATAGATTGGTCACATGCAACAATAGGAAATGCATCAGGAGATGTAGCAAATACTTTCTTACTATTCACAACAGAGCAAAAATCTGAATTAGCAGAAAAATATGTTGAACTATACTGCAAAAAAACTGGAACTGATAAAAAAGAAATTCAGAGATGGATTCCAATAGTTGCAGCAGTTAGAAAAACATATAACAAGCCAGAAGAACAAGAATTCTTGAATAACTGGATAAACATAGTAGATTTTCAATAAAAATTTTATAAAGATATAAGAGGGATTGATGCAAAATTAGGCTACTCAAAAGCGGCTTGGAGATTTGCACTGTTCCTCTTATAATTTATAAAAACTATATTTAATGAAACCTTTGAACGAGAAATTCATATAATATATTGGGTGATTATTATGAACTCAATAAATAAAATATGTAATTTTATAAAAAATACTGCAATAAATTGCTTGAAGATAGTAACAAACTTTTTGAAAAGCTTTATTAAGGCATGTTTAGAACTATATGAAGATGCAAATAATATTAAGGAAAAAGATCCTGCTGCAAATAATATTCTGTATGTAATATTTATGTATCAAGGCTTTCATTCTCTTGTGTTTCATAGAATTGCACACTGGTTTTACAAATGTCATTTATTCTTTTTAGCAAGGCTAATTTCTCAAATAGCTAGATTTTTTACAGGAATAGAAATTCATCCAGGTGCTAAAATTGGAAGAAGATTGTTTATAGATCATGGAATGGGAATTGTTATAGGAGAGACTGCAACAATAGGAAATGATTGTACAATCTACCATGGAGTTACTCTTGGGGGAACAGGAAAAGACAAGAAAAAAAGACACCCTGATTTAGGAGATAATGTTCTTGTTGGTTGTGGAGCTAAAATACTTGGACCGATAAAGATTGGAGACAACGTAAAGATTGGCGCAAATTCAGTTGTTTTGAAAGATGTGCTAGAAAATACAACGATTGTTGGAATTCCAGGAAAAGAAATATTAAAGTAAAATTATAAAAATAAGATAAAAAATAACGAGCCATGGAAAAATAAATTCCGTGGCTCGTTAGTTGAATCAAAAAATTTAAGTGTAGACTTAAATGCCAGATAGAGAAACATCATAAAAAATTTTACTTTAGCATGGTTTCTAGTTCTTTTATTTGGTCTCTTAATTTCGCTGCTTCTTCAAATTCCATTTTTTCAGCATGAGCAAGCATTTCTTCTGTAAGTTTATTTATAATATCTTCAACAGATACCTCTGATGATAGTTCGTATTTTTCAGATGCTTCGGCAACAATGCTTGCACGAATTGTATCTCTTACAGATTTCTTTATTGTTTGTGGAACAATTCCATGTTCTTCATTGTATGCCATTTGAATTTTTCTTCTTCTATTTGTTTCTGTAATCGCCTTATCCATAGAGTCTGTAAGTTCGTCTGCGTACATTATAACTTTTCCATCAGTGTTTCTTGCGGCACGTCCAATGGTTTGAATTAAAGAACGTTCTGAACGAAGAAAGCCTTCTTTATCTGCATCAAGAATTGCTACAAGAGAAACTTCAGGAATATCAAGTCCTTCACGAAGAAGATTGATACCAACTAAAACATCGAATTCACCAAGTCTCAAAGAACGGATTATGTCCATTCTTTCCAAAGCCTTAATATCTGAGTGCATATATCTAACTTTAATGTCTAGGCTAGATAGGTAGCTGGTTAAATCCTCAGCCATCTTTTTAGTTAAAGTTGTAACTAGAACTCTTTCATGCTTATCAATTCTATCATGAATCTGTGTAATTAAATCATCAATTTGATTTGTAACAGGTTTTACTTCAATTTCTGGGTCTAGAAGTCCAGTTGGACGAATGATTTGTTCTACAACATTGTCCTTAGAATGACTCATTTCGTATTCGGCTGGTGTTGCACTAACGAATACTACTTGGTTAATTCTTTGTTCGAATTCTTCAAATTTCAAAGGTCTGTTATCAAATGCAGAAGGTAGCCTAAAACCATATTTTACTAAGGATTCTTTTCTTGCTCTATCGCCGTTGTACATAGCTCTAACCTGAGGAATTGTTGCGTGTGATTCATCTACAAGAAGCAAGAAATCTTTTGGAAAATAGTCAAACAAAGTGTATGGGGCAGAGCCCGGAGCACGTCCGCTGATGTGTCTAGAATAATTCTCTATTCCTTGGCAGAAGCCAGTTTCTTTCATCATTTCTAAGTCGAAATTTGTTCTTTCTTCAATTCTCTGTGCTTCAATTAATTTACCCTGTGACTTGAAATATTCAACCTGTTGCTTCATTTCTTCTTCAATAGTTGTAATAGCACGTTCCATTTTATCTGAAGTAGTAACATAGTGCGAATTAGGGAATATCATAATGTGATTTCTTGAAGCGATAACCTTTCCTGTTAAAGGATTAATCTCGGATATTTTTTCAACTTCATCACCCCAGAACTCAACTCTAACAGCACTTTCTCCGTAATCAGAAGGAAATATTTCAACAATATCTCCTTTGGCCCTGAAAGTACCGCGTTTGAAATCTAGTTCATTTCTAGAGTATTGCATGTTTATTAATTTCTTTAACATACTATCCCTTTCAATCTTCATTCCAGGACGAAGAGAAACAGTTAGATGTTCGTAATCAATAGGGTCACCTAAACCGTAAATACAAGAAACAGAGGCAACTATAATAACATCTCTTGTTTCAAATAATGCAGCTGTTGCAGAGTGGCGTAATTTATCAATCTCATCATTAACAGAAGAATCTTTTTCAATATAGGTATCAGAAGATGGAATGTATGCTTCTGGCTGATAATAATCGTAATAAGATACGAAATATTCAACATTATTTTCAGGAAAAAACTCCTTAAATTCAGAATAAAGCTGACCTGCCAATGTTTTGTTGTGAGCTAAAACTAGAGTAGGCCTTTGAACTTTCTGAATAATATTTGCCATAGTAAAAGTCTTTCCAGAACCAGTAACTCCAAGAAGAGTTTGAAATTTTTTACCTTCTTCTATGCCTTTTGATAGATATTCAATTGCCTGTGGTTGGTCACCAGTAGGTTTATAATCGGAATGTAACTTAAACATAATACCTCCTTAAATTCTATATTATTATATATCATAATAGCCTATAATACAAGATTAGCAAGAAATGAAAAGTAAATGTTGAGTAAAAATAAAGCATGAGGAGGGAAATTCATTTTGGAAAATGGCTTAACAAAATATATTATAGAGCTTTAAATTTTGGTTACAATATGATATAAACAATATATAATTTTAGTTGAATGTTGGAAAGGAGAAATGATAAGTGAATAAGAAAATGTTTACTGTAAAATCTGAGTGTGATGGTTTAGAGCTAGATATAACTGTGTTTGAACCAGAAAATGAAATAAAAGGAATTTTTCAAATATCACATGGTATGGCAGAACATAAAGAACGTTATTATAAGTTCATGGAATATTTAACACAGAATGGATATGTTACGGTTATAAATGACCATAGAGGACATGGAAAAAGTGTAAAAAGCAATGATGATTTGGGATATTTTTATGATAATAGTGCTGAATATATAGTAGAAGATTTACATCAAATAACAAAGCTAATGAAGGAACAATATCCTAATAAACCTGTTATATTATTTGGACATAGTATGGGTTCAATGGTAGTTAGGAAATATATAAAAAAATATGATGACGATATAGATAAATTAATTGTTTGTGGCTCTCCAAGTAAAAATAAATATGCGAAGATAGGAATAAATGTTGCTAAACTTGTAGAAAAGTTAAAAGGAGAAAAATACAGGAGTAAATTCATACAAAAGCTTGCTTTTGGAAGCTATAGTTCTAAGAAAGAAAAATCTGAAAATTCATGGATTTGCGATAATGAAGACACTGTAAATAAATATGATAAAGATGAATTATGTGGATTTATATTTACTGCAAATGGTTTTCAAAATTTATTTGGTTTAATGATAGACATTTATGATAAAAATGGCTGGAAGTTAAATAATAAAAATTTACCAATATTGTTTATTGCTGGAAGCAATGATCCTGTTATAATGAATAAAGAGAAGTGGCTAGAAAGCCAAGATTTTTTAAGAACTCTAGGCTATAACAATATACAGAATAGACTATACGATGGAATGAGACATGAAATTTTAAATGAAAAAGAAAGTAATCTTGTATATAAAGATATATTAGATTTTATAGAATAAGAGGTACAGTATGTCGGAAATTACGAAAAGAGCATTAGCCACATCTTTAAAGAAGTTGCTGTCTCAAAAAGAATTAACAAAAATATCTATTAAGGATATAACAGAGGACTGTGGAGTAAAGAGACAAACTTTTTATTATCATTTTGCTGATGTATATGATTTGATAGAGTGGATATATACTAATGAGGTTATTAAACCAATTATTCACGATAAAGATACATATGAAAAGTGGCAGGAAGGATTTCTTAGCATTTTTAATTATGTGCTAGATAATAAGGATTTTGTGAAAAACACATATAATTCAATTAGTAGAAAGTATGTAAACAAATTTATATATGAACAGACTGATAAATTATTGAAGAATGTAATTGATGAAGAAGCGAAAAAAGAAAGCATAAAAGTACAAGACGAAGATAAAGCTTTTATAGCTACATTTTATAGATATTCATTTGTAGGAATAATTCAAAATTGGATAGAAGAAGGCATGAAGGAAAGTCCAAAAGAAATAATAGAAAAGTTAAGTAAAATTTTAGATGGAAGTTTTAAAAAAGCTTTGTATAATTTAAGAAATGATAGGTAAAATATTTACTGATTGTTTAATAATTTTTTTTACAAAAATATTAATTTGTAAAAATTTTTGACATTATGAAAAAACTGATTATTGAAAATTACAAATTTTTATTTTTATAATAAATTTATTAAAACTAAGGAGGTAAAATTTATGTATTATAGTAGTGGAAATTACGAAGCTTTTGCAAGGCCTGTTAAACCAGAGGGTGTTGATGATAAATCAGCATATATTATAGGCTCTGGACTTGGTGCTCTTGCTGCAGCTTGTTTTCTAGTTCGTGATGGACAGATGAAAGGTGAAAAAGTTCACGTTCTTGAAAAGGATCCAATTCCTGGAGGAGCATGCGATGGATATAAGTATGACAATTTAGGATATGTTATGCGTGGTGGAAGAGAGATGGATAACCATTTTGAATGTATGTGGGACTTATTCCGTTCAATTCCGTCAATAGAAACAGAAGGCGTAAGTGTTTTAGATGAGTATTATTGGCTTAATAAAAAAGATCCAAATTATTCTTTAATGAGAGCAACTGTAAATAGAGGAGAAGATGCACATACAGATAAGAAATTTGGTTTGTCTGATAAAGGTGCAATGGAAATATTAAAATTGTTCTTTACTCCAAATGAAGAATTATACGATAAAAAGATTACAGATTTCTTTGATGATGAAGTGTTAAACTCAAATTTCTGGTTATATTGGCGTACTATGTTTGCCTTTGAAAATTGGCACAGTGCATTGGAAATGAAGTTATATATACAAAGATATATACATCATATTGGTGGATTACCAGATTTTACAGCATTAAGATTTACAAAATATAATCAATATGAATCTATGATATTGCCAATGATTAAGTATTTGGAAGGATTCGGAGTTCAATTCCATTACAACACAAAAGTTGAAAATGTTGAATTCGACATTCAAGAATATAAGAAAGTAGCAAAAAGAATAATATATACTACAGATGGAAATCAAAATTCTATAGATTTAACAGAGAACGATTTAGTATTTATTACGAATGGTGGATGTGTTGAAAATGCAAGACTTGGAAGCCAAAACACACCAGCTTCATTTGACCCAGAAATAAAACCAGGTGGTGGCTGGGATATGTGGAGAAAAATAGCTGACCAATGTGATGAATTTGGTCACCCAGATAAATTCTGCTCAGACCCAGAACAAACAAACTGGATGAGTGCAACAGTAACTACTTTAGATGGAAGAATTCCACCTTATGTAGAAAAAATATGTAAGAGAGATCCATTTAGCGGAAAGGTTGTAACTGGAGGAATAGTAACATGTAAAGATTCTAACTGGTTATTAAGCTGGACATTTAACCGTCAACCACAATTTAGAAGTCAACCAAAAGACCAATTAGTTGGTTGGATTTACGGATTGTTTACAGATAAACCAGGAAACTTTGTTAAAAAGCCAATGAGAGAATGTACAGGAAAAGAAATTTGTATGGAATGGCTATATCATATTGGTGTACCAGAAAATCAAATAGAAGATATGGCAGAAAAAAGTGCAAATACAATTCCATGCATGATGCCATATATAACAGCTTTCTTTATGCCAAGAAAAGATGGAGATAGACCACTTGTTGTACCAAATGGAAGTGTAAATTTTGCATTCTTAGGACAATTTGCAGAAACCAAAAGAGACACAATATTTACAACAGAATATTCTATACGTACAGCAATGGAAGCCGTTTACACATTGTTAAATGTAGATAGAGGAGTACCAGAAGTATGGGGCAGCGTGTATGATATAAGAGACTTATTGAATGCAACTGTAAAACTTAGAGATGGCAAGAAAGCAACAGATATGGATATGAACTTACCACAAAAAATGGCAGTGAAAGAACTTCTAAAAAAGATAGAAGGAACAGATATAGAGAAAATGCTAAAGACCTATAATATTATTTAAAAGATAGCTAAATAAAAGGCAATCTAAAAATCAATAAAATTAAAAAGAAAATTATAGTGTAGAAACTAAAATTTTAGGATTTGCTCAGTATAAAATTGAAATTTTAAGTAAAATAAGTTGTCAAAGGTGTTGGTACTATTTGGCAACTTTATTTTTGAAAAAACTATTTACTTTATATAGCTAGATATGGTAGAGTATAATCAGTAAAAAAATATAGGGAAAGATTCGGCAAAGTTTGACTTTAATTAAGCCTTTATATAGATATAGCATAAATGTCAGAAACAATGAAACCTTATTTCTTGTACCAGAAGGTTTTTGAGATTTTATATAATTATTTGTCAAAATAAAAGAGCTGAAGTTTACCAAAAGAAAGGAATTTTTTAGTTATGAAAAAACAAACAATTATCGCAATAGTTATTGCAGTAATCGTAGTTCTTGCAATTATAATAGGAGTAGTTGTAGGAAACAATCAAAAATCAAAAGGAGAAAGTAGTACAATAGAGACAGCTTCTCAAATGAAGGCAATGTTTAAATCTATCTATAATAAATTAGGAGATGAATTGCCTGAATTGGAAACAGCTAAAATTGATGTAAGTGATGCTTTAACTGTAAAAGATTATACAGGTTTGCAATCAAACGAAAATGTAGAAACACTTGTTGTATCTGAACCATTAATGTCTTCACAAGCATATTCAGCAGTTGCAGTAAAAGTAAAAGCAGGTGCTAATGTAGAAAAGATGAAACAAGAAATGCTAGACAATATCGACATGGCAAAATGGATTTGTGTTTCAGCTAGCAACTTATATATAACAAACAGTGGAAATACAATATTTATGGTAATGTCAGACGAAGATTGGGCAAAACCAGTATATGAAGCATTTAAAGAATATGTAAATAATAATATAGGAAAAGAACTAGAAAAGACGTCGAATGATGGAGATATAGAACTACCACCAGAAATGCCAGCAGTAATGTAAAAATTTCGCCCAATAGGGACGCCCCTTTTTGGGCGAAATTTTTTAAAAAAAATAATTAACAGGTTTTCGCCCAAAAAGGGGCGTCCCTATTGGGCGGAAGGAGAAAAAATGCTTTTTACTAGTATAAATTTTTTATATTATTTTTTGCCAATTGTACTAGTTTTATATTTTATAGTACCAAAGAAAGCGAAGAATTTTGTGCTTTTTATTGCTTCAATGACATTTTATTTTTATGGAGAGCCAAAATATATTTTGCTAATGTTAGCTGAAATTGTAGTTGCATATATTGGTGCGATTATAATTGATAAACACAAGAATAAGGGAACTTTAGCTATAGTACTTGCTATTCATATTGGATTATTGGTATTCTTCAAATATACAGATTTTATAATAAACAATATTAATAATATTTTTAATTCAAAAATCCAATTGTTGCAACTAGCCTTGCCAATCGGAATTTCGTTTTATACTTTTCAAATTATAAGTTATGAAGTTGATGTATTTAGAGGAACAGTAAAGGCTCAAAAAAATCTTATAAATTTAGCTACATATGTATCATTATTTCCACAGTTAATTGCAGGACCAATTGTAAGATATGAAACGATTGAGGATGAGCTTTCTAACAGAAAACATAGCTTTGAAAATTTTGCATATGGAACTAGAAGATTCACTATAGGACTAGCCAAAAAAGTGCTTATAGCCAATATGCTTGGAGAAATCTGCAATAAATTTACGATGGCAGATGAAAAAACGGTTGTGTTATATTGGCTATTTGCCATTTCATACATGCTACAAATCTACTTTGATTTTTCGGCATACTCAGACATGGCAATAGGATTAGGAAGAATATTTGGATTCCACTTCTTAGAAAATTTCAATTATCCATACATATCAAAAAGCATAACAGAATTCTGGAGAAGATGGCATATTTCGCTAGGTTCGTGGTTTAGAGATTATGTTTATATTCCACTTGGAGGAAGCAAAGAAGGAAAAATAAAACTTGTAAGAAATCTTCTTATAGTATGGTTACTTACAGGAATTTGGCATGGAGCAAGCTGGAACTTTGTGGTATGGGGATTAATGTTTGGAGTACTTCTAATAATAGAAAAACTGTGGCTGGGGAAATACATAGAAAAGCTTCCAAAAATCTTTAGAAGTTTATATGTACTTTTTATAGTAATGATAAGCTTTATAATATTTAATGCAAATACCATGAAAGAAGCTTTCGCAAACATTGCAGGATTATTTGGTGCAAACTCAATAGGTATGATAGACGATTATACCAGGTATTATTTGAAGAGCTATCTTGTAACACTGATAATTGCAATAATTGGAGCAACGCCTCTTATGAAAAATATAGCGGAAAAACTAAAAAAGAATACGGTTATGAGTAAAATTATTAATGTGTTAGAACCTATTGCTATGGTGGGAATTCTTATAATTGTAACATCATATTTGGTAGACAATTCGTACAATCCATTTTTGTACTTTAGATTCTAAGGAGGTAGCAAGTTGAAAGATAATTATAATTTTGGCTACGTCAAATGTCATTTTAAACGCGGTTACATACAGCAAGTATGCGCCCTTGCCTTTGAAACTTATTTTTCTTGCCAAAATTTAATTCTTTTCCAATTTAAGAAAGGAAGCAATAAAAATGAGTGATAAAGTAAAAAACATAGTTATTACAATAATATTTGTAAGTGTCTTAGTTGTAACTATGATAATAAACATAATAAAAAAAGATGGCACCATTTCAATAGCCGAAAGAAGAAGATTAGAGCAATTTCCAAGTTTCTCATTATCAAATTTATTTAATGGAACATTCTTCGAAAAAATTGATAAATACACAACAGACCAATTTATTGCCAGAGATTCTTTAAGAAAATTGAAGGTCGAAACTGAATTAAATATTTTTAGGAAAAAAGATTATAACAACTTATATGAATATAATGGTTATATAATAAATCAGGAATATCCATTAAATGAAAAATCTATTGAAAATCTCGCAAATAAAGTTAAACAAATAAATGACCAATATTTATCAGAAAATAATAATATATATTTTGCAATGGTGCCAGATAAGAACTATTTTGTAAATGAAGGCAATCTAAAATTAGATTATAATAAAATGGAAAATATGTTAAAGGAAAAATTAACATTTGCTGAATATATAAAAATAAGCGATATGCTTGAGCTATCAGACTATTACAAAACAGATACACACTGGAAACAAGAAAATATATTGAAAATTGCAGAAAAAATAGCAAACAAGATGAATGCAAATATATCCGATAATTATGAAACTGTAAAAATAACGGACTTTAAAGGAGCTTACAGTGGACAACTTCCAATAAGTGAAGAGAGTGATGAAATAAAAGTATTAATAAACGATACTTTAAAGAAGTGCAAAGTGTATGACTATGCTACACAGGAATATTCAAGCATTTATAATTTAAATAAAATAAATAGTCTTGATAAATACGATATATACCTATCAGGAGCAATGCCTATAATAACAATAGAAAATCCAGAATACGAGGGAACAAAAGAACTTATTGTATTTAGAGATTCGTATGGAAGTAGCTTGATTCCATTATTGGCAACAGGATATAGTAAAATAACGGTGGTAGATACAAGATACATATCGCCAAAATTATTAAGCCAGTTTATTGAATTCGAAAATCAAGATGTATTGTTCATGTATAGCACTCTTGTTATAAACAATAGTACAGCACTGAAGTAAGAAAAAATTACAATAATTAGCAAATGTAGAGCAGATAATTAGTTGATAATTATCTGCTTTTGTGGTATAAAAGAGGTAATTACTAATAATTTATGATGGAGAGGAATAAATGAAAAAAGTGTTAATGTGTGGAATAATAATTATAGCTATTATATTAATAGCAATATTAGGAATAAACCTATATGTGAAAATGTCTACCAAAAATCAAATTATTGATGAAACAGACTATGCTGGATTATCTGATGTAGACTGTATAATTATCCTAGGAGCTGGAGTATGGGGAAACAAGCCAAGCTCTATGTTAGAAGATAGACTATTAGAAGGTATAAAATTATATCAAGCTAATGTATCTGATAAAATAATAATGAGTGGAGACCATGGTAGAGAAGAATATGATGAAGTAAATATAATGAAAAAATATGCAATTGAGAAAGGTATACCATCAGAAAATATTTTTATGGATCATGCTGGATTTTCTACTTATGAAAGCATATACAGAGCTAGAGATATTTTTAAAGCAAATAAAGTAGTAATAGTTACTCAAGAATACCATTTGTATAGAGCACTATATATTGCAAACCAGCTAGGAATGGAAGCTTATGGAGTAGGTGCAGATCCAAGAAAATATGTAGGTGCAACTTATAGAGAATTAAGAGAAATATTGGCAAGAGATAAAGATTTTATAAAGTGCATATTTAAACCAGAACCAACTTACTTAGGAGATACAATCCCTGTGAGTGGAAATGGAGATATTACCAATGATGGTAAGCAGGATATTTAAAAGATAAAAGAAATGCAAAAAATAATGTAATAATACAGAAATGAAAGAGGTAACGAAGGTGATAAAAAGATATAAACAGAATGAAATAGAAAAATTAGTGGAAATACTAAAAAATGATGGAGTAATTAGTGTTCCAACAGATACAGTATTTGGAGCTTGTGCTAGAATGAGTTCGAAAATAGCGCATGATAATTTAATAAAAGTAAAAAATCGACCAATTAGCAAGTCATTTCCAGTAATGTGTGCAAACATAGAACAAATAAAAAGTATAGCCATTGTGAATGAAAGAGAAGAAAAATTAATTAAGGCATTTATGCCAGGACCAATCACATTAGTTTTAAAGAAAAATAAGGAACTTCCAAGTTATGTGACAAATGGAAAAGAAACAATAGCAATTAGAATGGCAACATCAAAAGCACTAGAAGAATTAATTCAAAAACTTGGTTGTCCATTATTTATGACAAGTGCTAACCAGAGCGGAGAACCTACATGTGAAAATTTAGATGAAATAGAGAAGAGCTGTCCGCTTTTAGATGGAATGATGGAAGGAAGAGTTGTTTTTTCTAAAAGTAGTACTATTGTAGATTGCAGTTCAGATGAAATTAAAATATTGAGAGAAGGACCAATAACAAAAGAACAAATAGAAGAATGTATATGTAAGTAATGAAAATCAAAAAATTATTATAATGACTGAAACATCAAGTAAATATGAGATATAAAAATATTAGAATAAACGGAAAAAAGCTTGAATATAATAAGATTATATATTATAATAATATATAGAATTGGGGCAAAGTTTTAAAACAATGTCTAATGAGATTAATTTCTCATAAAAAGTTGGTGAATCCAGCCATTAAATTGGAACTTAAAAAAGCGGTGAATCCAGCCATTAAATTGGAACTTAAAAAAGCGGTGAATCCAGCCACAAATTGGAACTTAAAAAAGAAGATTAGAGCAACCAATATGTTACCCTTGGTAATATATCTGAAAACTCTAATCTTTTTTGTGAATTTTAGAAAAATACTTGCAAACATATGTACGTATATGATATAATTTGAAATACGATGAAGGAGATGATTGTATGATAAAAAATTTACTAATCGTAAGAGTTGACTCAAATTACTGCGATTATTTAAGAAAGTTCGATACAAAGGTTGCCTGTAATATGAATGAAAAAGAACTTAGACCTTTTGTAGGAATTCTATTCAGGATAGAGGATTGTGAGTATTTTGCACCACTATCTAGTCCAAAGCCAAAACATAAGAAAATGAAGAATACAATTGATTTTCTAAAGATAAAAAATGGAGATTTAGGAGCTGTTAATTTTAATAACATGATTCCGGTAATAGATAGTTATTATTCTCTAATTGATTTAAATCAGGCAACATTAACTTTAAATGAAGAAAAATATCAAAAACTATTAAAAGAGCAACTAGCTTGGCTAAATGCAAATTATATTCAAGTAAAAGATAAATCATATAAATTATATATTTTATACAATAAGGGAAGGCTACCAAAAAACATAAGAGAAAGATGCTGTAATTTTAAGTTACTAGAAGAGAAATGTTTAGAATATACAGAAAGGAAAAATGAAAGCAATGTATAAATGGAAATATGAAACGCCAGAAGGTTTTTCTAATATGCTTATAAATAGTGATGGAGAATATTTAACAGGCTTATGGTTTGAAGGTTCAAGAGATGTATCTAAACACATAATTGATTGTGAAGAGAAAAAATTACCAATATTTGATGAAATAATAAAATGGCTAGATGTATATTTTTCTGGAAAAAAACCAACTTTTATTCCAAAATACAAAGTAAATAATAGCACTCCTTTTAGAGATAGAGTAAACAATATAATGAACAAGATTGAATATGGAAAAACGATAACTTATAATGACATTGCAAAAGAAATAGCTAAGGAACTAAGGATAACAAGAATGTCTGCACAGGCTGTAGGAGGAGCTGTTGGAGCAAATCCGATTTGCATTATTATCCCATGCCATAGAGTAGTTGCTACAAATGGATCCCTTACCGGATATGGTGGAGGAATAAAAAATAAGATAAAATTGTTAGAACTAGAAGGTTTAGATATGAGTAAGTTTATTATTCCTACAAAAGGGACAGCATTATAAAAGCGTGAAGGAAATCTAAACATATAACAACCATAAAACAATAATATACTTTATAGATAGGAGTTTACATGGACAATAGAAAAAGATGCAAGTGGTGCAATATGAAGAATCCACTATACATAAAATATCATGATGAGGAATGGTGTAGACCAAACTTTGATGAAAAATATTTATACGAGATGCTTACATTAGAATCTTTTCAGGCTGGGCTTTCTTGGGAGTGTGTACTAAATAAAAGACAAGCTTTTGAGATGGCATATGATAACTTTAATATAGATAAAGTATGCCAATATGATGATGAAAAGGTTCTAGAACTTCAACAAAACAAAGACATAATCAGAAATAAACTAAAGATAAAAGCAAGTATAAACAATTCTAAAATATTTAAGGATATTCAAAAAGAATTTGGCTCATTCGACAATTACTTAAAGACTTTTACAGATGGAAAAACATACTATGAAATAGATCAGACAACATCTCCACTCTCTGATGCTATTTCAAAAGACCTACAAAAAAGAGGAATGAAATTTGTAGGTTCAACAATAATATATTCGTATTTACAGGCAATAGGAGTAATTATATCACATGACAAAGATTGCTTCCTTTTCGCCCAATAGGGACGCCCCTTTTTGGGCGAGCTCTTTTTTATATTGGTTTCTGATTGTTTGAATGTAAAAAAACTTAATTAATTATTTTATTATTGATAATATAATTTCTAATTTTTTCGCCCAAAAAGGGGCGTCCCTATTGGGCGATTAGTATTATAATATATTGAAAAATATTTAAATATTTGATAATATGTGGTTATAAAAATTCTAATGAAGAAAGAGAGAGGTTTATTATGGATGAAAAAAATAATAAGATTGAAAATTTAAATGGCTTTAAGGACTTAAGAATAGTTGATAATTTTTATCAAACTTCAAGTTTCTTTCCAATGCCAACCACAGAAATTGGAACATTAAGTGAAAGTGGAAAGACAAATTTGGGTTCATATTCACTTTGCTTTCCTTATTACATTGCAGGAAAAGACTATTATGCAATGGTTCTTTGTTGTAGAAATAGTTCAAACACAGCAAAAAACATATTAAGAACAGGAAAGTGCTCAATAAATTTTATAACAGATAATAGAAAATATTTTAAAGAAGCGGTTAGATTAGGCTATCCAGGAGAAACAACTGATGAAAAAATGAAAGATACAATATTCACACTTGTAGACGGAAAAAGAGCAAGAGAAAATTCTGAAGAAGAATTTCCAAAGATTGTACAAGAAGCTTTTCAAGTATTTGAATGTACTTGGGTAAGAGAATTAGACAATGCTCGAGACGATAAAGTTCAAGAAGAATACCTTCCACCATACCATCAATTTAACGGAATCACAAGTAAATTTGGTGCTCATTTTATATTAAAAATAGATCATATTCTTATGAAACCAAAGTACTACGATGCTATAATAAATGGCGTTAATGCTTGGAACTTCCCAAGCGTTCCAGTTGATTATGGCTACCGTGACAATAAGAACTTTTGGTATACAAAATTTAAAAGACCAATTGCTGAACCAATTCCTGCAAGCAAAGGAATCAGTTTAGATACAGTAAAATATGCAGCATCAAGAATAGACCCGGATGTTAAATTTACTGATGAAGCGTGTGCAAAACTTGTAAAAGTACCAAGAGTATTTTTAAGTACAGTATTAAAAGGATGCGTATCATGGGCAAAAGAAAACAATGTAAAATTAATCACAGAAAAGGAAATGGAAATAATTCAAGACAAGCGTAACAAAGAAAAGAAATAATATATTTATCAAGGAGACTAATGTGGAAAGAATAGACAAAATAATATCTTCACAGACAAATTATTCTAGAAAAGATGTCAAAAAGCTCATATCACAAAAGAAGATAAGAGTAAATGATGAGATTGTAAAAAGACCGGAACAGAAAGTGAATGAACAACAAGATGCAATATATATAGATGGAAATAAATTAGATATGAAGAAACACATATATTTAGTATTAAACAAGCCACAGGGGTATATATCAGCAACTGAAGATAGAACGGCAAAAACCGTATTGGACTTAGTACCAGAGCAATATATAAGAAAAGGTTTGTTTCCAGCAGGAAGATTAGACAAAGACACAACTGGAATGATGATTATAACAGATGATGGAGAATTTGCACATAACATATTAGCTCCAAGAAAACACATAGAAAAAACATACAGAGTACAAATAGATATAGACATAACAGAAGAGATGAAAGAAAAGTTCAAACAAGGAATCGTTCTAAAAGACCATGTATGTTGCCCTGCAACGATTGTAGTAGAAAACAAAAATACAGCATTAATAACAATAACAGAAGGAAAATATCATCAAATTAAAAGAATGTTTGGATGCTTTGGAGCAAAAGTAGTAAGATTGCATAGAATCTCAATGGGAGGCTTACAACTACCAAGTGATTTAATAGAAGGAAAGTGTAGAGAGCTAACAGCAGAAGAACTAGAAAAAGTATGTAGAAGAGACAAGTAAGAGACATAAAGATTGATGAAAATTTACACATTGAAATAAATCCAAGGCCGCAATATATAGGAGAACTCCTAAAAGAGGCTGTGAAAGCAGAAATGGAGAGATAGATAGCAAAAATGAATATATTAAAACCTCAAAAGATGTTGTCTGATAATTTAAGAACTATTGAAGATTTACAAAACGAATTAATGGAAAATGATGAATTAGAAAATGTTAAAGTAAAAGATTATTCAAATAACAATTTAGAAGTCTTTGATGTTACATGCAATAAGGCAGTGTTTAATAATGCCTCTATAATAAATAGTAGGTTCGAGAAAACATTTTTAACAGATGTAGAATTTACAAACTGTAATTTTTCAAACACTACATTTGACAATTGTAGCTTCATAAGATGTGAATTTAATAATTGTAAGTTAACAGGATGTAACTTTATAGAAAATGTTTTATTTGATATAGGATTTATAGATTCGAACATGAGCTATGCCAATATATCACTGAGCAATTTAAGAGGAATAATTTTTAATAATACATCAATCAGAAGCGGAAGTTTGCAGGAAAATAAAGTAAAGAATATAAATTTTAAAGAAGCGGACCTAAGAGGAATACAATTTTTTAAAACAAGCTTAAATGGAATTGACTTATCAAATAGTAATATAGATCAAATTGCAGTTTCACTTGAAGATATAAAAGGTGCAAAAATAAACCAAATGCAAGCAATAGATTTAATATCTTTATTGGGAGTAAAGGTAGTTGAATAATAAATGCATAATTGTTTGAAAAGAATTAAATATTTGCAACTAGCATTTTCTTCGGTGAAAATTTTTTGAAAAAATCTGTAAAATAATTAAAAATTTTAATTGACTTTTTTTCTTTCTAAGTGGTATAATAGGCAAGCTAACAAAAAAGAGAGTAAGGGTTGTGAGAAGAATTTAGTGTTCCTCTCCAACCTGATATTTATGTCTTTTTATCAAAAAGGGGGAGGAATGAAAGAAAAAATGGAGCAAGAAAATATACTTGGAAAAGAAAAAATAGGTAAATTAATATTAAAATTTTCTATTCCTTGCATTGTTTCAATGTTGGTAAACTCATTATATAACATAGTAGACCAAATATTCATTGGACAAGGAGTAGGACCGCTAGGGAATGGTGCTACAAATGTAGTATTCCCACTAGTAATGATAGGCTTAGCATTTTCTTTAATGTTTGGAGATGGTGCATCAGCATATTTAAGCTTAAAACTTGGAGAAAAGAAGAAAAAAGAAGCAGAAATAGGAATTGGTAACGGAATATTATTATCTGCAATTGTATCAATATTTTTCTGTATAATCACATTAATCTTTTTACCACAATTTTTAACAATATTTGGCTGTACTGAAAAATTAAGAGAATTCGCAATGATTTATGGTAAGATTATTGCAATTGGTCTTCCATTCTCTATGATTGGAACTACTTTGAATTCAATTATTAGAGCAGATGGAAATCCTAAATTTGCTATGATGAGCATGGTAGCAGGCGCAATTTTAAATACAATATTAGATCCAATATTCATATTTAAATTCGACATGGGAGTAGCTGGTGCAGCTATTGCTACTGTAATAAGCCAAGTGCTTACATTTGTATTAAACGTTGCATATATTAAGAAATTTAAATCTATACAATTATCAAAAGAAAGCTTTAAATTAAAAGCTGGAGTATGCAAGAAAGTTTCAATGCTTGGAATAAGTAGTTTTATTACTCAAATGAGTATTGTATGTGTTATGACTGCCGAAAATAATTTACTTGGAAAATATGGTGCAAATAGCGAATACGGAGCCGAAACTCCAATTACGGTTCTTGGAATTGTAATGAAGATAAATCAAATATTAAATAGCATAATAATAGGTATTGCTGCAGGAAGTCAACCTATAATTGGATATAATTATGGTGCTAAGAAATATGACAGAGTAAAGAAAACACTGAAGATTGTTCTAAGTTCAAGTTTAGTAATAAGTACAATAGCATTCATATTGTTCCAAACAATACCAGATAAATTAATCTTAATATTTGGTAATGGTGATGTAAAATACATGGAGTTTGCATGTTTAGCATTTAGAACATATTTATTACTTTGCATCTGTAATGGTGTTCAAATACCATCAGGAATTTTCTTTCAAGCAATCGGAAAAAGCACAAAGAGTGCTATATTATCACTTTCAAGACAAATTGTTATATTAATTCCTGCTATGATAATATTGAGTGGAATCTATGGAATAATGGGTGTATTAAGTGCTGGACCGGTAGCTGATGGATTAGCGTTTGTATTGGCTGTTATACTTCTAATAAAAGAAACAAGAGGCATGAAGGCTGATGGAGTAGAAACAGAAAAAGCAGAAAGAAAAGAAATACCAGAAACTGCAGTAGCTAACAACGGAATTGTAATCACAATTGCAAGAGAATATGGTTCTGGCGGAAGATATATTGGAAAATTAGTTGCAGAAAGATTAGGAATTAAACTATACGATAAAAACATAATAGAAAAAATGTCAGAAGAAACAGGATTGGCAAAAGAATATATAAAAGACAACGAACAAAAAAGAACTGTTTTCGACAATTTCAATAATGGCTATTATGCTGGTCTGAATAACTCTGACGAACTATTTATACAAGAATCAAACTTAATAAAAGATTTAGCTGATAGGGAATCTTGTGTGATAGTTGGAAGATGTGCAGACTTCATATTAAAAGACAAAAAGAATGTTTTGAAAATATTTGTAAGTAGTAGTATGGAAAATAAAGTAAAAAGAGCAACAGAATTTTATCATATAGATAAGAAAAATGCAGAAAAAGAGATTACAAGAATAAATAAACTAAGAGCAAATCACTATGAATACTATACAGAAAGAGGCTGGGAGACATCATCAAATTATGATATTTGCGTAAACAGCGATTCTATTGGAATCGACAATGTTGTAGACTTAATATGCAGTATAGTAGAGAAAAGTAAAGAATTTGCGGTTAAATAAGGTTTAAAATATAAGCTTTTGGATAACATATTATGGGTGATTAGTATGTTTAAGCCAAAGGCTTTATATTGTGAAAATAATATTGAAAATTATGTGCTTGGAAGAGAGCTATTAGAAAAATATGCTGATGTTCCAAGAGTGATAATTGACAATCATAATAATATTGAAGAAATGAGAAAGAAGCAAAATAAAGATTTTGCGGATATGAAACGAAATTTGATAATAGGAGTGAGGAAGACGCATAAGTTTGTTCCAAATCACAAGACATCAGATTTTCTAGTTCCATATACATCCTCTGGTTGTACAGCAATGTGTATGTACTGTTACCTTGTCTGCAATTACAACAAGTGTGCGTATTTGAGGCTATTTGTGAATAGAGAAGAGATGCTAGATAAAATTATAAGAACAGCACAAAATGCAGAAAAAGATTTAACCTTTGAAATTGGAAGTAATAGTGATTTAGTTTTAGAAAATACCATTACAAACAATTTAGTTTGGACGATTGAAAACTTTGCAAATACTTCGAAGGGACATTTAACTTTTCCTACCAAGTTTGATATGGTAGATGATATTCTGACTTTAAAACATAATGGAAAAGTTACTGTTAGAATGAGTGTGAATCCCGAAGAAATTATTAATAAGGTTGAATTTGGTACGTCAAGACTAAAAAATAGAGTCCAGGCTATTAATAAATTAGCCGATGCCGACTATCCTATTGGAATTTTGATAGCACCAGTAATTTTAGTAGAAAATTGGAAAGAACTATACTCGAATTTGATAAAATATCTGTATGAAAATTTGAGCGAAAAGGCTAAGAAACATGCCTTTTTCGAAATTATTTTTATGACATACAGTTTTGTTCATAGAGCAATAAATACAGAGGTATTTCCAAATGCCATAGATTTATATAATCCAGAATTGATGAGAGGCCGTGGAAGAGGAAAATATATGTATAAAGACTATATTCGTGAAGAAGGAGAAAAATTCTTACGAGAAGAAATGCAGAAATATTTTCCGCATAATCAGATTGAATATGTGGTATAAAGTTCAATTTTTGAACAGCCTTCGCCCATTGGGGACGTCCCTTTTTGGGCGAAAAAGAGTACAAAATTTCCTTCGTCCACAAATTGTACAAATTGGAAATAGTACAATTTTTCCCCCGGAACTAAATTGTACTGTCCTCGAATTGCAAATTGTAAAAAGTCCAAAATCTCCCCCGGAACCAAATTGTACTAAAAGAGCTTGACATAAATATATTTAATTTGTATAATAGGTTTTGTAATATATATATTATCAAGAGTGGACGAGAGAATCGGCTTTATGACTCCACAGCAACCTATTGGGTTAGGTGCTAATACCGACAAAGTTACGGAAAGTACTTTGAATGATGATTTCTAAGAATCGTTAAACTTTGTACCTGCGCAAGTACAAAGTTTTTTAGCTTTTATAGAAATTAAAATTTATTTTAATTAAATCAACTTGAGGGGAAAGAGACATTTGATAAGAAATGTATCTAATTGGGTTTTCAGTATATCGCCCCAAAAGGGGCGTCCCCAATGGGCGATTTTGAAGGAGGAGAATATGAAAAGATTATTTACATCAGAGAGTGTTACAGGAGGACATCCGGATAAGCTATGTGATTATATATCGGATAGTATTCTGGATAGTTATTTGGCAAAAGATAAGAATGCTAGAGTTGCTTGCGAAACCGTTGCGGGCAAAGGAGAAATTTATATAACTGGAGAAATTACATCGACTGCAAATGTTGATATTGAGCAGGTTGTGAGAGACACCATAAAAGAGGTTGGTTATGCAGATAGTGGGTACGATATTGATTACAGAACTTGCAAAATATACATAAGCTTATCTAAACAATCTCCTGATATTGCACAAGGAGTTGATAAATCGCTTGAAGATAAAGAAGGACAAGATGTTGAATCTGAAGGAGCCGGTGATCAAGGCTTAATGTTTGGTTATGCTTGTGATGAAACAGAGGAGTTAATGCCTCTTCCAATTTTGCTTGCACACAAGCTTTCTAAGAGATTGACTGAAGTTAGAAAAGAAAAAATAATAGATTATTTAAGACCAGATGGTAAGACACAGGTTACAGTTGAATATGATGGAGACAAGCCTGTAAGAGTGGATACTATTGTTGTTTCTACACAACATCTACCTGATGTTGATATGGATATTTTAAAAAATGACATAATTAAAAAAGTTATAAAACCAACAGTTCCAGCCAATTTATTAGATGAAAACACAAAATATTTTATTAATCCAACAGGAAGATTTGTAATAGGTGGACCTCTTGGGGACAGTGGTCTTACAGGTAGAAAAATAATAGTTGATACTTATGGCGGAGCTGCAAGACATGGTGGAGGAGCTTTTTCAGGAAAAGATCCTACAAAGGTTGACCGTTCGGCTTCTTATATGGCAAGACATATTGCAAAAAATATTGTTGCAAATGGTTATGCAAAGAGATGCGAAATACAAATAGCATACAGCATTGGTGTGGCAAAACCAGTATCAATATATGTAAATACTTATGGAACCAATACAATTCCAGAAGAAGAGATTATAGAAAAAATAAATAATACATTTGATTTAACACCAAGAGGAATAATAAATTATCTTGATTTACAAAGGCCAATTTATAGACAAACAACAAACTACGGTCATTTTGGAAAAAAAGACCTACCTTGGGAGAAAATTATAAAATTTTAATTGACTGTACCAGTAATAAACAAAAAGAATTGACATAATATTAAAAAAGATGTATACTAGAAATATCAGGGATAACCTGAAAACAAAAAAGGAGATGCAAACATGATTTCAAAAGATGAGAAAAAATTCTTGGAAGAAACTAGGGACGATCTTAAGCGGATTCTTAGACGCATCGAATGCACTCTAGCAGTTGATGCCACTAGCAGCTATGACGCAATGGAGGACCAAAGCAAAAGCGAAGAATATATTGTTACGCAATACCTAATGAAACTTGGAGTACCTACATCTGTAACAGGATTTGGGTATATAAAGAGTGGAGTTCTCTATCTCCTCAAAGAAGAGAACAGGAGAGTACTTGTAACAAGGGAACTCTATCCGAAAATTGCAGAAGAATACAATTCATCAGTATCAAAAGTGGAACGTGCAATTCGCACAGCAATTGGAAAGGCAGAGAGGAGATGTACTAAAGAGTTACAAATAATCTTGTATGATCGTGAAGAGCTTAGGCTTACTAACATGGAATTCATAACACTGGTTACAGAAAAGATTAGATTGGGATTATAACAGCATCTCGGGGGAAGGACACTCGCAGTTGAGTGTCTTTCCCCATTTTGACGATAATTATTTCAAAATTCAACCATTGAATATAAAACATTTTATACTAGCAGGTCAGTCTTATATAATTTTACGATTTTTATGATACAATGTAAAAAAATTGCAAAAGGAGCAACACATGAAAAAGAAAAACATTATAAAAAAGATATTAATTACACTACTAATTATAGTTATAATTATCGTATTAGCAACCATAGGAATAGGGAACTATTTTGTTAATTATGCAATATTAAGAACAGGAAATGGTGGAGATAGAGAAGTAAAAAATACAGAAGTAGTAGAAGTTGCAAGTATCGATAACGAAATAGAAAAAATCATAGAAAAAAATAGAAAACAGGAAAAGCAACATGCAAGTGAGTGGTCAGATACTGTAAAAAACGAAAAAGTTGAAGTTACTGCAAAAGATGGAATAACTTTAAAAGGAACGGAGTATATAAACGACGAGCAAACTAATAATTGGGTAATTGTTTTGCATGGCTATCGCTCAAGTCCAGAATCTGTAATTTCAGTAGGAATGCATTTCTCAGAAAAAGGATATAATGTGCTAATTCCATATATGAGGGCAACTGGTGAGAGTGAAGGCGAATATATAGGAATGGGCTGGTTAGATAAAGATGATTTAAAATGCTGGATAGACTTAATCATAAAACAAAATAATAATGCAAATATTGTATTACATGGCTCGTCAATGGGAGCTGCAACAGTGCTTATGGCATCAGGTGACGAACTTTCAAGCAATGTAAAAGCAATAATAGAAGATAGTGGATATACATCAGTATGGGATATATTCGCCTCAGAAGCTAAAGCTAGATTTAATTTGCCAGAATTTCCGGTATTAAATATGTTTGAAGTAGTTGCAAATTTCAGGGCAAAATACGATATTAAAGAAGCATCAGCATTAGAGCAAGTGAAAAAAGCAACTGTTCCAATATTATTTATTCATGGAGATAATGATGACTTTGTTCCGGAGTATATGTGTGAAAAATTATATGAAGCAGCTAATTGCAAGAAAGACAAACTGATAATACATGGTGCTGGGCATACTGAATCAAGATATAGAGAGCCAGATACATATTATAATAAGATATTTGAATTCTTAAGTGATATAAGATAAATATTAAAAGCAGATAATTGATTGAAAATTATCTGCTTTTGTGATATAAAAATGATGAAAAGGTATTGTGAGCTAAAGAATGAAGAGAGGCATATAAATATGAAAATAGAACAACAAAATCATATAAAAGAATTTTTAAATGAAGAATTTGGAGCAGATAAAGGACAAGAATTATTTAATAAGCAAGAAATGATACTTGCTGAAATTATTAAAAATATAAAAGACAAATCAGAAAATCAGAGAGAAACTCTTATTCAAACAATTATGCCTAGAATAGCATTATATAAAGCTATGTTACAAGATGGATTGCCATCAGAAGATGTATATAAGCATATGCAAAAATACATGATGGATATAGTTGCAAAACAAAAGCATTTATCTATGGTAAAAATGGAAAAGATACCATGTTTCTATTTCCTTTATAGTAATATATTTCTTAAAGTTGTGCACAAAACTGACTTGTGGGAGAGTACACAAAAACATGGCAAGGATTACTTTGATGTAACAATGAAGAAGTGCCTTTGGCATACGGCTTGCGTAGAAAATGATTGTGCAGAATTATGCCATCTTTTCTGCGACGTAGATAATGTGACTTATGGAGAACTTAAAAAGTTAGGATTTTCACGAACAAAAACTTTAGGCTATGGCGGAGATTGTTGTGATTTTCATTTCTACAGAAAATAAATTTGAAAGGAAACAAAAGAATATGAAAGAGAAAGGTGTATTACTTCCAATATTTTCACTTCCAAGTAAA
Source organism: uncultured Clostridium sp. (assembly GCA_900552135.1). GTDB lineage: Bacteria > Bacillota > Clostridia > TANB77 > CAG-508 > CAG-245. The sequence continues at coordinate 32,463 of URYN01000008.1, forward strand.
TATGGAATTGGAGATTTTGGATACGAAGCATATGAATTTATAGATATATTAAGTAAAAATAACATAAGATATTGGGAGATTTTGCCGATAAATGAGTGCAATACCCATCCATATTCACCTGTAAGCTATTACGCTCTTGAGGAGGAATACATTTCGCTTGATAAACTAGCTGAACAAGGACTAATAAAAGAAGCTGAGACCCGTCCAAATAAAGACAGAGCAATATATGATGACTTTAAGGAAAAATATTATAAAGAGGCTTTTGAAAATTTTAAACCTGACAACAAATTCAAAAAGTTTATTAAAATAGATGAAATAGATAAATATGCAGAGTTTGCACATATAAAAAAAGGTAAAAGTAAAGAATACTATTTATTTTTACAATATATTCTGTATACTCAATGGATGGAATTAAAACAATATGCAAACGAAAAGAATGTTCAAATTATTGGAGATATGCCAGTGTATCCTGTTTTTGATTCTGTTGAAACACGATATTATCCTGAATATTTTGAAATGAAAGATGGCAAATTCACTTTTGAAGCTGGAACACCACCAGATTATTTCAATCAAAATGGACAAAAGTGGAATAGCCCAGTATATAACGTTGAAAACATCAAGAAAGATAAATACAAATATTTGACAAAGAGATTCAAATATCAATTGAATTTGTTTGATAAGCTAAGAATAGATTATTTTAGAGGATATGATTCTTTTTTCAAAATTCCAATTGGAAAAACTGGGAGAGAGGGCTCATACTCTGATGGTGTAAGCTATGGATTTTTTGATGAACTTTTCAAAGATAAAACAGTAAATCCAGAAAAATTGATAGTTGAAGATTTAGGCGAAATTAGAGAAGGAACCATTGCACTACGTAAAAAATATGGATTTACAAGACAAAAAATATTGCAATTTTCAATCGATTTGGATAACTTATATGACAGAGATAATGAAGAGGAAAATGTTCTTATTTTCCCAGGAAATCATGACTGCAACACAATTTATGGTTGGTATAAGACATTAAGTGACGACCATAAATGGAAATTGAAAGAATTCTTAAAGAAAAATGAATGCTATGAAATAAACGTAAACATTGGAATTATGCAATATCTATCAAGATGCAAAGCTAAAATGCCAATTATTATGGTTCAAGATATATTAGGATTAGATGAAAATTCAAGAATAAATATTCCGGGCATAGAAAGTGATAAAAATTGGTCTTGGAAATTAATTGATTTTAAAGATTTAGAAGAAAGAATTAAGGATTATTAAAATAATAAGATGATATTAGTACAATATAATAGATAGTAAATTTTGTGAGGAAACAATTATATGGATATATGGGAGGAATTGATAATTATCTATTTTTATGATATAAGATAATAGAAAGTAAATTTCGATACATTAAAAATAGAGAAAAGGGGAAAGGCAATGAGTTTAGTTTTAAAAAATGTATCCAAGTCATTTGCTGGTAAAAAGGCAGTAGACAATATTTCCTTTAGTTTAACAAAACCAGGTGTATATGGCTTGCTTGGAACTAATGGAGCAGGAAAGACTACAACAATCAGAATGCTACTTGGAATTATAAAAAAGGATAGTGGAGAAATTACATGGAAAGGAAAGCCTGTAGATAGAAAATCTGTTAGATTTGGATATTTACCAGAAGAGAGGGGAGTATATCCCAAAACAAAAATATTTGACCAATTAATGTATTTCGCAGAATTAAAAGGAATGCAAAAAGATGAAGCGACCAGTTCAATAAACAAATGGGCTAAAGAACTAAAGGTGGAAGAATATTTGCAGATGCCAGCCGAAAAATTATCAAAAGGAAATCAGCAGAAAATACAATTCATGACTGCAATTATACACGATCCAGAGTTAGTGGTATTAGATGAGCCATTTAGTGGACTAGATCCGGTTAATACAGAAATACTAAAAAATATTATTATTAATTTAATAAAGAATGGAAAATACATAATAATGTCAGCACACCAAATGGCGACGATTGAAAAATTTTGCAGTGATATTTTAATATTGAATAAAGGCAAAACTGTATTGCAAGGCAATCTGAAAGAAATAAAAGAAAAATATCCCGCAAATAGAGTAGAAATAGATGTAAAACAAGATATTAAAAAATACATTGAAGATTTTAATTTAGAGATAGAAACTGAAACAAACAATAACTATATTATAAAAATATCAGATGAAGAAAAAGCACATAAATTATTAAATAAACTTGTTGCAGATGGAATTAATATTGACAAATTTGAAATTAAGAAACCTACACTAAACGATATTTTTATAGAAAAGGTAGGCGAATAATAATGAGAGATATTTTTACAGTAATGAAATTTACCATGAAAGATATGGTTAAAAGAAAATCGTTTATAATATCAACATTAATAATTTTGATTTTTATAGTAGTTGGTTTTAATGTACCAAATTTAATTAAAAGCTTTAATGGAGATAATTCTGGAAATAAATTATTAATAATAGACAGTAAAAATGTATTTGAGGGAACATTAGAAAACTTAAAACAGATGGATTTAGGTTATGAGTTTGAAATAACAAATGAAGATTTGAAATTTGAAGATGTAAAGAAAAAAATAGAAAATGAAGAAATAAAAGAAGCGATAATTATAAATCAAGAAAATGAAAAAATAAAAGTATTATATATTGTAGAAAATAAAACAACGATGAGCGAAGTGCCAGAAGGATGTATGAATGCTCTAACATCATTATACTCCAATTTAAAAATATCTAAATTAGGACTAACAGAACAACAATTGCAATCGATTACTCCAAACTTTGAGTTTGACATAGAACAAACAGAGGAAAAGAGTGCGAGTGGAAATATTTTGGTAATGATGCTAATGTCGATAGTATTATTCTATGCGATATACTTTTGTGCATATCAAGTATCAAGCTCGATAACAACAGAGAAAACTTCAAAAATAATTGAAACACTTGTAACATCTACAAGCCCTAAAACAATAGTGCTTGGAAAGACAATAGGAATCGGACTAGTTGGCTTAGCACAGATGATATTAATAGTTGCAACAGCTTTAATAAGTGCTAAAACATTTTTAGAACCAGGAGTGCTAGATTCTGTTTTGGATATGTCTAATGTTACACCATATTTAGGAATAATGACTGCAATTTATTTTGTACTAGGCTATTTGGATTATGCTTTATTATATGCACTAACTGGCTCTACAGTAAGCAAACCAGAAGATATACAATCTGCTAATTCGCCTGTTGCATTACTAGCAGTAATCGGATTTTATTTATCATATTTCACTATGATGAATCCTACAAGCAAGCTTAATCTGTTTGCATCATTATTTCCAATATCATCACCATTTTGTATGCCATTTAGAATTATGATGGGACTCGCAAATTCTACAGACGTAATAATTTCAATTGCAATTTTAGTTGTTACAATAATTGTTATTGCTAATGTTGCTATAAAAATATACTCAAATGCAATACTGAACTATGGTACAAAGATGAACATTAAAGATATTATAAAAATGTATAAAGAAAAACAAAGCTAATCTTTATTAAAAAAATATAAAAAAGACTTACGAAAAAATTAAATGTGTGCTATAATTGCAAATGAAAAAAATTACTAATATTTTAAAATTATGCAAGTACGAAGGAATACATTGCTAAATAACTATAAAGGAGTATAAAGATGGAAATAAACGAAGAAAAAAGAATTAAATTTATGGAATATGCAGGAAAAAGAGTAAATAATGTATTACATGACATACAAATATTAGAGCCTATGGCAAGAAGCAACTCTTATGATTTCACAAGAGAAGATGTGGAAAAAATGTTTACAGCTATACAAAATACTTTAGATACAGTAAAAGAAGAATACAATAAAAAGTTTGAACAAAAAGCAAAATCGGAGAAAAAACTTTTCTCTTTTGATGATGTTATAGTGCCTTCGCAAGAAAATGAAAGTAATGTAGAAGAAGTTGCTACAGAAAATAATTAAATAAAATTGGTTAATACAATATATTATTTTAGAGAACTGCTTGAAATATAGTAGTTCTCTTTAGTATAATTAAAATATCAAAAATAATTAAAAAATTGAACAAAGAAAGAAATGGAGAAAATTCTTATTCTGCGATATTTGCTGGTCAAGATGTAAAATTTGATGGAGAAAAATTTATAGGAGCTGATTTAACGGCAGTATTTGGCGGAGTAAAATGCGATTTAAGAAACGCAATTATAGAATCAGATGTTGTAATTAATACAAGCAGTACATTTGGAGGAATAGAAATTTGCGTGCCAGCAAACGTAAAGGTAAAAATTAAATCTGTTCCTATATTCGGCGGAGTTGACAATAAAGCAAACACCCAAGCAGACGAAAATAGTCATACAATCTATATAAACAGTACAACTGTATTTGGAGGTGTTGAAATAAAAAGTGGGGAAAGAGGCAACTTCAATGAAGCTAGTAAATAATCAATTTAAAACAAGTGATAACAATATAATTAATTATTATGAGATAAAGAATAGTAACCATACGTTGTTACTTATTCATGCTCAAGGTACAAATGCAATGAGCTATTTAAAGGTAGCCAAAAAACTTTCAAAAAAATTTCATGTAATTTTAGTAGATTGTTATGGCCATGGAAAAAGCTCGCACAATAAAGAAAAAGATTTTGTATATTACTATTTTATGAATCAATATTGTTGGAACTTCTTCCCAGAGGATTCGAGAGAAAAAATCAAAAATAAATTAGGAGAGTTCGCACTAAGATATAGAAAAGCACATCCAGACAAAACTCTAAAAGTTCCATTTTGGCCTAAGAAATTTCTAGAAGCATTTAAAGGACTAAATGAATATGATGCATATTTTGGAGAAGCTTTTTATGACAATTCATTTAATAGTGGTATAGATTATAATGAATTACTTTCAAATATAAAATGCAATACTTTATTTATGAAAGCTAAAACTGTAATTGGAGAAGATGGACTCGTTCAAGGTGCCTTAACAGATGAAGATTTACAACAAGTAACTACTTTAATTAAAAATATAAAAGTAGAATATTTTGATTGTGGACATGGAATACATAGCGAAAAACCAAAAGAATTTATTAAAGCAATTACTAGTAAATCTTAATATTATGATGTCTTGAAAAAATTAGGATACGAAATACTTCCTAAAGGCGAATATGAAAACTGTGTTAATAAAAAGAATTTATGTGCATTTATTTACAGATTTATGTTTTCTAATTTTATAGGAAAAATAGGAATATCAGACCATGCAATGAGTGCAAAAGAAGAATTTATACTTTTGGAAAGTGAATTTGAAAAACTAAAGGAAAAATCAGGTATTGAAACTAAAGTATATGACGAGCTAAAATTAGAATTGTTAAATTATAAAGAGTAATTTTTTGTGATTTGCTAAAGAAATAATAATTTGCTACTGAGAGTATTTCAAAGTAATATACATATTTACAAAAGAAGTCATTTATGTTACAATGCAAACTGGAGGTAGAAAAAATGGAACATATATTAAAATTGCAGCCTAAATATTTCGAGTATATTAAAAATGGTACAAAAAGAATAGAATTGAGATTGTATGATGAAAAAAGACAAAAAATTGCTATTGGAGACACCATAATTTTTCAAAAAGAACCAGAGCTAGAAGATACTATGAGAGTTAAAGTTATAGGCTTGGTAAGATATAATACATTTGAAGAATTATTTAAAGATTTTGATATAGAAATGATGGCTGATAAATCAATGACAAAACAAGAATTACTAAGTGTTCTAGAAGAATTTTATACACCAGAGAAACAAAAACAATATGGTGTTGTTGGAATACGAATTGAAAAAATATAATTAAAACACACTCAAAAATTCATTTGAATCTAAGAGTGTGTTTTGTTTTGCCTGGACTGATTGAAAATTATTCGGGAAGTTTGCCGTTGTACACCAACTCACGAGAAGAGTTATTATAGTAACCTGCACGCATGGTTTGAGTCAACTTCCAATTGTATTTCCTAATAATAGGCTCAAACATTGGAACTTTGTAGTCTGCAATTGTGATAAGAGGTTTTGTAGTACCAAGGTACTTAAAAGACATCTCTAACAGCTTATCTGCAATATGCTTCCCACGATAGCCTTCTACTACTAGAAAAGTACAAATTTTGCTTTCAGAATTATCCTTTTTCAAGAATGCTACACCGGCTACTTTATTATTAATTGTGCAAATAATAACTTCACCAGTACCATTGAACACTCTAGGAATTTCCTTTGTCCAATACCATTCAAAATGCTTAGGATAATCTTTGCAGATGTAATCCGTAACAGAATAAGCGACCTGTGCAAATCTGCAGAAGAGATTGTGTTGATTGGTAAGAGAGCTTAATGTGTAAATATGCATATCGTTCATCTGTTTCCGAAGTTCAAACACATAGACTCCCAAAGATTCCTTTTCTTCAGGATAAATTTCCTGATACATTTCCAAAGCTTTATATTTGGTAACCCCAGGAATTGCCTTAGAAGAATCTTCGGTATCGAGCATATCAGGAAAATCCTTGTAGCGAGTTACACGAACAACTTCGAACTTGATATTAGAATAGTCCTTAAAAGTAATTGTATCACCTTTTTTGACTCTTTTAATATCAGGATATCCAACCCTTACTTCAAGGGTTTTAATTCCATTGTTGATGAGGTTATAATATTCCCGTTTGATTCTCCAGTTATAGTTTTTAGCCATAACATCAACCATCCTTTCATAAAGTACATATTAAAAAACTGCAACATACTGTAATTTACAGTATGTTATGTATTATAGCATAAATGTAAAAGCATGTAAATGATTATGAATGTAAAAAACTACTTGAAATATAGTAGTTCTTTTTTGTATAATCATAATCGAGAGGGGAAAGTTTTATGAAAGAGAATAAATCAGAAAATTTATTATGGATTATATTTACAATTATTGGAGCATTGTTTATTTTAATAGGATTAACCTTAGTTGGAAATGTTCTTAATTATGAAAACAAAGAAAACACTGTGGGAATAATTACCGAAATATCAACGCATAGGGGTATCAATGACAACATAGATTATAGAGTGTATGTTTCATACAATGTTGACGGAAGAACATATGAATCAGAGCTAAGTGGATATTCTTCTAGTTTTTATAAAGGAAAAGAAATCAATATATATTATGATAAAAGTAATCCGACTAAAATAGGTATGAGATCATTGGATTTGCTATTTTTAATGTTTCCTGGATTTGGACTAATATTTTTTGCGATAGGAGGAACAGGATTATTAATAAAAAGCAGAAATAAAAAATTAGAAAAATCTTTAAAAGAAAATGGAGATGCAATATATGCGGATTATGTAGAAACAATAGTAAATAATTCGTATAGTGTAAATGGAATACATCCTTATCGTATTATTTGTGAATGGAGTAATCCATTAGATAATAAAAAATATATATTTAAAAGTAAAAATATTTGGATTAATCCAGAAGATATTATAATAGAAAGAGACATACAACAATTTCCTGTATATATTAACAGAGATAATATGAAGAAATATGTTGTTGATATAGATATTTTAGAGAATAATGAAGGATAAAAAGAGGTAAGACTGCAAATTTGCGTCTAAGAAGAAAGGAATGCAATAAAGATGAAAGAAAAAATAAAAGAGTTTATTGAAAAAAATTTAAAATGGATTATATTATTTCTTTGCTTAGTGGGATTTTTAGCCCTAGCAGAAGATGTATTTCATAAAGAAATAATGAATGGAGATATAATAGGTTATAAAATAATATCAAGGTTTTTAATATCAGACTTTGCAACACCAATAGCGAAATTTATTACCAATTTTGGAGGAGCAATATTTCTAATAGTATTAACCATTGTCTTATTTATACTAATAAAAAACAGAAAAATAGGATTATCAATATTTTCTAACTTAGTGATAATCACAGTACTAAATCAATTATTGAAAAACATATTGCAAAGACCAAGACCAACAGAATATAGAATAATTGAAGAAACAGGATACAGCTTTCCATCAGGACATTCAATGATAAGTATGGCTTTTTATGGATATTTAATATACTTAATTTACAAATATGTAAAGAACAAATACGTAAAATGGATTTCTATTGTGTTACTGAGCACTTTAATATGTTCTATTGGAATAAGCAGAATTTATTTAGGTGTACATTATACAAGTGATGTGCTAGGAGGATTCTTAATATCAATATCGTACTTGGTAATATACATAAGTGCTGTTAATAAGTTTTTAATTGAAAAATAAATTAATTGATAAAGAACAGATAATTGATTGCAATTACCTGTTTTTTATTATATAATCTTAAAAGAAATAATTAAATGCTGAAGGGAGATTAATATATGCAAATTGTATATCATGGAAGTTATTGTGAAGTAAAGGAACCAAAAATCATAGAAGGAAAATATTCAAAAGATTTTGGAAAAGGATTTTACTGCACTATACTATCAGAGCAGGCAGAAAAATGGGCGAAAAAATATGAAACACCTGTTATTAATATGTATGAATATAATGAAAATGAAAAATTGAATATTAAAGAATTTACAGTTATGACAGAAGAATGGCTTGATTTTATAATAAATTGTAGAAGCGGAAAAACACATGAATATGATATTGTGATTGGTGCGATGGCTGATGATCAAGTATATAATTACATCAATGATTTAATGAGCGGAAACATTACAAGAGAAGCATTTTGGGAACTTGCTAAATTTAGACACCCAACACACCAAATTGCATTCTGCACAGAAGAATCGTTAAAATGCATAAAATTTGTTGGTACAAAGGAGATATAAGAAATGGGGGAAAATCAGAAAGATAATGATTTATTTTTTGTATGTAGCTTGATAGAACTTATAGCAAGAAAAACTAAGAATACAAAGAAATACATAATCAAAAAACTTGGAAAAGAAAAAATAAGAAAGATATATGAATTAGCAGAAGTATATCATTCTGAAAATATAGAAAAAGTTTCTGATGAATTAATAGAACAATGCAACATAGAAATAGGCGAGTATGATATTATCTCTGAATGTAAATATAGAATACCAACGATTTGGGAATTAGGAAGAATATATCAAAGACTTATAATAATGGTGAATAATAAAGAGGAAGAATATATAGACACATTGCTAGAAGTACTATCATCATGGATTATTGAAAAGATTGATAATTATAACAGTAGCATGTATTTTGAAAACCCTGAATATATATATGAATGCTATGTGGAAAATAAAATAATATAAAAAGATAAATTAGGTCTTAGGCAGATAGTTAGTTAATATTATCTGCCTAAAGTTCATCCAGTGTTTATTGCACAACATGCAACTGGATGCTGTTGTAGAGGTTGCTTAGAAAGAATTCATAAAATACCCAAAGGAAAAGCTTTATCAAATGAAGAAATAAATTATGTTGTAAATGTGCTTATGACATGGATAAAAAGAGAAATGAGGTAAGAAAAATATGGAACATATTCATTCAATTATATTAATAAAAAAAGGAGAAAAATATTTAAACTATTTTGATGAAAGATGGGGAATGTATTTATTCCCTAATATTAAAGGAAACAATATTGAAGAGATAAAGGCTAAATACAACACAGATAATGTGAAGTATTTATTTGATAAAGTGCATGAAAAGTATTCTGTACCAAATAAAGAAAAAAGAACATATCATCATTATTTTTATGAAGTAGACAAAGATGTAGATGGAGAATATTTTTCATTAAACGAGTTATTGCAAAAAGAGAAAGTAAAAGAAAACAACGGAGATATTATAAAATTTATAGAAGAATTTTATTGTAATAAATAATAATTTGTTGAACATAACAATAGATGGAGCAATTAAACTAATTGAGTATAATGAACAATAAGGATTAGCTTTTTTATAACATAAAAATTTAAATAAATACTATTGATATGCATTATGTATTCAATTCTCCAATAGATAAAATAGTTTTTGATGTATCGCATCAATGCTATCCACACAAAATTTTAACGGGAAGATATAAGTCTAATTATTAGATAAAATGATAAATAATCTAAATTGATGACAGGTAATTGTACAGAGTTACCTGTTCTTTTGTCTGTTTTATTAATAAGAAATATACAAAGATAGGATATAAATTTAGCTGCATAAGGAATAATTTTAAAGGCCTAAAAATAATAGAAAAAATTCAAATTTATTTCATAAAAATGTAATCAAAGCTTGAGATTATAATACATTTGTGATATTATAGGCGTGTAAAATGGAAAAAGAGGAAGAGATGATTATGGCAAGAAATATAGTAGCAAACGCATTCAAACATTTTAACTTAATTAATAGACACAGATGGGCTGTATTTAAGCTATGTTGCAAAGCTGGTATCCCGTTTAGAGGACTAGTACATGATTTATCAAAATACTCTTTTACGGAGTTCTGGGAGTCTGCTAAATTCTATAATGGACACTTAAGTCCAATACCGTTTGCAAAAAAGAAGAATGGATACTCAAAAGCATGGCTTCATCACAGGGGAAGAAATAAACATCATCCAGAATATTGGTATGACCCATCTTCGCCAGATCCGACTCCACTAATACCGTATCAATATACAGTAGAAATGATATGTGACAATTTGGCAGCAGGGCTAACCTACAACGGAAAACGTTGGAGAAAAGATACTCAATTAAAATATTGGAACAATAAAGAAAAAAATGTATATTTAAACGAAAAAAATAAAGCAATGATTACAGAAGTATTCACTCAGGTAAGCATAAACGGAATAAATAAAACAATAACGAGAGCAAACTTAAAAAAAATGTATCAAAAATATTGTGAACAAAAATAACAAATATATATTAAAAAATAATGAAAGATTGAAAATATTTCGTTGCGTAAAAAGTTTGAAGAAAAATGCAACAAAAATAACAAAGGAGAGAAAATCAATGAATAATGGATTTTATGCAGGAAGCTTTGATCCATTTACTATGGGTCATTTGCATGTTGTAAAAACAGCATCAAAACTATTTAACAAATTAGTAATTGGAATTGGAGACAATAATCAAAAAGCAAGAAAATATGATAAGATGTTGATGAAAGAGGCAATAGAGAAAACTCTTGTTGCAGAAAAAATTGATAACGTAACAGTAGTATGTTATGATGGATTGTCTGTAGACTCTGCAAAAGCCAATGAATGTAACTTCTTAGTAAGAGGAATAAGAGATGACATGGACTACTATTATGAAGAAAATATTGCAGAAATAAATGAAGAAATATCTGGACTTGACACAATTTACATTAGAGCAGGAATTCTAGGAAGTATTAGTTCAAGTACAGTTAGAGAACTATACAAAAACGGAAAAGATGTTTCAAGATATGTACCAGAAGAAATAAGAAAGATAATGTAAAAACTGGAGTACTAAGGTAGTGTTAAAAAGCATTGTCAATAAAACATTGTTGATAATATGTGAAAGAACTATGGAGTGCAAGACAATGTTTGAAAACGATAAAAGACTAGTCGCCGGAAGGTGATAGAAACTAATATTTTAAAGGAATTTGAAGAAAGGAAAAGTATAATTAAACCATTTGCGATGGGAGGTTATACAAGGAAAACAGTCATGAATTGGAATAGAGAATTAATGCAACAGCCATCATGGAAAGAAGAAATAAAAAATAGAGAACAAAAAGAAATTATAGCAAAAAAAATAGCGGAAAGAGTTCAAGATGGAGAAGTAATAGGATTTGGTTCAGGATCAACTTCATACCTTACTGCTATAGAAATTGCGAATAAGTGCGAAAGAGAAAATTTAAAAATTACAGCAATACCAACTTCTCAGGAAATAAAAATGCTATGTGCATACTTAAACATTCCAACGGCATGTATCATTGAAAAGAAGCCAGATTGGTGCTTTGACGGAGCAGACGAGGTGGACCATGACAACTGGTTGATAAAAGGCAGAGGTGCTGCAATGTTTAAGGAAAAATTAAATATGAAAACAGCACCAAAAACCTATATACTTGTAGATGATTCAAAATTAGTAAATACATTAGGAACGAACTTTCCAGTACCAGTAGAAATATATCCTGAAACAGTAAATTATGTTAAAGAAGAATTATACAAGTTAGGTGCCAACAGACAAACTGTAAGACAAGCTCTAAGAAAAGATGGACCAGTTATAACTGAAAATGGAAATATAATAATAGATGTATATTTTGATAATATAACTCCAGACTTAGAAAGAAAAATAAAAGAAATAACAGGAGTTGTAGAATCAGGATTATTCATAGGATATAATGTTGAAATTATATCTGCCTATTAGGAACATCACTTTGAGATAAAAAGGAGAATTTGATGAAAAAATTAGTGTTCTCAGCCGTATCACTTGATGTAGGCGGAATAGAGACTGCATTAGTTACTCTATTAAACTATTTAGCAAAGCAAAAAGAAAATGAAGAATATAAATATGAAATAACTCTTTTTTTAGAAAAAAAAGAGGGAATATTTTTAAATGAAATAGATAAAAGAATACAAATAAAAGAATATTCGCCTTGCAAACTTAAATTGGCTTTGATAAGGAAATTTATAAACCTTGTAAAACAAACGGCGTTTAAGCTTAAATATAAAGATAAATTTAATTTTTCTTGTGCTTATGCAACATATTCTAAACCAGCGTCTTTTGTTGCAAGAACTGCATCAAAAAATAGTTGTTTATGGGTGCATAGTGAATATATGCAGATGTTCAACAATAGTAAAGAAGAGTATGCAAGATTCTTTGATGGAGTAAAAGCTAAGGAGTTTAGAAATATAGTATTTGTATCTGAAAATGCCAAAAACATATTTATAGAAAATTTTAAAAATAATAAAGATTTTGTAAATAAAGCAAGTGTAATTTATAATTTTATTGATGCAGAAGAAATTTTAAGAAAGTCCCAAGAAAAAATTACAGATTGCAAAAAAGAAGATACTTTTACTTTTCTAAATGTTGGCAGACATACGGAGGAAGATAAGAAACTAACTAGGCTAATAGAAGTTGCAAAAAAATTAAATGAAGACAATTTGAATTTTAGAATTTTATTAGTTGGAAGTGGAAATAGAACTCAAGAATATAAAGAAAAGATAAAAGAATACAAATTAGAAAATAGGGTAATATTTTTAGGAAAAAAACAAAATCCTTATCCATATTTTAAAATTGCAGATAGTCTAATACTTACTTCAGAATATGAGGGATTCCCAGTTGTATATTTGGAAGCTATGATATTAAATACTCCAATAATAACAACTGATGTATCTGACAGCATAAAAATTATACAAGATAAATATGGAGTTGTAACAAGAAAAGATATAGACTCCATATATGAAGCTATGAAAAAAGCAATAATTAATGGAATTGCTCAAAAAGAAAAGTTTGATTATAAAAAGTATAATCAGGAAATAGACGAAAAATTGAAGAAGATTATAAACGATTAGTTTTGAAAAATGGTTAATTACTATTAGATAATATAAATTTTAAAAATTTTAAAATATCAAAAAGAAAAGAGGAAAATATAAATGACAGAAGAAAAAAGTAAATTTTTATTTTCAATAATTGTACCTGTTTACAATACAGAAAAATACGTAGAAAAAACTCTAAAGTCAATATACGAAGCCATGGACAAGGACTGTGAGGTAATAGTTGTAAATGATGGCTCGAAAGACAATAGCGAGGAAATTATAAAAAAATTTATAAATGCTCTACCAGAAGAGTATAAAAATAATTTTGTATATGTGAAGAAAGACAACAAAGGGCTTGCAGACACTAAAAATGTCGGAATCGCAAAGGCTAGAGGAGAATTTATTAGCGTGGTAGATTCCGATGATTACATTGACAAAAATTTTTACAAAATTGCAAGAGAATATGTAAAAGATAATGATATTATAATATATGATTTATATGTTGTATTTGAAAAGAATCCTTTATGGAACTACACGTCAAGAGCTTGTAGAGATGATAAAGAAAATTTCTTAGATGGTTTATTAAATGGAGCAATGTCTGGTTCATCTTGCAACAAGATAATAAAAAAAGAATTATACAACGGCTTTGCTTTCCCAGTTGGAAAGCAATATGAAGATGTTGCGGTAACACCATTTATATTGACAAATGCAAAAAATATAAAATATATACCATATCCAATGTATTATTACTTACAAAGAGAAAAATCTATAGTAGCAACAAATACTTATATGTCGGCTTTTTATAAGATTTGTAGCAATATTTCAGAAGTCATAAAAAATCATGATAATGATTGTGAAAAATACAAGCTTATAATAAATGAATTTTTTGTAAGAAGAATTTTGGACATGATTACACAAGATTACAATGCTAATAAAAAGGAGTTTGAAAGTCATTTAGAAGATTTTGCAAAAGATAACAAAAATACAATAGAGTACATAGTAAATTCAGGTATGGTAAATACTGAGAAAAACGACTATTCTGTAAGGCAAAAAGAATTAGTAAAAAATATGTTTACTGCATTAAATAGTGGAAATGTAAAAAGTATAAAAAACTATTTGATAAAGAGAAAAATAATAAACTATTTTAGAAATATATTAGTTTCATTAAAAACATTCTTAAAATCTATTATAAATAAATAATTGGAGGAAAACAATGGTAAAAAAGATACATTATTGTTGGTTTGGAGGAAAAAAATTACCAAAATCAGTAGAAGATTGCATAAAAACTTGGAAAAAGTTTTTGCCAGATTACGAAATAAAACAATGGGATGAGAGTAATTTTGATGTTAACAGCTTTCCATTTGTAAAAGAAGCTTATGAGAGTAAAAAATGGGCATTTGTTAGTGATTATGTAAGAATATATGCATTATATAATGAAGGTGGATTGTATCTTGATACTGATGTAAAAATATTAAAAGATCCAACTGATGTTTTAAATAAAGAAGTTGTACTTGGATATGAAGATAGTGGATATGTCGGAACAGCAATGATTTATGCACAAAATCCACAAAATAAGTATATAAAAGAAATACTTGATTACTATGGTAAAATAAAACACTTTGAACCCGAAATTATGTATAATTTTGCAAACCCGGTAATAATTACAAAGATTTTGAAACAATATGAGAGCAAAGTAAATGAACAGGGAGTTCGAATATTTGATGAAAATATTTATGTATATCCAAGGGATTATTTCTATCCAATAAACTACAATTATTCTGAAAAGGTGTATACTAAAAATACGTGTATGGTTCACTTATTTAAAGCAACTTGGACCGATAGAGGAGAAAAAAGAACAATAGGAATATACAGAACTTTTGGACCAGCACTCGGTAAAACTTTAAATTCTATTATTGATGGGATATTTAATTTTAAAACAAGTATAATTGTTACATTAAAGAAAATTTATAGCTGGACTAGAATGAAGGCTTCTATATATATTACAAGAAGTAGAAGAGTAAAGAGGATAACAAATGAGATAAACCAAATTCAAAAAGATTTTATTACAATTTGTCATCCAGAAATGCCTGTAGAAAAAAATGAAATACAAAATCTTATTGAAGGCAGTATACTAGAACTTAGAGAGCAGTATACAAAAAAAGAAGCTGAAATGATTGCAAGTGCAATAGCTAATTCTAGTAAGAAACAGATATTGTTTAACCAATATGCTGATGGTTGGGATATGCTTATATCAAGCATAAAAAAACAAAAATCGAGTATGAAAGTAAAAATGATAATTCATAATGGGCAAGAAGATTTAACAGATGCAATAATATGGAACAATTTTGACAATATTTTAGGAATGTATGATAAAGGTTTGATTGATGAATTAGTATTTCTAAAAAAGTCTGTATATGAGTTCTATAAAGAAAAAGGATATAGAGCAAAATTATTATCTAAGTATGTAGAGATTGAAAATAGAGAAAGCTACAACGAAGATAATAAAGCAGAAAAGAATGAAAACTTGCCAATAAAAATTGGAATGTATGAAGCATATGATAGAATTAGTAGAAATATATATAATCAACTTTGTGCAGTAAGCATGATTGAAAATGCAAAGTTAGATTGTTCTCCAGTAAATTACAAAATATCTAAAATTGCAAGGTTCTTTAATATAAATTTAACTGTTGCAAGTAAATTAATGACAAAGCAGGAACTATATAAAAAATTAGCCAACAATGATATAAATTTATGTGTAAGTACAGTTGATGAAAACAGCATGATTCCGTATGAAAGCCTTGAACTTGGAACACTATGCTTAGTTGGAAACAGTTTTAAAGCCTTTGAAGGAAGCCTTTTACAAGATTATTTAGTAGTAAAAAATGCAGATGATATATTAGAGATAAAAGAAAAGATTTTAAATGCTTTAGAAAATAGAGGAAAAATCTTAGAAGAGTACAAATTATGGAGAGAAAAGAATAAACAAGATGCTTTAAGAAATCTAAAAGAAGTATTGGAATAGTTTTTTTAAAAAGAATGTTACAAAATAACAATTTTCCTAAATAGATTTACACTTTAAGAAAGGGATAAGATTATTTATGATAAAGGTAAGTGTTATAGTTCCAATTTATAATGTGGAAAAGCAACTGGCAAAATGTTTAGATTCATTACTAAATCAAACTTTGAAGGATATACAAATAATACTTGTAAATGATGGCTCAGAGGATTCGAGTGCAGAAATTGCAAAAAAATATGTTGTAAAAGATCCAGATAGAGTCTTGTATTTTGAAAAAGCAAATGGTGGATTATCAGATGCAAGGAATTATGGATTGAAATATGCAACTGGAGAGTACATATCATTTGTAGATTCAGATGATTATATAACAGAAAATTTATACACTGATTTGCTACCTTATATGGAACAAAAATATGACATGATTAAATTTAAAATTGCAAAAGTTGATGAACAAGGTAATGTGCTTGAGAAAAATTATACACCATTGTTTGAAGAAAAAAGTGGTGAAGAGGCATTCGACATTTTATATAAAGCAGATGTAATGACAGAAGTTGCATGGGGGTATTTGTATAAAAGAGATTTCTTTAGAAGAAATAAATTTGAGTTTACTAAAAGAAAATATCATGAAGATTTTGGATTAATTCCTCTTATACTATTGAAGGCTGATAAAGTTGCAAGTGTAGATGTATTTGGTTATAACTATGTGCAAACTCAAAAAAGCATCACGAGAGGAAATTCAGAAATTACATATAAAAGAGCTTTAGATTTATTGTATTTCTATGATGAAATGGTAAAAAAAATTAAAGAATATAAGATTTCAGAAAAATCTAAGGAGAATATAAAAATATATTATACTAATTGTATAATATTAGAAGTGAATAATCTAAAGGGAAAAGAGCAAAAACAATTCATAAAAGAAATAAGAAAGAGAAAACTTGCAAATAACATAAAGGCAAGAGATGTAAAACAATTTATAAAGAAAATACTTTTGAAAATAAATATAAAACTATATTTAAAATTGAGATAGATTTAGGAAAGGGATAAAAATGCCAAAAGTAAGTGTAATTGTTCCAATTTATAATGTAGAAAAATATCTAGAAAAGTGCATTAATTCACTGCTTAGTCAAACTTTAGAAGATATTCAAATAATTCTTGTAAATGATGGCTCTAAAGATAATTCTGGAAACATAGCAAAAGAATACGAAAAAAATAACAAAAACAGAGTAATCTATGTAGAAAAAGAAAATGGTGGACTATCAGATGCAAGAAACTATGGACTAAAATATGCAACTGGTGATTTTATTGCCTTTTTAGATTCAGATGATTACATAGAAAAAAATGCTTATGAAGAAATGTATAATAAGGCAATAGAAGAAAATGCAGATTATGTTGAATGTGATTTTATATGGGAATTTCCTAATAAAATTAGGGTGGACAAGCAGTATCCATACAAAAATAAAAAAGAGATGCTTAGTTTTGTTAGAGTGGTTGCCTGGAATAAGCTGATTAAAAGACAATTAATCACAGATAATAACTTAGAGTTTCCAAAAGGATTAAGATATGAAGATGTAGAATTTACTTATAAGCTTATTCCTTTTGTAAATAAATTTGCTTATGTTGACAAGCCATTCATTCATTATGTACAAAGAGAAGGCTCTATTGCAAATGTTCAAAATGAAAGAACGGCAGAGATATTTACTATATTGGACAATGTTATCGAATTTTATAAAAAGAACAATATTTATGAAAAGTATAGAGATGAGCTCGAATATAATTATGCAAGATATTTACTTTGCAGTTCTTTGAAAAGAATGTGCAAAATAAAGGATAAGTCAATTAGAGAAAAATTACTAACAGAGAACTGGGAAAGATTGAATTCGAATTTTCCAAACTGGAAAAAGAATGTAATTTTAAAAACTGTAAATACTGGTAAAAATAAATATATGAGAACAATTAATAAAACAACATATAAGATATTTACATCAATATTTGTTTTAATATAACACAAAAAGGAGATATTATAATGGAAAAGATTGCGGTATTAATACCATGCTATAACGAAGAACTAACAATAGAAAAAGTAATAAAAGACTTCAAAAAGGAATTACCTGAAGCAGATATTTATGTTTATAACAATAATTCTAAAGACAAAACAAAAGAAATTGCATTAAAGAACGGTGCAATAGTTGTAGACGAATATAAGCAAGGAAAGGGCAATGTAGTAAGAAGTCAATTCAGAGATATTGAGGCTGACATTTATGTAATGGTTGATGGAGACGATACTTATCCTGCAGAATTTGTTCATAAATTAATAGAACCTGTGAGAAATGGCGAAGCAGATATGGCAATTGGAGATAGGCTTTCAAATGGAACATATCAAAAAGAAAACAAGAGACCATTCCATGAACTAGGAAACAATATAGTAAAAAAGTCTATAAACGTATTATTTAAGACGGATTTAAAAGATATAATGACAGGCTACAGAGTATTTAATAAAAGATTTGTAAAGAATATGCCAGTTCTTAGTCCTAAATTTGAAATAGAAACAGAAATGTCTTTGTATGCTTTAGATAAAAAATATATCATAAAAGAAATTCCAATAATCTACAGAGATAGACCAGAAGGAAGTTCTTCAAAATTAAATACTATAAGTGATGGAATAAAAGTTGTTAAAACAATTGCAAGAATGTTTAAAGATTATAAACCATTTAGATTCTTTGGAGTAATTGCGTTAATATTCTTTATACTTGGATTAGTTGCAGGAATACCAGTACTTGCAGAATTCTTCAAGACACATTATATTACAAAAGTTCCTTCTGCAATACTTGCAACAGGATGTATGGGATTAGCTGCAGTTGCTTTCCAATGTGCAATAATATTAGATACAATAACAAGACAACACAGAGAAAATTATGAGCTTAATCTTTTAAGATATGAGCAAATAGAAAATATAAGAAAGAGAATGGAAAAATAAGAATGGAGAAAGTAAAAAAATTTTTGAAAAATTATTATAAAGATATAATTGTATTACTTATAGTTGCTGTGTCTATAATTGGTTTTTCTAGAATGAGTGGAATAAACAAGGCAACACAATTAATAGTAGCAATGCTAATGATTATTTTTTCAGGAATAATTATTATCGTTTCAAAAGAAAAGAAACTAAAAGAGGAAATAGTGTTTGCCGGGCTTGTATTTGTACTAGGACTAGGTTTTGCTATTTCTATACCTATTGGAGGGATTCCAGATGAAAGAAATCATTTCCTTAGAACCTATGAAATAACACAAGGAAAAATAATATCTAATCAAGAGAGCAGTGGATATTTTCCAAAAGAGATTGATGAATATTTTTATAATTGGCAAAAACTTGAATCATATAAGTATGATGAATATATGAAAAATGTTTTTACACCAAATTCTGGAGAGTTAAACGAAGACAGTTTTCCTAATACTTCACTATATTCGCCAATATGCTACATTCCACAATGTATAGGCATATTTATTGGAAGAATATTTAATTTACCAATATTAGTTACCGCATACCTTGCTAGAATAAGTAATCTAATTTGCTTTGCAATAATAGTATTTTTTGCAATTAAATTAATTCCTTTTTATAAGAAAGAACTTGCTTTTGTTGGATTACTTCCAATTACATTGCAGGAAGCAGCCTCGTTATCTGCAGATTCTTTGACAATTGCAATTTCAATTTTCTTTATTTCATATATAATGAATTTGGTATTTTCAAAAGAGGAAAAAATAAAAACAAAAGACTTTATAATACTATTATCAACCTTGATTATAATATCATTAAGTAAAATTGTATATGTACCATTAATTCTTCTTCTTGCATTAATACCAAATGAAAGATTTAAAAACAAGAAAGATAAATGGACTAAAATTGGAATTCTTGTTGTTATAACGCTTGTGATAAACTTTATATGGTTAGGAATATCATCTAGCCATTTGAGCGAGATAAGAGAAGGTGTTAATGAAAAAGAACAAGTAAAGTATGTACTTACAAATCCAATTCAATATTGTAAAACTTTTTGTAAGACAATATTTGTAAATTTCGATTTTTATATCGATGGAATAGTTGGTCAAATGCTAGAAAGTTATGATGTTAATCTAGCAAAAGGATACACATTTGTTTCCCTTGTTCTAATTGCTGGTTTATGTGTTACGGAGAATAGCATTTATAAACTAAACATTAAACAGAAAATAATTATATTAATTACATTTTTAGCAATTATTGCGCTTATATTTACAGCTTTATATGTTCAATGGACACCTTTATACAACCCCATAATTGAGGGAATTCAAGGTAGATATTTCATTCCGATTCTGATGCTGTTGTTAATATTAGTATGTGACTTATTTAACAGAAACAGTTATGGAATAGATAAAAAAACAGGTAACTTTTATTTATGGTATTATTTTGTAATAGTAAATGTATATGCAATAAGCAAAATAATAAGCGCTCACATTTTAAAATAAAAAGACTCGAAAAACTTTTAGAAAATCTAAAAAAACTATTCTCTATTTCTTAATTTTGTGTTAAAATAAAATAGACAAAATAAGATAAAAATTTTGTTTATATGACAAAAATTAAGAACAGGAGAAGATGAAAGTATGAAGAGAAAAATTTTAAATATTATAAAAATAGTAGTATTGCTTAGCGTTTTTTTGGGAACTCTTAACATCGGCAATACTACTTTTGCGACTGATGCAAATCAAACTCTTGAAGATGGAGTATATACCATAAAATCTGCTCTAAACGAGAAGTTTATGTTTGATATTTACAACAGTTTAAAAACAAACGATGCTAAGGTGGAATTATGGACAGGTGGAGGAACAAATAACCAAAAATTTACCATTAAGTATATTGGAAATGGATGTTATACAATATCACCTGTACATTCTGGAAAATTTATTGATGTTGCACATAACTCAAAAGAGCCTGGAACCCAAGTTCTACAATATGAATATCATGGTGGAGATAACCAAAAGTGGATTATAAAAGATGCTGGAAATGGTTATTTTAACATAATTTCTAAGAGCAATGGATTATATTTAGATATACCTCATTCTGACGCTCATGATGGTTCATTAGTGCAGGTATGGACTAGTAATGGATGTAATAATCAAAAATTTAAATTTGTAAAAGAGGGAGAAGAAACACCCACAGGAACTAAAACAATAAATGATGGAATTTATCAAATACAAACTGCTGAAGATACATCAAAGGTTGTTGATATAGGTGGAAGCTCTACTCAAGATGGCACAAATATTGGGGTATGGGAAAACTCATCTACAGCCAACCAGAAATTTAACATAAAATATAGAAATGACGGTTATTATACAATATCTGCAATGCATTCTGGAAAATATATTGATGTTGCAGGAAGCTCAAAACAAAATGGTGCAACTGTTGACCAATGGGAGTACCATGGTGGAAATAACCAACAGTGGGTAATTAGAGACGCTGGAAACGGATATTATTACATAATTTCAAAATGTAATGGCTTGTATTTAACAGTTGATAACGGAAGGATAGTAACGTCAAAATTAAATAATTCTTCAAGCCAAAAGTTTAAGCTTACTGTTCCAACTGCAATGAAAGGTACAAAAACATTAGAAGATGGAACTTATACTATTGCTTCGGTAGCAAATACAAGGCTTGTAATAGATATTCCTCATAGCTCTAAAGATAATGGTGAAAAGATTGAACTATGGAGAAATGGCAAAACTGCAAATCAAAAATTTAATATAAAATATGTTGGTGATGGATATTACACAATAACTGCAACACATGCAAATACATCAATAGAACTTGCCAATGGAACTACAATAATTGGAACTAAGATTACTCAATATGCTAACAATGGCTCTGATGCACAAAAATGGATTATAAAAGAAGCCGGAAATGGAGAATATTACATAATTTCTAAAAATAGTGAATTATATATGACTGTTGAGAATGAAGAAGTTAAAGAAGGTGCTAATTTAACAATTCAAAATTATTCAGGAAGAGTTGCACAAAAATTTACAATAACTGATTCTAAGGTTGTTGTTGACATAGACGATAACAAATATCCTGGATATAAAGCAGCACTTGAAAAATTATTAGCAGCACATCCAAACTGGAATGTAAAATTCCTATATACAGGATTGAAATTTGATAATGCAGTTGCTGGTGAAGCAGAAGTACATGGAAGAAACTTAGTGGAAACATCAAATAGTGGAGAATGGGTATGTTCGACTTGTGGAACACAACTATATGATAGTGGCTGGTACTGTGCTTCTGAAAAAGCTATAGCATATTACATGGATCCAAGAAACTTTTTAGATGAAGTAAATATATTCCAATTCCAAGATGTAAATGAATATATGGACGAGGCTTGTACATTAGACGGAATAAAGGCTAAAGTAAAAGATACATATTTACAAAATTATGCCGAAGATATAGAAAAGGCATGTAGAAACACAAATGTAAATCCATACTACATAATTGCAAGATTAATTCAAGAACAGGGGAAAAATGGAACGCAAATCGGAAGAGGCATGGACGGTGGAGATGGAAAAACATATTACAACCCATTCAACATCAGTGCAAACGGAACTGGTTGGAATCAAATTTATGCAAATGCCTTAGCTAGAGCAAAAAGAGAAGGTTGGGACACAATGCAGAAAGCCTTAGAAGGTGGAATTGGTTTCTGCAAAGAAAACTGGCTAGAGAATTACCAAAATACACTATACCAAAACAGATTTGATATAGATTCAACAAATGGAACGGCTTTATATACTCACCAATATATGCAAAACTTAATGGGAGCATATAGTGAAGCACAAACATTACAAAGCATGTACAAAAATACTAGTAAGCTAGATTCAAGCTTTACTTTCATAATTCCATTATATGAGCAAATGGATAAAACGGTTACACCATTACCATCTGCTAGCTCTGAAACATATCCTATGAATGTTGAAACAACAGGAACAAATGTACTTTTCAGATCTGGACCAAGTACTTCTTCAAGTGTAATTAGAACAATTTCAAACAAAGGAACAGTATTTTTATCAATAGAAAGAGGAATTAATTCGGACTGGCAAAAGGTAGTTGCATCAGATGGTACTATAGGATATATATCAGGAAAATATCTAAAACAAATTGAAGATGTTAAAACCTGCAATTATAAGGCTAATGTAAAAACTAATGATGGATATGGTTGTAATGTGAGGTTAGGACCAAGTACAGATGTTTCTAAGCTTACAGCACTAGCTGAAAATGCAGAGGTAACAGTAATAGATAATTCAACTTATAAAAATATAAATGGCTATGATTGGTATAGAATTATAATTTCAGATGGAAGGCAAGCATTTATACCAAGTATATATTTAAAGTAAATATATGAGCTAATGAAAAACAATTATTACAACATACAAAAGTATAAAAAAGGCTGAATATAATTAATTTATTTCCAGCCTGATTTATACTCTGAGGAAGGAGAAATAATATGAAGATGATAAACGAAAAAAGTAAAATAAAAACATTTATATCATTAATAGTTCTATTTGCGATAATGCTAATGATGAATAATGTTTATGCTGGAATGGCGGATTTTGACGACAAGACGGCAGATGCTCAAGCAAACGAGCAACTTGCAAATCAAGAAAAAGCAGAAAGTGAAAATGCGGGAAAATCAAGTAATAATTATCTTGCAGCACTTGAAATTGATGGATACAAATTATCGCCTGAATTTGATAAACAAACTCAAGAATATACATTAAATTCTGAGGTTAAAGAAGACAGCATAACAATAAAAGCAACAGCTGACGATGAAAAAGCAACTGTTACTGGTACAGGGAATATAAAACTTCAAACAGGAGAAAATAATTTAAGAATAGATGTAAAGGCAGAGAGCGGAACTGTAAGAACATATTTTGTAAAAGTTACAAGAAAAATTGAAGATGAAACATTAAGACTTTCTTCCATAAAATTAAGTGCGGTTGATCAAAATGGTAATAAAGATGTGCTAGAATTATCACCGGCATTCTCAGAAAATGTGTTTAGCTACACAACAAGAGTTTATAATGGAGCATCAAAAGTTGATGTAAATGCATTTTCTTCAAATGAAGATGCAAAAGTAACAGTAGAAGGAAATAATGATTTGAAAGATGGCAATAATTCAATTATTATAACTGTATCCAAAGAAGGATCAACAGGAACAGTATCATACAAAATAGACGTCATTAGAGAAAATAATATTGTAACTAATTCTACAGTTGCTACAGCAGAACAAAATAATAAACTTGCAATTTTAGCTATAATAATTGTAGTAATTATACTTTTTGTACTATTAAGAAGAAAAAAGAAGAAAAGCAGACATTAAAATTAAAAAATATAATATAAAATTTTGACAAGACAGATATTATATAATATAATGATAGCGAAAATAAAAAGAAAGGCAAAATGAGATGTCAAAGGAAGAGCAAGAAAATAGGATTATTGTTGATCATGTATACAAAACTTTCAATATATACATGGACAAGGCAAATAGTTTAAAAGAAAAAGTATTATTTTGGAATAGAAATAAAAAAGAAAAAAGAGAAGTATTAAAAGACATAAATCTTACAATTAAAAATGGAGAGGCTGTTGCATTAATTGGTGTTAATGGAAGTGGAAAATCTACATTGCTTAAATTAATGACTAAGATAATTTATCCTAATAAAGGTAAAATTGAAACTTACGGAAAACTAACTTCTTTATTGGAACTTGGCGCAGGATTTCACCCTGATTTCTCAGGAAGAGAAAACATATATTTTAATGCTTCAATATTTGGTCTAACAAGAAAGCAAATAGATGAAAGATTAAATGATATTATAGAGTTTTCAGAATTAGGATCTTATATAGATAACCCTGTAAGAACTTATTCATCAGGAATGTATATGAGACTTGCGTTTGCTGTTGCTATTAATGTTGATGCGGACATACTATTAGTCGATGAAATATTAGCTGTTGGAGATCAACATTTCCAAGAAAAATGTATTGCAAAAATGAAGGAATTAAAGGCACAAGGAAAAACTATGGTATTCGTAACACACAGCATGGGAACAGTAAAAGAATTCTGTACAAGAGCCGTATGGTTGAGTGACGGAGTTGTAAAGATGGACGGAAAGCCAGATGATGTAATAGAAGAATATTTGAAGGAGACTTTGTAAATGAACATAATAAAGGATTTGTACGCATATAGAGAACTATTAAAAACAAACATAACAAAAGATGTAGGTGGAAAATATAAACACTCATTTTTAGGCGTGTTATGGTCTTTTTTAAATCCACTACTTCAAATTGCTGTATATGCATTAGTTTTCCAAGTAATATTAAAAAGCGATATAGAGAACTATGCTGTTTACTTGTGTTGTGGTTTAATTCCGTGGCAATATTTTTCTAATGTTGTTATAAGAGGAGCAGCTGTAATGGTTGATAACGGCAATATTATAAAAAAAGTATATTTTCCGCGAGAAATTCTGCCAATATCACTTGTTGCAAGTGAAGGAGTAAACTTTTTAATTGCAACAATAATTATACTAGGATTTGTTATTTTTGGGGGAATCGGATTATCATGGAATATATTATGGTATTTCTTAATACTTGCAATACAATTCATTGTATCTATAGGAATATCACTTCTTGTAAGTAGTTTAACAGTATACTTTAGAGATTTATTACACTTGCTAGGTGTATTTATGCAATTGTTGTTTTACGCAACACCAATTGTGTATTCGATGAATGCTGTACCAGCAAATTTTAGATGGCTATTAAGATTAAATCCAATGTCGTACTTAATAGATGGTTATAGGTCGATATTCTATAGTAAAACAATGCCAGATTTTAGAGGATTGCTAATTGCATTTATAATGGGAATAGTTCTTTGCATAGTTGGATATTTTGTATTCAAAAAATTAGAGAAGAGATTTGCAGAGGAATTATAATTTATTATACCAAAACCATAAATGTTAGAAATAATGTTTATGGTTTTTTGTTGCTTTTTGTCGTACTTCTATTGCTTTTTTAGACTTTAATATATATAATAATCTTGAAAAATAGAATCATAAAAGGAAAATATTTATGGAAGAAAATAAGAAAAAGGAAAATATTGAAAAGAAAAAAACATCTGATATAAAGAGCTTATTTACAATAGAAAATTTGTTGTGTTTTTTTATAATAATATGTCCAATATTAGATGTTGCAAGCTTTCTTTTTAGAAATTATTTTAAAACCAATATTTCAATATCTACATTTATAAGACCAATTATTCCTATTATAGGAATTTGCTATATATTTTTTAAAGACAAGCTGAAACCTCAATTATTTATAGCTTGTGCTTGCTATGCGGTTTATGCAATTTGCCATCTCTATATTTTTTACAAGCAAAGA
This sequence comes from uncultured Clostridium sp., assembly GCA_900552135.1. Lineage (GTDB taxonomy): Bacteria > Bacillota > Clostridia > TANB77 > CAG-508 > CAG-245. The sequence goes on from URYN01000008.1 coordinate 59,385, forward strand.
GCAGGCTGTGCGTATGGTACAATTATTCAAGAAATTCAATATTTAACAAATTATACTTTCATGATAATGAATTTGTTTATTTACACATACATATTTGCTCACAAGAATAGAGAAAAAGAACTAAAAGAAAAAAAACCAAAAAAAACAATTAATAAGCTAAAAATGTCAGTGCTAATTTCACTTACCATTTATATAGCACTTATGTATATTTCATTAATTACAGGAACATCTTCATATACATATAATGAGGTACAGATTGGATATAAGGGATGGTTTGAATCCGGAAATAGTATTGGAACAATAATGTTGCTTGAGATATTTATTGTACTTCCTAATCTAAGTAAAAATAATAGAACAGAAATTAGAATTTGGTCGTTTATGCTAATAGTACTTGCAGGAGCATATCTTTGCACTTTGTTGGGCACAAGAACAGGATTGTTTGGATTTATAATTGTAATTCTGGCATATTGTGTTATTGGCATAATTAACAGTTTAATAAAAAATAACAGAATAAATAAAAAAGCATTACCGGCATTTTTGATTACTCTTGTTGTTATTGGAGTTGCAGTTATAGGGTTTGGTTCAAAAACTATTGAAAGAAGAAAAGATTTACAAGACAGAGAATCACAAATTTTAGATACAATGACAGGAAAGACGGCTCATGTAACAGGAGATATTGTTGAAATCGTTAGAAAAATAAAGAATAATGAAATAGATGAAAGCTACATGCAAGATAGTATGCAACAAGCTTATTTGAATTTATATAATATTGCAAACGAGAAGCAGATTACAAATACAAATATGCGTGCATTACAATTTATATATCATAGTGAATTGATAAAAAATCAAAACAGTATTCCAATGCTTCTTTTTGGAAATGGATACATTCTTCATTTTTATGAAATGATTTTTGAAATGGAAGTTCCAGCATTCTTATATAATTTTGGAGTTATAGGATTTTTCTTATATTTTATGCCATTCTTGATGATTGCAATTTATGGAACATATATAATGGTAAAAAAAATAAAGAATATAAATATTGAATTTTCTATGAGTGTTTTAGGACTATGGTTTGCAATATTTATATCATTCTTATCTGGATACACATTCTTTAATTCATCTAGCATGATGATTATAATAGTTCTTGCAACTTTTATAGTAAGTGGTTGTAAAGATTTCGATGATGATGAAATGAAAATATATAATGGAAAGGTAAAAGAATGAAAAAAATTATTTTTGGAATAACAGGTCTTACCCTAGGTGGAGCAGAGAGAGTGCTTGTAGATATTGCAAACAAACTTGTATTAAAATATGATGTAACAATTTTTACGATTTATGCAGGAGGAGAGCTTGAAAAAGAGCTTGACCAAAGAGTTCATATTATAAGTTTATTTGATTTTAAGTACAACTCTATGGGAAAATTTAAGAAAAGGATTATTCCGATTAGAGTGTTGTTAGAAAAGAAAAAGATATTTAAAAAGTATGTGGAAAGTGGCGGATATTCTACTCAGATTGCCTTTTTAGAGGGTCCAATCACAAGGATATTTAGTGTGAAAGATAAAAAGTCTACTAAGATTGCTTGGATACACAATGATATTTCAAAGGTGTTTGGAAAAGGACCAAAGTCCAGATTAAAAAGACTTATAGACAGAAATATATACGAAAAGTTTGATACACTTGTTTTTGTTAGTATGGATAACCTAGATAAATTTAATAAAATTTATGATGATATGGATTTACCTCATGAGAAAGTAATTAATAATTACATTGATAGTGAAAGAATTCTTAAGCTTGCTGAAGAAGAAATGAGTGAGGAAGATGAAAAACTTTTAAAAGTTGACAAAGTAAATAATGTCAATGAAGCCAATAAAAACAATCAAGTTGATAGAACTAGTAATTTTGATAAGAGTGATAACGCTAATTTTATTGCTGGACCAACTATTCTGCAAGTTTCTAGACTTGTTAGCCAGAAAGCTATAGATAGACTTATAAAGGTTCACTCAAAGCTGATAAAGCAAGGCTATAACCACAGAATCTTTGTGGTAGGAGACGGACCTCTTAAAGAAAAATTAGAAAAGCAAATTCAGGAAGAAAATGTTGAGAGTTCTTTTAAATTATTAGGAGCAAGAGAAAATCCATATCCTTTAGTGAAAGAGGCAGATTTCTTTTGCTTGCTTTCAAATTTTGAAGGATACCCAATGGTAGTTGAAGAAGCAAAAATACTAAATAAATTCATTCTTGCTACCAATACGGCTACAAGAGAAGCTTTAATTGATTATGCAAGCAAGAGTTACATTGTTTCTAATAACGAAGAAGGCGTGGAAGAAGCCTTGAAGTTTGCAATAAAAAATTACAGACAAAAAAATAAGCAAAATAATCAATATGAATATGAAAATAATAGAATTATTGATAAAATAGAAAATATGATTGAAGAAAATAAAAAACACCCAGATAGAACAGGAAAGATAATATAAAAAATCTAGAGAAAGGACGAATCAATTAAAATAGATTAACAATTCTATATAATTGATTGAAAGAAAAATGAAAATTTCAATACTTACAGCTACATATAACAGAGCCTATCTTTTAGATAAGTTATATGCAAGTATTTTAATAAATAGTAATAATTGCCCAGATGTTCAAGTAGAATGGCTGGTTATGGACGATGGATCAAAAGACAATACTAAAAGATTAATGGAAGAATATTGCAAGGAAAAATTAATAGAAGTTAAATATTTTTATCAAGAAAACCAAGGAAAAATGGTGGCGATAAATAATCTGATGAAAGAGGTAACTGGAGATTTAATAGTAGAGTGTGATTCAGACGACTTCTTTACAAAGGACGCTTTTAAAATTATTATGCAAGCATTGCAAGAATGCAGAGATATGGCAGACACCTATGCTTTAGTATTTCTGAAATATACCAAAGATGGACAAAACATGGGAAATAATTTTATAGAAAATAATTACCAGAGTACGATGTTTGATTTGTATTTTAAAGATGGAATCACAGGGGAAAAAGCCCTAGTATACAATACATCAATAAGAAAAAATTTTGAATATAAATTAGAACATAATGAGAAATTTGTTACAGAAGCAAGATTGCATCATGAGATGGATTTACACCACCAAGTAAGATGTTTTAATAAGCCAATAATGATATGTGAATATCAAAAAGAAGGTTATACTAAAAACATAAGCAAATTATTCAAAGAAAGTCCTTTTGGATATTACAATTATTTCAAAGAAATATTTAACCAAGACATGCACGGAGTAACTTTCAAAAAGAGATTGTATGTGTATAAGCATTACATACTATTTAGTGTATTAACTAAGGAAAAAAATCCAATAAAAAATGTTCATGGATTACTTAACAAAATAATGGTTGGAATATTGTATATTCCAGGAAAAATTGCAACAAAGATGAGAATGAAAAAACAAAATGAATAAACAGAGATTAGAGCAGAATAACTAAAATAAAAGTTGAAAAATAATTGTGATATGATATAATTCTAATGTCAGAATAAATCCTAATAAAATGGAAAAAAATTTAAAACGGCGAAAATTACAAAATTAAGAGTATACTATACGTCGAAAACTTAAAATTGAAAGGAAATTAAAAGTATGTGGGGAGATATAGCTATAGCATTTTTACTTGCTTTTATAACAGCTTTTGTAATAACACCATACACGATTAGACTTGCAAAAAAGGTTGGAGCGGTGGATTATCCAAATGATAGAAGAATAAATAAAAAACCAATGCCAAGATTAGGAGGCCTTGCAGTAATAGCTGGTTTCATGATATCAGCAATCTATTTAATAATTACAATGTGCATAGAAAAAAAGGTGAATTTTGCCGAAGAGGGATTAAATAGAAAATTGATTGGTTGCTTGCTAGGAGCAATAATATTAGGAATTACATGCTATATAGATGATGTGAAAGACATAAAACCGCTTGTAAAACTTGCAGGACAAGTTATCGCAGCGATTGTAGTAGTAAGCAGTGGAGTCTTAATAGATAATTTTACTATTCCATTTAAGGAAAACAACGTGATGTTAAACGAAGTCTTTAGCTTTGTACTTACTGTAGGTTGGATAGTAGGAATAACAAATGCAATAAATTTAATTGATGGATTAGATGGATTATCATCTGGAATAACATTAATTTCATGTATATCTTTGCTAATAATATTTGCACTAAATGAATCTCCACTTATTGCAATCATATTAATAACAGCATTAGCAGGAGCCATAGTTGGATTTTTACCATATAACTTTAATCCAGCTAAAACTTTTATTGGAGATGTTGGTTCAAATTTTATGGGATTTGCTATTGCGGTAATTTCGATACTTGGAGTCGCCAAAACATATACAGCAATAGTAATTATTGCACCAATAATAGTACTTGCTCTGCCTATTTTCGATACACTTTGGGCGATTGTAAGAAGAATTGTAAAAACTAAATCCATAAAGGGTGTATTTAAGGCAGATAAAGGACATTTGCACCATAGATTAATGGCGAAGGGCTATACCCAGAAACAGGCTGTTTTAATACTATATGGAATAACAGCCACACTCGGAATGGTTGCAATTATTTTGCTAGATAGTGGAATTTGGAAAGCATTGTCGTTTGCACTTCTTGTAGTAGTTTTCGTAGCACTAGGATATAAAGACATATTACATTTAAGAGAAGATGAATATGCAAATTCAAACGAGAAAGTTAGCACTGAAAAAGAGAACAACAAGGAAAATAGTTAATAATATGTTTGAGAAAGGAAAATAAAATGAAAAAAATAACAATATTAGTACCAGCTTACAATGAAGAAGAATCTCTACCATATTTATATGACAGAGTTAAGAAAATAATGGACGAAATGATAAACTATGAATTTGAGTTACTATTTGTAAATGATGGTAGCAAAGACAATACACTAAATGAAATAAAAAAATTAAGAGAAACAGATAGTAGAGTTTGCTATGTTGATTTCTCAAGAAATTTTGGAAAAGAAATCGGAATGATAGCTGGGCTTGACTATGCAACAGGAGATTGCGTAATAATAATGGATGCAGACCTTCAAGATCCACCAGAACTTATTCCTCAAATGGTTGAATTGTGGGAACAGGGATATGATGATGTATATGCACAAAGAAAATCTAGAGCTGGAGAAACATGGCTTAAAAAATTTACATCAAAAATGTATTACAGAGTATTGCAAAGTTTAACAAAAGTACAAATTCAGAAAGATACCGGAGATTTTAGATTACTAGATAGAAGATGTGTAAATGCTTTAAAGAAGATGCGTGAAACAGGAAGATGCTCTAAGAGTATGTTTAGCTGGATTGGATACAACAAAAAGGCAATATTATATGATAGAGATCCTCGTATTGCCGGAAAAACAAAATGGAACTATATGAAACTTATAGATTTAGCAATAGATGGAATAACATCTTTTACAACTTCACCACTTAGAATATCAACATTTTTAAGCATTCCAACATTTTTAGCATTATTTGTATATTTTATATATGTAATTGTGAAAGCATGTGTTACACACACTGCAATACAAGCATTCCAAGCAATTATATTGCTAATATTATTCTTCTCTGGAGTACAAATAATATTGATTGGAATTATGGGAGAGTATTTAGGAAGAATATTCAATGAATCAAAACACAGACCATTATATTTAGTAAATGAATATAATGGAGAAAAAGAAACAAATGACAAGTAAATGATATATCAAATAATGGGTGTTAATTAGAATAAGATGAAAATAAAACATAGATAATGGAAAAATATATTGAAAAATAAACTCACAGATAAATATATGGGGGAAAATATGAAAATTGAAACAGTAGTAGCAATATTCTTAATAAGTGTAATTGCAATTATAAAATTGTTAGAAAAGTATTTGATAGAACATAATATTCAAAAAGAAAAAATTATGAATATTAATCAAATAAAGGAAAATTTTATAAACGAATATTATAAATGGATTTTTGCACTTATTATAATTGTTACTGCATTTTCTAAGTTTTATAAATTTGGTGAAATTCCAGAATATGTTGGAGTTGACGAGGCTGCTGCAGCTTATGACTCATACTGTTTAGCAAATTATGGGGTAGACAGATATTTGCTTAAATATCCATTATATCTAATTAATTTTGGAGGCGGACAAAGTGCTTTATATGCATACTCCACAATTCCATTTATAAAACTATTTGGAGCAAATATTATTACATATAGATTACCTGAATTATTGTTTTTTATAATGGGAATGATTATTTCTTGTGTATTGGTATATAAAGTTAAAGACAAAAAATCAGCACTTCTATATTCATTCCTTATAATGACATGTCCTTGGTATATAGAGGCATCTAGACAAGGCCTTGATTGCAACTTGCTAGCACCAATGTTTATGCTTGATTTATTGTTATTATTCTCTGCCCAAAAGGATTGGCACTTTGCTGTTGCAGGAATATCAATAGGAATAACTTTATATACTTATGCTTTATCGTGGCTGTTGATTCCAGTATTTTTAGTATTATACATAGCTTATTCACTATATATGAAAAAGATAAATTTCAAACAAATAATAATACTTGGAATACCGATTTTTATACTTGCGATACCGTTAATCTATTTAATTTTATTGAATAATGGATATGTATCAAAAACTGATTTTGGAATATCCACAATTCCAAAACTTCCATATTACAGAGTGGGAGAAATAAGTTTTTCAAATATTTTTGAATGTGGATTAACAGGAATCCAATCTGTCTTTCTAAATAAATATAGCCTATTTTTTGTTGAAGTTCCGTTCCTAATAATTGGAATAATAGATGGAATATCGGACTTTGTGTTGAGCATAAAGACAAAGAAATTTAATTTTAACGGATTTATCACTGCAACATTTGTGTTATTATTTATAACAAATTTAATGGTAAATGTGCCATCTATAAACAAAATAAATATAGTGTATTTTCCAATGTTGTATGTTATAACGATTGGAATTATAAAAATTTCGGACAAATCATACATAATTCCTGTAATAACAATTGTTATAATCAGTACTTTATTTATCAATTTTGAAATAGAATATTTTGATACAAATAAAAGAGATATTAGAAATGAAACAAATCCTTATGAAGATAGAGAAATATTAAAGATTACAGAACAAATACAAGGCAATTCAGAAAATGAAGATGCGCATAAATATTTCATAACAGAAAAAGTAGTTCAACCTTACATTTATTCTTTAATGATAACTAAAACATCTCCGTATGAATTACAAGCAACAAGAAATAAATCAGACAACCCTGTATATATTACTGCATTTTCAAACTACAGTTTTGGAAGAAATGAACTTGATGATGCGACAATAAATGAAATATGCAAAGATAAAAAATTTATTGTAATAATACACAAGAAATATCAAAACAACATAGAAAAGTTTGAACAGATTGGTAAAAATATTACTGAATATGATGATTATAAAATAATAAAAAATTATTAGAAAGGCTTGCAAAATGAAGGAAAACTTAATAATAAATCCGGAAATTACAGACAATAGCGAGGAAAAGTTAGAAACGACATTAAGACCTCAAATGCTTGATGAATATATAGGACAAACAAAAGTAAAGGAAAGCATGAAGGTCTATATTGAAGCTGCTAAAAAGAGGGGAGAAGCCCTGGACCATGTTTTACTATATGGCCCTCCAGGACTTGGTAAAACAACACTTGCTGGAATTATAGCAAATGAAATGAGCTCAAAACTAAAAATTACATCTGGTCCTGCTATAACAAAACCAGGAGATTTAGCTGCACTTCTTACAAACTTAACACCAAACGAAGTGTTATTCATAGATGAGATTCATCGTTTAAATAAAAATGTAGAAGAAATATTATATCCAGCACTAGAAGATTATGTACTTGATATAATAATAGGAAAAGGCCCTACTGCAAAATCAATAAGGCTTAATTTACCACCATTCACATTGATTGGGGCAACAACAAAAGCAGGTTCACTTACTACACCTTTAAGAGATAGATTTGGAATAGTGCATAGATTAGAATTATATAATGAGGAAGATTTAATAAAAATAATAAAAAGATCTGCAAAAATATTGGATATAGAAATAGACGAAGAGGCAAGTAAAGAAATTGCAAGAAGATCAAGAGGAACCCCAAGAATTGCAAATAGACTGTTAAAAAGAGTTAGAGATTACGCAATGGTGATTGGAAATGGAATGATAGATTTAAAAATAGCGAAAACAGCACTTAACAAACTTGAAATAGATGAACTTGGACTCGATGAAATAGACAGAAAAATATTGGAAACTATGATTATAAAATATCAAGGAAAACCAATCGGAATAGAGGCTTTAGCAACAACTGTAGGGGAAGACATAGATACACTAGAAGATGTATATGAGCCTTATTTAATACAAATAGGATTTATATCAAGAACACAAAGAGGAAGAATACCACTTCCAGCTGCATACAAACACATAGGGGCAGAATATCAGATTCAATTTTAAAAACAGGAGAGAAAAATGAATTTTAAGAGGACTATAAAAAAATATGCAATTCAAGCAACAAAATATATATTAATTTTTATAATTTTAATTTGTATATATATAATAACTTTAATTGGAACTAGTCTTACTCCTTCGAGTTGTATGAAAGAAAATGTAATAAAAAGCTCTGAAATACTCAAAGATGAAGGCGAAAAAAAATACATTAATGTAGGATATAAAGACGCATCTGTATTTTTATTTACAGATGCACTTATGATTAATACGGCTTATTCCATAGATTCAAAAACTCCATTAGAAAGTGCTTTACTAGATAGAAAAAATTATATACCTGGGCAAACTTTATTAGAACATGAAGATCAACAGTATAATTTAGGTGCGTCTAAAAATTATACTGATGAGTATGGAAATATATTTCAAACTGCTGAATTATATGGACTAATGCATGGAGAAAATATAACAGATTCATACGAATATGCAAGATATTGGCATGGTTACTTGATAATATTAAGACCATTATTAGTTATTACCAATTATAATGGAATACGAATAATATTTTTATGCCTAATGATTGCTTTAGTTGGTTGGTTGATGTACTTAATAATAAAGAAATTGAATATAAAGATTGCAATAATATTTTTATTAGGACTTATTTCTGCCAATATATTTGTAACAACACAGTCTTTTAATGAGATAGTAGTATTTTTCATAGCTATAATATCATCAATATACTTATTACTGAAAAAAGACATAGAAAAAAATATAGGAATAGACTTCTTTATAATTGGCTCGGTGACGGTATTTATGGATTTGCTTACAGCTCCACTTGTTACTCTAGGCATGCCACTTGTAATATACTTTTTGTTGTCAGAGAGTAAGAAGAGGTCTGTAAAAGAAAACATACTTACATTTATAAAGCTTTGTACCTGTTGGGCAATTGGCTATGGAATAACATGGGTTACAAAGTGGATAATAACATCAATAATATGTAACAGACCGATAATTCAAAATGCCATTACACAAGCAAAATATAGAACTAAAAATTCAAAAATATCTTATGCAAATGTAGTAAAAAGAAATTTAACATTTTTATCTGATTTTATAATTTTGATTTCTATGGCAATAATTGCAGTGTATACAATTATAAAACTAATAATAAATAGAAATGAAAAAATCAACTTAAAAGGAAATGCAAAGATGACTTTACCGTATCTATTTATTGGAATACTTCCATTTGCCTGGTATTTTGTACTTAAACAACATTCAATGATTCATTCATTTTTTACATATAGAATATTGTGCATAACCGTAATATGTACATTTCTAATTGCAGAAAAAATAACAGAAAAAGAAATAATTAATAAAAATAATTAAAAGCTGAGGGAATACAAAATGGAGAAAGAAAAAGAACGTAAGACTGGAATAGACTGTCTAAGAATAGTTGCAATGATAATGATATTATTTATTCATTTTTACGGAAGAGAAGCACTTCAACCAGAATTTAACTTAAGTGATGGTAACTATTATTTTATAATATTTTTAAAAGGAATGTGCTGTGTTGCAGTAAACTGCTTCTTCCTTATAACTGGATATTTTACAATAAATAAAAGCATTAAATTTTCGAAAACATTAAAAATATGGGGAACCACACTATTCTATACACTTTCTTTTTTTCTAGTATTCATGTTTATAAGACAGGGGCAAGTTACAGGAACCGAAGTGTTACAATCATTCTTCCCAGTTGTAACTGAAAGCTACTGGTTTATTACAACATATATTGCGGTGAGCTTTCTATCTCCAATTATATGCATAACAATTCCGAAACTTATGAAAAAACAATATAAATACCTTCTTACGACTTTAATAATAATACTAGTTATCATTGGTCAAGTTTATCCATACACAGGAGTATTTAACAGCACAACGGGTTTAAATCTTGCAACAATGTTGTTAATGTATTTGATAGGTGGATATATAAGACTCCATTTAAACATTAAAAAAGAAAATAGCAATAAATATTTATTAGGATATATAATAATGAGCTTAATGATATTTTTAAATGCATTTATAATGGATATACTAGGAGCGTGTTTCGGAGGAATATTCAAGTTATGGGCAAGGAAAGAATTTGCGTATAATTCAATATTTGTGGTAGCATCATCAGTATTATTGTTCCTGTATTTTGCAAGCATTGAAATTAAAGGAAAATTTGCAAAGAGGATAATTTCAACAGTACAACCCTTGATATTTGCAGTGTATATTATGCATGAAGACATATTCGTAAGATCGAAAACCCTAGGAGCTTTAAAATATCAAAATTCTGTATGGTTTATACCTGATTTATTTATAAAAATAACTTTACTATTTTTAGTATGTTGTTTCATAGAATACATAAGACAATTTATAGGAAGACAATTCGCTAAATTAGAACTATTCAAAAGAATAATAAACAAAGTGCAAAAATTAGATGAAATACAGGTAAAAAGTTTATCAGAACAATGTGATAAACAATAATAAAAATTATTATTATATTATAATGGAAGCGTACATTGAAATTTTAAGAATAAAGAGAATGATATTATAGTTTAAATGAACTGAAAGGAGTAACTAACAATGAAATTACTAATGCATACCTGCTGTGCACCATGTAGCGTGTACTGTATAGACAAACTAAGAGAAGAAGGAATAGAACCAACAGTATACTGGTATAATCCAAATATCCACCCATACACGGAATACAAAGCACGTAGAGAATGCTTAAAAGAATATACAAAATCAATAAATGTACAAGCCATATTCGAAGAAGAATATGGCTTAGATGAGTTTTGCAAGGAAGCCGTAAAAAATTTAAACGCAAGATGTGTTAATTATTGCTATCCAGTTAGACTTAGAAAAACATTTGAATATGCAAAAGAACATGGCTATGATACTGTTACTACCACATTGCTATACAGCATATATCAGAAACATGACTTTATAAAAAAATTAATGGAGCAGTACAGTGAAGAGTATGGAATAGATTTCTTGTACAGAGATTTTAGAGTAGGATTTTGGGAAGGACACCAAAAAGCTCATGACTTAGGTCTATATATGCAAAAATACTGTGGCTGTGTGTTTAGTGAGGAGGACAGATATGCTAAGCAAATCAAACGTGATAAAGAAAATATATTGACATCAAAATAAATCTGATATAAAATTTGATTAATAGTTTATAAGGAGCAATAAATATAGGTTAATAATAAAAAAATACGCGGCAAGAACTAAATAAAAAAGGAAAGGCGGTATTTTTTTATGAATGATTTAGAATTAAATTTTTCGGAAATTATTAACATGATTGAAACAAGAAGACAAAATGCTTACAAAAAAGTAAATGAAGAGCTAATCTCCTTATATTGGGACTTCGGAAAATATATAAGTGAGAAAGTAAATGATTCTAACTGGGGAGATAAAATTGTAGACAAGTTAGTAGAATTTATGAAAAGAGAATATCCTACAATGAGAGGATTTACTAGACGTGGAATATATAGAATGAAACAATTCTATGAAACATACAAAGATAATGAATTTGTGTCAACACTGTTGACACAAATTAGTTGGAGCAATAATGTAAAGATTTTGAGTTCTACTAAATCTATTGAAGAGAAAGAATTTTATATAAAAATGTGCATTAAGTATAATTATACTGCTAGAGAATTAGATAGACAAATTTCAAGTGGATATTTTTATAGATATATGTTATCAGACGGAAAGGCAAATCAAAGTTTATCAAAAGCTGTAGGAGAAGAAGACTATCCTAATACCAGAATATTAGACACTTATAGTTTAGAATTTTTGGATTTACCGAATCAGTATTCGGAAAGAGATTTGAAGAAATCAATTATTTCTAATATGAAGGATTTTATTTTAGAAATTGGAAAAGATTTTACTTATGTTGGCGAAGAATATAGAGTACAAGTTGGAAATGCAGATTTTTATATTGACTTATTATTTTACAATAGGGCCTTAAGTTGTTTAGTTGTTTTTGAACTTAAAACAGATGATTTTAAACCAGAATACATTTCAAAAATGGACTTTTATTTGGAAGCATTAGATAGACAAGAGAAAAAAGAAAACGAAAATCCGAGTGTGGGTGTAATTTTGTGTGCAAGTAAAAATGAACAAGTAGTTGAATATGCAATGAGCAGAAGTATGTCACCAACTATGGTATCTCAATATACATTGAATTTGATAGATAAGAAATTGTTGGAAAACAAATTGAAGGAAATTACGAATATAGTCGAGGAAAATAATAATAAATAATTTTATAGTCTTAACGACTTATCGAATGAGAAGATTAAGAGAAAAGAAAATGTATTCGAATTACTATAAATTCCCTAATAGTCACACACAAATTTACATAATTGACTTTCGCACAGAAATTTGGTAAAATAAAAGTGTTGGCAGTGGCCAAAGCAAATCGCATATCCAAAATAACTATTTGGGAGGTTGCAACAATGCAAAACAAGTTTACAAGAAGCTACTATGTTGGTTTGTGGAGTGAAATATTATCCACATATCAATGGTGGGGACGGGATCTCGTAACACTGCTGGAAAGCATTAAAGAAACAGACCCCGTTGTTGTAGAAACTTTCTGGAAGATGTACAACAAAACTGATGGAAAGTACAGTATTAAAACTTTGAGAGGTTACAAGTTCTATGAAATTCTTTCTCGGTTTATGGGAAGTGATGAGAAACTTGAGGTAAGTACTCGAGTAAAATCACTGAAAAAAGAAAACGAACTTCTTCAGACGAAATTGTTGGAGTGTTATAGAAGAAGGGATATTTTGATTGCAATCCTGTGTTTCACGCAGGAATTTGCAAACAAGAGGGCGGACAACGTCAGTATGTCCAGATACGGAAATGTTTTGACGGCTCGCTCGGACTCAGTGGACTTCTATGCTGAGCAAGACAGAAAACGGAAGGTGACCTATATAAGGATTACAATCCCTTGTGAACTGTGTATGGAGTACTGGCTCTGTGGAATTGAAAATGTTCCCGGAATCGAGTACATCATGAAAAAAACTGCAAAATAATAAGTCTGGGACCCGGTACTTTTTAAGTGCCGGGGTTCCGGGCTTTTTTATATTGAAAAAATCATTAATATTTATTTGAAAAATTTGCATAAATTTGAATTTGAAAATCAAAAAAGAAAAAAATTATATAACTCACGATAAATCGTCAAGTGAAAAGTTAAATGCAATTCTGTAAAGTAAATGCAATTTACAATAAACTTAAAAAATTTTATTATATTGTTGAAAATTAATCAAAAAAGTTATAGAATGTGATATAGCTATAGGTTGTTTATAACAAAACAAATGAAAGGGAAAAATAATGAAAAATAAAGCAGTATTTATAGTTGTCATAGTTGCAATACTAATTATTATTACAACAATTAGTATTAATAACAATGAATAAAGATACTGGCTCTTCAAACACTACATTGAATGTAAAAGATGGAACAACAGTTATTTCGGATTCGGCAATTATAAATAAGAGCAAAATTACCAAAATTATAATGCCACCAACATTAAAAAAGATTGGAAATAGTGCTATATGTGGCTGTTCTAACTTAATTAGTGTAGAATTAAATGAGGGCTTAGAGGATATTGGAAATAATGCATTTTCTGCTTGCTCTTCATTAACTTCCATCACATTGCCTAGTACACTAAAATATATTAGATATCGTGCATTCTATAATTGTAGAAACATTGAATTTGGAAATCTCGTAACATTGAATTTGGAAATCTCGTAATTACGGAAGGTGTAAAAACGATAGGATCGTATTCATTCTATTATTGTTTGGGTATTAAAAGTTTAAAAACGCCTACTACACTATTTATGATTGCACAAAACACATTTAATAATTGCTATAATTTGGAAAATGTAGAATTAGGAGAAGGCCTTAGAATAATAACAGAATATCAAACACCAGATAATGTATTAGAAAGTCCTCATAGTTATTACAATTATATGAAAGAAAATTACACAAAAAGAATAGATGGTGCAATGATGTTAAAATTAATACGAAAGGAATAAATTGTAATATGAGAGATATTTTAAAAGATTATAGAGCTGATGAAAATAATCCAAAATGGAAGAACATCGTTTCAAGGCAGAAATCTCTGTACAAAAGAGACGAAGACCTACGTTCTGAATTCGAAAGAGACTATACGAGAGTAATACATAGTAACAGTTATAGAAGAATGAAACATAAAACTCAGGTCATATTTTCGCCTGAAAATGACCATATATGTACAAGAACGGAACATGTTACTCATGTTGAATCAATCAGTTATACCATTGCCAAATATTTAGGACTAAACACAGAACTTACAAAGGCCATTGCGACTGCACACGATATTGGGCATAGTCCATTTGGGCATCAAGGCGAAAGAATACTGTCAGCAATATCACAAAGAGACTTGTCAAAGAAGTTTTGGCATGAGAAAAATGGTGTAGACTGCGTAGATAAAATAGAAGTTTTAGAAGATACTCATGGAGATTTTCAAAACCTTAATTTGACATATGCAACAAGAGATGGAATTATTTCTCATTGCGGAGAAATCGACGAAAATTATTTAAGACCCAGAGAAGAATTCATCGATTTGAATGAATACAAAGAGCCAAACCAATATGCTCCTTACACATGGGAAGGCTGTGTTGTAAAGATTGCAGATAAGATTTCTTATTTAGGAAGAGATATTGAAGATGCTATAACACTTGGAATTTTAGACGATCATCTGGAAGAATTACATCAAATCTTGGAAGAGGCTCCAACACAAGTAATAAACAATACTGTTATAATAAACACATTAATAAGAGATTTATGTGAGAATTCTTCTTATGAAAAAGGCTTGTGCTTTTCAAAAGAAATATTTGATTGGATAAATAAGCTTAAGAAATTTAATTATAAATATATTTATATGTCACCAAAAGTGCGTAAAGCAATTCCATATTTTGAATTAATAATAAATACAATATATGAAACACTTATCGAGGCTTTTGATGGAAAAAATACTGACAACAATTTGGAAAAAATGAGTAAACAATATCCTGAACTTATTGCAAGCTTTAGAGAGTGGATGGCTAGATATTGGAATTTAGAAAGGCCAGTGAATTACAAAAATGATGTAATATTTAATATGGAAAATAAATCAGACTTTAGTAATGCAATAATTTATTATATATCTGGAATGACAGATAATTTCGCTATAGAAACATATAACAAAATAATTAGATTTTAATTTTTTAAAACTTGACTTTCATACTGTAAAAAAATAAAATATATATGAATTATATTGGAATAATAAATCAATAAAATGTATCTATGAGAATTAACTAAGGAGCTATGAAATAAATGAAAAAAATAATGGAAATTATTGCTGAAAGAAATTATAGTGAAGAAACGAAAAAATATATATTGTTATTTATTGACTCTTTTTCAGGAGTTTATGGAAAGTTCATTTCTAAAGAAGAGTTGGTAAGAAGAATTACAAAAAACTTAACTTCTGATATTAATTTTACAAAAAATATAGATGACATGAATATTGGTTTATATAACCAAGCTACAAGACAAATTAGTATAAGGAAAACTGAGGTTGACTTTGAACACATCATAATACATGAAATGATTCATTGTATAACAAATTATTCTAATGAAGAACAAATTGTAGATGGCTTTGACAGAACCATAGAGGACTTTGATAACAGAGGTTTTATATCTGAGGGCAAAGGCCTTAATGAGGGAATGGTTGATTACATGACTAAACAAATTTGTGATAAATATAATTACAGCTTCAAAAGTGGATATAAAAGATTAAATGAAATTATAAAACACTTACTTCCGTTCACAGGGGAAAGTCTTATAAAAGAATTTTTAAGTGAAAATTGTGATGTTCGAGGAATTTTAGAAGATATTGGCATCGAAGCTGAAACTTTTATTTCTGATGTTGATATGGTTGAAGCTAAGGAAAGAGCAAGACGAACAGTTTTTGATGAAGATAATTCAAAACTTGAAAATATGGTTTCTGCAATGAGAAAGATTGCGATGATATATCCTAGAGCCCAAACTGTTACAGAGCTAATTAGAAAGTACAATTTTTTTAAATCTTTATGCAAAGAATTTTTTGATCAAAATGAATTTGATATATTTAGTTTATTAATTGAAGATATTAGAGATTTGAAGCAAAAAGGTGTTGATTTATCTGAAGCAAGATTTATGACAAGGGATGAAGCTGTTAAAAGAGCTTTTAAAGCTGATAGTGCAATAACAAGAATTATGAGTATGAGTAGAGATGAAGTTGCATTAAATTTGGAAGATTTGTTATATGAAGATGATGACACTACAAATGTATTAGCACCAAGAATACATGAATATTTATTTTATGGAGAAAAATGCGGAAAAGAGATTTCGAACAGACTATATAGTTTAATTTCTGTTAAGAATTATTTAAGGGAGCACCCTGAAATTGATTACAGAGAATTGTCTTTTGCGGTATATGATTATTTAAATATTTTTGTGGCCTACGATAAAGATGAAAAAAAAGTTAATATATATGATTTAGGAGAAGATGAAATTCTTTCAGAAACACCAGAAGGGCTTGAAGATGATACAGAAATGGTTAAAGTATATGGAAGTGTAGTTAAAGATGCAGAATATAAATTATATGTAGCAAAAAGCCAAAGAAGGCATTTTGAGAAAGATGGAATGCCTCAAGTATTAATAGAAATTGCTGAAAAGGATTGTGTAAGAAAGCAAAGAAATTTAGACGAGATGAAAGAAGAAATAGAAGAAAGTAAAGAACGCAGAATGACTAATATTTTACAGAATAAGCAGGCTACTCAATCAGCTGAATTAGCTGAAGCAAAAGACGTAAAAGCAACATCAGCTTCAAATGAATTAAATGCAGTAAATAACACAGGCTATACAGGTAATAATAAGTCTTCTGATGAATCTAAGAAAGAGGGACAAGATAGATAAAGACAAAGGAAGGAAAATTAAAAATGTCAAGTAATAGATTATTAATAATAGATGGTAACAGTATAATGAATAGAGCTTTTTATGGAATAATGAGCTCTAAATCATTGATGTCTGCAGATGGAATGTATACAAATGCGATATACGGATTTTTGTCAATTTTATTTAAGGAACTTGAAGATTTAAATCCAGATTATATTGCAGTTGCTTTTGATTTAAAAGCTCCAACCCACAGACACAAGATGTTTTCTGAATATAAAGGTACAAGACATGCAATGCCAGAAGAACTAGCACAGCAAATGCCTGTTATAAAAGAAATACTAAGAAACATGAACATAACTATAATCGAGAAAGAAGGATACGAGGCTGATGATGTTTTAGGAACTATATCAAAACAGGCAGAAAAAGCCGGACACGAGGTTACTATTCTTTCAGGAGATAGGGATACTTTTCAACTTGCAAGTAAACATATTACTATAAGAATTCCAAGAACAAAGATGGGAAAGACTGAAACAGAGGATTATGATGAAAACAAGGTTAAAGAAGAGTACGGAGTTACACCCGTACAGTTAATTCAGGTAAAGGGATTGATGGGTGATACCTCTGATAATATTCCTGGTGTTCCTGGAGTAGGAGAGAAAACTGCACTAAAACTTGTAAAGGAATACAAGAATATAGACAATATATATAAGGAGTTAGAAGCGGGAACTTCAGATATAAAAGGAACATTAAAAACGAAATTAGAGAATAATAAAGATTCTGCATTAATGTCTAGAACCCTTGGAACAATATTACTTGATGCCCCTCTTGGCATTGAAATAGAAGATTTAAGAAAACAAGAGTGGAACATGGAAGCTGTAACTAATAAATTTAAAGAATTACAGTTTAATAGATTTATAGAAAGATTTAATTTAAACGGCTTAGGAACAGCTAAAAAAGAAACAAAATTAGAAGATTTATTCAAGGTAAAAGAGCTTAATATAGAGGATAAAAAGGAAATATCAGAAGAAATAAAAAGTATTGAAGAAAAAAATAAATTTATCTATTACTTTGAAAAAGTCGAAGCCGAAGGATATGAAAATAAAATAATAAAACTCGAAATAAAATCAATTTGTTTTGTAGGAAAAGATGATAACACAATTGTCTATTTACCGTTCGACATTTCTAGAATAGAAGAATATAGAGAATTATTAAACATTTTTGAAAATCCAAATATAGAGAAGATTGGATATAAAACAAAGCATGATTTTGTAATTCTTAAGGAATTAGGAATTGAATATAATAATATAAAATATGATGCTGAAATTGCTGGATATAATATAAATCCAACAGATAAAAATACTATAGAAGAAATGAGCAATAAGTATTTAGAGATAGATATAGATGAGTACCTTCAAAATGAGTTCAAAGATTTACAAGAAAATAAGAATAAGCAAATTAATTTATTTGATGCTATGCAGGATGATTCTGAGCAAGCAAAAGAATTAGCAAGAAAGAATAAATTGACAAACTCATTCTATTGCTACATTATTTCTAAACTTGAACCTGTTACATTAGAAAAACTAAAAGCTGAACATACACTCGAACTATTTAATAATATTGAAATGCCACTTGTGCCAGTACTTGCAGAAATGCAATACAATGGAATGTTAGTTGATAAACAAGAGCTTGTAAATTTGGGAGTAGTTTTAAAACAACAACTTGAAGATATAACAAAAGACATATACGAATTAAGTGGAGAAGAATTCAATATAAATTCACATCAACAACTAGGCAAGATATTATTTGAAAAATTACAACTGCCAGTATATAAAAAGACCAAGAATGGTTATACCACAGATGTAGATGTTCTAGAAAAACTTAAGGATAAGCATCCAATAATAGAAAAAATATTGGAATACAGAACCTTAATGAAACTTAACTCTACTTATGTTGAAGGATTAATGCCTTATATAAATGAAAATACAAATAGAATTCACTCGAGTTTTCATCAAACTATAACTGCAACAGGAAGAATAAGCAGTACAGAGCCAAATCTTCAAAACATTCCAACTAGGGCAGAATTAGGAAAGCAAATAAGAAAAGCATTTAAACCTGCACCAGGAAATGTATATATAGATGCAGATTATTCGCAAGTTGAACTAAGAGTTCTAGCACATATATCTGGTGATGAAAACATGATTTATGCATTCAATCATAATGAAGATATTCACAGACAAGTAGCTTCAAAAATTTTAAATATTCCGATGGAAGAAGTTACAAAAGAGCAACGTTCATCTGCAAAAGCTGTAAATTTCGGGATAGTTTATGGAATAAGTGATTATGGATTAGCAAACCAAATTGGTGTAAGCAACAAACAAGCTAAAGAGTATATAAGCCAATATCTAGAAAAATATAATGGCATAAAACAATTCATGGACGAGATAGTTGAAAGAGCTAAGAACAATGGGTATGTCGAAACATTATTCGGAAGAAGAAGATATATTCCAGAAATAAAATCAAGCAACTACATGGTTAGACAATTTGGAGCAAGAGTTGCCATGAATACACCTATTCAAGGTACTGCGGCAGACATAATGAAAATTGCAATGATAAATGTTTATAATGAATTGAAACAGAGCAAAATTAGTGCTAGAATAGTATTGCAAATACACGACGAATTGCTTCTTGAAGTTTCAGAAAACGACAAAGAAGAAGCTAAGAAAATATTGAAAAATTGCATGGAACGTGCAAAAAAACTTGTAGTACCATTACAAGTTGAATTATCAGAAGGTGATAGCTGGTATGAGGTTAAATAATATAAAATATAATAAATCAAAGGAGATAAAGTTATATTGAAAAAACTAGGGAAAATTATTTGCATAGCGTTGGTTTGCTTAATAATTCTCGTAGCAATTATTAAAATTTTTAATATAGATAAAGAAATATTAAAAAACATATATCCTAAAAAATATGAGGAATATGTAGAAAAATATTCAAAAGAATATAATGTAGATCCGTTAGTTGTGTTTTCAGTAATAAAGGCAGAAAGCAATTTCAAGAAAGATGCGAAATCTTCTAGTGGGGCAAAAGGATTAATGCAACTAATGGACGCCACAGCAGAGGAAATGGCAAATAAAATTGATACCTCTGTAGCAGAAGAGGAAAGCTTATTTGAACCTGAAAAAAATATAATGATAGGGGTTAGATATTATTCTGAACTCCTAGATATGTACGAGGGAAACATGCTTCTTGCATTAACTGCATATAATGCTGGAATAGGAAACGTAAATTCTTGGATAACACAAGGAATTATAAAAAAAGACGGAAGTGACATAGAAAATATTCCATATAAAGAAACAAATATGTACGTAAGAAAAATAATAAATAATTATAAGATGTACCAAAAAATTTATAATTAGAATGAAAGGGAACATATTAGATGAAAACTAAAAAAGTTAGTATAAGTGTATTTCAGATTTTTATAACATTTATAATAATAATCGCAATAATAGTACGGAATTGTTATCGTAAAGAATGCTGTAAAACATAAAGAATTTGTTGTGAAAGATGAAGCATTTGCAGGAACTGGAACGGCAGAAGATCCATACAAAATTGAGTATGTGGAAGATTTAATTGTGCTTGCTAAAAGTGTGAACAGCGGAAATGGTTACAAAGACAATTATTTTATATTAGTAAGTAAATTAGATTTTGCTGATAGTGCTTCATATAAAGACGCTACAACGAAAATGTATGGTGATATTAATAAAGATGGAAAAGTTGATGAACTATTAACTGAATTGACTACAGGGCAAGGCTTTGAAACCATTGGAAGCAAAAAAGACAAAAGTGGAAGCGATTGCACTTTTTTAGGAACATTTATAGGTGATGATAAAACAATAAAAAACTATAATGTTACCTTGAACTCTTTATCTGAAAGTGAGCTTTCACAGCAGGACAAGCTTATTGGCCTGTTTGGAAGAAATGGTGGAACAATTTCAAATCTTAAAGTTGTAGGAAACATTAATATAAATTCGGTTCTTGAAGGAGAACATAGCTCTACTGTAAAAGTCGGAATGATATGTGCCGAAAACAGTGGAACAATAGATTCCTGCAAGACCGAGGGAGAAATAAATGTTACTTTGCAGAATATTGTTACCAAAACCGCGGGAGTTGTAGGAGTAAATACTGGAAAAATAATAAATTCCTCAAACAGTGCTAACATTACATCAAACCAAGAAAAGGCAGGAATAACTGCAGAAAGCACTTCAAAAGGTGAAACAACAGGAACCCCTACTGAAAATATTTCTAATGATCAAAATTCGAGAAAATCTATTGGAAGTACTTCAAATGGAGAAGGGAGAGAAACATCTGCTGGAAACACTTTAGAGTCTGACTATACAGAAATAACAAACTGCACAAACACAGGAAAAATAATAGAAACAACAGGTTCTGATTTTTATACAGCAGGAATAGTTGCAAACAACAAAGAAACAACAATTACCAGCTGTACAAATAACGGCAGAGTCGAAGGAAAAATGGCAGGTGGAATAGCAGGAATATCAACAGGAAGAATCGTTGCTTGCCAAAACACAGCAATAGTTTCAAACTTAAACGAAAAATCAGATAATACAGAAGTTGCTGGTGGAATTGCTGGAATACTAGAAAATAATACAATGGAAAATTGTAAAAATACTGGTGACATTTCAGGTCTAACAAATGTAGGTGGACTCGTTGGAAAAAATAAGGGAGACATCACAGTAGCAAGAAATGATGGAATAATATCAAAAAATTCAGAATCAGTAGCTGGAAGAGCATACATAGGCGGAATAGCTGGTAGCAATCTTACTAAAGCATCGATTACGAACTCTAAAAATTATGGAAATATTAGCTCAGAAGCAGATAACTTAGTCGCACTTGGTGGAATTTGTGGAATAATGTACACAGGTTCAGCAATTGAAACTTCAGAAAACCATGGAAATCTTTCTGGAATAGCAAAAATAATAACTCCTAATGAAGATTTAAACAATAATTGTAAAGACTGCTCAAACTTTGGAGGCGGAGCAGCACAAAATTCTGAAACAGGGGAGTTGCATCTTGGACTAATTTATGGTAAATTTGAAGAGGTACAATAAGAAACATACATTGGTTTATAGATAAATCCATCAAAATAAAAAATCTAAATTTATTAATAAGGAATGATGTTTATGTCTATTTTAGTAACAGGAGGAGCCGGATTTATCGGTAGCCATACAGCAGTAGAACTATTAAATGCAGGAAAGGAAATTGTTATAATAGATGATTTTTCTAATAGCAAACCAAAATCACTAGAAGCAATAAAGAAAATAACAGGAAAAGATTTTAAATTCTATGAAATGGATTATAGAGATAGAGAAAAATTAGAAAAAGTATTTGAGGAAAACAAAATCGATGCAGTATTAAATTTTGCAGGATTCAAAGCAGTTGGAGAATCAGTTAAAAAGCCACTAGAATATTATGATAACAACATATCTGGCTGTTTAGTATTGCTAGAAACAATGAGAAAATATGGAGTAAAAAAATTCGTATTTAGCTCATCAGCAACAGTATATGGAACTCCAGAAAGAATCCCTCTAACAGAAGATTGCAAAACAGGAGGAACCACAAATCCTTATGGTACTACAAAACTATTTATAGAGCAAATTCTAAAAGACCTATATGCTTCAGATAATTCATGGGATATCTGTATATTAAGATACTTCAACCCAGTAGGAGCACATGAGAGCGGCCTAATTGGAGAAGAACCACAAGGAATACCAAACAACCTAATGCCTTATGTTGTAAGAGTTGCATCAGGAGAACTAAAAGAACTATCTGTTTTCGGAAACGATTACGACACACCAGATGGAACAGGAGTTAGAGATTATATCCATGTTGTAGATCTTGCAAAAGGACACTTGGCTGCATTAAACAAACTTGATAAAGAAGAAACAGGATTATATATCTATAACCTTGGAACAGGAACAGGATACAGCGTTTTAGACATGGTAAAATCATTCGAAGAAATAACAGGAAATGAAGTGCCATATAAAATAGCACCAAGAAGAGCAGGAGATATAGCAACATGTTATTCAGATCCTAAAAAAGCAAAAGAAGAGCTTGGATGGGAAGCAAAAAAAGGAATAAAAGAAATGTGCGAAGACTCTTGGAACTTTATAAAAAAGAATAAATAAGCATAAGATAAAAAAATCAAAATTATTATTTAACTATAAAATAAAACTCGCAGAAACACAAAAAATATAAAATAGAAAAATACACGAAAGAAATAAAATTGCAATTAATCATATCAGAATAAATGGAAATATTTTGTGAAAAGGGGAACGAATATGCATAGTCAAATGCTATCATCTAGATTAGGAGCCGAGCTAATAAGCTACAAACTAGACGGAATAGAAAAATTGCACCAAGGACAAGACTGCGTAGATGAGAATGGAAGAATATACTGGAAAAGACACTTTCCAGTACTATTCCCGATAGTAGGAAAATTAAAACAAAATAAAACAATAATAAATGGAAGAACTTACGAAATGACCCAACATGGATTTGCAAGAGACATGGACTTTGAGCCAATATCTAAACTTGACAATTTCCACTCTTATGTACTTAGAAGTAATGCAAGTACTTTGGTAAAATATCCTTATGACTTTGCTTTATATGTAACATACAGAACCGATGGAAACAAACTAACAACAATGTATAAAGTTGTTAATGAAGGCGATAACAACATGCCATTTGGAATAGGAGGGCACCCTGCATTCAAAATAGACAGAGATGCACTTCTAAATGACGAATATTACTTAGAATTTGAACAAGATGAAGAAAAAATACATTTCCTATATCTTGTAGATGGGCTTGTTGGAACAGAATATGCAAAAAACGTAATGCAAGATACAAGAAGGCTTCCAATAAATGCACATTCATTCGATAATGATGCGCTAATAATGAAAGGAATAACTTCAAACAAGATAAGCTTAAAATGTAAAACAGGAAACAAAACATTACTTACTATGGATTTTGAAGGCTTCCCATACTTAGCAGTGTGGTCAAAACCAGGGGCTCCATTTATCTGCTTAGAGCCATGGTACACAACAGCAGACACAGTAAAATCATCGGGAGTATTTACTCAAAAAACAGACTTAATAACATTAGCACCAAAGAAAGAATTTGAATGCAAATACACAGTAGAATTTTTTAACTAATGTGCGGTACAATTTGGGGACGGAGGAAAAATTGTACTAACCTAATTTGAGGACGGGAAAAGATTGTACCAATCCATAAAGAAAATAAAGAGAAAAATGAATGCAGAACAAACTTTAGACGGAGGAAAAAATGGCTAAATTAATCCTTATAATGATTGAGTTAATAGTGCTTGGAATTTCAGTAGTCATGATTTATGATGCTCGAAAAATTGCAACAAAAGCATTTAGCACTAACGAAACAAATGAGACTACTAAAATATTAAAAATAGTAGGCTTTATCATATTAATAATAAGCCTACTAATGATATACATTACAAAAATAAAAATGTAATTTACGAACGAACTGCATCGTCAGATCTTGAAGGTCTATTTTCAGAGCGTTTCTCTATAAGTTGCATTCCGTAATCGATAAAACCAGTACCAATACTTCTTGCATATTCAGACAAGGTTGAAATAATTTCAGCCGTAAAATCAGAATCTTCATAATTCCTTGAAAAACTTGACTCCATGGCTTCATTCATACTTAAGCCATCGCGAGTCATTTTTTTTCTTGCATCAGATAAAAGAATGTAGGTAAATTGAGCCTCAATAAATTCTTTATATCCATTAAAACCAAAACTTTCAAGAACTTTATCAGAGTAAGCATGTACAACTTCCATGCTTGATTGACGCATTAAAAATTCCATGCTATTTTTAATGGGCTTCTTGAAATATTCATTGTACAATTTTTCAAACTTAGCACAATGAAGAAGATTATCTAGTGCATTTGAATATTTTAGATTTTCAAATAATTCATTTGCTAATTGTGAATCCAATTTAGCAGTTTCTTCAGTATAAGTTTCATCATCAAATTCAAAATCCATTATTATATTATTCATAATGATTGAACACATATTATTAGTGCAACCATTATTCTCCTTTCGCTTAAAAACAACTACATTTTATCAAAAAATGGAGCAAAAGTCAAATTATGTTAAGTATGGAGAAAAGGAACCACAAAAAGTCAAAATAAATAAAAAAACAGTTGAAAATAAAAAATGGGTATGCTAAGATAGTGTTGTAAACAAAAGTATTTGAAACGCAAAAGAAGAGAAAAGGAGTAAAGTAAAATGAATAAACCAGCAAACCGTTGTGGCTGTACACACACACACACACACGCACCGTATATTCTTACCAAAGAGAAGAATTAGCAGAAGTTGCTAAGGTTTGTTTG
>URYN01000009.1 GCA_900552135.1 uncultured Clostridium sp.
CCGCATAGCCAGCTTGGAAGGCTGGAATTCTACCATTGAACTACACCTGCATTAGTTATTTCCTAACGACAGTTATTATAATACCATGTTTTATTATTCTTGTCAATACTAAATTTAAATTTTTTTAAAATTTTTATAATTTTTTGAAATCATTTTTAATGTTTAGTTTTTAGTGGATTTTTAAAGATTTACTGCTGTTTTAATTTTTTAATTTAGTATCAAATTTAAAACTATGGTAAAAAACATTTTTCTCTTTTATTTATTTTAACAAAAGCATCAACGGCTTGAAATTTAAAATACTAAATTTCAAGCCGTTGTATGCTATTTATTTAAATCTTATTTTTGGATTTATTTTATTATTCTGTATAATTGTAATTTATGTTTCCTTTTGTTATTACATTATTTATTGCATCATTGTCTTTTCCAATTGTAATTTGGCTCCATTCCTCTTGTGTTCCTTTGTAATTTATAGTTGCTAGTTTTGAGCCTATCCAAGTTCCAAAAATCATGTCTTGCATTTCCTTTAAGCTCTTTGGTATTGTCATTGTAGTCATATTTTTACTATTCAGAAAAGCTCCTTTTCCAAGTATTTCAAATCCCTCAGGTAATATAACCTCAATTAGATTAGTTTTCAAACTTTCATTGTTATCATATGGATCAAAACAATAAGATGCTGCAATCTTTGTTCCATCTTTTACTCTTAGCACTGTATTTTCAGGCATATCTCCTTTATATGAATATAGCACTTTGCCAATGTATACTGCTCCATCAGGTTGCTTGTTATACCATGCTGTTCCATAAAAAGCATTTTTTCCCATTGTTTTAATATCGTCACCTATAGTTATTTCTTCAAGACTAGTGCAATTAAAGAATGCATAAGATTCAATAGAAGTTACACTATCTGGAATATCAATTTTCTTTAATGCTGCACAATCACGAAAAGCTTCTTCTGATATTGTAGTCAAAGTACTTGGAAGTGTTACACTTGTAATATTATTACAGCCATAAAACGGACAACGTCCTGTTGTTGTGCATCCATCTCCATACACTACTTTTTTAAGATTTAAAAAATATGAAAATCCATATCCAAAATAATTTAGATCTGTTTCTTTTGGTATATATACTCCTGTAATTTTGTCATTTTTAGTCATATTTCCACAAGTCGCACCATATCTGTAAATCTTTGTAATTTCTGAAGATATTATTAAATCTCCAGTTTCTTCAATTTTATTAAAAGCATCTCTTTCAATTACCGCTGGTGTACCATTTTCTTTTATATTGTTTTCTCCATACATTTCAATCATTAATTCTTCCCATGATTTTATCATGTTGGCTGTTCCAGTTTCATATAATCCAGGTGCTAGCTGACTCCAATCAACCAAATCACCTATTTCACCATTTTGTGCTATCGTGTATTTATGTTGAGTGTCTGTAAATGTAATTTTTAGGTTATCCCCATCTTCAGTTACAGTTACATTTTGATTTAATTTTTTTAGGTTAGTTTCCATCTCCTCACTACTTATAGTTGTTGCTAGGTAATTTTCACCTGTTCTGCATGCCGCATAAGCAAGACTTATTTGGTCCTTTTCACCTGCAACAATTTGTTTTTCTTTTGCATCCTTTGCCTTTGCTATTACTCCATTATTGTCTAGTATTAAGTTTATGCTTACTCCTGCTAATATTAGCAAGACTACTATAGTTACTACAAGTGCAATTAGAGTAATTCCTTTTGTTTCTTTTATTTTTTTCATTTCAACCCCCCTTTTCTTTTGCATATAATCATGCTATATATTTTATACCATAATTATCCATAAAATTCCATTATTTTTTATATTTGTAACAAAAAATTAACATACTTGAAATAATTGTAATTATAGAAATAAGGGCTGAAATTCTTTGTATTATTGTCTTTTTGTAATAAAGCTTTACAGTTCCTTCCTTTATATCTCCTAAATATATCCTAATGAAGCCTTTTTCTGTTTTTTCTATTTTATATTGTGTTTTTCCATCTTCTGACTCTGCAGTGTATCCGTAATAATAATATCTTGGAATTTCTACGTAAGTATTCTCATAATCGTTGTTGCTAAATTTTATTGTTTCAATCAATCCATTTCTTGAATGTTCCCATTTTAAGCTTCTATTGTTGTCTTTGTACTTTTCTTCTATTTCATATCTTTTTGCTTTTATTTCATCAAATGCATCGTTTTCTGCACCCTCAGGAAGATATACCCCATCACAAATATTGTAGATAAAATCTTCTTCTATTTCTAGTTGTTCCTTGCTGTCTACACCGTTATATTTTTCTAGTGCTTTTACACAAGCTTTTAGATATACCACCGAAAATGCACATTGAAAGATTAATATTGCTATGAATAGCAGTTTTCTCTTTTTTTCGTTTTTGTTTGATATATAATGGCATATTATACCGCAACCAATAGAGAAAAACGCAGCAACAGGTACTTCCATTCTGCTTGGAAATTGTATCATTTCTCCTATCTTAATAATCTTTTTCCAAGGAAAATATTTTGTCATACATAGTAAGAGTATCAGGCCTGTAAATAGTGATATGTCACAGAATTTTGTGGCTTTATTATTTTCTTTTACAAATAGTCTTAGTACTATTATTATTGCAAATATAAAGCCTGAACCATAAGCCGCAGCCATATTATTTTTGTATTGTATTGTTCCAGAAAATATCTTTTCAATGTCTAATAGCCATCTTGTTGGTTTGTAGGTTTCCATAAGTGTTGTCATTTGGAATTTGTTATTCTTTAGCTGTTCCAACATTGGCATCCAGAACGCTGCACTTATTAGCAGTGCCCAGATTGTAGCTTTTATAAATCCTAGCAATCTTTTTTTATTTGTTATTATTTCTTTTATGTTGCAAATTACTATGACAGCAGATATTGCAATCATTATTTCTGTCATTACAAGGTTTGAATTTAGAATTCCTACAAATCCTAAAGAAAGAATCCACCATTTTTTCTCATCATTAAATATAAGTTCATAGAGTCCAAGTATTATGATTGGTATAAATATAAAACTTAATACTTCACCTATAAAAGCTTTCGTAACAAGCGTTATTATTCTATAACTGCATGTCGTATATAAAACTGTCGAAATTGTTCCTGCATATTTACTACCACTTATTTTCTTTGAGCAAACATACATAGATACAGCTGTACCAAATCCACAAACTACTATAAAAATTTTATACGCAACTATTAGGTTTGTTCCTACCAAATATAGTAAACACGGTAATAGCACAGAAATATTACCATAGAAAAATCCCATCGCATATCCAAATCCGTTGGTATCTGTATGAATGTAAGCAGGTATATTTCCTGTTTTCCAACTGTTTACTATTCCCATTATTCTTGATAGATGGTATTCTGTGTCTACACCTTTATAAAGTATTTTGTCAAACACAAATAGTGATGACATAAGAACACTTAGAATAATAACAGCTACAATTATTATATTTTCTTTTGTCATATATTTTTTCACTTTTGTTTTCATCTCCCTTTTGTTGTAATTAATTTTCAATAACATTGTCTATTTATGATCTCATTTTTATTTTTATCTGAACCTTCGTTATTTTTTTATTATATATGAATTATATTCTAAGTAAATATTTTTATATACTGGATAATTTAACATCTATTTTACATTATACATTCCTAATTTTTCTTCCATTAGACTTTTTATTAACAAATAAATTCCTTTTATTTTTCCTACTTTTGTTGAATATTTCTTTCCATCAGGATAGGCTCTTGTTACTGGTATTTCCAGAGTTTTTAATCCAAGTTGATCTGCTCTTGTTGATAAATATGTAGAAATCTCATATGATTTGAATATTGGTCTAAAAGGTTTTACTTTTTCGTGCATTAAGTACTTTCTTGAATATCCCCTAAACAAGTTGGTTGTGTCTGTATATTTTTTCTTACAAATACTAGATATCATTTGAGCATGAATGTATTTTATTGCAAACTCTCTTGATTTAGGAGTATTTATAGCTTGTCCTCCATCTATAAATCTAGAGCCCTGTATGTAATCATATCCTTCCTCTAGTTTTTCTACAAATTTCTTAACATCTTCTATACTGTCTTTATTATTACCGTCTATTGTAATTATTCCTTTATAACCACATTCTAAAGCATAGTGGAAGCCTGCAATCAAAGCCTTTGATTGAGTATACTTTCTTTTTTCTTCCATTTCTATTAGAGTATTTATTCTATATTTTTTTAGATTTTCTGGCGATATTGAATCATCAGTCGTTCCACTATCTATTAATATTATATCTGCAATGTCTGTAACTCCATTATCAATAGCTCTTTGAAGTTCTTTTTTTAATCTTTCTCCTTCATTTATTATTGGAATGCAAATACAATAATTGTTTTCTTTTTCTCTTAGCTTATGTATTTCATTTTTTGGTATTATTTCTATATTTTCCTCTTTTATTTTCTTACTTTTCATATTTTTTCCCTTTATATTCATAAAAATTGCCGTCCATAATAGTTATGTCGGCAATTTTTTGTCAGTATATTAAATTATTCTATTTTCTACTTAGCAGCCAATAATATTGAATTTCAAGTTATTAGTCTATTTTTTAAGCTCTTGGATGAGCCTTTTTATATTCGTTTTTTATTCCGGGATCTTGGAATTGCATATAAACTTGTGTTGAAGATATATCTGAATGTCCTAGCATTGTTTGTATTGCTTTTAAATCAGCTCCATTTTGCAATAAATGTGTTGCAAATGAATGTCTTAATACGTGTGGTGTAATATCTTTTTCTATATGAGCTTGTTCTTTGTAATATTTGACTATTTTCCAGAAACCCTGTCGTGTTAATCTTGTTCCATTTACATTTACAAATAAAGCATCTTCTTCTTCGTTTCTAATTAAATATGGTCTAGCATCATCCATGTATTCTTTTAATGCTTTTAAAGACATTGATCCAAGTGGTATGTTTCTAGATTTGCTTCTTCCTCTGCAAACTACATATCCTTCGTCAAGTTTTACATCATCTAGATTAAGAGAAATCATTTCTGTTACTCTCATTCCAGTTGCATAGGCAAATTCAAGCATTGCCTTATCTCTTGTTCCTTTTAAATCAACATCCTTTGGTTGATCTAGTAATAGTTCAACTTCTTTGGAAGTTAATATGTTTGGAACTCTTTTTATTATTTTAGGTGATTCAATTGTAACTGTAGGATCTTTTTTTATTTTCTTTACTCTAATTAAGTATTGGTAGAAAGATCTAATTGAAGCTAAGCTTCTTGATATAGTAGATTCTTTTTTGTTTTCTTCTCTTAAATAATCCATATAGTCTATTATTGTTTCTTGAGTTGCTTTTAAATAGTTTATTTTGTTCTCTGATACGTATTTTTCATATTGTTCTATATCTCTTCTGTATGATTGTAATGTGTTATCTGATAACCTTTTGTCATCTTTAAGAAAATCTAAAAAAAGTTTAACTTGCTTTTCCATTTGAACTCCCCTATTCTATATTTTTTATCAATAAGTAATGTTTTGTATCAATTTACATAACTTATGTATTGTTATATCAAAATATTGCAAAATTGTAAATAGATTTTTCTAAATTTCTACAAATATTTAAATTTTTTAACAATATTTCAAAAGCATGGAAGATATACCTCCTGATATGTACGCCTCTATGAATGAATTTAGTATTAGTATCACTAACATAAAAACGGAAAATATTGTATGTTTTAGTATTTGTGTTTTTATGTTTTCTCTTCTTCTGTCTTCCATTATTTTTTTGTACAGCTTTACGCTACTGGTTGCAAGTGCTATTATAATTGGAATATAAATTATGTTTTGCAATAGCATGGTTGAAGCAATAAACAATGTTCCTTTTGCTCCTCCAAGTGTTGCAATTATGGATGCTGCTGTAAATCCAATGCAATACCCTTTGTAACCAATAAATAGATATATTAGTGGTACTCCAATTAGTGTTAAACCTAAGAACCATAGAACTAAAGCTGTTATAAAATTTTTCATTATCGCGTTCCACAATAATTTTGTTGACGAAATTTGATAATTTTCTCTTATTCCATCTACGAAGTTTTGTATGTAACTTTTTATTTGGTTCTCTTGTGTTTCTTTGCAATTATTAACAAATATTACTCCAAGTAAAACTCCTATAAAAAAAATTATTAATAGAATTAAACAAGTTTTAGAATTTGTTTGTATAAATTCTAATATGACATTGCTTATTCTATTTTTCTTTTGTTTCCTTGCGGTTCTATTCATTATAACTTTCCTCCTAAGATTCAAAATAGACATCATATAATTCTTATACATAATGTCTATTCTATAATCTTAGAAATAGAACTTAGAATTACCCAACATTCACTCAAAGTTTGTCAAATAGAGGTATCTCTATTTGATTAAAATTATTGTTCACTCTTAGCCGGTGTTTCTACTTTTCCGTATTTTCCGCCACCACCTGCGTGTATTTGCAATTTTCCTTCTCTTGAAGCAATAACTGCATCTGCTACTTTTTCTCCAACAACAGCTTCTATATCATCTCTTGAAAGTTTGTGAAGAATAGTCATTTCTGTTCCGAAGTTTTCTAATAATTTATCTATCGTTTTTGCTCCTAATCCTGGTATGAAACTTAATGGAACTTGGTAAATATATGGAGGTCTGTTCTTAGGGCTCTTGCTTTCTGCTTTATCTTTTATAAGTTCAATTCTGTCAAACACTCCAAATGTAACTTTCTTGCTTCCGCAGTAAGGGCAAACTTCAACTGGATATTTTGTTTCGATTACTTTATTGCAATCATCACAAAATGTTCTATGATATTTTCCAAGCTTTGGATCCAATCCATAGTTACAAAGTACTTTTCTTCCATCTTCATTCTTTAATGCCTTAACAATTTCTTTAAAGCTTATATCTGCTACTTGCATCTTGTTGTATTCCCTTGCAATTTTAGGAAGTGAATGTGCATCAGAGTTTGTAACAAAAGTTTTGTCTTCTAACTCTGTTATCATGTCTGCTAAATATGTATCTGCACTAAGTCCTAGCTCTATTGCAAATATCTTATCAAATTTTTCCTTGAATATGTCCTTCATTCTGTCTACGCAATTTCCATAGTAGCTCTTAAACGGTGTAAAACAGTGTGCAGGAATTAGTATTCCATTGTATTTTTCTACTATATCAATAAGCTCATATCCAGAAATGTCTGACCTTTGAGTGCTTAGTGTTATGTTTTTTATATGGTGGCTCATTTCTTCTGAGAATGCTTTTATATCTGATAAATGTGGAAAGAAACAAACATTATGTGCTGCTCCGCATTTTCCATTTCTGCTTACTTCTGATGTTTCTACTTCGCTTCCAAGTAATATACAAACTTTATCCTTGTAGATTATTCCTCCATCTTCAATCTCATAAGCGTCTCCTGTTTTTAAGAACTCTTCAATATCTTCTATAACATAAGGAGATGCACAATCTATTATTCCAACAACATTTATACCTTTTCTTTCAGCACATTCCTTTGCGATATTCTCAAAATTCAAGCTTCTAGCCGCTGTTATCTTTATTGGTTTTCCATTTTTACTTCTTCCTATATGTACATGTAAATCTGCAAATATTTCTTCCATTTGTTACTCCTTTAATTTTGGATTTTTAATTTTTAATTATCTATTGTTTTATTATGAATTAGATTTCATTCTTACCGTATTTACTATATATAAAATTTTTCAATTTTTTCTCCATCTTAAACCGTTCTTCATTAACTCGTTCTTCAAGTTTGCAAAGAAAATTTTCGCTAAGATAGGCAATAAATCCCATCTGGCGAAAATACTCTATCTATCCATGAACCAGCTTTCATAAGCTCTATGAATATCTTGTCCATTTCCATTATCTTTTGCTTCAAAATCTTTTTCTTTATCCACAGCCTTTTCATCCATTTGATAATTTTCCACTCTACTTCTGTTGCTTGAAATTCTTTCGGGATTAACAACTTGCTCTAATGGAATTCCACTCGCTCTGTATTGCAAAATGCTGTGTATTTTTCTCATGTCTCTAATATATGGAGCTGTATTTTCTTGGCTTACAGCATGCGAAATATATGCCTCTCCTCTTGTTCTTCTAACATAATTATTAGCTTCTTTTACAGCTTGTGTTATTATGCCTGTTGTATTTGGAATTATAATATCTTTATTATTAGCTAAACTCATATCTTTATAGCCTCCATTCTATTTACAAAGTCTTTAAATACTTGTAAATATCTATTATCTTTTCCCTTCAAGTTTCTGTACTCAAGTAAGACTAAAGCTTCATCAACTTTCATACCAATTCTTTCAGGCCTGTCCAAAAGCATACCACCAAACTGGTCTATTAATTCTAGAACATCTGCTTCAGGCTCTCTAGGTTCTGACCCACTATATCTGTTAATCTGCTCACATATTCTACAAAATTTTCTGTCAAATCCAAGTGTTTGTAGATATTCAGCGCCCTCTTTTGCATACGTTCTTACCTTATTCATATCTGTAAAATTATCAATCTTTTTACAGTTGCAAAGTAAACATGCAGTTATAAGCATGTTATTATCAAAATTAAGATTTGGCGTATTATCAAGAAAAAGTTTTAAAAGCTCTGTTTTAAAAACCACTGAATTATCAAAAAAGATGTTACCTCTCTTATTTAAATAATACATGATTTCCATTTTTCTAATCCAGTCTTTTTCAGATAATATGTATTCTGCAAAAGTTTGACTCTCCATAGCAAGGTCCCCCTTATCTTTTCTACTGTTCTTTCAAGCTAATTATATTCTATTAATAGAGTAATTTCAATTAAGTTACACAAATGTAATCTTATTGTAATATTTTAGCAATATTTTCCGTCTTTTTACTCTTCTCATTGCATATTTTTTTATTTCCCGGCACGCAATTCTTCTTTATTATTTGATTATTCGTTAAACGATTTTTCAATCTTTTTTACTATGTTACATATTGCCTTTTGAGTTATTTCATTTTCTATTGTGTTATTCTCTATTATATAGTCACAATTATTTCTATAATATTCGTCATCTGGTTGGCTATTTAATCTTAGTTCTGCTTCTTCTACCGTTATATTATCTCTTTTGCAAATTCTTTCAAGTTTTTTCTCTTTTTTGGCAATTACACCAACAGTAATGGTACATTCTTGATTTAACCCACTCTCAAAAAGCAGAGGAACATCAATCACTATTATTACCATTCCTTGTTCCCTATACGATTTTATTTGTTCTTTTATGTTTGCAACTACATACTTTTGAGTAATTCTGTCAAGCTTTTCCTTTTCTTGATTATTGCTGAAAACTATTTTTGCTAGCTTTTTTCTGTTCAATTTTCCTTCTTCCAGTATATCTTCTCCAAATTCACGAATAATAGATTTCATATATTCAGATTCAGAATTTTGCATACTTTTTGCAACTTGATCTGCATCAATAATTTCTGCTTTTATATTTTGTTCTAAATAATATTTTTTTATAAATTCCGAAACATAAGATTTTCCGCTTCCAGAATTTCCTGTTATTCCTATAATCTTCACTGGCATTTCTCGTATAGATTTTTAAAGCTCCACCTTAGTATTTATATTAGGGCTGATTTACTTATTAATAACTTCTACACGAATTCTCCTTACATAAATTTAGGTTTTAAAGTTTCCTATAAACTGTGTTTTCTGTACCTGCTATTTTTTAGAATTATAATCAACAAAGTTTTTTATTATAATTATTTTTTGCCCACCAATTCGTTAATGTATACTCAATAACTCTTTTAATTTGTAATTATCATATTGTTTGTAAAGTCTAGTCCTGTTTTAGAATTTTCCTTATGTGCTAGTGTGTAAACATCTGTTGCAAATATATCTAATTGTAGCATCTTCATTAAATCTTTATTGCCACCTTTTGCATTCTGGTCAATAAATTTCTTTACAGAAGTTATCATCTTTATTTTTGGATTTCTTCTAGATATTTCAGATAATAACATCTTTCCATTTTGATTAAATCCTAGAACTCTTGCATAAGGTATTATCTTCTTTGAAGTCTCCATAGTTTTCTTATCTATTCCCAATAAAGCATATAATAAAATTCTTTGTATTCTAGTCTGAGTGTATCTTTTTGTTTTTACCAGACTCATGAACTCTTTTAAAGTGCTTGCATTGCTTGCCGCAGATTTTATAGCATTTTCCAAACCTTCACTAACATCTGGTAGCTCCGCAATTTGCTCTGGGCTCATTTTTCTTAATTGGAACAAGATTTCTTTCTCATATTCTTCAATAGAAAGAACTATATGAGATTTGTTCATCTCGTTGCCCAGTATCTGATAAGTGCTTCTTGGTATTACCTTGCTTAAATCTTTATACTCTTTTCTCTGGAGCATACTTCTTATAGCAGTTGCACTTGCAAAATCATCGACAATTCTATTGTCATTATAATATACTTTTTTTCTTTCTATTATAATGGGCTCCATTGGACTTCTTTGCTTCTTTAAAGCCTTCAAATATTCTACAGCCAAAATGTTATTAGGGCTATT
Source organism: uncultured Clostridium sp. (assembly GCA_900552135.1). GTDB lineage: Bacteria > Bacillota > Clostridia > TANB77 > CAG-508 > CAG-245. Next base: position 10,549 of record URYN01000009.1, read on the forward strand.
CAAAATATTAGCATATCTTTTAATATCATTAAGATACATCATCGCAGCATTTTGTCTTGCAGAAGGATATGAAATTCCACTTTTTAGTTCATGTGTTAAAATATTGGTATAAGCTCTTGGTTCTTCATATAGAACATTTGCAATATTATTCAAAGCTCCAAAGTCATTCGTTTCGGCACCAAATGAAACACTATCAACTATTTTTAAGCTATCAAGAAGCTTTATTCCTCCACTCGCAAAATTTTCAGCACTCGAAATGCTGTATATGGTTGGAAGTTCAAGAACTAAATCGGCTCCTCCACAAATAGCCATATATGCCTTAGCCCATTTATCTACAATAGAGGTATCTCCTCTTTGAGTAAAATTACCTGAAATTACAGCAACACAAAAATCAGCATCAGCATTCTGCTTTGCCTGTTGCAAATGATAATAATGACCATTATGGAATGGGTTATATTCTGCTATTATTCCAACAACTTTACTCATGTTGTGCCTCCTTTAATTTTTTCTAGGTAGAATTCATTTTTCTATTTTATATATTAATTGTAAAACGTGATTTTACATTATGTATAATATCACAAAACAGATTTATTTACAATATAAAAATAGTAGTACTTCGTGAAGTGTTTGTTCAATTTTTTATATTTCATAATATTGCATCTATTGGGGTTTATTGGTATAATATCATTGATTTTAATAAGTAGATTTTTATTTTTGAATTTCAAAATTTAAATTTTAATATTCAAAATTCTATTTAAATAGTGAATTTTATAACTGGTTCATGGGTATTTCCAAGTTCAAAAGCCCAAATAAATTATATAAGGAATTAAATTTATGGAAGAGATTACAATTTATACTGATGGTGCATGTTCTGGTAATCCTGGTCCTGGCGGATGGGGTGCTATTTTAATGATGGGAGATGTTCGTAAAGAAATATCTGGTGGTTCTGAGAATACTACTAATAATATAATGGAGTTGTCTGCTGTTATTGAGGCTTTGAAACTTTTGAAAAGACCTTGTAAAGTAAATGTTTTCAGCGATAGTGCTTATGTTGTAAATGCTTTCAACCAAAAATGGATTTATGGTTGGATAAAGAAAAATTGGAGAACTGCTGGTGGCGATTCTGTTAAAAATAAAGAACTTTGGCAAGAATTATATTCTCTTACTAAAGTTCATGATGTTACTTTCAATAAAGTTAAAGGGCATGCAGATAATGAATTCAATAATAGATGTGATGAAATGGCTGTTGCAGAAAGTAAAAAATTTATTCGTTAAAATATAGATATCAAAATCGCTCAAATAAGATTTCTTATTTAGAGCGATTTTATTTTCTAGTATTATTAAAATTTGTTTATGTATTAATTTTGTAATTTTTAGCTTATCCACTGTTTTATTGATTGTATTATGCACATTACATATACTTTTAAATAGAATCCCACTGTTATTACAATATAAATTCCGAATCCCATATTTACTATTATCTTGTCTAGCAGTCCGTCTTTTTTTATAAATCTTTTTATTCCGAATGTGTATATCAATATTATTACAAGTGTAGCTATAGATAGTTCTATTCCTAACTTCATCTTTGCTGGTATGAATGTAAGTTCTATTTCATTTGTTCCTTCCTTCAACTCAAGGCTCATGTATGTATTGAATGTTCTGTTTACATTTGTTGTTTCACCATTATTTGTGCCTGTCCAGCCTGCGTCATAAGTAATTGGTAAGAATAGTTTTTGTCCTGCTTTTGCATTTTCTATTTTAATACTTATTTTGTTTCCTTCTATTTTTATATCTTTGGTACACTCTTCTTTGTAGTCTGCAAATGCGTTCTCATATTTTTCTAATGATAATGTAGCAAATTTCAAGTTACATTTTCCTTTGTAGCTTCTTGCCTCTATCTCTACTTCTTCATTTTCAAATTTTCCTAAGTTTATAAGTCCATTGCTATATCTGTATGGGTATATTGTGTTTTCATAATCGTTAATCCAAGGAACTTTTACTGTTTCTCCATTGACTTTTATGCTATATAGTGAAGTATCTTCTTCACTTCCATACACATATAAATATGATTTTTCATTTACATTTACTTTGTACTTGAAGGTTTCGACTTTTTCATCTTTACTGATTGATTCTCTTTCCGAATCTACTTTTTCTATTATGTCTTCTGTTTTATTGAATAGTTGTTTGTATACATAGTTTTGTGTTGCATAAACATCATCTGCCTGTGGTATAGTGCTTATGTCATTATTGTTTTCATATATAATTCCATAAGGAAGTACGTTTTTATATTCATATAGATTAATATTTTCTTTAGATGTTCCATCATATTTGAATATTTCGCCGTCTAGTTCACTATTCGAGAATACATATTTTACGCCTAAAATCGCATCAAAAATTGGTGTTCCTCCTGCATCTCCAAGTTTTGTGTAGTTTCTGGTGTATCCTAAACTTGAATGTGTTTCTACTTGTTCTTTGCTTATTACATGTAAGAAAGTAGACATAGATGGAGCATCTAATACCAATGGATAGTTTTCTGTCAAATTTTGATCTGGATCTCTATATCTGTAAAGTTCTGTTTCATTTGTCTTGAATTTTTCTAACAAATTGTCTGCTACTAAAATTGAACTATCTGAGTGTTCTGCTCCTCCTCTTGCACTTTCCGGTACTCCAATATAAGCTAATCCATGAAGTATAATTTCAGCAATCACAACAAATGCTATTAGTCCATTTCTCAATTTTATTTTTTCTATTTTCAAAAGTTCTCTTATGATGTACGCAAATAAAATAGTTTGAATACAAATTGATAAAAAGTTATTTGTTTTAATCCTGAATGCAGGTTGGCCTTGGTTTATTTCTGTTATTGTTGTTGGTGTTAAAATTATAATTGGTATAAGTGCTAAGATTATAAAAATAACATCTGCTATTTCAAATTTTTTATCATTTTTGTAATATTTTGTAATGTAGTACATTGCACAATTCATCATAACAAATATTGGTATAAAGCCATATCTGAATGGAAAGCTGTTGTGTGAACCTGTATGCCATAACATATTTATTCTTTCAAATAATATGGGCAAGACGCCACATATCAATAGACTTAATAACAGCATTTTTACTGTATTGTCTTTTTTGAAATATTTTACTAAGCTTACAGTTCCTAATAAACTTAGTGATGATAACATTAAGAATGTTAGTTTCATTCCTGCTTCGTAATTTCTTACTATTGTAGCCTTTTGTCCGGCCATTCTGTATGAACTCATTGTTTGTGAAAATGCTGGTAAGAAAGAGAACATCGATAAAAATAGTGATAAAATTACTGCAATTACAATTTTTCCTGCAACTCTTTTTCTATCTTCTTTCTTTGCATAGAAGAATACTGCAAATGGCAGGCAAGATAATATAAAGAATAGAATCATATATGATATGTAGTAGCTAATTATCAAGCTTAATGTTAGTATTACAATAAATAATCCAGATTTGTTTTGAGTAAGAAGTCTGTGCACTCCTAAGCAGAATATTGGGAATATTGCAACAACGTCAAGCCACATTATGTTTGTATAGCTGATTAAAACATAAGCAGATAATGAGTACATTACGCTAAATAAAACTTTCCAAAACTCTAAGCTCGAGCCTTCGTTCTCACTTTTCTTGTATATTTTGTCAAAGAATATGTATGTTGATAGAGCTATAAATGCTATTCTTATTAATAATAAATACGAGAATGCATATATTATATTTTCTCTCTTGAATAATGCAATTAGCCATGCAAATGGACTTGCAAATCCATCAAGTAATACTCCTCCAAATACATTTGAACCACTACCTAAAGTGTATGAATAGAATAGAGATTTTCCACCTCTTAATATGTCCCATAATAGATGATAAAAAGTCTCGTAAGATTGTCCCATATCCGCATGTGCGACAGTCATTCCTCCAAAAGGATAAATTCCTTTAATTGCATATAAAATTAGCGTTATGGCTATTGCAATCGCTGGTGAAATTAAAAATTTACCGTATTTTTTTACTTTTTCCATAATCACATCTCCTTTTTTCTATGCCTATTTAGAAATAAATCGCCCAATAGGGACGTCCCTTTTTGGGCGATTTATTAATTTCTTTATATATATGAAAAATATATCTTCGCCCAAAAAAGGACATCCCTATTGGGCGAAAATATTAATTTTTTTACATATATGAAATAATGTATCTTTACTCAATAAATTATCCTAATTCAGCAAAGTTTCCTTTATTTCTTATTTTTATTACCAAGCTTTTTCATATAAGTCTATGAAGTCTTGTTTTGTTACTTCTCTTGGATTTCCTGGTTTACAAGGGTCAACCATTGCTTTATCTGCAAGCATTGCGAAATCTTTCTTCTTTGCTCCAACATCTTTTACTGTTTGAGTTATTCCAACAGCTTCTGATAAGTCTCTTACTTTTTCGCATAATGTCTTTACAGCTTCTTCATCTGTGAATTTCATTGCATTTATTCCCATTCCCTGTGTTAAAATTTCTTTATATAGGTCTGCACAAACAGCTCCATTAAATTCTAGTACAGTTGGAAGTAATATTGCATTTGCTAAACCGTGAGGTGTATCATAAACAGCTCCTAATTGATGTGCCATTGAGTGAACTATTCCAAGTCCAACATTTGAGAATCCCATTCCAGCTATATATTGACCTAATCCAACATCATCTATTGCTTTTTGATCTTTATCATTTACAGCAGCTGCTAAATTTTTGTAAATTAGTTGAATTGCTTTCATAGAGAACATTTGAGACATTGTGTTGTGTGCCTTTGTTATATATCCTTCTATTGCATGTGTTAATGCGTCCATTCCAGTTGCAGCAGCTAATTTTTTTGGCATAGAAGCCATAAGTTCTGTATCAACTATTGCTAAAACTGGTATATCATGTGGGTCAACACAAACCATTTTTACTTTTCTTTCTTCATCTGTTATAACATAGTTTATTGTAACTTCTGCTGCAGTTCCTGCTGTTGTTGGCATTGCAATCATTGGAAGTCCTTTTTTCTTTGTGTTTGATAGTCCGTTTAGAGAAACAACATCATCTCTATCAGGATTTTCCATTAGTATAGATATAGCTTTTGCTGTATCCATGCTTGATCCTCCACCTACTGCAAGAATAACATCTGGTCTAAACCATCTGCTCTTCTTATAACCTGTTAATACGTTTTCTATTGAAGGATTTGGTTTTACTTCATCATATAATTCGTATTTAACTCTTCCTTCTTCAAGAATATTCATAACTTTGTCTGTAACTCCTGCATCAACAAGAGATTTGTCAGATACTAAAAATACTCTTTTGTATCCTCTGTCTTTTAGTTCATCTAATAAAACTTCTCTAGCTCCAAAGCCAAAATATGAAGTTTCGTTTAATATAAATCTTGTATTTGCCATAATTTTTCTCCTTTTTTCGCCCAATATGGACGTCCCTTTTGGGCGAATTTAAATTTTTATAATATATTTTTTAAGACTATTGTCTTTACTCTGCTCATTTCTTGTAATGTGCTTGATACTCCCTCGTTGCCTATTCCACTGTGTTTCCAGCCTCCGAATGGCATTTCAAAACTTCTGAAGAAACTTGCACCATTTACTATTGCTCCACCACATTCTAGCTTATTGGCAATTTTTAATCCTCTTGAGTAATCTTTTGTGATTACACATCCGCAAAGTCCATAAGATGATTGATTTGCAATTTCTATTGCTTCTTCTTCGGTGTCGAATCCTATTACTGGGATTACAGGTCCGAATATTTCCATGTCTTTTGCAACGTCCATATCCTTTGTTACATTATCTAGTATTGTTGGATAATAGAATGCATCTTCTCTTTTTCCTCCGCAAACTAATGTTGCACCTTGTTCAATTGTTTTGTTTACTTGTTCTTCTATTCTTTGTGCAGCATGAATATTTATCATTGGTCCCATTTGAGTATCTTCTTTACTTGGGTCTCCGACTCTTAATTTTGATATTACATCTTTCATTCTGTCTATGAATTCTTGTTTTCTTGAATTATGAATTAAGAATCTCTTGCTTGCACAGCAAACTTGACCTCCATTGTACAATCTTCCCCAGATTGTTTCTTTTATTGCTAAGTTCATGTCTCCATCTTCTAACATTATGAAAGCATCATTTCCGCCTAGCTCTAGCATTACATGTGTTAAGTTTTGAGAAGCTGTTCCCATTGTTTGAATTCCTGCCCCAGTGCTTCCTGTTAAAGAAACTAAAGACACTCCTTTATGTCTTGCTAATGCTTGACCAACAATAGGTCCATCTCCTGTAACTACTTGAATTACACCTGCTGGAACACCTGCTTCTACCATTAATTTAACATATTCTATTAATGTTAATGGATTGTAATTTGATGGCTTTATAATTATCGAGTTTCCCATCATCAATGCAGGTGGTACTTTTTGGCAAAATAAATCACTTGGGAAGTTAAATGGTATTATTGCAACTATAACTCCAAGAGGTGCTCTAGTTGTAATTTGCATTGTTTTCTCGTTTCCTAATTCAGATGAACCAACTAAGCTTTCTCCATATAAGTGTTTTGCTTTTTCAACAAACCCACGTACACCAATTCTTACATTTGCAATTTCCCCTCTCGCCTCTGTTATTGGCTTTCCTGTTTCAGCAGATAATAAACCTGCTAAACGCTCTTTGTTTTCATCTACTAAATCTACGAACTTATAAAGGATTTCACCTCTATCATAAATTGAAACTTTTTCCCATTCTTTTTGCATATCTTTTGCAACTGTAACAGCTTCATCAACATCCTCCAAGCTAATGTTTGGAACCTTGTCTATTAACTCGCCTGTTGCAGGATTTACAACTTCTATCTTAGCACCATTAGAGCTTTCTTTCCAATCTCTTCCTATTAAAACTTTCACACAATCGCCTTCCTTCTTTTTTAAATTAGATTCTACAATCCTTTTACCTTCTTGAATCACATTTCCGGTGACCTTAATCACGCTATCTAAAACTTTTTCAAATTTTAGATTTAATTTACTTTGATCAGAGCCTTTTTCAGCCTCGTAATCTTCTTGCTGGCAAGGCTCCTCTAACTCTGCCTTCCCAGAGTTTGGCATTCATTTATTCTTGCCAAATCCAGTGAATGAAAGCATTAATCCACCACAAGTATTTTCTCCGTGATCTTCTGTTCCATATTCACCAAATGTAAATACAGTTAAGAATGGAACACCTTTTGCTTCCTTCTTTAATTGTTTTGCAACTTCATCAATTCTGTCGCCTATTCCTAATTTTCTTCCACCACAGTGAACTAGTAAATAAGCTCCTGCTTCACATGGAAGGCTTGTTCTTACAGTTTTTAAAGTTTTTCCTGTTGAATCTATTAACTCATCAACACTTGCTTGCATTTGAATTACTGCAGTGTTTATTGCTAAGTTATTTCCAATATTCATTGATAAATCTTCGTTTCCAACCATTGGGTGACGAATTGCTATTAATGAACCCAATCTATCTTTTACTCCTAAAGGCTCTGTTATAGTAGATGAAAGTAAATTCATTCCCATTAAATCTTTTACTTTTTTGCCTGTCCATTTTGCATAAACATTCATGGCAGGTTTTCCATCTATTTCAACTAATTGTCTTTTTCCATTTAATTTTGTTATGATTCCAGAATTTACAGTTTCATGATAAGCTCCTGTATATTTGTTTATCATTGGTTTATTTGTGTAGAAGAATGCCACAGCAACACCATCTGAGAAGCATTTATCGTTTGTGAAGATTTTCCAATCTCCTGCAACTGCATCATCAGCAGCACTTCCACCAAAGAAAGGAACACAGCCTATTACATCTTCTATACCCTTTACATATTCTTCTTCCTCAGCTGGAGAAGCAACCATGTAGAAGTATGCGGGTGCTCTGTCTGTTCCAACTTTTGCCATTGCCTCTTTTGCAACTTTTCTTCCTGTTTCTCTTGGATTTTTTCCACGCTCTGAACCAGCAACACCAACTGCTGTTTCGTCATCACCTATTGCAAGCATTCCAGCAAATCCATCTTCTGATGAAATTACACCATCTGGTACAATTATTGCTCCTGAAGAAGTACATCCAATTATTGGAGCTGTTCCTAAAACTGATTTTGCTCCTTCTAATAATTTGTTCTGATTGTATTTTACAGAACTAAATAAAAAGGCAACTTTAGTCTCCATAAGATTTACAACTGCCTTCTCAGCACACGCTTTACCAGCTGTATAGCTGTCTTTATCTGTGCTATAACTTACATTTGATTTTAACATAATTTATCCTCCTTAGTATATTTTGTGCGATTTTTCCTATAGCATGTTTAGATTATATCAATAAGTAAAATTTTATTCAAGTATTTACAAAAATGTAATAAAAATGTAATAAACTGTTTTATATTACCATTATTACTGCATATATTAATATTCTTACTAGCATTTTTATAGCCAGTGTATAATTATATAATTTAATTCCTATTTTATTTATTGCTATGTACTCTTGTATTATTTTTTCTTTTTCATCAGCAGTTACTGCTTCTGCTTTTTCTATGTATTCTTTTGATAGATATTCTGCTCTTGTCATGGCATCTATCTCCAAAAAACTTCTTACTGCATACAATACGAATTGCAAGAATACGAACATCCATAAACACATTTCTGATATTGCATAATTTATTATATTAAATAGGTTTAAAATTGCAATTATTAAAAAATATAAATTATTCAAATTTGCAAATATTACATTAAACTTCAATATTATTTTATTTTGCGTAGAGTGTATACATTCGTGTATTACAGTCTGTACCCTTGTTATAGCATTTACTTTTCCAATCAGAATTTTATTTTTCATTACAAGGTACAAACTTGTTCTTGAACTATTGTCCTCTTCTATTTTTACTTCTTCATTTTTCAAGTTTTTTAATGTTTGCTTGCATATATCTGCATTGCTTGGAAATTTTTGTGCTATTGTGTTTAATTCTTCACTCTCTGCAACTTCTTTTAATTTTTTGAAATATCCAAGTTTTATATTTAATCCTATTGTTAGTAAAACCATTGCAACTATTACACTTAAAATAATTATCATAAGGTTCCTCCTATTCTACAAAAAGAGCGTAATAAATACACCTCTAGATTATATTTATACGCTCTTATTTCATTCTTTATTTTAACAATTAACCCTTTTATAATACTTTTTATAGTACATCTCTTACTGCTTCAGCGATTATTTTATTTACATCTGTTAGCATAACATTGAATTGCATTTCTGCTTCAAAATACTCTTTTATTTTTTCATCTTGTATTAGCTCTGCATATTTTTCTTGTAGCAATTTATTTTGTTCTTGCAATTCTGAATCATTATTGCCTTGCATTGCCTTTACTTGAATATTGTATCTTAAATGTTCAAATTCTTCAATTTTTTCTTTCTTGCTTGCATCAGATTCTATATTACTTTTTAGTCTCTTATATCTTTCATACTCGCTTGATTCTTTTATTTCTTTTGCAAGTTTGTTTGCCATATCGTATACCTGCATATAGAACCTCCTAATTGTACTATTATTTTTGCATTTATTTTTAGAATTATTCAGCCATTAAGCATAAGCGTGTTTCTTCTTGAAACTTAATAGATTTGTAATTTCCTTTTGCGTATTCTCCGCTTTTTCTGCTTTTTTTGCTTTTTCTTGAAGCATTTGTCTTGCTTGGCGTTCTGCCATTGTTTGGCATACAGCTTTTTCATAAGTAAAGTGTGTATCTTGGGCAATCTTCTCCCAATTAAATTGTTCCTTAACTTTTTGTTTTGCTTTTTTTGCAACATTTGTTGCTAGTTGATGGTCATACAATAAAGCTGTAATTGAATCTGCTATTGAATTTGCATTTCCAGCATAAGCTTTCATTCCATCTACTCCATGAGTAACAATTTCGTCAAGTCCTCCAACATCTGAAACCACTGTTGGAACTCCTGCAAGCATAGCCTCTAATGCTACTATTCCGAAAGGTTCATAAGTACTTGGGAATACTGCAACATCAGCACATTTGTACATTTTTTGTACTTGATTTGAATCTAAATATCCGGTAAAGTATATCTTGTCGTTTAGTCCAAGATTACTTGCTTCCTGTCTTAATTCATCCATCATTCCACCACGACCAGCAATTATTAATTTTGCATCATGATAGTTTGATAATACCTTTGGCATTGCAGCAATTAAATGTTGAATACCTTTTTCATATACGAGTCTGCCAACATAAAGAATAATTTTTTCATTATCCATTGCATATTGTCTTCTAAAGTCGTAATCTCTTTCAATTCCTATAAAGTTAGATAAATTGATTCCATTTGGAATAACATTTATTTTTTCATAAGGTAATCCAAATAATCTTTGTAATTCATTTTTCATGTAATTACTATTTACAATTACCTCTGATGCCTCATAAGTAAGCATCCATTCTGTGTCATTTATGTATCTTTGAGTATCATCATGTATTCCGCTATTTCTTCCTGCTTCTGTAGCATGAATAGTTGCAACAACAGGTATTCCATAAGCATTTTTTAATGCTTTAGCTGCATTTGCAACAAGCCAATCATGTGCATGAATAACGTCAAATCCACCTTCTTTGTTTATGATTTCTGTAGCTTTTGATACTAGATTGAAATTTAATTGTAGTATCCAGTCAATAAAATTGTTTGGGTGAATCATATAGTTATCTACTCTATAAACATTTACCCCTTTGTCATTTTCGTATTCTGGTACATCTGCGCTATCTCTGTATGTTACAACTGTAACCTCGTGTCCGTCCTTTATAAGTCTCTTAGATAAGTCGTGTACAACTCTTGCTATTCCGCCAACAATCCTTGGTGGATATTCCCATGTTAGCATTAATATCTTCATTAGATAATCTCCCTTCACAAAGTTTTCTTTGGTTTTCTACTTCGTATATTTTTCACAGATACATTTTATACAAAAAAAATACAAATGTAAACATTTTTTGATAAAAAAATTTAAATTTTTTTAGTTTTATTTTCCAATTTCTATTGAATTTATTTTTATTTTGATATAGGATATAATAAGATTTTATGTGAGTAAAACTAAGGAGGAAAAAATGCCAAGAAAACCAGCAAATAAATTAAACGAAAATGAAGAAGTATCAAAGAAGAAAACCTCTGGTAGCGTTGAAAAAAAAGCAACCAAGAAATCTGCAACCGATTCAGCCACAACTACAAAGGCTACAGCTGTAAAGACCGCAAAAGTTACAGCTGCAAAAGATACTGCTGTAAAAGCCTCAAGAACTACAGCTAAGAAGGAGCCTTCTACTAAGAAAGTTGCAAGTTCAAAAGAGACTAAAAAAACAAGTAAGAGTACAACTGCTAAAAAGTCTGCCGAAAAAACAGCTAAGACTACTTCTAAAAAATCAACTGGCACTGCTTCTAAAAAGACTACTGCAAAAAAAGCAACTACTACAAAAGCAAAAAGAGCTACACGTACAAAAAAAGCAATTCTTGCAGATATAAATCCAGATGAGATAACTTCTTCAACAAATTTAACTGAAAAAATCGAGATTTTAGAATATTACGATTTACCTTATAGGTATAATCAAACGGTAGTTAAAGTTCTCGCACAAACTCCAACAACTCTATTTATTTACTGGGATATTTCTGATAAAGATAGAGAAAATTTCATTAGGCAATATGGAGCTGATTTTTTCAACAATACAAAGCCAGTTCTTATAATTCATAACAAAACCATGAATTACTCTTTCGAGATTGAAATTGATGATTTTGCTAACAGTTGGTACCTTCATGTAAATGATTCAAATTGCGAGTATTATGTAGAATTAGGACGTAGACCAAAATATAATAATTCTGAACCACAAATTAATATTCCAAATAATTATTTATATGTTTCTTCATCAAACGAGATTGATTCTCCAAATGATCACGTTTTGTTTGATAAAGCTTTAAAAACCGTCTACTTCAAAGATGTAAAAACAAATATTGTTACTGCAAAAGATATTACTTCTATTTCATTCTTGCGTAATATGGGCAGAATTTACAACTTATACGATTTATATAGTGACTTTACGAAGAATGCTTGGATTAATCATTGGCAATTAGATTTAAAAACTCCATCATCATCAAGTTCAACATTCAAATAAAATTAACTTTTCGCCTGAGTGCCTCCACTTAGAGTGCTGGCACTCATGTATTATTATAAAAAGGAGAATTCATAATGAAAAAAAATCCAAAGGGTTATGTAAGTTTTGTACTTCATGCACATTTGCCATTTGTTTATCATCCAGAAAGCGAAGACTATTTGGAGGAGCAATGGCTTTTTGAAGCAATATCAGAAACTTATATTCCCCTTCTTTTAAATTTTGATAAATTAGTAAAAGAGCATGTAGACTTTAGAATAACAATGTCTATGACTCCTCCTTTACTAAATATGTTAGATAATAAATTATTACAAGATAGATATATAAAATATTTGCAATCACACATCGAACTTGCCCAAAAAGAAATTGTTAGAAATGCTGACAATGAACAGCTAAAAAATTTAGCAAAATATTATGTTGATAGATATTCAAATGATTTATACACTTTCAAAGATGTATATAAGTGCAATATCATCAATGGTTTCAAACATTTCCAAGACATTGGCGTTCTTGAAATTATAACTTGTGGTGCAACACACGGTTACTTCCCTATTCTATATGTTAATGAGAAAACAGTTAGAGCCCAAATTGCTGTCGGTGTAAAATGTTATGAAAAATATTTTGGTAGAAAGCCTCGTGGAATCTGGCTTCCGGAGTGTGGATATGTTCCAGAGGCAGATAAGTATTTACGCGAGTTTGGAATACAATATGTAATTACTGAAACTCATGGCATTCTATATGCTAACCCAACTCCTGTTTATGGAACATTTGCACCTATCGTTTCTCCTGATGGAATTGTAGCTTTCGGTCGTGATTTAGAATCTTCAAGACAAGTTTGGAGTTCTATTAATGGTTATCCAGGAGATTACAACTACAGAGAATGGTATAGAGATATTGGTTACGATGCCCCTTACGACTATATAAAACCTTATATTGCATGTAATGGTGCAAGAGTTCCAACTGGCATAAAATACTATAGAATAACTGGAAAAGACTGCGAAAAAGATTATTATAATGTTCAATGGGCTTGGGATTCCATCAATAAGCAAGCAGGACACTTCTTCGATTCACGAGAAACACAAATAACCGAAGCAAGTGCATTTACTGCTAATCCCCCTATCATACTTTGTCCTTACGATGCCGAACTTTATGGACACTGGTGGTATGAAGGTCCAAATTGGTTGTATACTTTATTTAAGAAAATTTATTACGACAAATGCGACTTTGATTTAATAACGCCAAGCGAATATATAGACAAATATCCACAAATGCAAGTTGCAACTCCATGCAGATCAAGTTGGGGTGCAAATGGGTACAGCGAAGTTTGGTTAAACAGAAGCAACGATTATGTTCACAGACACCTTCATGTTGCTGGTGATAGAATGGTTGAACTTGCAAACTTATATCCTGACGAGCCTTCAGATTCACTACTTCGAAAAGCTTTAAACCAATGTGCGCGCGAATTGCTTCTTGCCCAAAGCAGTGATTGGTTATTTATAATAACCAATGGAACTATGGTAGACTATGCAAAAAAAAGAATTAAAGATCATATTGGAAGATTTACAAAATTGTATCTTGAGATAAAAGATAATAAAATAGATGAAAACTATTTAAAGAAAATAAGCGAAATGGACTGTATCTTCCCTGAAATAGATTACATGATTTATAGATAAAATTTACAAATAAATTTATAGATAATTTACAGACAAAATTTATACTCATAGATATAATTTATAAATAAATATATATAAATTTATTACTAATTTTTTAATTATACTTTTTATAAAATAAGCATGAATTCATTTTTAAATTTTGAATTCGTGTTTTTTATTTCTTTTTAGTCCTTAATATTTAGTGATTTATAAAATTTCTTCTTTCATAACTTAAGTTTTCTTTCAATTATATTTCTCATACTTTTAATTTCCAACATTTAAATCTTTTCATATTCATTTTTCTTTTGGTCAAGTTTCATTTTCTTTTTATTGGAATATTATTGTATATCAAGATTATTTTTGTAAATACTAATACAAAATATTTTAGAAATGTATAGAAAGGATTGCTTGATTCACAATGATTTCACTTTGTATAAAAAGCAACAAAAATGATATTATAGATTTTTTATTCTCAGACATAGCAAATATTGATTTAGACAATATTACTTTTGTTAAGAAACAATTTTCAAAGTACATTAATCTAATAGTTCATTACTCTGGCAACAATGAATCCGAATTTTATAGTGCATTAAGCAATTCTATTGCGAATTGTATATTGTGCTGTTACGAAGAAAAAATTATTCATAAATTGTCTATGCAAAATTATTTTTATTTTGACAATGACGATATAGTGTGTATCGAAAAAATATGTAATTTGTTACTCTCTGATGCCAAGTGTGTTTCATGTGAATCAGACGATAAATTCTTTAGTGCAATTAATCATATAGACAATCCTGAATTTGATTCTGTACTTTCAGAAATAGCCAATAGGAAAAATATTCTATGGTGCAAGGTTTTAAAATATATTTCTTCACATAAAAGCATTCTTCTAGAAGGATTTATTACATTCAGAATAAAAGATTATATCGATATTTTAGATAATGCAGTTGATTTTTCAGTCAGCCAATTTGTGATAAATCGTGAATACACTGAATTTATTGATTTATTAAAAATCTATATAAACTCTCACCAAATAAATTGCAATCTTGTACATTTGGTATATGTTAATAATGAATCACTTTTATTAGATGAAGAGAAGAATATTATTTCATTGACAAAAAATAATTTGGATACAAAATTTTTGTCAGACATAACCTTCTCTTCAAATGACTATGCACTAAATTCCCTTTTAACTTTATTGCCAAAAAAGATTATTATTCATTTAATAAATCCCGAAGATGATTTTATAAATACTATAAAATCTATTTTTTGCGATAGAGTTACTATTTGTACTAATTGCAATATTTGCAAGACTTACAGACTACTAAATAATGAGCAAGGATTAAACAGCTAATTCATATTGATTTTATATTCATCTTCAATAGGTCTTCCACCTGTTGAAGCTCTTTCATATGCTGAAGCAATCCATTAGTTGCTCTTTATAAAAAATAAATCAAATTGAGTTTTATTTTATATTTTTATACTTTATATGATAGCTTTGAATGTATAAACATTTTTATAACCATTTTGCATTAATATTTCTTTTACAATCCTGCTTCTCTTTCCTGATTTACAATAAAGCAATATAATCTCGTCCCTATCTTGTATTTCAGTTATTATATTTTCGGCTTCATAAATTGGTATATTAATAGCTCCAGTCAAATGTCTTTCACGATATTCTTCAGGAGAACGCACATCTATTATTACAGCCTTCTCCCTATTATATATTTCAATAGCCTCATCGTAGGTTAAATCTGTTTTATCTATTCTTGAGAGAACCTTATTGCAAAGTCTTTTATATATATTTCTGAATTGCATATTATCACACTCCATAAAAAAAGTTATTGATAATATATTCTATTATCAATAACCTCTTTTTGTTAATTTTATGTTAATTTTGTGCTAATTATTTATTATTAATTTCATTACTTTATTTTGTTTCAATATTTTATTTTTTGTTATTTTATTTTCAAATTCTCCATTTCATTTGACTTTTCAAACTATGCTTCTTTTGAGTTCTTCTTTTTTCCAAAATAAATCATTGTAATTGTTATTGATGCTATATAAACAACAACTGCAATTATTGAGGTTAGTCTATTAATTGGTATTCTTGTAACAGCATATAAACTTGATAATATTGCTTGTGGTGCGACTATTGCCATTGCTGTAGTATATAAAACATATAATATTCCTTGCTTTCTATATACAATCATTGCATATAAAATTGTAACAATACTTAATATTGATATTGGTAATATGTATGGCTTTATTAATGTACGCAATCTTACATTTGCATTTTGAACTACTTCAACATCATCTATTGAATTTTCTAGTTCATACTTTTCATTTATCTTTGTATTTAGTTCATTTATTTGTCCTTCAGATGCTTCTTTTACTGTTATTTGAACCATATCTTCATATAACTCTACTTTTTGTATAATTACTCTCTGTCCCTTGAATACCTCTGATGTAATTTGCTTAATGTCATTTATCTCAAAAGTTTTTCCTATATTAATTGCAATTTGAGTATTCTCTGAATATTTTAATCCAACATTAAAACCTTTTACTGCTATCACAATTATTCCTGCAATTAGTAAACATATTAATAAAATTGAAACTACCCTTTTCATTACCTTCATTATTTTTTCCTTTCTATTTCAAATAATTGTATTGCAAAGATTATTGCGTTATATATAACCATTGTTAACTCTGCCCAGAATAAAATCATTCCAACACTTGAAATTTCTTGCCAACTTATCAAAGCAAATGCAACAGCAAGAATTGTTACTGGAACTAAGGCAATTACAATTTTAAATATTGCTTTATTTACATTTTTCTTTGTATGTTCTAAGTCTTGTCCTTTGCTATATTCTTTTAATACTGACCATAATATAAAATATTCAATTATATAAGAAACTGCTATTGCAAATATACCAGCTAAAGTTAATTCTACATTTCCAAATCTTACTGCAAGTAGTAAAAGTGCTATAAATCCTAGACTTGTAAATACACCCATAACACCATTTTTCTTAAATCTAACTATCATTGCTACTCCTGCTAACACAGCTATTACAGCAAAAGTAATGGTCATTATTTTTATTTCATATTCTGTTATATCAGAATATACAAATCTATTTACATCTATTTTGTATGTTATAGGCATTGGATCTGTGTTTAAGAATACTGCAATATTTTGAGCTTGTTTATAATAACTTTCTAATTCAGAAGTTGATGAAGTTGTGCCTAGTGATAATTCTATAATTCCGTCAGAAATTTCTTCATCAAAATACGTTGTTATTATAGTTTCATCATCTAACATCATCTTTATTTTTTTAGTTGTATCATTTCCTTCACTGTCTTTTGAGCTTATGTATTGTTGAGATATCTCTTTTAATTTTTCTGTGCCTTCTTTGTTAAATTGTATTGTTAAGTATGCTGTGTATGAACTTGCAGAAGCTTGTACTCTTGTTGCAGATGCTTTTTCTACATCTTTATTCGATAATAACACTTCTGACGTATCATTATCAACTACTTTAAACTCACCTTTTGTAGCAACATATTGAGCAATATAATCTGTATCATTATTTTCAGTAACCTCTAAACTTATATCTCCATTAGCTTCGTTTTCTCTAATTAGATAATTTTCTACTTTCATATAAGCTAATCTTTGTTCAGCTATCTCTTTTGACTTTTGATAATTGTCCAAAGTTAATACATCTTCTGTATTAGATTCTTTGCTTTCGTCAACTTTTATTATAATATTTCTTGCTCCATAAAGATCCATTCCCAATTTGTATTCTGGAATTATGTTTTTCATAGAATTTTTGTCTTGTACAAAAATTCCAACAAAAGAAATAACAGCTATCAATATTATTACAACTACTGTTAATATTCTTCCTAGTAACTTTAGTGATAATTTGCTTTTACTTTTTTTCAATTTATTTTCCTCCAAATTTTATAATAATTTTGTTCCATTTATATAAAGTTCATACCATATATTTAAATACTTCGCTGCATATTTGCTCATCATTGTTCTATCCATAAATATCTCAAAGTAATCAAGCACAGGACAGATTTTTGTATCTATTGTTAAACTTAAACTTACTTTTCTGTTTACAGCATCAATTGTAAATTCAGAATCCGTTACAGCATAATTTACTTTATCGTGTTTGTCAAATGAAGAAATATTAGGATTTCTTACTCTATCTCTATGAACATCTGACTTGTCCGCAAGTATTAGTGCAGCTGATATGTCACTAACAGCTGTACCCGTTGCTTCATCGTGGTTTCCAATAGCCATCATTATTTCAGTTCTATCTTTTATGTCCATTCCAATTTCTTTTAATATGTTGTAAGCAAGAATTGCTCCAGAATGAGCATGATCCACTCTGTTTACACAATTTCCTATGTCATGCATATAGCCTGCAATCTTTGCAAGTTCAATTCTGTGTTCATTATATCCAAGTTCTTTTAAAACATAACCCGCTCTATTTGAAACAATTGATATATGTCTTGTTGCATGCTCTGTATAACCTAGTGCATCGAGTTGTTTTTGTGCACCTATAATCAAGCTATTTACTTCTTCATTATTCTTTACATCTTCAAATGTAATCATGTTTTTCCCCCGCTTTTTAGATTCTACTCTATTTAATTAAAAATATCAACCATTTTACTGCATTTTTAACTAATTTTGTAACAAATTTTTACTTATAAATAGCTTTTAATTGGTAAATAAAATTGCTTTTTTATTATTCAGTTTTACTATAAATTTAATTTTTATTGGTATATATAATTTATCTTTTCAAGTTAACTCCAATTATTCCTCCAAACATTCCAGCAATTATTGCAGATATTATTATAATTAAGCTATTAAAATCAAATGAAAAATTTCCATTTACCATACTTGATAATAGATATATTATAGCTATATAAATCAATCCTACCAAAGCACCATTTAAAAGTCCTTTTTTTGATATTTTTGATACACTAATTATGCTTCCTATTAGAATGCTTATTGCTGTAACAGCTATTATAACTGGTATTATAGTGTTCTCATTTATGTTAGTATTTGCAAGAACCGTTGAAAATATAACAAGCGAGATTAAAGTTATAACTATTGCTGTAATACTTCCTTTTAATACGTCTATAAATTTACTCTTTTCCTTAATGTTATTATCCAATGATGTTATTTTAGTAATTTCTTTAATGTTCATTTAAAATCCTCCAAATATAATTTTTGTTATTTAAATATATTATATCTAAAGGATTTTTATGTTTTATTTATTACTTTATTTTTTTTACTTTGCTTTTACAATTATTTTTTTCTTGAGATTCAATTTTTATCATTATTTTTCTTGCTCTTTTGTTTTATTATCTGCTTTATTATTTCTATCATTACCGGTTTCAGTAGTTCTATCGTCAAGTCCTGCAATAGCCCATTTCTCTATTGATAGTTCGATTTTGTTTGGATTTGTTTCTAGAATTACTCTATCTTCTAATACTTCAGATACAGTTCCAGAAAGTCCAGTATATGTTACAATTTTATCTCCAACTTTTATATCATTCTGCATCTTTTTTGTTTCTTTTTCTTGGCTTTTTCTTTGCCACTCAGCAAAATAATATATAGCTAATATTATTAGTACGGTTATTAAAATTCTTACATATTGCATTCTATTATTATCTCCTCTCCGCATTTGTACCTGAGTTTGCTATTTCTCCATTATTTGAAGCATTAGAATTTACACTAGTATTTGCGTTTATATTGTTATTGCTGGAATTACTGTTATTATTTGAATTATTGTTATTATTAGAATTGTTTGCAGTATTATTACTGCTACTGTTAGTTTTGTTTACTGGTTCTATCTTTCCAACATTTAATAGATAATCTAATATATCAATTTTCATTCCTTGATATGTTAGATAATATTTCTTCTCTCCGCCTGATGTTATTGTATACATATCTGTTACAAGTGCTTGTATTAGCTCTTTACCAGATGTATTGTATAATCCGTACATTTTATCTTTGCATACAACTATTGCTTCATATTCTGGTACAATTAATAAGTTTTGAGCTAAAGAATCATTTGATGTATTTTGAGTGCATCCCAAAGAGTCAAATTCAATTGGAATTACAGTATTTCCATTTAAATCAAGAACTCCCCACTTGCCATCTTTTTTCACAGGCACATATTTATTATACAATAGATATGGATTTTCTATATCATCTCCAGGAAATTGAGTTTGGTCAATTCCTATTTGCTCATACTCTGAAAATATAACTCTCTTTCCATTGTTATTAATTACTCCATATTTTTTATTATTTGATACAACGTATAATCCACGTTCTTTATCCATTCTTCTTATCGAATCGTATTCAGGTTCAATCTTGGTTGTTCCTTCATCAGTAATTATTCCAAATTTACCATCTGTTGTTTCAACTATAAACTCTTGCGAACTTTCTTTGAATTTTATAGATTTGTATTTTTCACCAATTATGGTTTCGTTTTTTAAATTATTTACACCATATCTTCCATTAGCGTCCTTCACTATCATTAAGCCATATAAAATTGCCTTCTTATTTGTATAACTTGCATTTTTTTCATTCAAAGCTGATTCTGTTATTCTTCCTGAATAGAAATTCGTAAGATATGAAAGTGTATACAATTTTATTGTATTATTATTCTCTGTATACGCAAAACTTATATTACAGCCTTTTTCAAGTCCTTCAGCCGAAACATATAATTTGTTATTTATTAGTTTTACAGGTTCATCTATCGTATAATATTCATATTCCAGTTCTTCATTTTTTTGATCTTCTATTAATACCTTATATATCGAATCTGAGTCTTGAGTATATGATACTGTTTCATATCCATTATCCAGATAACATTTACTTGTATCTTCAGAATAAGGATTTTTGTACTCTCCATTGTTAATACTATATCCTATTTTTCCAGCAATATCTTTTATAGAAACATAAATTTTACCGTTTTCAAATATAAACAAATCATCTTGAAATGAGGTTTTACTTCCATCCATATAAAATTTTAATTCTTTATTTTTTAAATAAAATATTGCTCCTAGAACTCCCATAGATAACAAGAAAACTAAAATTAATGCAATTATAATTATTTTCATTAATTTTTTGCTTTTTATCTTCTCTTGGTTAAAATTAGTATTACTACTCCCAAAAAAGTCCATTTCTTTTCCCCCTTATTCTTCTGTATAACCATATTTTTTATAAAATTCATTTCTGAAATTTAAAAGATTGTCATTTTCAATTTCAATTCTAACTCTTTCCATTAATTTAGTCAAGAAATATAAATTATGTATTGATAAAAGTCTTACACCTAATATTTCATTTGCCTTGATAAGATGCCTAATATAAGCTCTTGTGTAGTTTTTACAAGCATAACAGTCGCATTCTGAATCAAGTGGTGTGAAATCTCTTTCATAAGTTGCATTTCTAACCACAAGTTTTCCATTCCATGTCATTGCAGTTCCATTTCTTGCAATTCTTGTTGGTAATACACAATCACACATATCGATACCAGAAATTGCAGCCTCTATTAAATAATCTGGTGTTCCAACTCCCATAAGATATCTTGGTTTATTTTCTGGCATTAGTGGTGCTGTATATCTTAGCATTTTTAAATACTCTTCTTTAGGTTCTCCTACACTAATTCCTCCTATAGCATATCCAGGAAAATCTAATTTTATAAGGTCTTCTGCTGATTTTTTTCTTAAATCTTCATAAAATCCACCTTGTATTATTCCAAATAAGCCTTGTTTTTCTTCGTGTCCTTCATGAGCCTTTTTACATCTTTGAGCCCATCTTGTTGTTCTTTCCATCGAATTTTTGGTATATTCATAGGTAGATGGATATGGACAACATTCGTCAAATGACATTATTATATCTGCCCCAAGGTCTTCTTCAATTTGCATAACTTTTTCTGGTGAAAAGAAATGTTTACTTCCATCTAAGTGAGATTTGAACTCTACACCATCTTCTGTTATTGTTCTTAAATCACTTAAGCTAAATACTTGAAATCCACCACAATCTGTTAATATTGGTCTATCCCAATTCATGAAACCATGTAAATCTCCAGCTTCTTTTACAATTTTTTCTCCTGGTCTTAAATACAAATGATATGTATTAGATAATATTATTTGTGCTCCGATTTCTTTTAATTCTTCTGGCGTTAGTGATTTTACAGTTGCTTGAGTTCCAACTGGCATAAATACTGGAGTTTGTATATCTCCATGTGGTGTATGAACAATTCCTCTTCTTGCACCCGTTTTTGCATCTTTGTGTAATAGTTCATAAGTTATTGCTGGTTTGTTTTCCATTTTATTTCTTGCACTATATATTTAATAATCTGTTATAAATTAAATATATTTTCTCCTTCCCTTCTACGTTAGTATTGATTTTTATATTACTCAATAAATTTCAATATTTTATTTTAATTAATTTTTTATTTCACATTTATTGGATTACCGGGGATACTATCTCTACACATGTTTACTGGCATCTTGTTTTATTTTATGAACATTGCATCTCCAAAAGAAAAGAATTTATACTTTTCTTTTACAGCTTCATTATACGCATTTAGTATGTTTTCTCTTCCTGCAAGAGCAGAAACAAGCATTAAAAGAGTTGACTCTGGTAAGTGGAAATTGGTGATTAGTGCATCCAGGCATTTAAATTTGTAACCTGGATAAATGTAGATTCCTGTATCACCCTCACAAGCTTTAACGAGACCTTTCTCGTCTGCGATTGTTTCAATGGTTCTACATGAAGTTGTTCCTACTGCTATAACTCTATGTCCCGATAGTTTTGCTTTATTTATCTTATCTGCATCTTCTTGTTTTATGTAATAATGTTCAGTATGCATTTGATGGTCTTCTATATTCTTTTCTTTTACTGGTCTAAAAGTTCCTATTCCAACATGCAATGTTACATTTGCAATGCTTATTCCTTTTTCTTCGATTTTTTTTAATAATTCATCGGTAAAATGTAATCCTGCCGTTGGCGCAGCAGCTGAACCTTCATATTTTGCATATACAGTCTGGTATCTATCATTATCCTTTAAACTTTCATGTATATATGGTGGTAAAGGCATAAGTCCTATTTTATCTAGAATTTCATTAAAGATTCCATCATATTCAAATTTTACTTTTCTTGTTCCGTCTTGCAATGTTTCTAATATTTCAGCCCTTAATAATCCATCGCCAAATATAACTTTTGCACCAGAATGTAACTTGTTTCCTGGTCTAACCATCGCCTCCCAGATGTCACCTTCTAGATTTTTTAGTAGAACAAATTCAACATTTGCTCCAGTTTCTTTCTTTCCATAAAGTCTAGCTGGGATAACCTTTGTGTTGTTTCTAACTAAACAATCTCCAGGTTGTAAATAGTCTATTATGTCTCTGAATATCTTGTGTTCAATCTCGCCAGTATTTTTATCCAATACCATCAATCTTGATTCATCTCTTTTTTCAATTGGTGTTTGTGCTATTAACTCTTCTGGTAAGTAGTAATTGAAATCTGATAATTCCATTTTTAGCTTTTCCTTTCTATGATTCAACATTTAAATTTTGTTGTATTTTCTGCATTTCTTGTGCTTTAAATACTTCTTTGATTTTATAAATTATGCTCTCAATCTTTTTAGAAATACTCCTTGGTTCATCAAGCTTGTCTAACTTGTATGCATACTCAAAATCACTATTCTGAGCTGGTCTTAAACTATATACTTCAGATGGCAAGCCAATATATTTTCCATTGCTAATTATATTTTCGTTCATATAATCATAATACCATTTTCTTAGTCCATCTTTTTTATCTTCCTTATAACCATATTTTTCATAGTCATGTAAAGCTGGAATTGTATATCCATATGCCTTTGCATCACGCTCTAATGTGTGTAGGAATTCATGTAAAAATACCTCTTCAGGGAATGTATTGTTAGTTGAATAAGCATAATCATTTTTTGTTATTCTTATATTTGAAAATCCTTTTCCTAGGTACATCATATTTCCTAGTCCAACCCATTCCTTTACATTATCGTTGTTGGTAATTTCACTCTCCAAAGGTAGGTCTGTACATACAAATATATGGTTATAGTCATTATTTTTCACATAGTCATTTATAAGTTTATACACATCTTTTTCACTTATATAGTATCCATTGTCATCTTCATAAGTAAGTGTTGTGAGAGGTTGTTCTATTTCAATAATATCATAATTTATATTAATTTTATTTTGAGACATTTCTTTTATTGTGTTTTGAAATTTTGGCATATCTTGGTAGATGTAGCCTTTACTCTGATTAGTCATGGTCTGTTTTATGTTTCTTCCATCATTTAAAATTACATCTGTATTATTCAAAATAAAACAACCGAATTTCCATTCATTTTGATTACCTGTTGAACCTTTTTCTATGTTCAAGTTTGAAAACCACGCATCTCCACTTGCATTTAAAAGATTTCCTCCTAGTCTAAAACCTATTTCAACATTTTCATTATTTTTAGAATTAAATAAAAATTCAACTTTTGTCCAATCGTTGTTTCCTGTTAAAACATCCGAATGTTCTTCTGTTCCAACTAGACAAATCTGTGCACCAGCCATGATATTGTTGTCTTTATTTGTGACATTTTGAGTCTTTATCATGCAAGTTACTCTATATGGAGTATTTGGAGTTACAGATATAGATTTATAAAACATTGCATCATTTGATTCTCTGTTTTCTATCTTGTAACTTCTCTCTTTTCCATACTTTATATCTGCATCTCTTGAAAACGTTGTTTTATCTCTTTCCTGTATTCCCTTTGCATAGAAATTAAAATCGTATTTTCTATATATAACAATAGCTATAATAATTATTACTATCGCAAAAATATTTGAAATTGTATTTCTAGTTTTTCTTCCTCTATTGCTATTCTGTTCTACATTATAATATTCATCCATAGTTTTATTCCCTTTATCTTCTTATCTTCACATTGTTGTATGTTTAATTATGTTATTACGCAGTTCCAGTTTTCTTAGAAGTTGCTGTTCTTTGTGGTTTTGACTTTTTTGGAGCTTCTCTATTATTGTTTATTATAATCTTAGGAGCCTCTCCATTTTCTATTGTGTTTTTTGTAATTATACATTTTTCTATCTTAGGATTTGATGGGATTTCAAACATTATGTCTCTCATCACATCTTCTAAGATTGCTCTAAGTCCTCTTGCACCAGTTTTTCTTTCGATAGCTTTATCGACAATAGCACCTATTGCATCTTGTTCAAATTCTAATTCTACTTTGTCATACTTGAATAATTTCTTATATTGTTTTATCAAAGAGTTCTTTGGTTCTACCAAAATCTTCATTAATGCTTCTCTATCTAATTCCCTTAATGTTGTAATTATTGGTAATCTTCCAACAAATTCAGGAATCAAACCAAATTTCAATAAGTCCTGTGGTAACAATTTATCAAATACTTCATATTTGTCAAATTGTGTATTGCTAGAAATAGTTGCTCCAAATCCAATAGTCTTCTTTTCAACTCTTTCTTTTATAATTTTTTCAAGACCATCAAAAGCTCCACCACATATAAATAGAATATTTTGAGTATTTATCTGAATAAATTCTTGATGAGGATGTTTTCTGCCTCCTTGAGGTGGAACAGATGCAACTGTTCCTTCGATTATTTTTAACAAAGCTTGTTGTACTCCCTCACCGCTTACATCTCTTGTTATAGATGGATTTTCAGATTTCCTAGAAATCTTATCTATTTCATCAATATATATAATTCCTTTTTGAGCTTTTTCAACATCATAATCTGCAGCCTGAATTAGTTTTAAAAGAATATTTTCAACATCTTCACCAACGTAACCAGCTTCTGTTAATGTTGTTGCATCAGCAATTGCAAATGGAACTTTTAAAATTCTAGCAAGAGTTTGAGCAAGAAGAGTTTTTCCACAACCCGTTGGTCCTAATAAAAGAATATTACTTTTTTGTATTTCTACATCATCTTTGTCTTTTTCAGTTTCACTGTTAATTCTTTTATAGTGATTATACACCGCAACTGATAATGCCTTTTTGGCTTCGTCCTGTCCAATTACATATTCATCTAATATGCTCTTTATTTCTTCAGGTTTTGGAAGATCTGTGTCAATTTCCTTTTCATAACTAAGTTCACTGTCTTCGTACAAATCATTTTCAATTATATTTGTACAAACTTTTATACATTCGTCACATATATAAACTCCTGGACCTGCAATTATTCTTTCAACTTCATCTTGAGGTTTTCCGCAAAAAGAACATCTAATATCTTTTTTTTCTAGTTTTGCCATACATTAACTCCTTCTCATCTATATTTCTTCTGTTTATTTTCTCTTTTCCATAATTCCATCTATTAAGCCATATTCTAATGCTTGTTGTGCAGTCATATAGTTATCTCTTTCTGTATCTCTGTTTATTACTTCGATTGGTTGGCCTGTTCTATCGCTTAATATCTTGTTTAATTTTTCTCTTGTCTTTACCATGTGATCTGCATGTATTTTTATTTCTGTTGTTTGACCTGAAAGTCCGCCTCCACCGATTAGTGGTTGATGTATTAATATTTCTGAATTAGGAGTTGCAAATCTCTTTCCTTTTTCTCCAGAAGCAAGTAACACAGAACCCATGCTTGCAGCCATACCAACACATATTGTTGAAACTGGACATTTTATATAATTCATTGTGTCTACTATTGCCATTCCATCTGTAATTGAACCACCTGGTGTGTTTATATACAAATCTATTTCCTTATCAGGATCTTCTGATTCCAAGAATAATAATTGAGCTACAACAAGTCCTGCTGATGTTGCATTAACTTCTTCTCCCAAAAATATTATTCTATCTTTTAATAATCTTGAGAATATATCATAAGATCTTTCTCCTCTAGCTGATTGTTCTATAACATAAGGTACTAAACTGTCTCTTTCTAACATAATTAAATTCCTCCATTTTTTATTTATCAATTTAATTTGATATTATTAATTTTATATATCGGCTTTTATTTATACTATATTAATCTCCGATTATAATCTATATAGGTATAAAATTTTATATAAATATAAATAGTTAGTGAGCATAAAAGTATTTATATATTATATAAATAATCCCCCCTAACTATTTTAATAGATATATATTTTTATTTATTCTGCTAATTTTGGCTTTTCAATTAAATAATAACTTCTTTTATTTTATTTTTGCATTTTTTATTATTAATTCTATAGCTTTTTCTGTTTTTATAGTATTAGCAATATATTCTTTTAAAGCTTCATTTTTGCTTAGCTCTTCTTCTTTTCTGCCATAGTTTGTTGCCATTTCTTTTATTTTAGCATTTATTTCTTCGTCTGTTGATTCTATTTTTTCTTCTTTTATTATTGCCTCAAGTATTAATCTTGATTTTACATTTTTTTCTGCTTGCTCTTTGTAGTTTTCTTCAATTTCTTTTCTAGTCTTATTCATTATTTTTAAGTATTGGTCAAGGTTGATTCCTTGGTATGATAGTTGTTGTTCTAAGTCTCTAATCATTGCATCTATTTCTGTTTCTATCATTCCAGATGGAATATCAATTTTTGTTTCATTTGATACAGCTTCAATAGCTAAATTTTCTGTTTCATGCTTTGCTTTGTCATCATTTTGAGCTTGTTTCTTTTCTTTTATACTTGTTTTGTAATCTTTTAATGTATCAAATTCAGAAACATCTTTTGCAAATTCATCATCTAAAGCTGGTAATTGTTTTTCTTTGATTTCATGTAATTTTACTTTGAATGTAGCATCTTTTCCAGCTAAATCCTTTGAGAAGTAATCCTCTGGGAATTTAACGTTTATATCTTTTTCTTCTCCTACTTTCATTCCTATTACTTGATCTTCAAATCCAGGTATGAATGTTTTGCTTCCAATTTCTAGTTCATGCTTTTCTGCTTTTCCACCTTCAAAAGCTTTTCCATCTACGAATCCTTGGAAATCTATTACTGCAATGTCTTTATCTTGTACTGGTCTATCTTCAACTGTTATTATTCTTGCATTATGTTCTTGAACGTGTGCTAATTCATGTTCAACATCTTCGTCTGTTACAGGGTATTCTACTTTTTTAAGTTCTATTCCCTTATATTTTCCTAATTTAACTTCTGGTTTTGTTTGAACTAATGCTGTAAATACTAAATCTTCACCTTTTTTCATTTTTACGATATTTATTTCAGGCTTACTAACAGCTTCTATTTTATTATCTTCAATTTCTTTCTCATATATTGATGGAACTAATTCATTAAATGCATCTTCATAGAATATTTCATCTCCATACATTCTTTCTACTATATTGAATGGAGCTTTTCCTTTTCTAAATCCTGGTATATTAAAATATCTTGCACTTTTTTGGTATACTTTCATTATTGCTTCATCAAACTTTTTTGCTTCGATTGTAAATTCTAATTTTACCTCATTTTTATTTTCTGTTTTTTCTATTTTTGTACTCATTTAATTCAAATCCTTTCTTGTTTTATAAATGCTAGTCTATTATACCACAAATTCCACATATTGCAAGCTTTTTTTGAATTTGCAGTGTGTTTTTTATCATATTTTTAAATTTTTATCAAAGTGAATTTTGTATAATCACAACTTGTCATTATGTACTCCACTCCATTGTGAATTCCTTCTATTGCATTTGCATGTGCTTTACCATGCAAATGTCCATATATGCATTTTTTTACATTGTACTTTTCAAGTATATCTGTAAATTCATTTCTATTGTTTTCAGTAGTAATTGGTGGATAATGCATACATACAATTATTTCCTTTGAATTATTCTCGTCTTGAAAATTCTCTATTCCATCTCTTATTGATAATTCTAGTCTTGTAGCTTCCCTTTTTACTATTTTCTTATCTTTTTCTTCCTCTGATAATATGTTCCAACCTCTTGTACCAGCTATAATTTTGTTTTCAAAATAATAACTGTTGTTATATAAAAAGTCTATGTTTTCTAGATTGTTTTTTTGTAAAAATTCTCTCATGCTTTTAAGCGTAGTCCACCAAAAATCATGATTACCTTTTAGTAGTAATTTTTTTCCTGGTAATTCAGCAATAAAATTAAAGTCTTTATATGTATTCTCAAGTTTCATCTCCCATGAAAAATCACCTGGCAATAAAACTAAGTCTTCTTCTTTAACTTTCTTTATCCAGTCTTCTTTTATTTTATTTTCATAATCATCCCAACCAAATATATTCATTTGCTTGTTTGTGTTAAATGATAGATGTAAATCTGAAATTGCATATATTGACATTGTCTTTATTCACCTCCAAGAGTCAAGTTTGGTATTGCATTTAGGTCAAGAAAGCTTCTCTTACCTGCCATAAATTCATAGTATCCTGCTGAAGCAATCATAGCTCCATTATCAGTACAAAGTTTTAATTCTGGATAGTAAATTTGTATGTTTTCACTCTTTGCGAAAATATCAAATTTATTTCTTATGTATGTATTAGCAGAAACTCCTCCTGCAAGTACTATTTTCTTTATTTCTGTTTCTTCAACAGCCTTTTTAATATTCGATACAAGCATTTCAGATACCGTTTCTTCAAAGCTTGCAGCCAGGTTTGCTTTATTCACATCGGGTTCTTTATGATGCAAATTTATGACTGCTGTTTTTATTCCACTAAAGCTAAAATCTAACACTTCAGTATGTGTTTTTGGTAATTTTATATTTGGTTCTCCTTCTTGAGCCAGTTTATCTATTTTAGGTCCTCCTGGATAACCAAGTCCTATTACTCTTGCAACTTTATCAAAAGCTTCTCCTACAGCGTCATCTTTGGTCTTTCCAAGCACTTCAAAAGTTGTATAATCTTTTACATGTATTATTTGAGTATTTCCTCCAGACATCATCATACATAAAAATGGTGGTTTTAACTCTGGGTGTGTTATGTAGTTAGCTGCTATATGTCCTTTTATATGGTTCACACCTACTAAAGGTTTATTTATTGCATAGCTTAAAGCTTTCGCATAAGACACTCCTACTAATAGTGCTCCAACTAATCCTGGTCCATAAGTACATGCGATTGCATCTATATCTTCAAGTTTTATTCCCGCTTCTTTTATTGCAAGTTTCATTACATTTGAGATTGCTTCTACATGATTTCTTGATGCAATTTCTGGCACAACCCCTCCAAATTTTTCATGAATACTTATTTGTGTATCTATCACATTTGATAGAACTTCTCTCCCATTTTTTACAACAGATATAGATGTTTCATCACAACTTGATTCTATTCCCATTATATAAATATCTTTCATTTTTCTACCTTCTACTTCTTTAAAATAATCCGAATATTGCTGAAACTAGTAAATATATTCCTTTAGATACCACAGATATTACTGGTGAAATTATATAGCTTACTAAATTTGTAACCCATAAAACAATAAACACCATGTAAAATATTTGCTTATTCTCTGTAAACCACATTCTTGCTTTGTAAGGCAAAAAGTGTATTAATATCTTTGAACCATCTAGTGGTGGTAAAGGAACTAAATTGAATACCCCTAGTCCGATATTTACGCTAATTGCCATTTGAATTGCTATTACAACTAGCGAGCCTGCTGTAGTTAAGCAAAATGCCGGAGCAAATGTTACTACCGCAAATAAAATTATTGTTAATATAATTGCAACAATAATATTCATTAATGGTCCCGCAAAAGCAACGATTGCTTCTTGTGCAGTCATAGATCTTTTTCTGTTAAAATTTGTCGGATTAATTTCTACAGGTTTTCCCCATCCAAAGTGTACAAATACAAGCATTAGAAATCCTACTGGATCAATATGTGCAAGTGGATTTAGAGTAAGTCTTCCTTGTCTTCTTGGAGTATCATCTCCCAATTTATCTGCTGCAAAAGCATGTGCAAATTCATGGAATGTTATTGCTATAATTACTCCTGGCAAAGTTAATAATAATGCCACAAGCTCTTCAGGATTTTGTGCATATCCAGCAATTGTCGTAATCGCAAATATTCCTATAATTACATATAGAATTCTTTTATCAAAATTAAACATTTAATCACCTCTTAATGTTCAATATTATATAATATATTTCTAAATATGTAAATATTTTTGACAGAAGATACCTTTACTCTATGCACATTTATTTCTTAATTCTCTTGCATGAGACATTGCAATTTCAGTTACTTCCCCTGATGAAATTCTAGCTATTTCTTTTAATGTTTCTTCTTCATTAAGCAGTTTTATTTTTGTGTTAGTCTTTTCATTTTTTACTTCTTTATAGATGTAATAATTATATTCTCCTTTTGCAGCAATTGGTGCCAAATGTGTTACGATTAATACTTGATGACTTTGTGCTATTCTTTTTAGTTTTATGCCAACAGAATTTGCTGCTTTTCCACTTATACCTGTATCAATTTCGTCAAATATTAGGACTGGTACTTCATCAATATCTGAAAGAACTGTTTTTATTGCAAGCATTATTCTAGACATTTCTCCTCCTGATGCAATTTTATCCAGTTTCTTTGCTTCTTCTCCTAGATTTGTTGCTATCATAAATTCTGTATGGCTCTTTCCATTCATTGAAAATTCCTCATCTTCTATAACACTTGCCATAAATCTTGCATTTTTCATTTCTAGTTCTTTTAGCTCATTATTTATTTTTTCATTAAGTATAATTGATTTTTCTTTTCTTTCTTTTGTAATCTTTTCACAAATTTCATTCATTTCTTGTGTAAGATTTTGAATTTTTTCTTTTGTCTTTTGATTTTCTTCATCAAGATTTTCTATTCTATTAATTTCACTTTCAAGTTCATCTTGGTATTTCAATATTTCTTCTATTGTGTTTCCATATTTTCTTTTTAATGAATATATTTCATCCAATCTTTCTTCGACTTGGTTTCTTTCATTTTCGTCAAAATATGTGTCTTCATTCATACTACATACGTCTCTAGAAAGCTCTTGTACTTCATAATAAATGTTTTTCAATTCACTTAATTTTTGACTATATCTTTCATCTACATTTTCTATTTTTTCAAAGGCCCTTATTGATTCATTTACAACGTCTATAACCGTCCCTTCTAGGTTTGAACTAACTAAATTTAGAGCTTCTGCAACTTTTTCAGAATTCATCATTATTTTTCTTTTTTCTTCTAGCTGTTCATCCTCTCCATTTTTCAACTTTGCCCCTTTTATTTCTTTGTATTGATATTTTAGAAGGTCTAATTTTCTTCTTTTCTCCATGTCATCACCATAATTATTTTTTAGCATGGCATTCAGTTTTTTATATTCATTATAAAGGTCTTGATACTCCTTCAATTTATTAGACATGGTTATCCCTATAAATTTATCTAAATATTTTGTATGAAATTCAGAATCCATAAGTGTTTGATTATCATATTGACCGTGTATGTCTATTATGTTTTTCATAAAATTTCTAAGTTCAGTTACAGTTACAAGTCTTCCATTGATTTTGCATAAATTTTTTCCCGAGGTATTTATTTCTCTTGAAACTATTACATTTCCATCAATTGTGTTTTCATAATTAGGCAAGTTTAGAGAAAGTTCTACAAATGATACGTTTTGTCCCCTTCTAATCATATCTTTAGAGAATCTTCCCCCTGCAATAATTCCCAAAGAATCAACTATTAATGTTTTTCCGGCACCTGTCTCTCCAGTTAAGACGTTTAAGCCTTTGTTTAAATCTATTGTTAAATCATCAATTATTCCAATATTTTTTATATGAAGTGATGTAATCATTTTTTACCTCCTAACGCAACGTAATCGCAAATCTTTGTTCGTTAATATAATACTCTTATTTTTTTGTCTTGTCAATACTTTTTACAAATTTTTGTTCGTTAAGTTTTCGACAAAAAAAGAGGACACCCTATTGGTGGCGTCCTCCAAAAAGCTTTGTTTGTGATTTGTAATTTGGCTGATATGAAGAGTTTTATTAACTTAAAGTTTTACTTCATTTTATACTTCAAGCGTTCACATTCAATTCTTCTAATTTCGGTGTTTGTATTCCTGATTTTTTTCGCATCAGGTCCTTCCTTGTGTCCTTTGCAACTTATATTGTGAGCAAAAACCTTCCTTGCAAAATCAATCTGTTTCTTTCGCATTACAATCACCTTTTGCTGTTTCTACATCTTCAGAAGTAGGCTCGCTGGCCTCTCCCTCTGCATCGGCAGAATTCAACTCGCTGGTCGTTTCCTCTTCCTTGCCAGAATCCGACTTGCTTCCTTTTTTCAGGTTGCCCAAGCCGGCCAGTGTCGCATCGGAAAGTTCCCTGATCTCATCAGTAATAGGCTTACCGTTGAGAGCCTGGTTCTGGACGTTGACGCTCTTCATGAGCATTGGAATCTGGCTGAGGGTATCCAGCAAAATGTTTCCAGTTTTGCTGGCACCACTTCCCATAAGGGTACTCTCTCCGCCAATGTGAACAAACTCAGCATTCTGGCCAACGTTCGCCATGATTTGTGCCGTAGCAGTGGCAATCTTGATGTTGGCTTCCGCCTCGATCTTGAGCTTCTCAATCTCGAAGTTCACCTTGCCACTGGAAGCACGTGCATCAGCAATGGCTTTTTCGCCTTCGGCTTCAGCAAGCTTTTGAGCCTTGATACCTTCAGCTTCAGCCAACTTCTGGGCTTTCAAGCCTTCAGCATCTGCAAGCATTGCTGCTTTCTTGCCTTCGGCTTCAGCCACAGCCTTTGCCTTAGCAACTTCTGCACTTGCCAAACCTTCGGTTTTTGCTTTTTGTGCTTCTGCCTCAGCCTGAAGCTTAATCGCTTGAGCGTTGCTCTCTGCGACCTTAACTTTCGCCTCTGCCTGGGTCTTCTGCACTTCAGCCTCTGCCTCTGCTTCAACGCGTTTTCTCTCTTTTTCGGCTTGTGCACGGGTAATGATGACTTCACGCTGTTTTTGAGCAGCCAGATTCTCCTGTTCAGCCTTCATGACTGCAACAGCACCTCTTTGCTCCTCAACTTCACGCATGCGGATAGTCTTCTGAAGCTCGCCAGCAACATCCGCATTCGCATTTGCGGTTTCAGTTGCAGTTCTAAATTCTGCAAGCTTCATGTCCGTTTCCTTGCGCTTCTCCTTTTCAGCAAGCTCTGCATCCATTCGAGCAATGCTTGCCTCTTGGCGGGCCCTGGCCTCAGCAATTTCTGCTGCTTTTCCAGCCTCAGCGGTCTTTTCGCGTGTAATCTGGTCAACCTCGGCATGCTTAATCTGTGCAGCTTTTGCCTTTTCAGCGGAGTCAAGGGCAGCGATATTGTCGTAATATTGGTTATTATCACAAATATCCTGAATATTCAACGACACAAGCTCAAGGCCCATGTTATCCATTTCGTCGGCAACACTTTTTTGAACCATCTGTTTGAACGCTTCCTTGTCCGTAAGGAGTTGTTCAGGAGTCATAGATGCTACAACATCACGAACAGCACCCATAAGAGTCAATTTAACGTCCGAAATGATACCGTCATTACCACGTTCCTTGAAAGAGACAATCGCAGTCCGAAGTTTTTCCTGCTCCGATACGCAAGGGCCGAATCTGGGCAGTCCAATCTGCAACAATGGGCACTGCAGTCGCCGTTTTGATCTCGTCTTTGTCGGCCGTAACTGTCATCATGCAAAGGTCGAAGTAATCCGCCTTTCGGAAGATGGGAATCACAAAGGCACCTCCCGATACCTTTATGATGGGTTCCTTTCCGCCGGTGATAATCAGCGCCTTGTCAATGCTTGCAACCTTGTAGATGGACGCAAGAAAGATGAGGGCGACAATCACAGCAATAACAGCAATGATGATTCCGATGTTGGCAATAATAAATTCCATACTTAAGTCCTCCCTTAAGTGTACTAAAAGGTTTACAACTTACTTACCACAAATCAGCTTTTTTAAACAAGTAATAAAACTCAAAAGCTATTATACCACATTTTTACAATTATGTAAAGTTGCAACTTGTAAAAATTTATAGAAAAAATATTTTACATTTCGGTTGACTAATCTAAAAAAAAATGGTATATTAGATAAGTACTTAATCGGCCCCTTGGTCAAGCGGTTAAGACGCGGCCCTCTCAAGGCCGAATCATGGGTTCGATTCCCGTAGGGGTCACCAAATTATTAGAGCTATTTTAATAGCTCTCTTTTTTTATTTTAGAATTATTCTATCTGGAATTAAAAAGGAGGATTAGCTATTTGCTATCCTCCTTAATTATTTGTTTTATATCACTAATTCCATCTTTCCATTTTTTCTTTTCTTTTACATACGCAACTATAATTTTTATCAAATAATATATTGCCCCGGCTCCGATTATCGAGATAATCATAATTGGAATTTTCTCTTGATATAAAATATTTATATATGTGATTACTAGTGTTAAAATCGCTATAACAAGTATCTCGACTCCAATTAGCGCTGTTTTTCCATTTTCCTTATTATAAGAATATTCAAACATTATTATTGCAATAATAACGGTCGCCATGCTAAATATTTTCATGTCCTCAATAAAAGTTTTACTAGCAACATTCTTAAAGCCAAAATATATACAAGCAAAATATGCTAATACAAGTATTGCTATTCCAATGTTATCTAAAACAGTTTTATGTATGTTCTTTTTTTCTTTTTTCGGCATCTTTATTGCATTTTCAATCTCTGCCGATATTTTTTCTTTATCAAAAGGCTTTTTACTCTTTTCTTTTGCTTTTTTTGGCTCTTCTTTAATTTCTGGAATCTGTTCAATCTTGTCTATGTTTTCAATTTGTTCTTTTATTATTTGTTTTATTTTTTCGTCTTTCTTTTTTGACCTTTTAATTTGTTCTGATTTTTCTATTTTTTTTGTTTCTTTTTTCTGTGTTTTAGTTGTTTTTCCAGCTGATTTATTGTTCTTTACACCTTGTGATGTTTTCGTATTTTTTGTTGTTCTCTTTTTCGATACTACCTCTTCAACCGCTTTTTCTTCATTTGCTTTTTTTGAAGTAGATTTAGATTTGCGAGTTCTATTAGTTGCAGTAGTAGATTTTTTTGAAGACTTTTCTGATTTTTCAATTTTGGCTGGCTTATCATTTATTTTTTCTTCTTTCAGACTAGAAGTTCTTTTTTTAGTAGTGGGTTTTCTAGTTGGTTTTGAAGATTCTTCATTTTCTATGGTATCATCAACCTTTTTTGGCATTCTTTCTACCTCTTTTCTCCTTTATTTTAGTTTTCTAATTCATACATTATGTCGCCAGACATGATAATTCCCGCAGTTTCAGTCCTTAGAATTCTTCTGCCTAGAGATACGCATTTTGCTCCTAAATTATTTAATTGTTCTATCTCTCTTTCAGATATTCCTCCTTCAGGACCAATTATTATTGCAATCTTGTATTTTTTATCTTTCAAGTTTTCTAACTTTTTCAATTCTTTTTTTAGCATTGTTTTTTCTTCATTTTCATACGCCACTAATATTGTATCGAATTTTTCATTTTTTAAGCTATCTGATATTTTATTTATTTTTATTATATTTTTTATTTCTGGAATCTTATCTCTCATGGATTGTTTTGCTGCAATTTCAGCAATTTTCTGCCATCTTTCAAGTTTTTTTGAAACTTGTTTTTCATCAAGTTTTACAACTGTTCTTTCCATTATAACTGGAACGATTGCGTTTACTCCAACCTCTGTATTTTTTTGTATTATGAGTTCCATTTTTTCAAATTTAGGTAACCCCTGATATAAAGTTATATCAACATTTGATTCCGCAGTTTCTTCTAATTTTTCTTGTATTTCACAAGTAACAGAATTTTTTTGAGCATTAATTATTTCAGCTATGTAGTTTTCCCCTGTTTCTTGATTACAAACTTTTAGTATTTCTCCCTGTTTCATTCTTAATACATTTGTAATGTGATTAACGTCATCACCGACTATTTCTATTTTATTATTACTTATTTGATTTTCTTTTACAAAAAATTTAGGCATTTCTTTCCTCTAATCTTATTTTTTCATTCAAAATTATATCAAAAAAAAACTTATAGTGCAACACCATAAGTTTTTATTTTTATAATTTTAGTTGCAAATATTTTTAAGTATTATTAGTGACTATTTTTAATATACAAATTTCATCTACTTTACAGAATTGCATTTGATTTCACTTGACGTAATTTTTATTTACTAATATTTTATCCAAATATTCCTCTTTTTTTGATTGGAGGTTGTTCATTCATTGTTTTTGCAAGCTGTACAAGTAAATCTCTTTGCTCTTTTGATAAACGTTTTGGCACTTGAACTTGAACTGTGAATATTAAATTTCCCCTGTTTCCAGAATTTATACGAGTAAATCCTTTGTCTCTTATTGTAAATTGTGTGCCTGTTTGTGTTCCTTCTGGAATTCTGTAAGTTGTTTTTGTTCCATCTAATAGAGGAATCTCTATCTCAGCACCAAGTGTAGCTTGTGTGAAAGTTATTGGTATATCACAGTATACATTCTCATCTTTTCTTGTAAAGATGCTATGCTTTTTCAAGTTTATTGTGATATAAATGTCTCCATTTCTTCCACCGTTTTTTCCTGGTTCTCCTTCTCCTCTTAATACAATTGTCTGTCCATCATCAATTCCTGCAGGAATTTTTACATTTATTTTTGCTTGTTTTCTAACTGTTCCCTTACCTAAACATGTATCGCAAATGTCTTTTATTATTTTTCCTGTTCCATGGCAGTTGCTACATGTTGTTTGTACTCTCATTTGTCCTAATAGTGTTGTTTGCATTTTTGTAACTGTTCCTGTTCCACCACATACAGAACATGTTTCAGGATGTGTTCCTGGTTTTGCACCTGTTCCAGAACAAGTAGGACATTTTTCATTTCTTGTAATATTTATTTCTTTGCTTATTCCACTATATGATTCTTCAAAAGTCAAGTTTACGCTATATTTTAAATCAGCTCCTTTTGAAGGTGCATTAGGATTTCTTGAAGATGATCTTCCGTTTCCAAATCCAAACAAATCACCCAAATCGCCAAATATATCGCCAAATCCATCGAATCCCGATGTTGTATATGTGTATGTTCCACCTCCGAATGGGCCTCCAGCTCCTCCAAATCCTTGGCTAGGATCTGCAGTTCCAAATTGGTCATACATTTTTCTCTTTTGAGGATTTGACAATACTTCATAAGCTTCATTTACTTCTTTGAATTTTGCTTCTGCTTCTTCTTTATTATCTGGATTAGCATCAGGGTGATATTTTTTTGCAAGACGTCTATATGCTTTTTTTAGTTCGTCATCTGTTGCAGTTTTTTCAACACCTAAGACTTCATAATAATCCTTCTTTTCAGCCATTGCTTTCTCCTTTTCTTACTCTTCTCCAAATAGTGATTTTCACTTATAATACAAAAATCACTCTATTTTAGAAATTTCTATTTTTACAATTCAGTTAATCCATGTTCTTCGAGAAACTTTTTAGTTCAATCAAGAGCAATACAATATATCAAATTTTCTAAATAGAAATATATTCTAAAATAATGATGTAAATCGCCCAAAAAGGGGCGTCCCTATTGGGCGATTTTTTATTATTTGTTTTCGTCTTTTTTGTCGTCTTCTACTTTATAATCTGCATTGTATACATTTCCGTTTGCATCTGTTTGTGGTCCAGCACCTGCTCCAGCATTTGCTCCAGCACCTGCAGCTCCGTTTGGATTTGCTTGTGCATATAATTTTTCAGACATTGCATAGAAAGCTTGTTTTAATTTTTCTGTTGCTTCTTTTATTTTATCAATATCAGAACCTTCAAGAGCTTTCTTTACATTCTCTATTTCTGCTGTAGCTTTTGCTTTTTCTTCTCCACTTATCTTGTCGCCTAATTCATCTACTGTCTTTTGGCAGTTATACATTAAGCTTTCAGCTTCGTTTCTAGCTTCGATTTCGTCTTTCTTCTTCTTATCTTCTGCAGCATGTGCTTCTGCATCTTTAACAGCTCTATCAATATCTTCATCTGTTAAATTTGTTGAAGCTGTAATAGAAACTTTTTGCTCATTTCCTGTTGCCATATCTTTTGCAGATACGTGAACTATACCGTTAGCATCTATATCAAATGTAACTTCAATTTGTGGTACTCCTCTTGGTGCTGCTGGAATTCCTGTTAATTGGAATCTTCCTAATGTTTTGTTGTATGCAGCCATTTCACGTTCACCTTGTAATACATGTACTTCAACTGATGTTTGACCATCTGCTGCTGTTGAGAATATTTGTGATTTCTTTGTTGGTATTGTTGTGTTTCTTTCTATTAATTTTGTGAATACTCCACCATAAGTTTCAATACCTAATGATAATGGTGTTACATCTAGTAATACTAAGTCTTTAACATCTCCTGATAATACACCACCTTGAATTGATGCACCTATTGCAACACATTCATCTGGGTTGATTCCTTTATCTGGTTCTTTTCCTGTTATTTTCTTAACTTCTTCTTGTACACAAGGTACTCTTGTTGAACCACCAACTAGTAATACTTTATGAATATCTGCTGCAGTTACTCCTGCATCTTTCATAGCTTGCTCAACTGGTCCACGAGTAGCATCAACTAAGTCTCTTATTAATTCTTCGAATTTAGCTCTTGTTAATGTTATATCTAAATGTTTTGGTCCTTGAGCATCTGCTGTGATAAATGGTAAATTAATTTGTGTTTGTTGCATTCCTGAAAGCTCTATTTTAGCTTTTTCTGCAGCTTCTTTTAAACGTTGCATAGCCATTTTATCAGTTGATAAATCAATTCCATTTGATTTTTTGAATTCTGATACTAGGTAATCTATAATTCTTTGGTCGAAGTCATCTCCACCTAAATGTGTGTTACCGTTTGTAGCAAGAACTTCAAATACACCATCACCGATATCAAGTATAGAAACATCGAATGTTCCACCACCTAAATCGTATACCATTATTTTTTGATCTTGATCTTCTTTATCCATACCAAATGCTAAAGCTGCTGCTGTTGGCTCGTTTATAATTCTTAATACTTCAAGTCCTGCAATTTTACCTGCATCTTTTGTAGCCTGTCTTTGGCTATCAGAGAAGTATGCTGGAACTGTTATAACAGCTTGCGTAATTTTTTGTCCTAAATAGTTTTCTGCATCTGTCTTTAATTTTTGTAATATCATTGCAGAAATCTCTTGTGGAGAGAATTCTTCTCCTTCTATTTTAACTTTTTCAGCTGTACCCATTTTTCTTTTTATTGATATAACTGTGTTATCTGGATTTGTAACAGCTTGACGTTTTGCTATTTGTCCTACTAATCTTTCTCCATTTTTTGAAAATGCAACTACTGATGGAGTTGTTCTGTTTCCTTCTGCGTTAGGAATAACAACTGGCTCTCCACCTTCCATAACTGCAACACATGAATTTGTTGTACCTAAATCAATACCTATAATTTTTCCCATAATAAATTTCCTCCCTATTCTTTCTATCTATTAACTGGCTCTTCGCCAATCTATTTTCTTAAGTTTATATATATAAATTTAAAAATTAATAACATATATTTTTTTAAATTAATTAAAAGCAAGTATTACTAGGCAAATTTACCTTAATAACTAGAAGCATACTTTATTATGTACGTCAAAGATTATTAATGGCAAATTTAACAATGTAAGACGATGCTTAGAATTAATTTAGTTTGCTACGACAACCATAGAATGACGTATAACCTTATTTCCAATCATATAACCTTTTCTATATTCTTGTGCAACTATTTTTTCTCCAAGATTTTCATCTTGAATCATGCTTACTGCCTCGTGAAGTTCTGGATCAAAAGGTTGTCCTACAGCCTCAATTTCTTTTACCCCATTTGCTGAAAGAACATCTTTGAATTGTTTTAATACAAGTTCAATTCCTTTCTTGTATTCTTCATCTTTTGTCTCAGCCATAACAGCTTTTTCAAGATTATCAAGTACTGGCAATAATGATGATATAACATCTCCCATTATTGAGCCATATAGATTCTCTCTTTCTTTAGCACTACGTTTTTTCAAGTTGTCGAATTCTGCAATTAATCTTGTATGTCTGTCTTTTACATCTTCAAGTTCATCTTTTACCTTTGATAATTTTTCATTCAATTCTTTTTCTTTGTTGTGCTCTTGAGTATGTTTTTCTTCGTGTTCTTTTTTCATTTCATTGTTTTCTTTTTGCTCTTCTTTATTTTCCATGCTTTTCACCCTCTCCTTCATTTAACATTTTTCTTTTGGTTTTATTATCTATTTGCTTATCTTCATCTAATTTCTTGCTTATATACCTCATTGCAGATATTACTTTTGAATAATCCATTCTTGTAGGTCCAATTATCGCAATCGTTCCTAAGTCTTTACCTTGATTTTTTCTCTTAAAAGTAATTATGCTGAAATCTTTTAATGCTTTATCAATGCTTTCGTCTCCGATGTAGACATTAATTTCATCTTCACTATCTTTATTGTTTAGAACATCTATCATTTCCTTTGTTTTATCCGTATCTAGGATGTTTACAAAGTTCTTTGCAATGTCTAGACTCTTGAATTCAGGAAGTTCAAACGATTTGTCCGCTCCTTCCATGTATACTGGAATGTCTTCATTTATTGCTTTATTAATCTGTTCTAATACTGGTTTTATTACTTTTAATATATTGCTCATTTCTGCGTGAATATATTCCTCAAGTGGCTTATCTATTTGAGCAATTGGTCTACCTTTTAGTTTATTATTAAACAAATATGTTAATGTATCTACCTGATCTTGCGTAATATCTTCATCAAATTTTATTATTGTTTCTTTTATAAGTCCATTCTCTGTTAAGATTATGGCCATTAAAAGTCTTGAACCAAGAAGTACAAATTTTACTTCTTCAATGTTTTGAGATGAAACTCTTGGAGCAATTCCCACCGAGGTGTAGTGTGTAACTTCCGAAAGTGTAGTTGTTGCAATTTTAGTTAAATCTTCTATTTGATTAACTTTAGTTTCAAGTTGACTTTGTATATATTTTATCTCCTGAAGGCTTATATCATTATAATTTAAAAGCTCATCAACATAGTATCTATAACCCTGTGCTGATGGAACTCTACCACTTGAAGTGTGTGGTTTATCAAGTAATCCAGCCTTTTCAAGCTCTGCCATTTCGTTTCTAATTGTTGCACTGCTATAATCAATTCCATGTTTTTCTACTAGTGCCTTAGAACTTACAGGCTCAGCTGTTTCAATATATTCTTCTACAATTGCTTGTAGTATTTTTTTCTTTCTGTCATCCAATTTTATTCACCTCTTTTTAGCACTCATTTGTTTTGATTGCTAAACTGTGTATATAATACAACTCATTTTAGCAAATGTCAATAGAGATTGCTAATTTATTTGTGAAAATTTTGTGAATTTCATAACTTAGTGTCTGTAATTTAATGTAACCCAATAGCATACTATGCAATTTTTTATTCCATACAATATAAAACCTCACGACAGTCTATATAACCTATCGCGAGGTCAAAAGCTATCTGATAGATAACTCTTTTAGTTATTAAAAAATCATATGATAAATTTCAAAATCTTATACATTTTCTTATTTTTGTCAGCACGTCAAAATTATTTAGTATTATAAACAATTTCATTATCTTTATATCCCACATCTTGTTCCATTTTCCCAATATTAGAAAATAGTGAGTACTTAGAAACAAAATCGGAAAATCTATTTTTTTCAATAATAATATTATAATTTTCTATGTTTTTTGATATTGTAAAAGCTAAATTACATAAATTATTAGCAAAAAATTCGTTGCCGTCAATCTTCACATTACATCCCTCATTATGGCAATCAAGGATATAATTACCATAAATACTTCCATTTACCGCATTGCTAAGCCACTCTACTTTATTATTCAAGAATTCAATCTTACTGTTTTTATCATTACAGTTTAAGAGTCTAAAATTTTTTCCAACACTATTTAATTTAAACGATGAGTTTTCACATATAATGCTTCCTTTTTTAGGACACAACACCCAATAGCTAGAAAGATTATCAAGAGTAGAAGTATTAATATTGTTATTTTCTATTTTTAAGAAATCCTGTCCATCTATGCTACTTATATTTTGAAATGATGCTCCTTTGCAATTAATATAACTATCCTTAATTGTTGTGTTCGAATCATAATTATATATTATCATGTTATAACTTGTAGTTGGATCATCAATTTTTAATTTTTTTACTATTAAATTTTCACAATGTCCTGTATCTATCAATGCATAGTATGTTTTATTTTCTCTATTTATAACATTTAACACATTAAATTCAATATTATATAATTGCGTATTTTCATAAGCTGTTGCGATATTTATTGCTCCATTATAATTTGCTATACTATTATCTATTCCTCCATCTATAGTCGTATTGCTCCATACCATGTTGTCGCAATTTTTCGAAATATATATATGATGGTCTAACTTACTTATATTTTCATATTTCGTTGTTTGATTAACATATATATTTAACGCTGTCAAATTTCTAATTGAGTCCATATATATTGGAGCAACACAATTTTTTACTACAATAGAGTCTAATACAATGTTATATAATGGAAAGTGGTCTAGATATGAATTAAATTTTATCCCTCCTCTTCCATCACTAAATGTACAATTTCTTATAACAACATTATCACATTTTGCATTCGGTGTTTCCATTATAAAAATATCCTGTTGAAATTTCTTGTTATCATTTTGTATAAAGTTTATAGACTTAATTTCTATATTTTCTACATCTTGTAATTTAAACCCATCATTCACTACTAATGTGGTATTGTTATCTCCCATTATTTTTACATTATTTATTCCGGCGAGTATTATCGCATCTAATATATTATATGTTCCATTTGGTATATATAAGATCTTATTGTTGGCCTCTGCAATTGCTTTTTTTATTGCACTTGAATCATTGGTAATTCCATCTCCTTTGGCATCATAATCTTTTACATTAATAACTTCAATTTCATTTTCACATACACTACATTTTGTAACCTTTTCTTTTCCATCTACATCGTAGTCACATATGTGATATATTCCTAAATCTTTACTTATACAATATATAATAATTCTATCGTCTTTCTTAACTTTTACAATACTCGTTCCATTAATATTAATAGCTATTTCAGTTACATTTATATCTTTACTTTCTAAAACTTGTGAAAAATTTTCTTCGAAATATTCTTGTTCTTCTTGACCACTTTCATTACTCATTATTATACATTCATTCCAAGCATTTAGTATATTCTCTATTAATTTTGAACTATTTGATTTTTTCTTTGCTAGATTTGCTTTGTTTATTAATCCATTATCTCCTAATGTTAAGTTAATGCTCACTCCTGCAAGGATTAACAATATAACTATTGTAACAACCAGTGCAATAAGTGTAATTCCTTTCTT
Organism: uncultured Clostridium sp.; assembly: GCA_900552135.1. GTDB lineage: Bacteria > Bacillota > Clostridia > TANB77 > CAG-508 > CAG-245. Next base: position 54,744 of record URYN01000009.1, read on the forward strand.
GTTTTTTAACATAATTTTTCCTCCTTAGTTTTATTTTTTCACATAAAAATCCTATTTATGCAGTTTATTATACTATAACACCTTTGATTTTGCAATATATTTTATCTTGCATTTTTATAATATATTATTTTTTGTATTATCATTGTATAATTTTGTCGAAGGAGGTAGATTATGGGATTTCAAATAAAACCTCAATCAAGTAAGTCAGAACCAAGTTTAAATAAAACATTCCGTTTGAAAGAAACTATGATCAATGAATTACAAGATTTAGCAAATAAAAATGATGTATCTTTTAATTACCTAGTATGTCAAATGCTTCAATATTGTTTAGATAATTTAGATGATGAAAAAAAGGGCAATGCTTCATAAACATTGCCTTTTTATATTTATACATTAAATTTAAATAATACTATATCTCCATCTTGCATTACATATTCTTTGCCTTCTGAACGAACTAAGCCTTTTTCTTTAGCAGCAACCATTGAGCCCTCTCTCATTAAATCATCGTAAGAAACTATTTCTGCTCTAATAAATCCTCTCTCGATGTCCGAGTGAATTTTTCCTGCTGCCTGTGGTGCTTTTGTTCCTTTTTTTATAGTCCAAGCTCTTACTTCTGGCTCACCAGCTGTTAAGAAAGACATCAATCCAAGCAAGTCATAGCTTGATTTTATTACTTTATCTAGTCCAGATTCTTCTAATCCAAGTGCTTCAAGCATTTCTTTTTTATCATCACCATCTAAGCTTGATAATTCTTCTTCTATTTTTACACAAAGTTTGATAACTTCTGCTTTATCTTGTTTTGCATACTCTTCAACCGCTTTTACATTTGCATCATTATCATCTGAAAGTTGTTCCTCAGAAACATTTGCTACATATAAAATAGGCTTCATTGTAAGTAAAAATGCATCTTTTATTACTTCTTGCTCTTCCTCAGAATAATCTAAGCTTCTTGCCATTTTTCCATTTTGAAGTGCCTCTCTAACCTTTTTCCATGTATCCAATTCGAATTGATATTTTTTGTCTGCCTTTATCATTTTGCTACTTCTGTCTATTCTTTTTTCAACAGTCTCTAAGTCTGCAAATATTAATTCAAGGTTAATTGTTTCAATATCTCTTACCGGATTTATGCTTCCGTCAACATGTATTATGTTTGAATCTTCGAAACATCTTACAACCTCACAGATTGCATCTGTTTCTCTTATATGTGACAAGAATTTATTTCCTAATCCCTCACCTTTGCTGGCACCTTTAACCAAACCTGCTATATCAACAAATTCAATTACTGCATGTGTAACCTTTTGAGGGTTGTACATTTTTGCTAAATTGTCCAATCTTTCATCTGGCACTGGAACTACGCCAACATTTGGTTCTATTGTACAGAATGGATAGTTTGCACATTCTGCTCCTGCATTTGTTATTGCATTAAATAAAGTACTCTTTCCTACGTTTGGAAGTCCTACGATTCCTATTTTCATTATATCTTCGACCTTTCTTTTTCTTATAGCTACTATAATATAACACAAATTGTTTGTTTTTGCAATCAGTTAATCTATCTATAATTGATATATAATATTTTAAAGGACGCTCCACTCGTGGAACGTCCCTTGTCGCTTTTAATTTGCTGGTTCAAACATAATGAGTAACAGTTGTTCAAATCCGGTGCAGTAATGTGTATAGCAAACGCCCTGTGAATTAAATTGCACAAGTTGTTTGTAGCCTTCACAGTTGGTAATAAAACTTGCCATTGCCACGGTTTCCGCATGAGCATTTCCTTTGGTAAGCTTTAGCCATGTTTCGCTGTCGAAGCTATCGTTGTAATGAAAGCTCTTTTGACAATGTGTCTGGTAAACATGCATCTCCCAACCAAAGAATAATTTTTGAAATATATCCTCCTCAATAAAAACTTGCGTGTTCGGCTGTTTTATCAACTCCTCTTTAAGTAGCTTAAAGATTTTCTCCGGATTTTTCCGTGTTACATACATTTGTTTAATTTTCATAGAATTTAGTCCTCCTAACAGTTGTTTTCTGAGAATTTCTACTTGATATACTTAATATAATTCACTCTCGCGAATGTTTTTATTATAGCATCGTTAACATAATTTTTCAATAGTTTTTACTATTTTTAAGTTTTTCTATTTTAATCTTTTTGCTATTTTTAAGTTTTCGAACATGCTCGTTTTTATAAAAAGTATTATCTAGTAATTTTTGCATGTTATCCAAACAATACAAGAGGTAGGATTTCTTCTACCATATTTTTATTTGAACAATTTATTAAACGTATTTTTTCCAACAATACCATCTACTGATAGTCCATTTCTTGATTGAAAATCTCTCACTGCCCTTTCAGTTGCAGGTCCGAATATTCCGTCTGCATTAATATTAAATGAATGACAAATCAACATTGACTGGATTAACCAAGTGATGTTTCCTTCAGCTCCTCTTCGAACATTTATGCAAGCATTGTAGGTGTTAGTTCCAAATATTCCATCAACAACTAAGTTTCTTTCAAATTGTTTATTTAACTCAGTTTGTAATCCCTTTACAAGTGCCTTTTTAGTTTCATTTCCATAGATATTATCAGCATCAATATCTAATCCATACTTTTCATTTAATGCATTTTGTATCTGTGCAATTTTTCCTGTTTCTTCACTTGGCTTTGGAGTGATTATTTCGGTTGCATTCGCAATTTGATTGAATGGGAAATTATCCCCCGGACAGCTAGTTGCGTTTACTCTCTTGTGCACTTCAACTTCTGATATTCCATATTTGTTCTTTAAATAAGCTACAAGTTCTTGCCCTGCTTTAGTCTCTTCTTCTGGCATATTTTCAACCATATAATCCCCCTCAAAACACACTCCTATGGAGTTATAGTTTGAGCCATAAGCATGTGCACCAACTTTATCTTCCGGACGTAACCTATATATCTTTCCGTCTTTTCTAACTAAAAAGTGGTATCCAGCCCCACTCCATCCCTTGTTCAAGTGCCATCTATGAATATCTTCTGCTGAGCATGTTTTTGCAGCAGCATGGTGCAGAATTATTCTTTGAGTTGATTTTCTTGTATCCATTTGCTTAAATTTTAAATTTGTATCAATTATATTCATATTACTTCTTCTCCCTATTATTAATAGCTTTTTGTCCAAGTAAATATGTGCTTATTACACCTTGAACAACGGCTATTATTTGTATTATTTGAATCGCGTATGGTATTGTTATTCCTTCTACTGCATTAATGCCAGTAACTAATGCACTTATAATTGCCAGAATATTTATTGTATATTTTGCTATCGTCTTAATCTTTTCCATATTTAATCCTCCTAATATATTTTATTCGGAAAATTATTTATTGAGACAGAATTTAAGGTAAAAGATGTAAAATAAAAAACTAGAATTCTCTAAAAATTCTAGTTCTCTATAAATTTTGGAGCTAACAACGGGAATCGAACCCGTGACCTCAGCCTTACCAAGGCTGCACTCTACCGACTGAGCTATGTTAGCATTTATTTGCTTCCGTCTATTCGGAAGCATTTTTATTTAATGTATTATTTGCAATCTGATTTTTCATATTCAATGTTTGTTTTATATTTTCTGTAATTTCTATGCTCTATTTTTAATTTTTTTCTATATTCAATCCTTTAGCTGTTTTCTTCCTAATTCTTTGAATTGCATTATCTACCGATTTCACAGGAGCATCAAGTTTTTCCGCAATGGTAATATACGAATCACCTTGAATGTACCTTCCAAGCACCTTTTTTTCAAAGTTGCTAAGATGAGTATCTATAACATTTTCCACATTCGTCATGTATTCTTTTTTTGTTATTGTATCAAGTGGATCTTCAACAACATTGGCATCAAATACATCCATAACTTCTGTGTCATTGTTTCCGTCATCATTTTCATAAGCATTCATATTTAAAGATAGATATGAATTTAATGGAATGTGTTTTTGTCTGTTTGAAGATTTTATTGCTGTAATTAGTTGCCTTTCGATACATAAGTTTGCAAATGATTTGAAAGTGTTTTGCTTTGTTGCATTAAAATCTTTTATTGCTTTGTATAATCCAATTAGTCCTTCTTGTATGATGTCTTCTTTTTCTGCACCTATTATGAAGTATTTGTTTACTTTTGAATTAACAACATCTTTGTATTTGCAAATTAAATATTCTAGGGCTTCTTCGTCTTTTGATTTTATTAATTCTAATATTTCTTCATCAGTCATATTATCGTATTTGTTGTTCATGTTTTAGATTGTCCTCCTAGAGAAGTGCTCTACTAGCCTGTATTATATTCTAGTTGAAACATTAATGTCAATAGTTTTGCATTATTTTTCCTTGATTTCTTCGTATTTTTGGGCTATAATTTTATATATTGAAAGGAGAACGACTATGGCTTTTGATGGAGTTGTTACAAAATCGATTGTAAATGAATTGCAATGCTTAATTAATGGAAAAATAAACAAGATTTTTGAACCCAATAAGAACGAACTTTTACTGGGAATTTATTGTGGTGGAAAGAATTTTGCTTTGAATATTTCTATTGATTCTGTAAATTATAGAATTAATTTAACAACGAATTCTAAGGCTAATCCTCAGAACGCTCTTAATTTTTGCATGGTTTTAAGGAAGCATCTTGTTGGCGGAATAATAAAAAAGATTTATTCCAACGGACTTGAAAGAATCGTTTTTATCGATATAGAGTGCCATAACGAGCTTAATGATTTGATTACAAAAACTCTTGTAGTAGAACTTATGGGAAAGCATAGCAATGTAATTCTTCTTTCCGACAAAGAAATTGTTATTGATAGTTTAAGGCACTTGAACAAGTTTGACAATTCGAATCGTGACATATTCCCTGGTAGCAAATATGTTAGTATTGTAAGTGATAAGCCCGATTTTTCTTGTATAAAAACTTTTGATAATTTTTATAAACTTTTTTCAACTGAATCTTCTTCAGGTACTTCAATCAGTTCTACTCTTAGCAAGAAGATTAATGGTTTTGGAAAAAATAATATTTTTTATTTATTAAATGAACTAAAAATCAATGATTCGGCTTACACTTTAGATGATTTAAAGAAACTATTTGAATATTTAAACAATATGGTTAAATTACTTGAAGCTGAACAACTAAAAAATACTACTTCTTGTATCACTGTTAAAGATAATTCTAAATTCTTAAGTTTTTCTACAGATTCTAAGCAAAAAGCTGATTATTTCATTTGTATTGATAATGTTTCAGCCTATGATAATTTATCTATTAACTTTTTTATAGATGATTTTTATTTTTTAAAAGAGCAAAAGGAGGAGTTTAAGTCTTATAGGGATTCTGTTTCCAGATTGGTTCTTGGTCAAATAAAAAAAGTTAAGGATAGAATTAACAATATTAATTTAAAGATTAATGAATGTGATAAAACTGATTCGTATAAATTATATGGTGAATTGATAACTTCAAATTTATATAAAATAAAGGATTTTCCTCAAGATTCTATTGTTTTGGAAAATTATTATGATAATAATAATCCTATTGAAATTCCGCTAGATAAGAGTATTTCACCTTCAAAGAATGCGAAGAATTTCTTTAAGAAGTACAGAAAACTACAAAATACGATTGCCATTGTTAGTAAGCAAAAGGAGCTTGCTGAACAGGAATTGAATTACTTGGAAAGTATTATATATGAATTAGAAAATGCAACAACAACAGAAGATCTTGAGAATATTTATTCTGAGATTTGCGATAATTTTATATTTAGCAAAAATTCGAATACTGTAAATAATCATATTTCTTCTGAAGCTCAGAAAATTGCTACAAAATCAAAGAAACTTTCTGCAAAGAAAAAAAATAAAGCTCAAAAAGAAGAATCTTCTCTTATGCCCACAAAATATGAAATTGATGGATTTACGGTTTGGGTTGGGAAAAATAATAAACAGAATGATTATTTAACTTGCAGACTTGCTCAAAATTCTGATATATGGTTTCACACAAAAGACATTCACGGAAGCCATGTTGTAATAAGACCTAGCAGTTTTGCTGAAAAATCTAATTTATCTGCTAATTTTGATAAAGATATTTCAGACAAACTAGCTATATCACCTTCATCTGCTTCCTCAGGCAAAAAACTTGATCTTTCAAATTCTGGAGTTCCAGACAGTGTTTTGTATAAATGTGCTTGTTTAGCAGCATATTACAGCAAAGCTAGAATGTCTCAAAACGTTCCAGTCGATTATACTTTTATAAAATATGTAAAAAAGCCAAACGGAGCAAAGCCTGGAATGGTAATATATACAGACAATAAAACAATATACGCAAATCCACAACTTGCTCAATAATCTCAATAATAAAGCTTTCGCCCAATAGGGACGTCCCTTTTTGGGCGAAGTTTGTTATTTATTCTGGTGGATTTATTATTGCTTGTATTTCCGAATCTTGTCTTAGTTCTGGCACTATAAAATCATAAGCTCTCTTATCTTGTTTTACTGCCGACAAAGCTATTGTTTTATCTGAACGTAAACGCTTGCTAGCATATTTTACAATAAGACCTTTTTGCGTTACCGCTTCTAATACAATATCATAATCATCTCTTAATTCTTTGCTAACATAATATAAGATTTGTCCATCTGTTTTTGCAGCTTTTAATGCTAGTTCCTTGTCAGCCTTTAATTCATCAGACGCATAACAAAGAACCCACCCCTTTTTTTCTACGGCTTGCATTAATATTTCTTTGTCTCCTTTTAACCTTTTTGAGGCAAATTCCAATGCACCTCCGTCTTTTGTAACAGCCTTCATTACAAGCTCCTTATCATCTTGAAATTCCGGATCTGCAGCATCTAATAAAAGTCCATCTTCTTCTATTGCTTTTTCTACGTATTCTCTGTCTTTACTATGTTCTTTTACATCGTCATAAGTGTACATCTTTTCAGCCTCCTTGTATCAGTACAACTTTTTCGTCCTCCAACCATACTCATTTTGAACATTTGTACTTTGGTACAATTTTTCCTCTTTCACCAAAATTTTCCTTAATTATATTTTGGCATTGGCACATCAGGAAATTTTTTCCCACGTAACCAAATTGTACCGTCCTCAAATTGTACCACTTAAATTGCACTTGTTTTGTATTCTATTGCTTCCATATATGGATAAATTTCTTTTAATCTTTTATGTGTTATTATTGCAAGTCTTGGTAATGGATTTTTTAAGTCTTCTGTAAGTAATTGTTGTGTATAGCAGTTTTCAGATGTTTTAAATAGCTGATATCTGTTTCTTACATAAGTATAAAAAATTATATATCCGTTATCCAATTCTTCGTCCATTCTTTCAAAAGAATATTTTCCGTCCATCTTGTTTTCCTTTCTGATATTTTGTTTCTTGAATTTCTTTAAATCATTCTAGATACATATATAAATTGTATATTAATGCAGATACATTAACAAATTTCCACTTTTATTTTTTACTTTCATTAACCTATTTTCATTATTTTATCATGTTATTGAATTCTTCTTCTGATATTATTCTAATTCCTAATTCTTGTGCTTTAGTCAATTTTGAGCCAGCCTCTTCTCCTGCCAATACATAGCTTGTTTTCTTTGATACAGAGCCAGAAACTTTTCCTCCAAATCTTTCGATTATATCGCTTGCTTCTTGTCTTGTGAAGCCCGTTAGACTTCCTGTTAATACAAATGTTTCTCCATAGAATCTATCATCTGAATTTGAATCATCTTCGAGTACTTCCGTATTTACTCCAGCCTCTTTTAACTTTTCTATTAAATCCATTGTTTGAGGTTGTCTGAAAAACTCATAAATGCTTTTTGCTGTAATCATTCCAACATCGTCAATCATGCTTAATTCTTCAAAACTTGCATTTGCAATTTCATCTATAGATTTATATTTCTTGCAAAGTCCTTTTGCAGATTTTGTTCCAATATGTCTTATTCCAAGTGCTGTAAGCAATTTAAATAAATCATTATTCTTACTTTCGTTTATTGCATCAATTAAGTTTTGTGCAAATTTCTTGCCATTCTTTTTAAGTGAAGCTATTTCATCAATAGTTAGAGTATAGATGTCTGTTATATTTTTTAATAGTCCTTTATCAACTAACTGTTCGATTATTTTTATTCCAAGTCCATCTATGTCCATTCCTTCTTTTGAAGCAAAGTGTGCTAAGTTTCTAAGCAATTTTGCACTACACTCTATTCCAATACATCGAGCTACTGCTTCGCCCTCTTCTCTTACAACTGGAGCTCCGCAAACTGGGCATACTGTTGGCATTACAAAATCTCTTTCAGTTCCGTTTCTTTTTCTTTTAAGAACATCAACAACTTCCGGAATTACGTCTCCCTGTTTTTGAATTACAACGGTGTCTCCAATTTTTAATCCTTTTTGCTTTATGAAATCTTCATTATGAAGTGTTGTTTTTGATATTGTAGACCCTGCAACTTTAACTGGCTCAAGTATTGCAGTTGGTGTTATAGCTCCAGTTCTTCCTACTTGGCATACAATATCCAATAATTTTGTTTCTTTCTTTTCTGGTGGGTACTTGTATGCAATCGCCCACTTTGGAACTTTATAAGTTGTTCCTAGAATTTCTCTAAGTCTAAGATTATCGACCTTTATAACAGCTCCATCTATTCCAAAAGATAATTTTTCTCTATCTTCACCTATCTTCTGTATTGCCTCTATTGCTTCGTCTATTGTACTACAAAGAGTTCTTACTGGAACTACATTAAATCCTAATTTTTCAAGCTTGTTCAATTCTGTAAAATGTGAATTTTCTGAATCGAATGTTTCTGCCTCGTACTTTTGAACATTGAATATAAATATGTCTAAAGGTCTCATTGCAGTAACTCTAGAATCCAACTGACGAAGTGAGCCTGCTGCTGCATTTCTTGCGTTAGCAAATAGAGGCTCGTCCATAATTTCTCTTTCAGCGTTCATCTTTTCAAACTCTTTTGTACCAATGAAAACCTCTCCACGAACGGTAATGTTTATGTCCTCATTAAGTTTCTTTGGAATATGTGCAATAGTTTTCAAGTTATCTGTAACATCTTCGCCTATTAGACCATTTCCTCTTGTTGCTCCTTGAACAAAAATACCATTTTCATATTTTAGAGCAGTTGATAAACCGTCAATTTTTGTCTCAACAACATATTTTAATTCTTCATTATTTTCCTCTGCAACTTTTCTAACCCTATTGTCAAATTCTCTAAGTTCATCAAAAGAGAAAATATCTTGAAGACTTTGAAGAGGAACTTCATGAGTCACCTGCTTAAAACCTTCTTTAACATGTCCTCCAACCCTTTGAGTTAGTGAATCCTTTGTAATAAGCTCTGGAAACTCCTTTTCCAAAGCCTTTAATTTATTCATCATCATATCATACTCGTAATCCGTGATAGCTGGATTATCCATATCATAATAAAGTTTAGCATAATACTCTAGTTTTTCTCTTAATTCCTTAACCTGTTTTCTAGCTTCTTCAAGCTCCATTGTTCATTCCTTCCTCTCTTCGCAAAAAGATTATCGCCCAATAGGGATGTCCTTTTAACAATCTTTTAGTAAGTCTTTTCCACCTTTTAAATATTCATATCCTGAGAAAATTGTTGCAATTACAGAAATTGTCATGAATACGCTTGCAAGAATATTTATGATAAAATCACCTGTAGACATATATGTAAGTGCACTATTTACCATTGCCTCCTGTTCTGTTTTTGCTCTAAGCACAAATGCAAAATAAGGGTGTGTTGTTAAGAACATTAAAATAATAGCAATCATCTGTGTTACAGTTTTTAATTTTCCCCATACATTTGCCGCAATGACTTTTCCACTATTTTGAACAGCAATTAATCTATATCCAGAAACAGCAAACTCTCTAAATATTACTATAATTGGAATCCATGCAGGTAGTCTTCCCATTTCTACAAATAAAATCATAGCTGCAACTACTAAAATCTTGTCAGCAATCGGATCAAGAAACTTTCCAAAGTTTGTTACTTGATTATTTTTTCTAGCTAAATATCCATCTAATTTATCTGTTATCGATGCAACAATGAAAATAAGTTCCATTATCCACATTGTTGTTGATATTCCTAAGAAACTTCCTGGTATATTGAAAAAAGATACTATAACCATTACTGGCACTAATATTATTCTAAATAAAGTTAATTTGTTTGGTAAATTCATATTTTTATAATCAATTATGCAGATTTATTCATCTGTTTAATTGACTTATCCCTCCTTATTCTGTTTTATTTTACATGCACATTATACAATACTATTTTTCATTTATCAACCATTTTTAGAATAGAATATGAAGCAAAAATTTTTTATTTTTTTAACACACATTTTTCAATACAATTTTATTAAAATCTTCATCTTGTAAGATTTCTAGCATTTTACTAAAACTCATTTTTTCACCACTCCTAAAATTAATTTGTAGCAACTTTTTCTCATCTTTGCATCACATAATTGAACCTGCAAACATAAAAAAGCACCACACAAGTGTGGTGCCACGCAAGTGGAAAATTTTAGATGTGTGGCCCATTTTCAATGGGTACCACCTAAAATTTTCCACATAGCGTATTCCATTCGCTATGCGTTGGCATAGCCTTCTTTTTGTTTTCCCTTTGTCATAGAAGTTTTGAGTTCTTCTTTAGAACTCTTCGCCTCTATATCTCATGGTATCAAATATAAAGTAGGGCGAGAACCATTGAAACTGTTGGTGTAGGCAGGACTGCTGTTGAGACGACCAGAAGCCGGATCGAGAGAGCCATTGCTGCCATAGCCGCCTCCTCTGCTAGCTCTGCTGTGGGTGTCGTTCGCTTCTTGGGTAAATTCCAAACAGTTTCCAGCGAAATCATAGATATTATTTGCCTTCCAACTTTCACTAAAGCCTGTATTTTGCTCTGTTCCATGTCCATCTGCAGTATTATTACTATAATTTCCCCATTTACTTGAATCTGTTATGTCAAATTTAGAAGTAGCTAACCATTTACATGTTGCATCCCACTGCAATCCCCATATCATTCTTGTCTTTACTTTTGAACCTACTGCTAATGTTGTACAATTTTTATATAATGTATACCAATTTACACCATTTTCACATGTTTGAGTAGCTCCTGTCTTCTCACCATCGGCAGTTAACTCATATCTTCCTATATAAAATCCTTTATATTTCTCTAAACTTTTTATCATTTCTTCATAGTCACTTTTCATAGTCTCTGCCATATTTGCTAAACTACTAAATCCTGCTGTTTTTGCATTTGTATCATTATCATAAGTAGTTACTATATCTGGCTCTTTATAACTACTTGTACTTCCTGGTTGAACTCTCGTTATTCCACTTATTATTTCTGAATTTGTATATTTTGTAGTTTTTACTCCTGTATTTCCAGAAAGTGTTTTTCCTTCTGCTACAGTTGTATATAAGCTACTTGGTGTTTCAACAGGCACCCACACCCATTGGTTTCCAGCTAAATCTTTACCAACATTTTCCTGTTCCTTATATTTTTCATTATCTGCTTCTGCATCAGAAATAACTAATCCTTTTGCTTTTGTTCCTCCAACATAGTAATACCCTTCTGGTATTGTTACTCCATCTGAAGCAGGGTCATAATCAGAACCTCCTCCTGTTGTGTCTCCAACTTTTGTATCTATCCAATCTGATACTTCATTTAATTGTTTTTCATCATTTGTTTGTGCTTCTGCATATTGATTCTTAGCATCTTTTGCCTTACTTATTACTCCATTATTGCTTAGCACTAAACTTATACTTACTCCTGCTAATATTAACAAAACAACTATAGTAACAACCAAAGCAATAAGTGTGATTCCTCTTTCTTGTTTATTTTTAAATTTTGTTTTCATTTTTACTTTCTTCCTCCTTTATTTATTTTGTTCACTTTAAGTATTTTTAAACGCAAAAAAGACAGAAATAGCCTTTTCTAAACTACTCCTATCTTCTTATATTTATAATATGTGTTTTTTTCAGCTTTATATACAATTTCACATGCAATATTGCATACGAAATCATAAGCTGTTTTTGAGTATAGCAAACAAACCTTAGCAACTTCTGCTAATTCTTCTCTTTGGTAAGAATATACGGTGTGTGTGTGTGTGTGTGTACAGCCACAACGGTTTGCTGGTTTGTTCATTCTACTTTACTCCTTTTCTCTTCTTTTGCGTTTCAAATACTTTTGTTTACAGCTTTATAATAGCATACCAATTTTTTATTTTCAACTGTTTTTCAATTATTTTAATTTCATTATAATCAAAATGGTCTTTCAAAAAAATATGATGCGTAAATAAATACACACCATATAAATTTTTTCACATAGCGTATTCCATTCGCTATGCGTTGGCATAGCCTTCTTTTTGTTTTTCCTCTGTCATAGAAGTTTTGAGTTCTTCTTTAGAACTCTTCGCCTCTATATCTCATGGT
>URYN01000010.1 GCA_900552135.1 uncultured Clostridium sp.
CTAAACAATAATGGAGTAATAAGTAAGGCAAAAGATGCTAAGAATCAATATGCAGGAGCACAAACAAATGAAGAGAAGCATTTCAACGAAGTAACAGATTGGATAGATACAAAAGTTGGAGACACAACAGGAGGAGGTTCAGAACCAGGAGGTTCAGGAGATTCTACAACAGGAGGAGGCTCAGCAGGCGGTTCTGACTATGATCCAGCATCAGATGGAGTGACAATTCCAGACGGATTTGTATATGTTGGAGGAACAAAAGCAAGTGGACTAGTAATTTCAGATGCAACAGCAGATAAAGAAAAATATAAAGGACAAACAACAGTTGGAACAGATTTAGTAGGAAATCAGTTTGTATGGATACCAGTAGATAATATAGCTGATTATAAAAGAACTGAGTATACAGGAAGTTTCGATTTTAGTGATTATTCAGAAAACTTACCAGAAGATGAAAAAACAAGTGTAGAAACCAATAAAGGGTATTATATAGGAAGATATGAAGCAGGAGATAAAGAAGCAAAAGCATTAAGAGCAAATGGAGCATCAACAAGTAATAAAATAACAGTAAAAGCAGGACAAGCCCCATATAATTATGTAACAAGAACACAAGCGAAAAGTTTAGCAGAAGGATTTAAAACACAACAAAATTATAGTTCAAGTGTAACAACAAAGTTAGTAAGTAGTTATGCATGGGATACAGCAATAGCATTTATACAAAAAACAAATAGTGATTATGGAAGGAGTTCAGAAGAGGGAAACTATAAGGATTCTCCAACCTTCAATTATACAGGAATTGCAGATACAGAAAAAAATAAGCAAACAAAGGCAAATGGAACAGGTAAATTAATACCAACTGGACAAACAACAGCAGTAAATAATATATACGATATGGGAGGAAATGTATGGGAATGGACTACAGAGTCTAGAGAGTCTGGCACGAGCTATCCTTACATGCGTCGTGGAGGCTGTTGCTTCAGCGGCTTCGCTGGTTATCCAGCAGGTTACCGTTTTGACGATTCTGACCGTGCCCGCGGTGACAGTGGGTTTAGGCTTACTTTATTCTTGTAGACCTGAGACCTGGTTTCTCTGAATTTAAATTCAGCAGAAATCATAACCCATAGTACAGATATGGGAAAAGGAATCTCAAATTTGAGAATTAACATAAATATAAGAGAGTGGGTAGGAAACGGTTTGAACCTAGCGTAGCTAAAGTGAAAAACGTTTCTACTGTACTAGTGTGGTGTGTAATTTATTTACACACCATATTTTTATAAAAAGTTATTATCTTCAACAAATATTCCTCAAAATCTTAAAAAAGTCTTGAACTGATTACATTTTTAATATATTATAAGTATATAAATATACGAAGGAGTGATTACTATGGTAGGACTAAAATTAGATTTGTCTAATTCAAACATAACAGAAAATACAATATTAAAATATAGCAAAAAGGTATCAGATATTCACAAAGAATTACAAGAGAAAAAAAGTGATGAAAAGGAGTTCTTAGGCTGGCTGGATCTTCCAACAAAATACAATAAAAAAGAAGTAAAAAGAATAAAAGAATGTGCAACAAAGATTCAAAAGGATTCAGATGTGCTTCTTGTAATAGGAATTGGAGGATCATATTTAGGAGCAAGAGCAGTTATAGAAAGTTTAACAAATACTTTTTATAATTTGCAAGATAAGAATTCGAGAACAACACCTCAAATTATTTATGTTGGAAATAACTTGAGCCCAAATTATATAAATGATGTAATTGATTTAATTAGTCATAAGGATTTTTCAATAAACGTAATTTCAAAATCTGGAACTACAACAGAGCCTGCGATTGCTTTTAGAGTGTTTAGAGAACTGCTAGAAGCAAAATATGACTTGGAAGAAGCCAGAAGCAGAATTTATGTTACAACAGATAAAGAAAATGGAGCTTTGAAGAAATTAGCAGACAAAGAAAAGTATGAAACATTTGTAATTCCAGATAATGTAGGAGGAAGATATTCAGTTCTTACACCAGTTGGATTATTGCCAATCGCGGTTGCTGGAATTGATATAGATAAATTATTGAAGGGTGCTAGGTTTGCACAGGATAGATATTGTGATGAAGACCTAACATATAATGAATGTTACCAATATGCAGTCGTTAGAAATATTCTTTATAAGAATGAAAAGAATATAGAAATATTAGTAAACTATGAACCTAAAATGCATTATATGACTGAATGGTGGAAACAACTTTATGGAGAGAGTGAAGGAAAGAAAGGCAAAGGAATATTCCCTGCTGGAGCAGACTTTACAACTGATTTGCACTCTTTAGGACAATATATACAAGAGGGAAGAAGAAATTTATTTGAAACTGTTATAAAGATTGAAAGACCAGAGTCTAATATATTAATTAATCTAGATGAAGATGATTTGGACGGATTAAATTATCTAACAGGAAAATCAATAGATTTTGTAAACAAAAAGGCTATGGAAGGAACAATACAAGCACATGTAGATGGAAATGTTCCAAACATTGTAATAACCATGAAAGACCTTAGCGAAGAGACTATGGGACAATTAATATATTTCTTTGAACTTGCGTGTGCAATGTCTGGAAAGATATTAGGAGTAAATCCATTTAATCAACCAGGAGTAGAAAAATATAAGAAGAATATGTTCAAATTACTTGGAAAACCAGGATATGAAGAATAATTTAGATAGGAAGATAAGATGAAGGGACTTATAATTGAAAACAAATCCAATTTATATTTTATAGAAGCAGAAGATAATAAGATTTATTCGGCTACAGCTAGAGGAAAATTTAAGAATGATAATCTTACTCCAGTTGTCGGCGATTATGTTGAATTTGAAATAATCTCAGATAATTCTGAAATGGCTGTAATAGAAAATATAGAAGAAAGAAAGAACTACATAAAAAGACCTAGAATGTCGAACTTAACGCAAATTATATTTGTGGTGTCGTGTAAACACCCAAAGCCAGACTTGTTATTACTAGACAAACAACTAGCCTTTGCAGAGTTTTTACACATAAGACCAATAATTGTTTTGAATAAAGTTGATTTAGATGAGAAAAATGAATTTGAAAATATAAGCAATATTTATTCGAAAATCGGTTATGCAGTAATTAAGACAAATGCAAAAGATGGAGTAGGAGTTAGTGAGCTTAAAAAATTGCTAAAAGAAAATATAAGTGCCTTCTCTGGAAATTCTGGAGTCGGAAAATCTTCTCTTATAAATGATTTATTTAAAGATGATATAACATTGGAAGGAGAAATAAGTCAAAAAAATAAGAGAGGAAAAAATACTACAACAGGAATAAAACTATATAAATTAGAAGAAGATAGCTATATTGCAGACACACCGGGATTTTCAACATTTGATATATTTGAAATTCCATATAGAGAATTAGACAAGTATTTTGTAGAATTCAAAGATAAAATTGACAACTGCAGATATGTTGGTTGCAGTCACATAAAAGAAGACGAATGTGGAATAAAGGAAGAAGTCGAGAGTGGAGAGATTAATATAAATAGATATAACAATTATAAAAAAATATATGAAGAGCTTAAAGACAAGGAGGAACATAAATGGTAGAAATATCAACATCAATACTAAGTGTAGAAAAGGAAAAGATTATTGATACGATATATGATTTGGAAAATGCAAAGACTGACTATTTCCATGTAGATGTAATGGACGGAGAATTTGTGAAAAATGATACTCGTGATTTAATGCTTGAATATGGAGAATATTTAAATCATGTAACAAAAATGCCATTGGACATTCATCTTATGGTAAAAGACATAAAGAATTTTGTGGATAGCTACAAGATTTTTGGACCAAATTTGATAACCTTTCACTATGAAGCATGTAAAGATAAAGCAGAGGTTAAGGAAAATATTAATTACATTAAAGAAAAAGCAAGAAGAGTTGGAATTGCAATAAAACCTGAAACTCCTGTAAGTGAAATATATGAATTCCTACCTTATGTGCATGTTGTTCTTGTTATGACAGTAGAACCTGGAGAGGGAGGACAGAAACTTATTCCAGAAACAATAAACAAAATAGAAGAGCTAAATAAATACAGAAATGAAAAAGGTTTAGACTTTGACATAGAGGCTGATGGTGGAATAAATGTTGATAATTCACAAAGACTTATAGAAGCGGGAGTTGATATTTTAGTTGCAGGAACTGCAATAATATCTTCAAAAGACTATGCTCAAACAATAAGAAATTTAAGATAAATAAAAAAGAAGAAAGTACAGGCAAATGCGAGTACAATCTTCTTTTTTCAATTATTCTTTTCTAAAAAGCTGTATATTTTTAATATTTAGCTTTAGTCTTCTCTACAATTAGGCTTACAGTTGTCGCAAGGCTTTTCAGGTTTGCAAGGCTCGCATGGTTTATCTGGTTTGCAAGGTGGCATTGGCTTACAGTCAATATCAACACCTCTTAAGCATTCTCCCTTACGGTGACATTCAGTACAAATTTTTGCATGCTTTACATTGTTTACCCAAATTTCAACCTCATAAAGTCTATTATCGCATAAAGGTCCAAATACAAATTCACCATTCTCATCTGTAAATGTGTGAGAAACAGGTTTTCTTATATCTTTTCCCATTCTGCACTCTACTTCGATTAGCTTTACAACGGCATCACGAATTGGCTCTTTGTAGCAATCCTTAACTATTCCATAGATAACATTTCTATTATCTTCTGGTAGAGTGATGTCTAGGTCATATTGTTTACCTCTTTCTATAACACCATCTACATTAATAACAGGGCAAATATTCTTATCGTATTCCATAATAAATTCTTCCTTTCATTTTATTAGCAGTTCTGCTTTATATATAATATGATTATAGTAATTATCGGTTACATCTGAGATGAGGTATGTTAAAAAAATGCAAGTACAATTTCTTAGATTAAATGCAAGTCGCATAAGCTTACTAAGAGAAAAGTTATATGTAATTGTATGAGGAAGAGTAAGTTGGAAATCATACAAATTTGTTAAGTGAAAAGTCAAATGCAAATTATATGAGAAAATGTAAGTTGCAAATCACACAAATTAAAAGAAAATAACTAAAAAAATTGAATTATTTTATAAAGAGTTCTATAATAATATGTATTGTGAAGAAAGGAATGAATTTTATGGATACAAGACCTATTGGAATGTTTGATTCAGGAGTGGGAGGACTTACTGTTTTTAAAGAGATAAAAGAAAAATTTCCAGAAGAAAAAATTATATATTTAGGAGATACTAAGAGCTTTCCTTATGGTTCAAAATCAAAGGAAAGTATAATAAATTTGGCTAAGAAAGGCATAGAATTTTTAATAAAAAAAGATGTTAAGGCAATAATAATTGCATGTGGAACTGCAACGAGTCAGGCTTTAGATGTTGTAAAAGAATTGTATGATATACCAATTATCGGAATTATAGAGCCTACCTGTCAATATATTGCTTCTGATGAAAAAATAAAGAAGGTTGGAGTTGTTGCAACTGCAGGAACAATAAGAAGCAATGCATGGGAAAATAATTTAAAAAAGCTTAAGGGTGATTTAGAAGTAATAAATAAACCATGTCCATTACTTGCACCAATGGCTGAAGAAGGTTGGACAGATAATAAGATTGCAGAGCTAGCGGTTCATGAATATATGAATGGAATGCATGATGTAGATGCTTTAATTTTAGGTTGCACACATTATCCTTTGTTTGAGAATATTTTTAAGAAAGAAGTAAAGAAAGATTGCAAAATAATTAATACTGGAAAAATAATTGCTGAAAATTTTGAAAAGTATATTGAAAAAGGAAATGATGATAAAACAAATGTTAATATAGCAGAAAAATATCAGATATATTTGACAGATACCGAATGTAATTTTATTAATGTTGCAAGGAAATTATTGAAAGACGAAGAGTGCGTAAACATAAAGTTAGCAGAGTAAATATAAAAACTGGCACTTTTTCACAAAATTTCATTTTAAGACTTGTTTTTTTGAAACTTTTATGGTATCATTATACATAGTCTATTTTATTAATTCAAATAGGAGGTGCAATTAATTATGGCAAAATGTGCAATTTGTGAAAAATCAATATCACACGGAAATAAAATAAGTATAGCACGTTCTCATGTTAGTAGAAGAGCTTCTAGAACATGGAAACCAAATTTAAGAAGTGTAAAAGCTATAATAAATGGAGAGCCAAAAACAATACAAGTATGTTCAAAATGTTTACGTTCTGGAAAAGTAACAAGAGCATAGTTTAGTTTTATAGATGAGGGTTCTATATGAAATTTTATACAAGTAAACGAGATTACTAAAAAATTATTGAAAAATGTTTTTTAGCAATCTCGTTTTTGTTGTAGAGAGTGTATGTAGTTTATTTCTCGTCTTTTATTCCAAAAATCATTTTTACAAAACCCCTTAGAAATTTGGGAACTTTTTTTACTACAATTTTCATAGAAATCAATCCTTTCATTTATTTTTTACAGAAAAGCCATGCTAAACCTAAGCAAAAAAGGGCACAACCAATTATGAATAGCCATCCTGTGATTGGAAGTAACAGCACAAGCAAAATTCCTGCTCCTATACCAATTAGACAAACGCCAAGAGTTTTTTTCAATGCTTCTATCATATATTACCTCCTTTTTAATATAATATTAATTGTTTAACATAAATGTGATTGACAAAATGAGAGTATGAATGTAAGATGATACCAAAGAATACTTAAAGAAGAAACGGAATGGTCAACAAATGCTATAGTGATAATTAAAGAAAATAGAAATTATAACAATAAATTTGTATAAAAATCTATGATTGTTTCAGAAAAGATATTTACGAGAAAGGAGCAAATTTATGAAAGAAAAAGATGCTGTAAAAATTATAGAAATTTTGAAGAAGACATATCCTGATGCAAAATGTAGCTTGGACTTTACTACTCCCTTTGAAATGCTTGTTGCTGTTTGTTTGTCTGCACAATGTACAGATGATAGAGTAAATAAAGTTACTCCTGAATTATTTAAGAAGATGAACAAGCCTGAAGATTTTGCAAATGCTGACATAAAAGAAATTGAAAATTTAATACATTCTTGCGGATTTTATAGAAATAAGGCTAAGAACCTAAAACAGGCAGGAGAGAAAATCCTTAAAGATTTTAAAGGAGAGGTTCCTTGTAACATGGAAAAACTTCTTACTATTCCTGGAGTTGGAAGAAAAAGTGCTAATGTTATAATGCTTGAAGCGTTTGATAAACCACAGGGAATAGCAGTTGATACTCACTGTAAGAGAATATCAAACAGATTAGGGTTTTCTAAGAAAAGTGATCCTACGCAAATAGAACAAGATCTTCTAAAAGTAATTCCCAAAAAGTATTATAAAGACGTAAATCATTTATTTATATGGCATGGAAGAAATTTATGCACTTCACAAAATCCTAAATGTAGTGAATGTCTTTTGAAAGATATGTGTGAATATTCAAAAAAAGACATCAAGTGAAAAGCTAAAAGCAATTTGTACGAGAGAAAACCTCAAAAAGTAAAGATATATATGAAAATTAGTTCAAGCAGTTTTGGAAAGTTAGTCCAAGGATATAATTGTTTTGGAAAAATTATGATTGACTTTTTAAGATTTTAATTATATATTTAATCTAACATATAAGAAAGGAGACTATATATGAAAACTTTAAAAAATTCAAAATTCAAGTCACTAATCATAGTTGGCATTTTGATTGCGTTAATTTTTAGCGTTTTTGCAAATGTTTGTTATGCAGAAAATGAGGATAACGGGGAGGACGAAATAGCTGTAATTAGCTCAAACGATGAAACTCTTCCAGCTGACAGTTCTGATACAACAACAAAAGTCGAAAAAGATGTATTTCTTTGTGATAATAGTGTTACTATAGACTATCCTGTTTCAGGAAATGTTTATGTAATGGGAAAAGATGTTACAATAAACAGTGTTGTAGATGGTAACATATTTGTATTAGCTGGAAATTTAGAAATAGGCGAACAAGCTTATATTTATAGTGATTTATTTGTTTGTGCAAATGATGTTACTATAAAGGGATATGTTTATGATGTATATTCAATATCTAGTAATTTAAAGATAGAAGATAGTGCATACATAATTAGAGATATTTCAGCAGGTGCAAACACAGTAAGCCTAAATGGACTTATCAGAAGAAATGCAAACTTATCATTTGATAGTATAACTATTGATGAGACTAATGCTAAAATAGGAGGAGATTTATCTTATAGCTCAAAATCAGCTTCTATACCAGAGAGTATAGTATCTGGTAATGTAAATTACTCAGAAGCAAAAGATGATGAAGAAGTTATCTCTCCAGCTTCAATTGTAAAAGATTATTTTTACGATGCACTAAAAGTATTAGTTTTAGGACTAGTAATTGTTCTAATCGTAATATTTGCAATGCCTAAATTTGCTGAGAAAGAAGAAGTAATTCTAAAGAATAAATTATGGCAAACTCTTGGATATGGTGCACTTGCATTCATAGCAGTTCCAGTAGCATGTTTCATTTTATTATTCACTATAATAGGAATACTTCCAGCACTTGCAATAATATTTGTTTATTCATTCCTAATTAGCATAGCTCCAGCTATTGTTTCAATACCAGTTGGAAAAATGTTATGTGACAAGATGAAAAAAGACTCAAAAGGAATGAGAATTCTTATGAGTATGGTTTTAATACTTGTTATATGGCTAGTAAAACAACTTCCAATAATTGGTGGAGTTGCAGGCCTTGCAGTTATACTATTTGGACTTGGAATTATAGTTTATTCTATATTTAGTTCAACAGAAAAAATAAAGAAAAACGATGTTGTTGCTGAAGCAACAGTTGTAGTTGAACCAAAGAAAGAAGAAAACAAAGAATCAGACAAAAAGGCTGACAAAAAAGAAAACGATAAAGAAGATAAATAAAAATACAGGGCTGTAAAAAGTCTCAGAAAAAAATCTCCTCATTAGGTTATTTCTAATGAGGAGATTTTTGTTTGATTAATGTAATCGAATGGGAAACTAGGCAAGGAAACTTTTAAACTAATCCCATTTTTCTTGCAAATTGCTTTCCTTTTTTCATTAATTTTTTAGT
Organism: uncultured Clostridium sp.; assembly: GCA_900552135.1. Lineage (GTDB taxonomy): Bacteria > Bacillota > Clostridia > TANB77 > CAG-508 > CAG-245. The sequence continues at coordinate 9,110 of URYN01000010.1, forward strand.
GTCACTTTTGCAAATTAGGTTATTTTGAGTGCAAACCATTGTTGCACAAACGGCAATCATTCCGCCGATTATCATTCCTTCAAAAAATTTCATAAGAATACCTCCTTAATTCTAAGTACAATAATATTATGGCTTTTTTTTATTCTTAATATACAAAATATAATACGAATAAATTTCGTAAAAACAGATAAGTATTAGAAAACCGCCAAATAGTTTTCTAAGGACGAAAACATTTAATTTTTCGGATATTATCGAACCGATGGAGGCTCCAACGATTCCAAATATTGAAATAAGAAATGCACTTTTCAAATTTATAGTTTTATTCTTTAGATTAAATAAGATACTTGCAATTGCTGCGGGAATGAAGAAGATTAAATTGGTTGCTTGTGCTATGTGTTGTTCAAATCCCATGAATAGTGTTAATAATAAAATTAAAACAGAGCCTCCTCCGAAGACCAAGGCCAGTACAGATTCCTGCAATTATTCCAATTAGTATTTCTAACATGGTATCCCCTTTGAAAATATTGTTGAAAAGTATAATAAAAAATATAGTAAAAAAAGCTTAAAAGTATAGGTAAAATATAGTAGCTAGTTTAACTAAAAAAGATTATCCTGATTCCAGAATACAGAAGAAAAATTATAAAAATAAGTTTTAAATATTTTCCTTTTAAACTGCTTAATAGTTTTGAACCGATAAGACTTCCTATTATTCCACCAATGGCACAATTTAATCCAACTTTCCAATTTATAAAATTGCCTCTTCCATAAAATATTGCTGTTGTAACAACCATTGGTAGTATACAAAATATTGCGGTGGCTCTTGCTTCTTTTTCTGATGAATTGAATAAACGTATATATGCAGGAATTAGTAAAAGACCTCCACCGTGAAGCAAACATGCCACTTATAAAACCGACAAATAACCCTAAAATAATTTTCTTAAACATAAAATAATCCTTTTTTATTAGTATAAAAAAATTAGAGAAAATTATGCGCAACATGAAATAAAAAAATGACGAAAAAATTTGTAAAAAAAATTTAATAAAAATGAAAAAAATTTTAAAAAACTATTGCAATTTATAAATTCTTGTATTAAAATTTAGGTGAAGTGGTAAGAAGTGGTACAAAGTGGTGAAAATGTGAAGGTAGGTGAATAAAAGTGTTAATAGGTGAATACAGCCATTCTCTAGACGTTAAGGGCAGATTAATAATGCCAGTAAAGCTTAGAGAAGATATGGGAGAGAATTTCATAATAACAACTGGATTAGATGGTTGCTTATTTGGATTTTCTATGTCTGAATGGCAAAAATTCGAGGACAAGCTAAAAACACTACCAATCACAAACAAAAATGCCAGAAACTTTGTAAGATTCTTTTTATCAGGAGCAACAGAATGTGAATTAGATAAACAGGGAAGATTTTTAATTCCAGGAAAACTTCGTGAAGTTGCATCATTAGATAGAGATGTAACAATAATTGGAGCTGGAACAAGAATTGAAATTTGGAACAAAGAAAAATGGGAAGAACACAATAGTGAAGAAAATCTTTCTATTGCTGAGATAGAAAAGAACATGGAAGAACTAGGAATTTAACTAGTATATAACTTTTAATAAAGTTTATATAGCCTTAATCTAAAGAAAATATGAAAAAAACAAAAGAAAAATAACAAAAGATAATATTAAGAAAACTAAAGAAAATTACTAACTAAAGATAGTACCTCACAAAAGAAACCAAGAAAATACAAAAGTTAAATGTGAACAAAAGATAAAATACTTTTGATAATAGAAGTAAAAATTACTAACTTACAAACTGTATTCAACAAAAGAAAATCTGAATCTACAAAGTACTTTAGATAAATTATTAAAAAAAAAAAGATAAAATTTGAATTTTTCAAGTTGCTATACCAAAGAAATTTTAAAAATTCAAAGGATTAAATTTTTTAAGTACAAAAGTTAAATTCTATGGGAACGAAAGAGAGATTAGCACTTTATAGTTGGTATTTTACCAAATACCAACTTATTGTGCTATTAAGGTAGAATTTAAAAATTAATAATTTGAAAAATATATGATTAGAGGAAATAATGGAATTTAAACATACACCTGTATTGCTAAATGAATGTATTGAAGGCTTAAACATCAATCCAGATGGAATATATGTTGATGGCACGCTTCGGTGGTGCGGGGCACAGTAAGGAAATCCTAAAAAGATTATCGAAAAAGGGATTACTTATTGGAATCGACAGAGATGAAGAGGCTTTAAAAGCTGCAAGAGAAAATCTTAAGAACTTTGAAAATGTGAAATATGTTCATGGTAATCATGATGAAATAAAAGATATTTTGAAAGATTTAGAAATAGAAAAAGTTGATGGAATTTTACTTGACTTGGGTGTTTCTTCGTATCAATTAGATGAAAGAAACAGAGGATTTAGTTATTTAGGAAGCAATGAGCTAGACATGAGAATGGACAAAGAGCAGAGTCTTACAGCAAAAGATGTTGTAAATAATTACTCGGAAGAGGAATTAGCCAATATCATTTTTGAGTATGGTGAAGAGAGATTTGCAAGAAATATAGCAAGAAATATCTGCAAAGCAAGAGAAGAAAAGCTAATTGAAACTACATCTGAGCTGGTAAAAATAATAGAAGAATCTATTCCAAAATCAAAACAAAAAGACGGACACCCAGCAAAAAGAACATTCCAAGCAATTAGAATTGAAGTAAATAATGAAATAAAACCATTATATAACACAGTACTTAATTCGATTGATGTCCTAAAAGAAAATGGAAGACTATGCATAATTACGTTCCATTCATTAGAAGATAGAGCAGTAAAAAATGCTTATATAGAAGCACAAGGAAAATGTACATGTCCAAAGGATTTACCATATTGCGTGTGTGGATATAAATCATTAGGAAAAATAATAAATAAAAAACCAATAGAAGCAACAGAAGAAGAAAAACAAAGAAATTCTAGATCAAAGAGTGCAAAATTAAGAATATTTGAAAGACACGACAAAGAATAGAATTTATATATAAAGGAAAAGAGGTGAATATCGAACTTATGGCAGGCTATAGACCATATTCATATCAGTACGAAACAAGCCCTAGAAAATTACAACCAGATTATGAAGTACGTGGTAATAACACAGTAAAAAAGAAAAAAAGCACTTTAAACACAAAGAAAAATAAAGTGGGAAATAATCAGGTAAAGAAAAATAGCTCAAAAACAAAGAAAAAAACAAAGTACAACTACAAACCAGTAGCTTATATAGTATTTGGCTTTGTTATGCTATGCACCATAAGCTATAGATATTCACTAATAAACGAGAAGTACAATCAAAAGGAAAATATAAAATCTCAAGTAAGTGCAGTTCAAAAGGAAAATGAGCAATTAAAAGTAAGCATAGAAAATAGTTTGAACTTAAATTCTGTTGAAAAAGCAGCAGAAGAAAAACTTGGAATGCAAAAATTAGATAACGGTCAAAAGATATACTTAAATCTTCAGAAAAAGGACTATGTTGAGCCAGCTTCAGAGAAGGTTGTAATGAATGATAACTCATCATGGTTTCAAAAATTAATAAAAACATTAACGCAAGTTATAAAATAAAGGTACAATTTTGGGACGAAAAAAATTATACCTTTTATTTTTTTGTGTTTAACCCTATTGTAATTTTACCAATATTATGGTAATATAGTACATGAAGTCGATGAAGAAGCAAAGTATGTAATTACAAAATATATTAAAGAGAGATATGGCAAAGCTGAGAGCCAATTATATATTAATTACAGAAATTTCACTTTGGAGGCATTTTTCTGAAATTATTAAAAACTATAATATAAAATACAGAGTAGGAAAAATCGGGTCAGCCCGTTATAGCAAAATGAGGTTAATTGTTAACAAAATGTAGAAAAATAATTTTAATTGCGAGTTGTGCATTAAAAATTTTCAACAATATTATACAGTTAATAAATTTAGGTGGTACCACGAATTTTAATAGTCATTCGTCCTAAAATATTTAAAAGATATTTTTAGGAGAATGGCTTTTTTGATTGAAAAAAATCAAAGAAAGTAAATCACTTAAGATATATAAATTATGAAAAAATAATATTAAAGATAATAAGGAGGACTTTACAATGAAGGAAAAACTTGAAGAGATTAGGCTAAAATCAAAAGAAAAGATTGAGCAAATAAAAAATAGTCAAGAATTGAATGACTTAAAGGTAAGTGTACTTGGAAAAAAAGGTGAACTTACTGAAATACTAAGGGGAATGAAAGATATAGCAGCAGAAGAAAGACCTGTTGTTGGAAGCTTAGTTAATAAGGTAAGAGATGAGATTGAAACTCTAATTTCTGAAAAAGAGCAAGAATTCAAAGAAAAAGAGCTAGAAAAAATGCTTGAAACAGAAAAAATAGATGTTACACTTCCAGCTACTAAAGTAAAAAGGGGAAGCGAGCATCCACTAAATAGAATTATTGAAGAAGTTGAAGATTTATTTGTATCTATGGGATATGATGTTGTAACAGGGCCTGAATTAGAAACAGATGAATACTGCTTTGAAAGATTAAATCTTCCTAAAGGACACCCTGCAAGAGACATGCAAGATAGCTTTTATATAACTCCTGAATACTTATTAAGGACCCAAACATCTGCAGTTCAAGCAAGGACAATGATGGCAAACACAGAAAAAACTCCAATAAGAGTAATTTGCCCAGGAAAAACATATAGAAAAGAAGATGACGCAACACACTCACATCAATTCAATCAGGTTGAGGGATTAGTTGTAGACAAGAACATTTCATTTGCAGATTTAAAAGGAACACTAGAAATATTCATGAGAAAAATGCTTGGAGAGAATACACAGTTAAGATTTAGACCAAGTTATTTTCCTTTTACAGAGCCATCTTACGAAGTTGATGTAAGTTGCTTCAAATGCGGAGGAAAAGGCTGTAATCTATGTAAGCAAACTGGATGGATAGAACTTTTAGGTTCTGGAATAGTGCATCCAAATGTATTGAAAATGAATGGATACGACCCAGAAGTATATAGTGGATTCGCATTTGGAACAGGTCTAGACCGTTTGGCAATGTTTAAATATGGAATAACAGACATGAGACTTTTATATACAAACGATGTAAAATTCTTATCTCAATTCGACAGAATGGATAAATAGATATATAGCCCCTTTGGGTGAGAAAGGATATTATTATGATTTTAAGTACTAATTTTTTAAAAGATTATTTAGATATTGATTTTGACACAGATGAAAAGTTACATGAATTAGCTGAAAATATGACTAAGGTTGGAAATGAATATGATTCTGAAGGAAAGTTTATTCCAGCAACAAATCTTGTAATTGGAGAGGTTAAGGAATGTACAATGCACCCAGACTCTGACCATTTACACATTTGCAAAGTAGATACTGGAAAAGATGTTAGACAAATTGTTTGTGGTGCTCCCAATGTAAGAGCAGGGCTAAAAGTTATTGTTGCACTTCCTGGTGCAAAACTTCCTGGAGGCATCACTATTAGCAATAGCATGAAACGTGGAGTTGAATCTTGCGGAATGCTTTGTTCAATGGCAGAACTTGGATTAGATAGTAAATTCTTAAAGCCAGAAGATAAAGAAGGAATACACGAGTTGCCAGCAGATGCTCCTATTGGAGAAGATCCAATAAAATATATGAAGATGGATGATGGAGTAATCGATTTTGATTTAACTGCTAACCGTGGAGATTTGCTTAGCATTTTAGGAATGGCTTATGAAGTTGGAGCAATATATAATAAACAAGTAAAGAATCCAGATTTATCACACAACGAATCTGACAAAAATGTTAAAAATGAATTTAATGTAAAAGTTGACACAGATAACTGCACATTATTCTTAGCTAAAAAAGTAGAAAATGTTCAAATAAAAGAGAGCCCAGATTTTATAAAAAATAGATTGATGGCTTGTGGAATAAGACCAATCAACAACGTTGTAGATATCAGTAACTATGTAATGCTTGAACTTGGCCAACCACTTCATTTCTATGATGCAGATAAATTGCAAGGATTAATCGAAGTTAGAATGGCAGAAAAAGACGAAAAACTTACAACACTAGATAATATTGAAAGAGATTTAACAACTGACGATATAGTAATTTCTAATGGCAAAGAAGCAATTGGTTTAGCTGGAGTTATGGGTGGACTTGACACAGAGATAACAGAAAATACAAAGAATGTAATAATAGAATCTGCAATATTTAATTCTGTAAAAGTAAGAAAAACTGCTCAAAAAATAGTAAGAAGTGAAGCAAGCAATCGTTTTGAAAAAGGATTAGATCCAAATAGAACATATATGGCAGTAGAGCGTGCAGTAAAATTATTAGAAGAATATGCCTCAGGAACAGTACTTGCAGGAACAGTTGAATACAACAAAGAAAATATGGAAAACAAAGAAATAGAAATAACATATCAAAAAATAAATGAGGTTTTAGGAACAAATATTCCAAAAGAGTCAGTACTTGATGTATTTACAAGACTTGGATTTACTTATGAAGAAAACGGCAAAACAATAAAAGTAAATGTTCCAAGAAGAAGACTAGACATTTCTATAAAAGAAGATTTAATAGAAGAAGTTGGACGTATCTATGGAGTTGATAATATAGAGTCAAAAGTTCCTGTAATGCCAATAAAAATGGGAAGTTATGATAAGACTACAAGAGAAATAAGACATAAAATGGTTAATTTAGGATTGAATGAAACTTTATCTTATGTTCTTGTAAACGAGAAAGAAGCAACAAACTTTGCTGGATATGATAAAAAAGAAAACACAGAAAGCATCAAACTTCTAGCTCCACTAACAGAAGAGAGAAGTACATTAAGACAAAGCATAATTACATCTTTATACAAAATATATCAATATAATGTTGCACATTACAATAAAGATATTGCAATATTTGAAATCGGAAAAACATTCTACAAAAATGGAGAAGATTACAAAGAGGAAAATAAACTTGCTTGCTTAATGACTGGCGAATATTACTATGGAATTGGCTCAAGCAAAACAGTAGACTTCTACATAATTAAAGGAATTGCAGAGGAAGTTTTAGACTATTTAGGATATGCAGGAAGATATAGCTTCGTTGTAAAGGAAGATATGTCAAAAGAACTACATCCTGGTCAAAGTGCTGTAATATCTGTAAACAATGATATTGTTGGAATAGTGGGAAAAATACATCCAAAGATTTCAAAAGAGCCTGTATATGTAATGGAAATAAACTTAGATAAATTACTAGAAAAGAAAACAGGGAAAATGAAATTCAAAGAAATATCTAAATATCCAACAGTAAAGAAAGATTTGAGTATAATTGTAGATAGTAAAATAGAATCTGCAGAAATAGCAAAAATGATAAAAAAATCAGCTGGTTCATTATTAATAGAAAGTAAAGTATTTGATGAGTACAAAGGTAAAGGAATTGAACTTAGTAAAAAGAGTTTGGCCTATTCACTAACATTTGGAACAAACGACAGAACACTTACAGACGAAGAAATAAATCAAGTGCTTGAAAAAATAATAGCAAGCTTAAATAAAATAGGTGAAGTAAGAAGTAAATAAAAATTTCGCCAAAGTTCGCCCAAAGGGGATGCCCCTTTTTGGGCGAAAAGGCTGTTCCTAATTTGGAAAAAAGTTGACAAATGAGGAAAGAAAGACTGATTTAAAATGGTGAAAATAAAAATGAAGGAGATATAAAATGGCAAAAGCAAAATCGGTTTTTGTGTGTAATGAATGCGGATATGAGTCACCCAAATGGCTTGGAAAATGTCCTGCCTGTGGCGCTTGGAACACGTTCTTTGAACAAAAAATTGTTGAGAGTAAATCAACTGCTACAGGAAAGAGCATAAAAGAAAAGGCTTCTCCACAAGTGTTGGATAATGTTGTTGGAAGAACAGATACGAGAATGGACACGGGAATCGGAGAATTAAACCGTGTTTTAGGTGGTGGTTTAGTAAATGGCTCTTTAGTTCTTTTGGGAGGAGAACCTGGAATTGGTAAGTCTACACTAATTCTGGAACTTTGCGATAAGATTACAGGCACAGGAAAGGTTTTATATGTGTCTGGAGAGGAGTCTGCAGAGCAAGTAAAAATAAGAGCCGATAGGCTTGGAATCAAGAATAGTAACATCATGTTTTTAGGAGAAACAGACATTGACGTAATCGAAGAAACTATTCTTGCAATGGAGCCGAAACTTGTAATAATAGACTCAATTCAAACAATGTATTCTGAAGAGATTACTTCTGCTGCAGGAACTGTGAGCCAGGTTAGAGAAATAACTGCAAGAATAATGAGAGTATGCAAAGGACACAGAATTACAACAATTATAATTGGTCATGTTACGAAAGATGGAAACATAGCCGGCCCAAGAGTTTTGGAACACATGGTTGATACTGTTTTATATTTGGAAGGTGAAAGATATTTTTCGTATAGAATTTTACGTTCTGTAAAAAATAGATTTGGGTCAACAAACGAGATTGGAATGTTTGAGATGAGAAATGAAGGAATGGTTGAGATAAAAAATCCATCTCAAATTCTTATTTCTGACAGAGAGGACAATCCACCTGGTTCAATATTAGTTGCCAGTGTTGAAGGAACAAGACCGCTCTTAATAGAATTGCAAGCACTTACAACGCCAACTGTGTTTGGACTTCCAAGAAGAGCGGCAAATGGAATAGATTACAACAGACTTACAATGCTAATTGCAGTATTAGAAAAGAAAACGGGATTGCCACTTGGTTCTCAAGATGTTTATTTAAATGTTGTAAGTGGAATAAAATTGGTAGAACCCGCAGTTGATTTAGGAACTTGTTTGGTTGTTGCATCTAGTTTTAAAAATTATGCTCTTCCAAAGGACATGGTTGCAATAGGTGAAGTTGGCTTAACTGGTGAAATAAGAGCAGTAAATATGATTGAAAAGAGAATAAAAGAAGTCGAAAAAATGGGATTTAAGACATGCATTATTCCAGAAAGTAACAAAAAACTCTTGAAAGATAGCTTCAAAATAGATATAATAGGAGTCAGGACAATAAACGAAGCAATGCAAAAGGTTGGATTAAAATAAACTAGAAGACATTTTGTTTAATAGACAGCCAGTTTTCGCCCAGAAAAGGACGTCCCTATTGGGCGAAAATAGAAAAGGAGGAGATAATCTTGGCAACTACAAATAATGAGATTATTGAAGTTTTAAAAACAATTGCTCCAGGTACACCAATAAGAGAAGGTTTGGAAAATATTTTAAAGGCTAAAACTGGTGGACTTATTGTTATTGGCGACGGCAAAGAAGTTATGGATATTGCTGATGGTGGTTTTAAAATTGACGTAGATTACACACCAGCAAGATTGTATGAGCTTGCCAAGATGGACGGAGCGATTATAATTAGTTCTGATTTAAAAAGAATTTTATTTGCAAATACGCAGTTGATTCCTGAGTCTGATATTCCAACTGTTGAAACTGGAACCAGACACAGAACGGCAGAGCGTACAGCAAAGCAAACAGGAGATTTGGTAATAAGTATTTCTCAAAGAAGAAATATTATTACAATATTTAAAGGCTATGACAGATATGTGCTTGAAGACACTGCAAAGGTTATAACTAAGGCAAATCAAGCATTACAGACTGTTGAAAAATATATGAAAGTATTTGATAACAAATTAAATCTACTTAACGAGTATGAGTTTAACGACATTGTTACTTTGGAAAATGTAATAGTTGCAATTCAAAGAGCCGAAATGGTTATGAATGTTGCAGATGAAGTACAAAAAGCAATTTATGAACTTGGAGAAGATGGAAGACTTCTAGACATGCAGTTGGAAGAATCTGTTGGAGACCTTGAAACAGAAGAGCTTTTAATGGTTAAAGATTATGCAATATTAACCAAGAAGAAGACTGCAGAAGATGTGCTTGCTCAGATAAAAAAATTATCAAGAGAAGATTTAATGAAATCGCAAGTTGTGGCTAAATTACTAGGATATCAAGACTTCGATAATTATGACGAAGTTGGCGTATATACAAAAGGATACAGAGTTTTGAATAAGATTCCAAGAATGCCAAGTAGCATAGTGGACAATCTTGTAAAGTCGTTCAAATCATTCCAACACATATTGGCTGCAGATATTCCTCAGCTTGATGAAGTAGATGGAATCGGGGAAGTAAGAGCAAGAACAATTAAACAATCATTAAGAAGAATGCAAGAGCAATTTGTATTCGACAATGAAATAATCTAGAGTATAATCTAGATGAATTATTTAGAATATAATTCTGGAAAAAATAACATTTTAACTTTAATATTTTACATTAAATTTTCTTATGCAATCATTTGTTTAATGTAAATTGAAGATATAAAACTGATTGTAAATATATTATAAAGGAAATAAGAAATGAAGAAATTTTTAAAAATATTATTAATAGTACTTATTATAGTAGCAGTTGTTGGAATTGCATTCTTAGGCTATGGCTATTATAAAAAATTAACAAAAAAGGTTCAAAACCCAGTAGCAACAATAGAGGTTGAAGAATTTGGAACAATAAAAGTAGAACTATATCCAGATATTGCACCAAACACAGTTAAAAACTTTATAGCATTAGCAAATCGTGGATTTTATGATGGACTAACATTCCATAGAACAATTCCAGAATTCATGATTCAAGGTGGAGACAAAAATGGTGATGGTTCAGGAACACCAACTTTAAGTGATTTAAAAGATGATGGCTCATCAACTACAAATTATGCCATTGAAGGAGAATTCATAGCAAATGGATATAATAAAAACACATTAAAACTCAAAAAAGGTGTTATTGCGATGGCTAGATCTGATTACAGTAGTTTAAGTACATCATTAACAACTCAAGGATATAATTCAGCAGGTTCACAATTTTTTATAATGAATGCTGATAATGATAATCTAAACGGATTATATGCAGGATTTGGTGAAGTTATTGAAGGTCTAGATATCGTTGATAAAATTGCAAATGTTGAAGTAGTAACAAGAGACGAGAAGGCATCTGAAGGTGTAAATAAACCAGTTAATCCACCTGTAATAAAGAGCATTAGAGTTGAAACTTATGGAATAGACTATGGAACACCAAAAACAGTTGAACCATTCAACTATTATAATTGGTTAATGAAACAATATTCTTCAAATTCATCTTCAAACAAATAATTTTGCATGAAAAATTTTCAAAAAATTAAAAAAATTGCAAACGAAATGAGAAAAGTTTAAATAATAAATATTTGGATAAGATAATAACAAGTAAATTGAAAAATTTATTTGTTATTTTTTTAGGAGTATAAATATATGAGGAAGAGCAATATTAAAGAAAAAACTAAAATGAAAAAAATATTTATAACTGCCTTTATAATAGTACTATTAATTTTGTATATATATGTTTGTTCAGCTACATTTATTCCAAATGAAATAGTACTGATGGAAGGCGAAAAATTAAATTTAAAAATTGCAAGGGGAATATCTCTAACAAACAGCAAAGCTTTAGAAGACCAGGTAGTATTAACGGCGAGTAACATCAACAAGGAAAAAGTGGCAACTAGTGGAAACACAAAAATGGACTTAAATTTATTTGGAGCAATCAAGTTAAAACAAATAAATATTAATGTGATTCCAAAAACGAAAGTTGTGCCACTTGGAACAGCAATTGGAATGAAGTTGTATACAAAAGGCGTGTTAGTTGTGGGAATGTCTCAAATAAATACGGAAAATAACGAAAGGACTAAACCTTATGAAAATTCGGGAATAGAACAGGGAGACATGATTTTAAGTGTAAATAATAAAGAAGTAAGCTCAACAAATGAACTAATAGATGAAATAAATGAGAGCCAAGGAAAAACGGTTAAAATAAAATACGAAAGAAATAACGAAACAGGGGAAACAAGTATAACTCCTGTTAAATCAAGCAATGAATATAAGTTGGGATTGTGGGTAAGAGATGTGGCAGCCGGAGTTGGAACACTTACATTTTATGAACCTAGTTCAAATACATTCATGGCATTAGGACATGGAATATCAGACATAGATACAGAAGAGTTAGTAGAAATTTCAACAGGGGAGCTAATTACTGCAAACATACTGTCAATTAATAAAGGAGAGAAGGGAAAGCCAGGAGAAATAAGAGGAACTATACAAAATGGTAATGAAATAGGAAAAATATATAAGAACACAAATTTTGGAGTATATGGAACAGTAACAAACATAAATCATCTAGAAACAGATTTGACTAATGAAATAGAAGTTGCTTCACGAGATGAAATTCAAACTGGAAGTGCTACTATAATATGCCAGCTAGACAATAACAAATCAAAATCTTATAATATAGAAATCGAAAAAATTTACAAAAATAATAATTTGGATAACAAGAGTATGTTTATAAGGATAACAGATAAAGAACTTCTTGAAAAAACAGGAGGAATAATTCAGGGAATGAGTGGGTCTCCAATAATACAGAATGGAAAATTTATTGGAGCTGTAACAAATGTGCTTGTAAACGATCCAACAAAAGGTTATGGCGTGTTTGCAGACATAATGATAAAAGAATTGCATAGCCAACAATAAATGAATACAATTTTTTCCCCGAAACAAAAATACACCGTCATCAAAAATGCCACAAGGTACAATTTTTTCCACGGAACGAAAATGTACCGTTAAAAAAATAAAAATTAAAATTAAAGAAATTTCTATTTACTTTAATTTATTTGAATGATATAATTCAAGTGAATTTTGAAAACGGATGAAATAAACGAGGGATAAAATGAACGAGAAGTATTATTATTTTGCCAAATTAAGTGAGATAAGAAATATAGCAACAAGGGGATTATTCTGCCAATGGGACGAAAAAGAAAATATGTGCCTACTAAGATTTTATGTTGGGGATGATGGAATATTAGAACATAAAATAGATGGACAGCCAGATGATGAGTTATGTCTTTCACTTCAGTTAGAAGATATTGAGGCAAACATATATGGAGCAGATGGCTACTGTAAACAAAATATTGAACCAGAAAAAATAAGTGTAGTTACAGTAAAGAATCTGGTAAATGACAGAATATCTAATTATTGGATGGATCATGTTGAAAAAATAGAACTCGAAAAGCAAAAAAAGGTTACTCCATTATTGGTTGAAGAAACCAATATACATGACTATATAGAAGAAAATCCTGAATTAAAAATAAATAAATTTGCACAGGAACTAGGACTGGAAAAAAGAAAACAAGAAAATTTTATTACGCGAATGTTCTCAAAAATTAGAGAAAAAATATTTGAAATGAAACAGGCAAGAATAGAAAACAGAATTAATCAAAGCCTTAGAGAGGATAAGAAAGTTCGAGAAGAAAGGCTAATAAAAATGGCTAAAAAAATACTAAGTAATAAAGAAGGTGATGTGCAAAAAAATTAAAGTAAGTAAATAGGGGATATAAACATTATTTATAATGGAGGATAATAAAATGAAAGAATTTTTCAAAAAATCAGGAATCGTATCAATAATAACATCAATAATATTTGCAATACTTGGAGTAGTAATGGCAAGAAATCCAGGAGAAATAATTAAACTAATATCAACAATATTAGGAATCACAATACTTCTAGTAGGAGTAGAGAAAATAATTAGCTATATAGTATTTAAAGGAAACAAAGATTTCTACAACTATGATTTAATATATGGAATAATAGCAATAATAATTGGAATATTAATAATGGTTTATTCAAATACATTTGCAAGCATAGTTGGAATAGTAATAGGAATTTGGATTGCCTATGAAGCATCATTAAAAATAGTACTTTCTATAAAATTGAAAAACGTTGGAGTTGCTTCTTGGGGAATAATGCTAGGATTATCTTTGATGACATTACTAGTTGGAATATTTGTAATATTCAATCAAAGCTCAATTGTTGTTGCAACAGGAATAGTAATGGTTGTTTATGCAGTTATAAATATAATTGATGAAATTATGTTTATGCAATACATCGATAAACTAGTAGACTAGAATTATTTAGAAATAATCTGAAATTTCAAATAAAAGATTTAATACACAATGATAAATATCATAAGAATAAAAATAATGAATATAATAAAATTAGATAGGTTAAATACCTATCTAATTTTATTATAAGGAGTGCATGATTATAAAGATTCATGCGAAAGAATATGATAGTAAATACAAATGTAAAATATAATTCACAAATTCTAAAAAAGGATATAAATTTGGTACTTGTACATTATCCATTTGTGAAACTTTTAACCATAGGATACAGTGTGCTAGAAAAACCGATTTATTGTTTGAAGATTGGAACAGGACCAAGGCAAGTATTTTATTTTGGTGCAATTCACGCAAATGAGTGGATTTGTTCAAATATGCTTATGAAATTTGTGGAAGAGCTGTGTATAGCAAACAATAAAAATAGTAGTTTATTTGGTTATAATATAAGAAATTTGTTACATAAAACATCAATATATATTTGCCCAATGGTAAATCCAGATGGAGTCGACCTTTTAAATGGTGAGCTTAATTTAAACTCAAATGAATATAGATATGCAAGATACATAGCAAATAAATATCCAAATGTACCATTTCCAAATGGTTGGAAAGCAAATATTAATGGTGTAGATTTAAACTTGCAATTTCCAGCTGGTTGGGAAAATGCAAAAAAAATAAAGTTTAGTCAAGGTATTACATCTCCTGCTCCGAGAGACTTCGTTGGGAATAAACCTTTAGCAGAACCCGAAGCGTTGGCTTTATACAATTTTACTTTAACTAATAAATTTGAACTAATTCTTGCATACCATACTCAAGGAAAAGAAATTTATTGGCAATATCAGAATTATGCTCCAAAGATTTCTTATGAAATAGGAAGAAAGTTTGCTAATGCGAGTGGATATCTGCTTACAGATGTTCCTTACGAATCGAGTTTTGCGGGCTACAAAGATTGGTTCCTGCAAAATTACAGTAAACCTGCATTTACAATAGAAGCGGGAATTGGAGAAAGTCCACTTTCGCTATCGCAATTTAACAATATATACAGAGACAATATTGGAATAATGGTATTGGGAGCAGTATTGCAATTAGAATATAACATGAGATGAGTTTTAATCTCCTTTTTCAATTCCCTTTTTCTACAA
Organism: uncultured Clostridium sp.; assembly: GCA_900552135.1. GTDB lineage: Bacteria > Bacillota > Clostridia > TANB77 > CAG-508 > CAG-245. Next base: position 24,270 of record URYN01000010.1, read on the forward strand.
AATTTGATAAAAAATTATTGATAAAAACTTTTAAAAGTGATATGCTAATACAGACAAGTTTAAATTTGTTAGATTGAAGATAAATTGAAAAGGAGAATTGATATTATATATCAAGAGATAAAAATGCTATTAACAAACGTAAAAAAATATATAAATAAAAATATACTAAAAATAATAATTTTAAACATCTGCTTAGTAACACTAATGTCTGTTGCAAATTTTTCTTATGCAGTAACAATAAAAGATGTAGATGACAAAGAAGAAGTGGATGGAGCAATAAAAGGATTTATTTTATTAAGCGGAAATAATGGAATAAATAAAAGCTTTTTAGAAGAAGCTATAGACTTATATAATCAAATAACGCCACAATATACTAATAATGAAATAATTGCTGTTATAGAAAAAAACATGGACGAATTCGTACAGAGTGGTGTAAAAAAAGAGGATTTAGATAGCATAATTACAGTCCTAAAAAGAGTTGATACTGTTCAATTAAAGAAAGTCCTTGGAAAAATCGACATCGAGGAAATTGCAACGAGGGTAAAAAATGGAGAAAGCACAACTCAAATATTAAAGGTAATTACAGATCAATTTTCAACATCAGAAAAAGTTGACATTATATTTGGAACATTATTATCTACGAAAATTATAAAGAATTTTGCGATAGTAATGATAGTATTAGCAATTTATAGAACTTTGTTAAGATGTGTAATTTACAAAAAGGCTCATAAAAAAGCTTGGGCTTCATTCATTCCAGTATACAGAAATGTAGTAATGTTGAAGATATGCAACATGAGTCCTTGTTGGTTACTCTTATTATTAGTTCCTGTTGTTGGATGGATTATATTATGGATTGTTTCTGTAGCTAGCAAATTCATGCTTGCAGAAGCTTTTGGAAAAGGTACAGGATTTGCTTTTGGATTATGGCTATTGGCACCAATTTTTGAAACAATATTAGTGTTTTCTAAAAAGACAAAGTATATAGGATTTGAAGACGAATTTGAAACTGAAAATCAGGAACAATGGTAATAGACAATATTTATAAGAAAAAAATTTTTTGATTACAAGTGAATTATTTGGTTGGATAATTGTTAAATGAAAAGTTGTTTGGAAAATGATTACAAAAATTCACCAAAATACTTGCAGATTAAAATAAAATGTGATATATTGTGGTTGGCTTAAAGGTCAATCACAATTTAATTATTTAGTAGATATTTTCCTTCTTAAAGGTTAAGGTGTCAAAAAATATTAAATCAAAATCTTAAGAAGGAGGTAAATAACATGGCAGACAAGACTTTAGTATGCAGTGAGTGCGGAAATGAATTTGTTTTCACAGAAGGTGAACAAGCTTTTTACGCAGAGAAAGGTTTCACAAATGAACCAAAAAGATGCCCAGAATGCAGAAAGGCAAGAAAGCAACAAAGAAGAAATCAATCAGAGAATGCATAGTTAAATAAAAAAGGAATGTTCAATGTATTTTGAACATTCCTTTTGCTTGTATTTATTAAAAATATTACTTATTGCGTTTGAAAAGTGTGTATCAAATTGCAATATAAAATTTTAGTTATTTATTTTACTCTTCCGATGTAATGTTAGAATCATTAGTTTCGTTTACAGTTTCAAGCTTTTTTGATTCTAATATTGAAGTACAGTGTGGGCATCTTGTAGCCTTATATTTTATTTCAGTTAAACAATAAGGACATATCTTTGTTTCAGGCTCTGGTGCTGGTTCTTCAACCTTATTCTTATTTTTCTTAGAATGGTCAAATACCTTTTCAATCTTTTTAAGATTTCCGTTTTTATCAATCTTTTGAACAAGTCTATCATTCAAATCTTTGAACTTTTTGTTGTTAATTTTATTAATATATCTTATAACTAAGAAAATAGAGAATGAGATAATTAGAAAATTAACGATTGTAGTAATAAAATTTCCGTATTTAATTGAGGCATTTCCAACTGTGAAGACCATGTCTGAAAAGTCAATTTTTCCAGTCAATATAGAAATGCAGGGCATTATAATATCTTCAACTAAAGATGTAACAATTTTTTGAAATGCACCACCAATTACAACACCGACGGCAAGATCCATAACATTGCCTTTCATTGCAAACTCTTTAAATTCTTTCCACATAAGTATCAATCCTTTCTGAATTTTAGGTTATGAAATAGATGAATAAAACCTATGAATTTATTTCATAATATATTAATAAAATACACTAAACCGAGAGATTTGTCAAATTTTACCGAAATTTGAGAATTTAAGGAGAAAAATACTTGAAATGAGTATAATTACATGATATAATAGTCCATGTTAAATAAGGAAAGAGGTAATAGTAATGAAAAATTTGAGAAAAACTAAGATTGTTGGAACAATCGGACCTGCTTCTGAAAACAGATTAGAAGAATTATTCGATGCAGGATTAAATGTTTGTAGAGTTAACTATTCTCACGGAAGCTGGGATGAGCAAAAGGAAAAAACTGAAGCAATATTAAAAATAAGAGAAGAAAAAGATCTTCCAATTGCTTTATTATTAGATACAAAAGGTCCAGAAATTAGAACTGGAATGCTTTATACAGGAAAAAATACAAAAATTCAATTAAAAGATGGACAAAAATTTACATTATTTAATGAAGATATAACAGGAAACGAAGAAGGAGTTTCTGTAACATACAAAGAATTATACAAAGACGTTGTACCAGGAACCAAAATACTAATTGATGATGGTGCAATCGAATTAAAAGTTGACGAAGTTGTTGGAAAAGATATAATAACAACAGTTGTACATGGAAATGGTTTAGGAAGTAGAAAAACTATGAACTTACCTGGAACAATAATTAGATTACCAGGTCTTGCTGATAAAGATATAGCAGACTTAAAAACTGCATGTGAACATGGCTATGATTACATTGCATTATCTTTTGCTAGAAATGAAGAAGATATAAAGAATGTAAGAAAAATACTTGATGAAAATGGTGGAAAAGACATTCAAATATTAACAAAAATAGAGAATGTTGAAGGTCTTTCAAACCTAGATCAAATAATTGACTTAGCAGATGGACAAATGATAGCTCGTGGTGATATGGCTACAGAAACAGATTTCACAGAACCACCAGTAGTTCAAAAGAAAATAATAAAACTTTGTAACAAAGAAAATAAACCAGTAATAACAGCAACACAAATGCTTGAATCAATGACACACCAACCATTACCAACAAGAGCTGAAGCAAGCGACGTTGCAAATGCTGTATATGATAGAACAGGTGCAATAATGCTTTCTGGAGAATGTGCACAAGGTGATTACCCAGTAGAATGTGTTAAAACAATGGTTAAGATAGCTAATAGAGTTGAACCAGAAATCAACTACTGGAAGAGATTTGATGAGAATGACAATCTTGAATTAGACACATTAGCAAAGAACGTTGCTTATGCAACATGCGTAACAGCTAAAAATATGAAGGCTGATGCAATAGTATGTTATACACATTCAGGAAACACAGCTAGAAACTTAGCAGGACTTGGAGCAGGATGCCCAATACTAGCTATAACAGACAACAAGAGAACATTCCATCAATTAGGTTTAGTTTGGAACGTAACACCAATATATGTTGACGCTCAAGAAACAATAAATAAGACAATTGAAAAAGGAATTGAAAAATTAAAGAACAAAGAAATATTAGAACAAGGAGACCTAGTAATAATAGCAGGTGGAGACCAAATAATGAAAGATGTTGGATCATCTGTAAATAAAACAATAGGTGGAGTTTTAAGAGTATAATTTAGTACAAAATGGTACAATTTGGGGACGGAGATAAAAATGCTCCGTTCTTTTTCTGTGTTCAATATAATTTGGAGGGAGAAAAATCTACATTCTTTTTTTATGTTATTTTAAGTTAAAGTTCACACATTTCTAAATGGTAACATAAAATGTAATAAAGCATGAAGAACATGCTTTATATAAAAAGGAGGAAAAAAGCAATGTACAGATGCTGTAATAAATGTTGTTGTAATTGTAATGAAGAAGTAAGTCCTTTAGACGAAACCTGCATGGACGTTGCAGATTCTAATTGCAACAGTTGTAATTTTGATAGTTGTGCATGCGGATTTGATGAGCAAGAAAGTGTATTTCCGTTAAATCCAATGCTTGGCCAAAGTTATGTGCCAGTACAAAGAATGACAAACGTGTTTACTCCAATATGTGGTCTAAAAAATGGAACAATATTTCCAGAGCTTGTAAGCCCATATTATCCTTGTCAAAGTATAGAAGACATTGAATATTTAAAGAGTAGAAACGAGATAGGAAAGGGGTGCAACACATGTTCTTAAATAATATGAATTGCTGTTCAAATACAGATTTAGAAGATTGCAAATATGAGCCAACAGGGATAAATGCTCAATTTGGATATAATACCGCAAATTTAATTGCAAAAGAAAATTGTTGCGCAAACCAAAATTGTTGTGATAAAAATAATGCAATAAAAGATGAAATGATGTGTAAGATTAGAGCTTTAAAATTTGCTGTAACAGACATCGGAGAATATTTAAACACCCATTCAGATGATAAAAGAGCAATTTGCTTACACAGAGAATATTGCCAAGAATTAAGAGATTTATCAGACAAATATCAGAGAATGTATGGCCCACTTAGCATTTATTTCCCTTGCAATAGCTGGAGATGGCTAGAAGAACCATGGCCATGGGAAAGGAGTGAAGAGTAATGTGGACATATAACAAAATGTTACAATATCCAATAAATATAAAAAATAGAAATCCTCAAATGGCAAAGGTAATAATATCACAATATGGAGGTCCTGACGGAGAACTTGGAGCTGCTTTAAGATATTTATCTCAAAGATTTGCAATGCCAAGTCAAATTGCCAAAGCAACACTTAATGACATAGGCACGGAAGAGCTAGCCCACCTTGAAATGGTAGGAACTTTAGTGCACCAACTAACAGATGGAGTTTGCCCAGAAGAGTTGAAAAAAGCAGGCTTAGGACCATATTATACAGACCATGGAGTTGATGTTTACCCTCAATCTGCAGCCGGAGTTCCATTTGATGCAAATTGTTTAGCTTGTAAAGGAGATGTAATTGCAAACTTACAGGAAGACCTTGCTGCCGATAAATAAGAATTTAAGTGCAACCTTTAATAGAAAAAACATAAAAAAACCTTGTAAATACTGAATTGAATAGGGTTTTATGACAAAAAAGTTTCAAATGTTGCACTAATAAGACTACTAATCTGAATAGTTTACGAAAGTGCAACCAAAATAATGAATGTTTATATTGAATGAAATGCTACAGTTAATAGGCATTACCGAAAAAAAGGTAATGTTTATTTTTTTTAGGCAAAAGTAAAAAAATAGAGCAAAAAATGCCAATTTTAAAATAGGTCTAAAAATTAACCCTATTTTAAAAAGTAGCAAAAAAAGACAAAAAAACATAAAAAATAAAGAAAAATCAAGTAAAGAGGTGATTAAAATGTGGAAATTTATTTTAGGTTTTATTTTAGGAGCTGATTTTGCAATAATTTTATATGCAATAATTCTTGTTGGCAAAAGGAGTGATTCTCAAGATGAACAATGAAAATAGAATTGGCTATTATGCAATCATTCCAGCAACAGTTTTATTTAATGAAAAAATCAAAGCGAACGAAAAATTACTATACGCAATAATAACAGTTTTATCTAACAAAGAAGGATATTGTTTTGCTTCCAATAGTTATTTAGGAAATTTGTTAAATGCTAAACCTCATACTATTTCAAAATGGGTATCACACTTAAAAGAATTAGGATTTGTATGTTTAGATATTATTAGGAATGACAAAGGTGAAATTATACAAAGAAGAATTTACCCTAATGATACACCCTATTCGATAAATAGGACATACCCCTATTCGATAGAAAAGACAGAGGGTATGTCCCAAAAAGGACAATATAATAATATAATAGATAATAATATAAATAATAAGATAGATAGATTATTTAATTATATATTAGATAATGAAAAAGAAGTTCCAGAAGAATTTATAAATGTAGAATACAATGAAATAATTGTAGCTCTAAAAAGATATGAAATGTTATACTCTAAAGATAGTATAGATTATATGTCTAAAGAAAACCTAGATAAAATTAAGGATATAACATATATTATTGCATTGATGGTGAGGAACAAAATATTCTATTTATCTAATAAAGTTAGTAGAGATAAATTGATTCAATTATATAATGATTGCAAAAATAGAGAGAATCAATATAAAGGAACAGATAATCAAATTGAAAATTTTATTAACTATTATTATAAAAGCGTAGAAAATGAATTAACGAAGGAAGTAACAAAACCTTCTTTTTTTATGCCAGATAATAGTGAAATAGAAATTTAATATAAAGTAGAGGGAGGTGTTTGCTATGCCTTATTCGTAAATAAGTATAAAGCAAAATTTGAAAGAAAGGAGAATTTTGATGAAAATTTACAAAGTAATATATTCTAGTGTATATATTGAAGGTGGAGAAAATACAGTTGATGTAAAGGTATTTTTAAACAAAGATGTAGCATTAAAGTTTATAAAAAGACAGATCAAAGAAATAAAAAAAGAAGTAGATGATTTGGAAGATTATTGTGTAGATGAAAAAGAAGATTTTTACGAAAGATATTTAGATGGTCGATCAATGGAAGATTCGGTTTCTATTTATTTAGAAGAAGATGAATCTTATGATGAAATTGAACTACAAGAAGAAAAATTAAGGCAACAAAAGGAAGAAAAAGAATATGAAATGTAAAAAAATTTCTATTGTAATACTAGTTTTTGTATTTGTCTTTATATTTTTAATATCTTCTTATATTTTACTAAAAGATATGAATGAATTAAGAAAAAACAATGAAGCTACAGAAGAGTTAATTGAAGAAACTATTGAAATAAAAGAAGCATCAAAAGAAAAATACATAGATTGGAATTATCTGAAATCAATTAATGAAGATATAATTGCTTGGATAGAAATAGAAGGTACAAATATAAATTATCCTATTATTAAGAATGAAAATAATTATTATTTGAAACACTCATTTGATAAGAAATACAATAGTAATGGAGCAATATTTACAACCAATATATTTCCATTTAAAGATGACGAAACTATCGTATATGGACATAATATGAAAAATGGTAGTATGTTTTCAAATTTAGGAAAATATCTAAACAAAGAATTTCTTGATTTACATTCTAAATATAAAATATATACAGTAGATAAAAACTATGAAGCAACAATATTTAGTGTATATTCAATAGGAGTAAATGAAGAAATGCAGAATTTAAAATTGTTAAATTTTGATGAAAGAGTAAAATATTATAAAAATATCAGCAAGTATAAAATTGAATATAATGAAAACATAAATAAAATAGTAAAATTATCTACTTGTTCTTATTTAAATGCAAAAACAAGACCTACTGATCAGAGATATTATATTATTGCTAGTTTGAATCCAATTTAGAATAAATTGGAAAAAAGAGCTGACAAATTTTAAAATTAGAGTTATTATTATTGTAGGAGGCATTTATCATGGAAAAAAATAAAATCCTTATAATAATAGTAATTTTTATCTTATTAGCTTTAGGAATTATAGGAATCACATATTTTATAACACACAAAAATGAAAATAAAGAAGAATTAGAAAAATCAAACGAAACAACTACTGTGTTAGAAAATACAATAAGTTCTATTACAAGTGATACCAATATAGCAGTGAATGAAACTGACGATAATGTAATTGAAGAAAAAGAAGAAAAAACAATTACAGAAACAGATAATGAAAGTGTAGAAAAAGTTGAGAAAAAACAAGAAACACAAACACCCACAAAAACTACATCGACAACTACACAGGCAAAGAGTAATTCATCAAATAATTTAAGTACGTCAAAGAAAGAAAATGTAATGCAAGACACAAGTAAAACAACAGTGAATACTAATACTCCGGAAGCTAAATCTACCACTCAATCAACAAGTAGTAAAAATGAACAACAAGAAGAAACTAAAACTGAAACTAAAGTTGAAAGATGTACTAATAACAACAATCATGGAATGGATGTTGGAAATTCTGGAAAATGGTATAATTCTAAAGGTGAGGCTATTGCTTATTATAATCAACAAATAAAATATTGGGGAGAGAAATGGGAAAATAACGAAATAGATAATGATACTTATTATAAAAATTGTCCTTCTAGATATGAAGTGTGGGATTGTATGTATTGTGGTAAATGGACTATCAACTTTTATTACAGATAAATGAAACTATATAAAGGTCAAGAATCAGCTCTTGGCTCTTTTTTTATGGGAGGAAAAGTAATGTTAAAAAAGGTATTAAAAAAAATTGAAAAGTTAAATGCAGATAAAATCAAATTTATAGATGAACAATCTAAAATTCAAAAGAAAATTAATGACATTGAAATAGAGATAAAAGATTATACTGCAATAAAAAGGGATTATGAAAAAATAGAAAAGAAATTTACAGAACTTACAAAACCTAAAGAGGTAACCAAAGATGAATGATCAAGATAAAAAAATATTAGAACTTTATTTAAAGGATGTAAGAAAAAAGAAAATAATTTTCTTAACGATAGTAGTTTCTATTATAACAAGTGTTTTGTTATATGGACTTTATGAAAAATATAAAAAAAATACAAATAATGAACAAAATTATATTGAATCAAATGTTGAAGAAAATGTTTCTAATGAAAATAGTATAGAAGAAACAAATTTAAATACTGAAAATAAAATTATTGTAGAAAATACTGAAAAAACAGAAGATAACACAAGTTTGATTGTAAAAGAAGATACTAAGCAAGATTCAAAAGAGGAGAATAAAAAAAATACACAGAATATTAACATATCAAATAACAATAAAAATACAAAAGCAAAGCCAACAAATAAAGATTTTTTATTTACAGATGGATACACAATGGAAAACGTAACTCAAGCTGCACAGAGATATTTAAAATCATTTAATGCAAGAGGAGAATGTGTTCCAATAAAAGACAATGAAGGTGTTTATTTGGGAATGAGAGTAATTTTTTATTAAAGGGAACTTAATCTTATACCCTTTACTTTTTTTGTGAATTTTTAGGAAAAGGAGATTTTGAAAGTGAAAATTATGAAAAAATATATGTTAAATAAAAAAGTAATTGCTATGTTACTATTAATTATTACAATGTTAACAAATATCAGTCCTGTATTTGCAGTTTCTGGAAGTGGAACTTTTGCAGGAGGACAATATGCTTCTGGAATGTTAACTACAGATCATGCAGCAGGTTCAACTGGCGTTTTAATTAGAAGATTGATAAACAATACTACTGGAGAAAGATATACCGTTTTTTGTGCTGAACACGGGGTAGATTTCAAAACAGGAAGTTCTTATAATGGGAATTATTATACACCTACAGATGCTACAATAAAAAGAGCTTGTAAGATTGCTTATTTTGGTTGGTATAAGGACAATGGGGGTTATGTAGTAGATGGAGGAATACTTGCAAATGATATGAAATGGGTAAAGCAAGCCTATGTTTTTACTCAACAATACATTTGGGAAACTTTAGGACAATCAAATGCTACATTTAGAGATTCAACAGTTCAAGCAAACTATGTAGCATTTAAAAACGATATAAATAATAAAATAAATAATATGCAAAAAAGACCTAGTTTTGATGCAACAACTATTGAAATAAATGCTGGTGAAACTAAGGTTTTAAATGATACAAATGGAGTATTAGCAGATTATTCAAGTATAGATAATACAAAAGATAATGTGAGATTTCAACATAATAAAGGAGAAAACACATTAACAATTTCAGTATCAGAAAACTGTACAGTAGAAAGATTAAATATTTCTGATAACCTATTTCAAAGTTGGGGGTTAGTAAAAGAAGAGTCAAAAGATCAGGACACAACAGTATATTTTTCTTTTAAAACTGGAGTTCAAAATCAATTAATGGCTTTACACTATAATGATCCAGTACCTATGGCAATGAGTTTGAAAATTAACTTATTTGGAAAATTAGATATTGGAAAAAAAGACAATAAAGGAAATTATGTGCCAGATACAAAATTTAAAATAAGTTACAATGCAGATATGTCTAATCCAATAGGAACATATACAACAGGTTCTAATGGAAAGGTATTAGTTGATGAATTAAGACCAGGTACTGTATATATTCAAGAAACTGATGTACCTAAACATTTAGTATTAGATACAACCATAAGAAGTGCAATTGTGAAAACAGCACAAACAACATCTTTTGAAGCAACTAACAAGTGGAAACAAGGGCGTATTCAAGTAGTCAAAAAAGATGCTGAAACAAACAAAGTTGTAAATAAAGCAGGAACAATTTTTGATATTTATGATTCTAATAATAAAAAAGTAGCATCTATAACTACAAATGAAAAAGGTATTGCTACATCTGAATTATTAGATTATGGTACTTACTATGTAAAAGAATCAACAGCACCCAATAAATATACTATTAAAGTTGAAGTTAGTGAAAATATTGGTGTTGTCGAAGATGGAAAAACATATCAAATTACTATCGTAAATACTCGTGTAAAAGGTAGTGTAACAATATCTAAAGAAGATACTAAAACAGGAAAACAAGCACAAGGAGAAGCAACTCTTGAGGGTGCTATTTATGGAATTTATGCAAGAACACCTATACTTGATCCAGCAGATGATACTATAATATATAACACAGATGTGAAAGTAGCAGAAATGACAACTAATAAAGAATCAAATGCTACAATGAGTAATTTGTATCTTGGAGAATATTATATAAAAGAAATAAAACCAAGTCGAGGATATAATCTAGATAATACAAAATATAATTTTGATTTAACTTATGAAAATCAAAATGTTAAAGTAGTTACTAAACATGTAACTGTAAAGGAAAGAGTAATTTCACAAGCATTTCAAATTATAAAGATTTCAAGCGATGAAGCTGGTGAAGCAGAATTATTGCCTAGTGCAGAATTTACAATAAAAGCACAAAAAGATATTGAAAAATACGGATCTTGGGATGCTGCACCAATTACCAAAAATGCAAATGGTGAAACTGCATCAATATTAAAAACAGATTCAAAGGGATATGCAATAAGTGATAGACTTCCTTTTGGAACTTATGTTGTAAGAGAAACTTTAGTTCCAGAAGATAAATACAAAGTAGAGGACTTTAAAATAGTTATTTCAGAAGATAGTGATAAACCTCAAACTTGGAGAGTATTTAATGATACAAGTTTCACATCTGTTTTAGCAATAGTAAAGAAAGATGCAGAAACAGAAAAGGTTGTAAAAATAGAGGGTGCATCATTTAAAATTAAAAATTTAGATACTAACGAATATTTTGGATATTGGGAATGGAATCCATTACCACACTATGTAAGTACATGGACAACTAATGAAACTGGTACAGTAATGACTGGAGATAAATTAAATGTAGGAAATTATCAACTAGAGGAGATTAAAGGACCAAAAGGATATTTAATTAGTTCTCAACCTGTAAAATTTAAAATTTCATCAAGCTCAGCCTATGAAACATTACCAGATGGAAAAACATCTGTTATTACAGTTGATCAAAAGGATACATCTGTAAAAGGAAAAATTACTGTAGAAAAATGTGGTGAAGTTTTGACAGATTTTAAGGATGGAAAATTTGTTTACGAAGAGAAGGGACTTGCTAATGCAAAATATGAAGTATTTGCAAGAGAAGATATATATGATCCATCAAATGATGGGACAATCATTTACAAAAAAGGAACTGTTGTTGATACTATCATAACAAAATTAGATGGAAAAGGAACATCAAAAGAGTTACCTTTAGGCGAATATTCTGTAAAAGAGGTAAATGCACCAGAAGGATTTGTTTTAAGTGATGAAGTTAAAAATGTATCTTTAAAATATAAAGATCAAAATACAGCCATAGTATTTGACAATACTTCATTTACCAACGAAAGGCAAAAAGTAGAAATTAATGTTTACAAAAAAGATGCAGAAAATGATGTTGGACTTTTAGGAGCAACATTTGGATTATATGCTAAAGAGGAAATTAAAAATTATAAAGATGAAATAGTGGTAAAAGCAGGTACACTAATTGAAAGTGCAACAAGTGATACAGAAGGAAAAGTTCACTTTACTTCTGATTTACCTTTAACTAATTTTGAAATAAAAGAAATTCAAGCACCAATTGGATATGCTTCAAGTAATGAAACAATAAAAGTTGATGCAACTTATAGAGGACAAGATACCAAAATTGTTGATTTAGAATATGAGTTTAAAAATAAGATAATAAAGGTAGAAGTTTCAAAGCAAGATATTACTGATTCAACAGAAATTGAAGGAGCTTGTTTAACTGTGTATGAAAAAGATAATCCAGGAGCAATTTTTGATACTTGGATTTCAACTAAAGAACCTCATTTAATAAAAGGGTTAGAAGTTCGTAAAACTTATGTATTAAAAGAAACATCTGCACCTTATGGATTCACAATATCTGATAATGTAGAATTTACTATTAATGATACTGGTGAAATTCAATCTGTAATTATGAAAGATGAGTTAGTTTTAGGAAAACTTAAATTTAACAAATATGGAGAAATTTTTAACCAAACAATAATAGGACAAAATGAATTTGGAAAAACGGAATCGCCAATATGGAATAAATCAAATTTATTAAATGCTGAAATTACGATATATGCTAACGAAGATATAACCATAGGAAATACAACATACTATAAGAAAGGCGAAAAAGTACAGACATTAGAAAGTGATTGGGAAGCAGTATTAAGCAAAGAACTACCAGTTGGAAGTTATTATTATTTAGAAACAAAAGTGCCTCATGGTTATGTTGCTGATACAAATAAACACTATTTTACTATTGAAAATACACAAGTAAAAGAAGTACAAATAATAGAATCAACATTAACAAATATAAGAGCAAAAGTTAATATTGATATGACAAAGATACTAGAAGAACAAAAAATATTTATAAATAATGAGGCTTATAAAGACGTTGTTTTTGGTATTTATGCAAGAGAAAATATTTATGATTACATGGGAAATGTAGCAATAGAAAAGGGTACAATGATAGCAACAAGTGGAATAACAAAAGAAGGAACATTAGAAAATGTGCCAGATTTACCTAATGGAGTTTATTACCTAAAAGAACTTGCAACAAATTCTCAATATATTTTGAATGAAACAGAATATGATTTTGAAATTAGTTATAAAGGACCAAGTATTATAGAATATGTAGTTCAAATAGGAAAAGAAGGAAAAATAGACAATGAACTTGCTCGTGGTACAATTCAAGTGAAAAAAGTTGATACATTAGATGAAAATATAAAACTTAAAAATGTAGAATTTAATATTTCTACAAAAGAAGATATGAGTAATGTAATAACTACAGAAAAAACAAATGAAGAAGGCATTGCAACTTTCAATGAATTAGAACTTGGAACATATTATATTCAAGAAGCTAAACAAGTTGATGGATATACTTTAAACAATACTATTTATAAAGTTGAAATTAAAGAAGATGGAGATATTTTAATAATAGCTTGTAAAAATAAGCCAACTGAAATGGTATTTAGCAAAGTTGATGAAACAGGAACTAATGAATTACCTGGTGCAACAATACAAATAATTGAAAAAGAAACAGGAAACATTATAGATGAATGGGTATCTACAGAAGAAAATCATAAAATTAATTATTTGACAGAAGGAAAAGAATATACTATGAAAGAGATTACTGCACCTTATGGTTATGAAATTGCAGAAGAAATAGATTTTGTAGCTGGTGATGGAAAGAAAATTATAATGAAGGATATGCCAATTCTAAAATCTGTAAGAGTTGAAAAGTTGGATAAAACTACAAAAGAACATATTAAATCTAATAAATTTATATTTGGAATTTATGAAGATAAAGATTGTACTAAACTAATTAAAGAAGCAGGGGCAAACGAATATGAGGGTACTGCATTATTTGAAGGATTAAGATATGGAACTTATTACATTAAAGAAATAAAAGCACCTTTAGGATATAAACTTTCAGAACAAGTTGTAAAAATAGAAATAAACGAAAAAGGTGTTTTGGCAGATGGTAAAGCACTAGAAGAAAAAGATAATGTATATGGTTTTGTTTATTATAATTCACTATTACCTTCAATTCAAACAGGTAATGAAAGCAATTATATTTTACTAGGAAGTTTAGCACTAATTTCTCTACTTGGAATAGTTGGAGGCATTACAATATTAAGAAAAAAATACAAAGAAGAATAATTTGAGTGGGTGAAACTCCCACTCTTTTTCATTCGTGAGAAAAGAGGAAAATATGAGAAGCAATATAATTTATAATTTTGAGGACTTTAGAGCATTAGTGACGAATAAGGCTAAAGAAGGTGCTTATTATTTATTATATGATGATTTTTATTTTGAACAAATAGATAAAAACATGATGATAACGAGAGAAGTATTTGCTACAGCTGGAAGATATACAAGATCATTTAATGTAGTAAAATATATAAACTTTAAATTAAAAGACCAATATACAACAAAAGAATTAGCTGAATTTATAGAATTATTAAGAAAAAATACAAGAATACTTCTTACAATATATAATCAAAAAGAATGTTTTTTGTTATTTATAAGCAATAAAGATGACTCAAAATTAGAAAATCAAATAGAAAAACTAATAGAAATGGAGCAATAACATGAGAAAAGAAATAAGAATAATTACTACTAAAAGAGGATATGGAAATATCATAAGGAGTTTAAAAACTTTTAATAATCAGAAGATAATTGACAATATAATCAATGAAAAAACATGTCAAACTTATGGAGGAATAGTTTTTTTAAAATGGGATAATCCACAAGATTTTAAGTTAATACAAACTATAATAATATGTTTAATGAGTCATAGAAATTCATATACAATATGCAAAATAGAAGATGAAGCAGTTTGTACTTATTGTAAAAATATAGAACATAAGAATCTGCCAATACCAGTTATAGATTGTAAATTTAAAGATGAAGAAACAATAGAAAAACTAAAAGCTCTTACAAACAAAAGAAGAAAAGGAGGAAAAACAAATGGGATATAGATCAGATATTAGAATTATAACAAGCGAAAAGGGATTTGAAGAATTAAAAAAGTTTGTGACAAAATATTTAAAAGAGCACAATGAGGATTACAATCTTTTAGAAAATTGTGATATAAAACAAGAAGGAAAAAAACAATGTTATTTTGGTTGGAACTATGTAAAATGGTATGAAAATGATTATGAAGATGTGGATGCTATAATGGAAGGATTACAGCATTTGAGTGACAAAGAATATTCATATAGATATATGAGAATTGGAGAAGAATATGATGATGTTGAAGAACAATATTGTGATGGAGAAAAGGATAAAAATATTTTTCTAGAATATCCAAGTATGATACGAGAATTTGATGATGAATATGTTAAGGAACAACTAAAAGAAAATGATAAAATAATTGAAATCGAAACAGACAAGGAAAACATAGATATATGAGTGCTTATGACGAAATATTATCAAGTTCCAATATAATAAATATTCTTGAATATTATGGATTAAAAGTTGTTAAAAATAAATGTATTTGTCCTTTTCATAGTGATACGCATCCTTCTATGATGGTAAACACTAGCAAAGGTATTGCAAAATGTTTTGCTTGTGGCTCTGGAGGAAATGTTGTATCATTTATCCAAAAATATGAAACAGAAATAAATCATAATGCAATAAGCACAGTAGAAGCTATGCAAAAAGCAATAGATATACAACATTTGAATATTGTCCTTTCACAAAACAATAAAATGCCTCTAACCGAAGAACAAAAGAAACAAAAGACATTATCTAACATTCTAAAAGATGCAATTACTATTTGCGAGAATAATTTAAAAACTAAAAATATAGATGGAGAGAGAACTCTCGACTATCTTAAAAGTAGAAACTTATCTGAACAAATAATCAATAATTTTCATATTGGATTCAATCCTACTTATGATAATATAACTAATAATTTATTATCAAAGTACAATATGAAAGATTTAATAGAAGTAGGCATTACAAAGGAATCTAAAAATGATTATATTGATATATTTAGCCATAGAATAATGATTCCTATATTTGACCAATATGGAAATCCTGTTGGATTTGGAGCGAGAGTATTAGGAGATGCAAAGCCTACATATATTAACACTATGGCAACTCCATTATTCAATAAAAGTGAATTACTATTTAATTATCATAAAGCAAAATCTTTTGCTAGAAATTATGAAATGATAGTAGTCGAAGGATATATGGATGTTATAAGTGCTAATGCAATGGGATTTGCAAATACTGTAGGGATAATGGGAACTGCATTAACAAAAGAACAAATTGAATTACTAAAGAAATTAAAGTGTGAAATTACTCTTTCCCTTGATAATGATGATGCTGGTAAAAATGCAATGATTCGAGTTATACCAGAATTATTAAATGAAGGACTAGAAGTAAATGTATTAGATATATCAAAATTAGAAGGTAAATACAAAGACTTCGGAGATTTACAAATTGCAAATGTAAAAAAGGAAGATGTTTATAAAACAAAAATATCTGCCTTTATTTTTTTACTTGAAAATCAATATTTACAAAATAAAGAATTAAATGTTGATAATATCTATAATACTTATAAAAAGATGCAAAGAGATGGTTTAATTAAAGATACAAAAGATATTCTTCGCTTTAAAGAATATGTAACAAATAAAACCAATTTTAGAGTAGAGGAGGTTGAAGATATTATTATGCCAAAAGAAGTAAAACAAGAATCCAGAGTTGAAAGATATAAAGGCTTATTTTTCTATTACTATATAATGGATCATTTGAAAAAATATGCGATTAATCATCAAGATAGAATATTACAAAAATATCTTGAAACGAATGCTATTACACAAGAACTAATTGAAGAAACATTGAATAATGAAAATTATTTAAAAGATGGAGAAAATACAATAGATATTTCAAGATATGTAAATGAGTACATCTATACATCTGATGATTATATAAAATTTAAAAATGATAAAATTTTTATTCTAGAAAATTTACTAAACAATGTAAAAAGTTTTGATCAAGAAGGAAATGTTGTAAATATAAAATTATCTGTAGAGCAAAAAGATATTGTTTTAAAGCAATATGCAGAAAGTTTTGAAACTAATATAAAAGATTATATTGAAAACAATCCAGATGAGTTTGAGGATTTATTTATTGCTAATAATACTTCGCAATTTGAGAAATTATTTCCTAAAACTTATGTTGAATCACTAAAAGAACAGGCAGTTAGTAGATTTAAAAATGAAAATGTTATGGAAGCAGTAAGATATGGTTTAGCATATCCAGATAATATGAAATCTGCAATGACTAGACAATTTGTGAATAATGACAAATACAAGACTTTACTTGTTTTCAATAATAATAAAAATATTTTAGGATTAACACCAGAAAATATTATGAAAGAAACGAAAGAAGAATTAGAAAAAAAGCCAGAGAAAACAAAACAAAAAGAACAAGATGACATACAAAAGACAGAAGTTGAAACTGTAAAAAATAATAATGATATGTCTGTATTTATTAAATTATCTGGAAAAGAAAAAGAATCGTTTAAAGGTATTTATTTGCCTATTGATAGTGGAACACAAGTATTTATTCCAAAACAATTATATAGAATCGATGATGGAAAACTACAAATATTAAATTCACAATCAAAATCAGCAAATATGAGCGAATATGCAGTAGATGAAAATACTAGAACTAAAAAATTTATGAATAGATTAACATTAGATAATTTTTATCATAAATATTTTAATTTATATGAAATTTCAATGGAGAAAGAGGTGATTCCAAGTGCAAGCTACTAATAAAAGTGATGCAACGCAAGTTTATGAAGGTGCAGAAAGAGCTACAAGAGTTGGTATAAAAGATTTCTTTAAATATATTTTAAAGCCATTTTCAGTATTTAGTTATCATTATTTTGTTGAAGGTATAAAAGCAGTACAAAAAGATGGGCCAACAAAAGAATTAGAAAAAATAACTAATCTTTCCTATGATGAAACAATAAGAGTAATGGAAAAGTGTCAAAAAGATGGAATTAGAGTTGTTGCAAGTGAAAGAAAACTATCAACTGAAAATACAGAGTTTGGTAAGAAAAAATCACTATTTCAACAAAAAAGAATAACAAAATACGCAAGAAGAATAAAAAGTTTAAGCGATTTTAAAACACATTTCCCTAGAATTGCAAAATTGTTGTATATAAATAGACTTATGGCTAGATATGAAAAGAAACAAGCAGAGCAAGTGAAATCACATCAGAATAAAAGATATAATATCTATTTCAATAAATCTAAACAGGGATATATGGGAGATAGAATTGCAGACTTAATAGAATATAGAACTAAAATCTCAAAAGACTTATTTGATGACAATATACAAGCTGCAATAGAAGAAACAAAAGAAAAAGGACAGACTTTAAATGCACAGGAATTGAAAGATTTATCAGAAAGTCTAAATTTACACGAAATGGGTGAAGTCGAAGTTGAAGAATTTAAGAAAGACTATTGTATTCACTCTATGCCTTTCTCTGCTTTTATGAGTATAAAAGATGATTTAGAAGTCGCAGATATTCCTTATGGAATGAAAGTTGTTACAAATGATGAAGATAAAAAAATTGCTAGTATATACTTTGAAAATAAACATTTAGAAAGATATTCGGAACTTGGATTTAATAATGTAGGTCAGATTCGTGTGTATGGATCTGATAATAAAAATATGCAATGGAATATCAATTCACAAGATGAAATAATATCTTTCAAGACAAAACTTGGAGAACAAGAAAGACAAACTTATGAAACATTAAGTGGTAAAAATTATATTATGAAAAGAACAGAGAATGAGTGTGTTTGGACTGTTTTTAAAAATGATATAAAAGAACTTGCAGAAAAGGAAAAAAAAAGGAATGTAGTAAATGAGGATTTAGAAAAGCATAATATCTTTGAAGAACTTGAAAAAGAAGTTGCTAATTCTCCTACTCTAACAGAAGATAAGAATATAGAAATAAATATAGCAGATGAAAAAGAAGTAGGTGAGTAAAATGGATAAGATACAAGAAAAAGCATATTTTAACATTGGAAATAGTGAATACTATGAAGGCTATCATATAAAAGATGAGCGTTGGAATGGTTGGGCTAGACCTTATTTTGAAAAATGTATCGCAGAATTATTTGTAAATAATTTTGCTACAAGAGATTTTCAAATTGTATATGATAAATATACAGATTGTTATATTTGTAAAACATTAGAAAATGATATAGTTACTGCAACAGATATAGCAGAGAAAAAAATCATAAATACAAAAGAAGGAGCAAAAAAAGTATATGATTTTGGCTCTATAGGATGGACTTGGGATGATTATACTCTTGATGAAATAAAAAATCGAGAGAATATTCATATAATTACTCCAGATAAACTTATAGAAAAAGATTCTATAAATTTAGATTATTAAAAAATGGGAGGTGATGCAAATATGCTGGTGAAAAGAAATAAAAAGAGTTCAAAAGTATTATTTGTAATAGTTTTTGCAATTATATTTTACTATATGTTAAGAGTAACAACTCTGGTGTCTAGCAATGGTGGAAATTGGTCTTTTGATTATTTTACCATTGCTCTGAATGAATTATATAAAATTAACACTCCAATAGATTTTTCAAGAAATAACTTTCTTGTATCTAGTGGGGTGTCTTTTTTTGTTTTAATGATTTACGAAACTTATAAAATGCAAAACAAAAAGAATATACAAGAAAACACCTATGGCTCTGCTGAATGGAAAACTCCAAATGATATAAAAGATAAAAGAGATAAGAACTTTGAAAATAATATGATTTTAACACAGACAGAATTGATTTCTAAAAATATGAAAATTAGCAAAATGAATAGGCATGTTATATTGATAGGTAGGCCTGGAAGTGGTAAGTCGAGATATTATTTTAAGCCTAATATTCTAAATGCAAATGGAACAATAATCGTAACTGATCCTAAACGGAGAACTTTTGCGAGATTGTGGTTATTCATTAAAGAAAAAAGGCTATACAATAAAAGTTCTTAACCTTGATGATAAGTCTTGTTCGGATTGCTACAATCCACTAATGTATATTAAAGAAAGTCATAATAATATTGGTTATTATGATGAGGAACATCCAATACAAGAAGATGATGTAATGAGCTTAATAAATACAATAATGGCAAATACTAAAAGCGAAAATATACAAAATACTTCTGGAGATCCATTCTGGGAAAAAGCAGAAATGATATATCTTCAAGCCTTATTTTACTATACATTAAGACATTATGATAAGGCACATCAGAATTTTACAACAGTTTTAAATCTAATTCGTTTATCAAATCCAGATTCTACAGGTGTATCAAATTTAGATAGGTTGTTTGATGCTTGGGCAAAAGATGAGCCAGAGGCAATAGGTGTAAAACAATATAAGCATTTTAAAGTTGCAGCATCTGCACCCAAAATGATGAGTACAATTATTATGGTTGCAACTGCAAGATTAGCTTCATTCAATATTAAAGAAATTGCAAATATGACTGATACAGATACTATGGAACTTAACAGAATAGGGATGCCTTTGGATGACAATTCTCCATTATTGAAAAAGATAAATAGTGAATCGAATAAAACTATTGGAAATGGTAAAGTTGCCTATTTTGTAATAACAAAACCAAGCAATAATACTTTTAACTATTTAGCGAGTATTTTTTACACACAAATATTTGAGATTATTGATGAAAATGCAAAATTATGTGGTGGAAGTTTAGCAACTCCAGTAGAAATCTATATGGACGAGTGGGCACAATTAGGAGAAATTCCAAGATTTGTTGAAGAACTTGCTTATTTGAGAGGATTAAATGTTGGAATTACTGTAGGATTGCAATCATTAAGTCAATTAAAACAAAAATATAAAGATAGTTGGGAATCTGTTTTAGATTGCTGTGACAGTACTCTTTTTATGGGAGGAATGAGTAAAGAAACTTTGGAATATTTAGTGGCTTTACTTGGCAAGAAAACTTGGTATAAAAAGTCATCTGGAAGGACTTATGCTAGACAGGGATCATCTTCAACTAACTGGGATGTAGTTGGTAGAGAACTAGCAACTTTAGATGAGTTATCAAAGATGCCAAGTGGTAATTGTGTACTTTTTATAGCAGGAATAGGAGCTTTTTATTCTAAACTATATAACTTAAAAGAACATCCTAACTATTCTGAATTATATGAGCCACGAGATAATAATTCTCAAAAACTCTATAATCACAAGAAAGAATTGCAATATGGTGAAAACGCAGACTATAGAATGTTATGCGATTCTGGCTTATCATTTGTAATTCCTATTGAAAAGCCAGAAATAAGAGAGGTTGATAAGGATGACTTAAAAGACCTTAAACGAACTGGAGTAATCCAATTTGAGGATTTAGTAATAAAAAAATAATTAAATAAGAAAAGAGATAAATCTTGAAATTGGATTACTAGCCAATTAAAGGGGGATTTATCTCTTTTTAATTGGAGGTAAAAAATTATGAAAAAGATTAAAAATTTATTTAGAAAATTAAGAGAGAAAGTAGCAGTTATAGGAACAACTGCAATGGGCACATTGATTCTTGCAGAAACAAGAGTATTTGCAGCTTCAAACACAGAATCTATTGATTCATTTATAAATTTTGCTTGTGATTGGCTAACTAAAATTGGTGGAGTTATTGCTCTTGTTGGTGGTGTTATGTTTGCACTTGGTTGGCAAAGAGAAGATGCTGAAGGTAAATCAAGAGGTTTAATGACACTTATGGCAGGATTTATGCTTGTTGCAATCGCACAATCAAAGAATTTATTTGGATTATAAGAGAAGGAGGACAAATAATTGGATGGAATTATAAGACTTCTTTATAGTTTCAAATTTACAGTTTTCGGTATTGATATAGATAGTGGTAATTTAATAGGTACGATAGAAAAATTAACGAATTTCTCTAGTGTAAAAGGTATCAATATTTGGTCTATTGGAAAAACAGTAAATGATGTAATAGTTCCAATAGCGTTAAGTCTTTTAATCCTTTTCTTTATGATTAACTTGATAAAGAAATCAATGGAAGTAGAGAGAATAAGTTGGGAAAGAGTAGTAATGGCTTTTGTTTCATTCTTATTACTTAAATACTTTATTCAACACGGATACGATTTCTTATCTAGTATTATGAATATAACAAATGACATTTTTGTTAGTATTACACATGCCATAGGTAATAGTAATTCTTCAATTAATATTGCAGACACTTTAATTGATGCAGTACCAGATGGATTTGTAGATAGTATTATGACATATCGGATTGTATTTAATACTATTCATTCCGTTTATGACAACAATCGTACAGATTCTAACACAGATATTTTTGAGAGTTGTAAAACTAATACTATGTTTTGCTTTTGCTCCAATACCAATCGCTCTTGCTGCTGATGATGAAGGTAGAGGAAAAGCAATTCAATACTTCCTTTTTTCAGCAAGTGTTGGATTAGAAGCAGTAATAATATATTTAGCAACAAATATCTATTCTATTGGACTTGCAGGATTGAGTAGTACAGTAGGCTCAACAAATGCAATATCAACAATAGTTGCAATGTTATTCCTTAACGGAATGTATTTGGCAGTAATACAGTACGCAAGTCAATTTGCAGAAAAACTTACAGGAGGTCATTGATAATGGATAATATAGAAATTACAGTATTTGATGAGATAAAGGATTATAAAGAAAAAATATATTTCTTTAATTTTAGACAATGGATATTTGCAATTCTAATAATAATTGCAGTTGTTCCCACTTATCTGATCTTAAAAGAAAAGATTGGTGAAGAAGCAACAAGTTATATAGTAATTGCAATAGCAGGAGTTCTAGGATTTATAGGATTTGTCAAAATACACGAACTACCAGCAGAGAAGATAATGCCTTTTTGGTTTAGGCATTATCTTCTTTTTGCAAAGCCAATACATTATATGACAGATAGTGAGTATGAACTTCAACATCAAAAGAAAAATAAGCACAAAACAAAATCAACAAAAACAGATAATTCTAAAACTACAAAAGCTGAAATTAGAGAAATGAAGAAAAAACAAAAACAAGCCAAGATATTGGAAAAGGCTAGAAAAAAATATGGAATAAATCCAGAATATTCTAAAATAGAAACTATAAAAGAAGAAAAAGAAATTAAAGTAAATGAAATTAATGAATCTAATAATTCAAGAAAAGATGAACTATCAGAGAAGTTATCAAAACTATCAAAAGAGCAACAAGAGGCTCTTTTAAAACTGTTAGAGAGGTAATATAAGATGAATTTAAGTCAATGGGAAAAGTCATTATTGGAATATTATCTAAACAATCATAATGCTAAATGGATGCGAGTTTATAACAACAAGCATCCTATTTTAGAAACAAGAGTTGTGTTTTATACAATATTCAAAAGAAAGATAAAAAAGCAGCCATATTGTGGCGAATTAACCTATACAGGAATGTTTAAAAAATTAGTTGAAGGAGATTGGTATTTTATTCCCAATCTTCTTGACAGTTATAAGGAGGAACAACATTGAAAAAGGTAAAAGAAAATAAGAAAAATAAAGAAAAGAAAGAATTTTTTTTATTTACTATATTTAATGAATTTTCAAAGAAAATAAAAGCACATAAAGTTGCAAAGCCTAAAACTACATCACAAATTATTCATACATTTTTTAAAGACTTTAATGAAAAAAATTCAATTATACAATTAGACGATACACATTATTCTGTTTGCTTTGAATACCAAGACATTTCTTTTGCAAAAGCAAACTATGAGGAACAAGAGAATATTTTTCTTAAATGGGTTGAATTTTTACATTCCTTTAACTATAACGATCATATTCAAGTAGTTTGTTTTGGTACACCAGTAAAGACTAATGATTATAAGCAAAAATTTATATATAATGAAAACAACCTAAATGAAAATGAATCTAAAGTTGCAAATGAGTTTAATACTCTTATAGAACTTGCAATCGGTGATAAAGAAGAAATATTATGTGAGAAAAGACAAGTAGTCATTACTACGAAAGCTGAAAGTATGAAAGAAGCACAAGATATATTTCTTCAA
This sequence comes from uncultured Clostridium sp., assembly GCA_900552135.1. Classification (GTDB taxonomy): domain Bacteria; phylum Bacillota; class Clostridia; order TANB77; family CAG-508; genus CAG-245. The sequence goes on from URYN01000010.1 coordinate 48,511, forward strand.
TATCAGTTGAGGGCAGAAGAAAAGTTTAAGGAATTAAAGTCTAAAATAAAAAGAGTAAATATAATAGAAAGATTAGGCTCTTTATATAATATATTTCATAATGAACTTGCAGAGGAAAATGGAATTGATAATTTTATTAAATATGCAATAGACAATAAATTGAGTATTTACGATGTTTTAGCACCAAAGCAAGATGTATCTTTTAGAGAAAAGAATTATATAAAGATTGGCGAAGATAAATTTATTCGTGTTCTATATGTTAGTAAACTGCCTAAATCTATAACACCAAGATTTTATAATAGAATAACAACAATAACCAACTATAATATTATTACAACTTTGAATATTACACCTACAGATCCAGCTAAAGTAATCAAAATGGTGAATAAGAAAATATCTGGAATGAAAACAGAAAGATTGGAAAAAATTAAAAAAGCCAATAAAAATAACTACAGTTATGAAGCTGTACTTGATGAAAAATTAGAAGATGCTATAAGTGATGCACAAGAATTAAGAGATGCACTTCAAAAGAAAAAACAAAAGTTATTTACTAACAATGTTTTAATATGTATTCAAGCTAGTTCACTTGATGAACTAAATAAAGCAACAAAATTAGTAAAGAGTATTGGAAATGAATATCTAATTTCTCTATATAATTTAGATTGGCAACAACTTGAAGGAGTGCAAAATTGCCTTCCATTTGGTTGGAACACACTACAAATACAAAGGTCATTAACTTCGGAATCTACTGCTACCAATGTTCCTTTCAATACAAAGGACTTGATGCACGAGGATTCTATTTTTTATGGAATAAATCTTGTTTCAAAGAATCCAGTATTTTGCGACAGAAAGAAACTACTAAATGGAAATGGTTGTGTTTTAGCAACATCTGGAGCAGGAAAATCATTCTCCATAAAATTACTTATAGAGCAAGTATTATTGCGTTATCCAGAGGATGAAATTTGCGTAATTGATCCACAACGGTGAGTATTATCCTTTAATTAAAGCATTTGGAGGACAGGCATTAAATATAAGCACAAATACTGATACACATATAAATCCATTTGACAGTTCGTTACAATATGCGAAGAACGATAAAGAAGCAATAAAAGAAAAATCTGAATTTATACTTGCTTTTATAGAATCAATAGTAAATGGATTATCTGGAGAACAAAAAACTCTTACAGACCGTTGTACGAATAATATTTATGAGGATTATAAACTTCATAATTATAATAAAGAATATGAGCCAGATTTCAAAAAATTCTACAATGAATTATTAAGACAGCCAGAAAGCGAAGCAAAAAATCTTGCACTTATTATTGAGAGATATGTCAAAGGAAATATGGATATATTTGCAAAGAAAACAAATATAGAAATAAAAAATCGTTTTATTACTTTTGATATATCAGAACTACCACCAAGCATACAAACAACAGGATATTTAGTTGTATTAGACCATATTATGAATAGACTTCATAGAAATAAAACATTAGGAAAACATACCTGGATATTTATTGATGAGTTTCATATATTACTTGCAAATAAGTTTTCTAGTGAATATATTGCAAAAATATATAAGACTGGAAGAAAAGAGAACGCAATACCTACTATTATTACACAAAATATTGCAGATGTAATTAAAAATGAGGATGGATGCAAGATATTATCTAACTCTGAATTTGCTATGATATTAAAACAAAAACCTTTAGATTTACCACCAATTTGTAAGATTTTTGACATAAGTGATGAAGAATCAAGATATGTAACAGATTCACCATCTGGGCAAGGTATTATCGTTTATGGAGATGACAAAGTTATCTTTAGAAATCAAGTATCAAAAGATTCTTATATTTATGAACTAAATCAAACTTCAAATATGCAAGTAAGTAGAGGATAGACTATGGCTAATGATAATAGTAAAGATATAGCAAATTCACTTAATAAATATACAGATTATGCACATAAAGGTACGAATCTTGTATTAGATAGTGCAGAAAATATAAATAAGTGGTATGCAGAACAATTAAATAAAATAACTGAAAGTGATGTTGATACTTCCAGAATCGAAACTGGAGTAGATAATTCTATAGAAGCAAATGATATTGCTAACAAAAATGAAAAAGAAATATCTACAAAAGTAAAACAATACAATGAAATACAAACTAATAAAGGCAATAACAAAGTTAATATAATAAAGTCAAACAAGATACAAACTGCATCAGAAAATGATAATAATACAGAGTTAACAAAAGGCAATAATAATGGAACAATACTCGAGAAGAATGATGGGAAATTAAAGACTTCTAAAAGAATATCTACAGGAATAAAAGGAGCAAAAATTGTAAACAATTCTGCTCAAAGGATAATTAGAACTGGAAAAGATATAAGTGCAGGATTAAATGAAAATGGTACTACTGCTTTTAAAAGTTCTTCGACTAGAATAATGACAAAACCTATAAAGAAAGTATCTAATAAAGTTGCAAAAGAAACTGTTAAATACACAAAGAAATTTACAAAGAAAATCGGAACAAAAATAAGTAAAAAGATTAGTGAAAAACTAGGACAAAAAGTAATATCTAAAACAACCAATGTAATGATAAAACTTATGAGATTACTCGTAAAATTGATGGCTAAAGTAGTAGAAATGATTATTTCAATGCTTCCACAAATTGCACCGGTTATCATTATTATAGTTGTTATAGCTGCTTTTTGTAGTTTTTTCGGTATTGGAATGAGTGAAGATACGAAGAAAAATTATGAAACTTATATGATAAATATGCAAAATGAATATAACAAAACTACTGTAGAATATTACAATTCTGGTAAAGTAGTTGAAGGCACAATCGAAGGTAAAGGAATGATAAACTGGAGAGCTCCACTTTCAATACTTCAAATGTTGAATGGCGATCTGACTTATGATTTTGCAGAATTAACAATATTAGAACAATTTAGAAAAGCAGAATTATATGAAAAAATAAGTGATGTTACTTATACTTATGAGAAAGAAACAGATGCAGTAGATGGAAATGGCAACAAGATTAAAGAAACTGTTACTGACACAAAGAAAGTAGTTAAAAATCCTTCTTTAGATGACTATATATCTTGGTGTAATAAAAACTTTAGTGTTATAAACCAATATAAAGCTGCAAAAGGATTAAATGTAAATTGGAATCAAAAGGCATTTACAGATGATGAAGTAGAACAAATAAGATTGTTATATAACTCTAATTCATTTTTTGAATTATTTAGTTCTGATTTTAAATCAACTTATGCTTACTTAAATGTAAACATTGGAGATGAACAATTAAGAGCTATATATGATGAATTTTTGAAAAATGTTGGTACAAGATATTTAATGGATCACAGTAATCTAAAATATGATGAATGTATGGATTACTATGATTGTTCTTCTTGGGTTATACATTGTCTTGCACATACTGGAATTATAACAATACCAAATACTGGAGCACAGGGAATATATAACGGATATTGCTATCCAGTAAATGTAAATGATAGAAAGGCAGGAGATTTAATCTTCTTAAAAGATACTTATGATACTGGAGAGCCTGGAAGTATATCACATATAGGAATTTATATGGGAACTCTTACAATAGATGGAGATACTGATGAATATGTTATAGATACTGGAGGAAATCCATCTGGGGTTAGAATTAGAAAATATAACAATGGCTGGTGGAATGGTGAGCATTTCTATGGATTTGGTAGATTGAAACAATAGAGGTAAGTTGCATTATGAAAAAGATAATAAGAGTGTTTTTATTAAGCATATTTTTAGCATTTTTGCTATCTATAACAATGTGCTTTGAAGATTTTAAAGTTAGAATGAGTATTGTATTTTTTATGTACTCATTCTCTTTTTTTATAATTATGAAATTTGGAGGCGATTACAATGAAAATCAAAATGGTAAAAATGGGGAGTGATTATACAACTCCTATAAATTGCAGATTAAGAGGGATTGTTGTTACATCAGATAATAAGCATCTATCTGTAGAAATTGGATGTGCATATAGTCCTGACATTAGACATACATCATTAACTCAAAAAGAATACAATATAAAATATCCTAATCCACAATATGTTTCGATAGATTCGTGTTATAGGGTGGATATTCCAGAAGATAGATATAAGAACTCAACAAAAGAATATAGCAAATATATTAGAGCAAATTTTTTTGAAATTCCTTATACAGAAAAAGGTATTATAGAATTTTTAAAGAAACTCAATAATGATATTGATGGAATAGAACTTGTAAATGAATACTATATAGATAAATATTGTGAAGAAAATGGATTTTATGAGTTATATGATGATAGATTAAAACATAATTACGAAATATTATCAATAAAATATCTAGATCCAGATATAAAAGGTAAGAGCAAAATTACATACAAATATACTTGCTATGCAAAAGATGGTACAGAATTTAGTGAAATAGGAGAGGAAAGAGATAATATAAAAAATATTGTTAAAAAATATGGGGTAGAAAATGTTAAACCACTTGCATTAGATTATATAGACAAATTGTGTAAAACTTTCACGAGTATAGAGTTAAAAGAAAAGTTTAATCAATTAATAATTGATGTATTTGAAACAGATAAAGATGAAATTTTATTAGAAATGGATAATGAGTATACAGATATTTAATGGGGGTGATGTATAATGAAAGTTGATATTATTGAGAAACCTAAAAAAAATATTAGTGAAGATATAAAAGTAGGTTCTTCTACAGATATTGTAAATTTAAAAGATGTTCAAGAGATTAGAAATGCAATCAGAGAACATCTTTTATTTATTGGATTAGACAACAGAAATAATATTAGAAATATTACATTATTAGGAATAGGAACTTCTTGCAATGTAGTAATAGATTCAAAAGAAATAATAAGAACTGCTCTTTATTCTGCAAGTAATAAAGTTATTTTAGTACATAATCATCCTTCAAATAATCTAGAGCCAAGTAAAGATGATTTACATTTAACAGATGTAACAAATGAAATGCTTAAAGTTTTTAATATTCAACTTCAAGATCATATTATTGTAACAGAAAAAGATTTTATTAGTATGAATAAAATACAGAAAATAGGCAAAGAAAGAAATATAAAGTCTATAAATACTTTGCAAAAAGGAATGTTAATAGAAGAAAATGAAAGACTAAAACAAAAAATAAATGAATTACAAAAAGAAATAGGAAAGAATAATTCTTTACAAGTTATCTCTGCTGAATATGTTGGAAATTATAATGACACTACAGTTTATAATGTAGAGCTATCATTGAACGGAAAAAAAGAATATGCAACATTAGAAAAAAAGTACAATGATATAGATGCAAGTTATAAATGGGAAGTCTTTTCAAATCTAGCATTAAAAGATGAGAAAAAGGATTATATTATTCAAGTTGTTTCTAAAAATCCTCCTACAATGTCTATTGATGCTCCTCCTACAATATATGAATCTTTATCTGTAGATGAAATAGAAATGGAGGGATAGCTTTATGGATAATACAATACAAATGAATCTCTTTGAATATTTTATAGATGAAGAAAAATTTTCTATACAAGATGCTACAAATCTTGTGAAGAATATTAAAAATATGCAAGTAAATAATGAATCTATAAGAGCAAGAATATATGAAGGTGTTGAAAAAGGAATTTTTACTAAAATATCAAGAGGTGTTTACAAAGTAACAAGTCAAATTGAAGGAAAAGAAAATACTTGCTTATTGATAAACGGAGATGGGAGAGATTTATCAATTATAAAAGATAAATCTATTGATGGAATTATAACAGACCATCCATACGATTTACAAAAAGCATTAACTGGGGGAAACAGAAAGTTTGCTACATTTGAATTATTTAGATATGCAAGTAAAGACTTTAAAGAAAAACAAAGAGTATTAAAAGAGGGGGCATTTTTAGTTGAATTTCTACCAGAAGAATCAGAAGTTAATTTTGATTATCTATATGAAATTAAGAAAATGGCACAAGAAAATGGATTCAAATATTTTGCGAAAGTTGCATGGAAGAAAGGCAATTTTATATCTAATACTGGAAGAAAAAGCAAGAATATTGAAGATGTTATGATTTTTAGCAACGGAGAGCCTAGAAGTTTAAAACTAGATGCAAAGAAAAATCTAGCAATAGCAAATGAAAATAATTTAGATATAAAAGGCAAATCATCTTATGAAGTTAGAGATATGTTACAAGAAAATAATCTTGATGTTTATTATATGAAAGGCACAAATGGGATGCTACCAACTGCTTTTGATTATCAACCTAAAAATATAAAAGATAAGGTAATGGAAGCAGAAAAGCCAGTAGAACTAATTGAAGAAATAATTGAATATATCTCAAAACCTTATGAAACTCTTTTAGATCAGTATGCAGGAAGTGGTAATTTTGTAATTGCTTGTTATAACAAAAAAAGAAATGGTATTGCTATTGAAAAAAATAATGAAATGTTTGAAAAAATGAAAGATAATATTGAAAGTAATTTAGATGTGAAATTTCAAGAAATCGACTATGAATACTAATTGATATATAAAAGTTGTTATGGTATAATGTTCTCGAAGAATAGTAATTTGTATAAGAAATTATATTAGTAAATGAAATAAATTTAATAAAAAA
>URYN01000011.1 GCA_900552135.1 uncultured Clostridium sp.
CTGTCTTTTTTGCGTTTAAAAATACTTAAAGTGAACAAAATAAATAAAGGAGGAAAATAAAAAAATGAAAACAAAAGTACAAAGAAAAAATTTAAAAAGTAATGCAAAATTTTATAAACAAGAAAAAGGAATAACCCTTATTGCTTTGGTTGTAACAATAGTAGTTTTGTTAATATTAGCAGGAGTAAGTATAAGTTTAGTACTAAATAATAATGGGGTAATAAGTAAGGCAAAAGATGCAAAAAATCAATATGCAGAAGCAAAAACAAATGAAGAGAAACAATTGGCAGAAACAAGTGATTGGATAGAAGAAACAGTGACAAATGTAAATAAAATAGAAGGAGTAGTAATTCCAGAAGGATATTATTATGTAGGAGGAACAAAAGCAAAAGGAATTGTTATTTCGGATAATGCAAACGATAATGAACTAGACAAAGGAAAAAATAATGTAAGAAGAGATTTAGATGGAAACCAATGGGTGTGGGTGCCTGTAGAAACTCCAAGTAGTTTGTATACAACCGTAGATGAAGGAGTATTACTTGCGGGAAGTACAGAAGTAAAAACTACAAAATATACTAATTCAGAAATAATAAGAGAACAAACAAGAGGCTTACCTGGAAGTACCATTTATAGAGAGCCAGATATATTAACTCTCTCGGGTTGTGATAAGACAAATTATGCAACTGTAGGATTTAGTAGTTATGCAACTATGACGGAAATCATGAAAAGTGATTATGAAGAAATGATAAAAAGTATAGAAAAATATAAGGGATTTTATATAGGAAGATATGAGTTATCAGAAAATGGAGAGAAGACAGGAAATACTCAAAGAGATATAAATTGGTATGAATTATATAAAAACTGTACAAAATGTGCAAAAGAAGGAACAAATGTAAAGACAAGAATGATATGGGGATTACAGTGGGATGCAACATGCAATTGGTTAGCAAGTTCTGGATTTAGTATGACAGATTCAACCAAATGGGGTAATTATGTAAGTTCAAACGTAAGTATAAAAAATACAGGATACAGTGAAAGCTGGAAAGCAAATAATATATATGATTTTGCCGGAAACTGTTTTGAATGGACTCAAGAAGCACAGCAAATTGGTGGAAGAGTTATTAGAGGTGCTGAATTTGATAACGAGGAATTTAGAGGTAAAGGTACTGCTTCTAGCCGTGACAGCTTCAATCCTACCAACGAGGGCTACAAATTTGGCACTCGCCCTACTTTATACTTAATACCATGAGATATTGAAGTGATGAGTTCTAAAGAAGAACCCAAAACTTCTATTACAAAGAGAAAACAAAAAGAAGGCTATGCCAACATACAGTGAAAGAAATTCTTTCCATGAAGGCAACAACAATGGTTGAATATGGAAAAAATCAATAGAATTTATCTAATTCTATTGATTTTTCTGTATAAAATATGTTATTATAGTAACATAATAATAAAAAGCGAAGAACAAGAGGAGTAAGTTTAGAACATCTATACAGAGAAAAGAAGAAAAACTGCTGAGATCTTCTTATGGAAAGTTAAACTGAATGTAGCTTGGGAGCTGATATATTGAAATAATAGTAAATATATCCGTGTAGTTTACGTTACAAAACAAATGAGATGTATATTGAAGTTTAAATTATAAACAATATACAAATAAGGTGGTACCGTGAGAATTATTCTCGCCCTTAACTAAATTTAAGTTAAGTGGCGAGTTTTTGTTTTGTATGAAAAATGCTACTTTGACTTAAAAATCAAAATATATAAAGAAGGGAAGATGCTAAATGAGTAAACACGAATTGGAAGGAAAGTTTAATCCAAAAGATTTTGAAGATGAAATTTATGAGAATTGGGAGAAGAAAGGCTATTTTAAACCTAGCAACGACAAGTCTAAAAAGCCATATACAATAGTAATTCCACCACCAAACATTACTGGTAAATTACACATGGGACATGCTTTAGATGAGACTTTGCAAGATATATTAATTAGATATAAGAGAATGGCTGGATTTAATGCTCTTTGGGTTCCAGGAACAGACCATGCTTCTATTGCAACAGAGGCTAAGATTGTTGCTAAATTAAAAGAAGAAGGAATTACTAAGGAAGACTTAGGCAGAGAAGAATTCTTAAAAAGAGCTTGGGACTGGAAAAAGGAGTACGGTGGAATAATCACAAAGCAAATTAGAAAACTTGGAAGTTCTTGCGATTGGTCAAGAGAAAGATTTACTCTAGACGAAGGACTTTCTAACGCTGTTCAAACTGTATTTATCAATTTATATAATAAAGGTTTAATATACAGAGGCGAAAGAATGATAAATTGGTGCCCAACTTGTCATACATCAATTTCAGATTCAGAAGTTGAATACGAGCAAGAACCAACTCATTTGTGGCATATTAAATATCCAATAAAAGGAGAAGAAGGAAAATATTTAATAGTTGCCACAACAAGACCAGAAACAATGCTTGGAGACACTGGTGTTGCAGTAAATCCAAATGATGAAAGATATAAGGCTTATATTGGAAAGACAGTTGTGCTTCCAATAGTAGGAAGAGAAATTCCAATAATTGCAGCAGATTTCGTTGAGACAGAGTTCGGAACAGGTGCAGTAAAGCTTACTCCTGCACATGACGTAAACGATTATCAAGCAGGACTAGATAATAATCTAGAAATGATAAAAGTATTTGATGAAAATGGAATAATGAATGATATAGTTCCTGAATTTGCTGGATTAGACATATATGAAGCAAGAAAACGTATTGTAGAAAAATTAAAAGAAATTGGTGCATTAATAAAAATAGAAGACTACACACATGATGTAGGAAAATGCTATAGATGCCATCAAACAATAGAGCCAATGATTTCAAAACAATGGTTTGTAAAAATGGAGCCACTTGCAAAACCTGCAATAGAAGCCGTAAAAACAGGAAAAACAAGATTTATACCAGAAAGATTTGAAAAAACATATTTCAATTGGTTAGAAAACATCAAAGACTGGTGTATATCAAGACAATTATGGTGGGGACATAGAATACCTGCATATTACTGTGATGACTGCGGTGAAATAATGGTTGGAAAAGAAATGCCAGCAAAATGTAATAAATGTGGAAGCACACATCTACATCAAGATGAAGATACATTAGATACTTGGTTCAGCTCTGCATTATGGCCATTCTCAACACTTGGCTGGCCAGAACAAACAGAAGATTTCAAATACTTCTATCCAACTTCAACATTAGTAACAGGATATGACATAATATTATTCTGGGTAATAAGAATGATGTTCTCTGGAATAGAACACACAGGCGAAGTTCCATTTAAAGACGTATTAATACATGGAATTGTAAGAGATGCTCAAGGTAGAAAAATGTCTAAGAGTTTAGGAAATGGAATAGATCCACTAGAAATAATAGACAAATATGGAACAGATGCCTTACGTTTATCATTAATAATGGGTATAACACCAGGAAATGACATAAGATACATGCCAGAAAAACTAGAGGCTGCTTCAAACTTTGCAAACAAACTATGGAACGCATCAAAATTCGTTCTAATGAATATAAATGGAATACAATCTGGGGACGGAGGAAAAAATGTATCATCATCAATAATGGACATAGATGTTTCAAAACTTGAATATGAAGATAAGTGGATTTTATCTAAATTAAATACTTTAACAAAAGAAGCAACTGCAAATCTAGATAATTTCGACATGGGAGTATATGCTCAAAAGATATATGATTTCACATGGAATGAATTCTGCGATTGGTATATTGAAATTGTAAAACCTCGTCTATACAACAAAGAAAATACAGACGAAAAAACAGTAGAATCAAGAATAACAGCTCAAAAAGTTCTAAACAAGGTATTGGGAGACATATTAAAATTATTACACCCAATCATGCCATTCATAACAGAAAAAATATATGATGAGCTATATACAAATGATGAGAGCATAATGATTTCAGCTTGGCCAACACCATGCAAAGAATACGAATTCGAGAAAGAAGAATATCATCTAGAAGAAATCAAAAAAATAATAATCCAAATTAGAAATACAAGAACAAACATGAATGTTCATCCATCTAAGAAATCTGAATTGATTTTTGTAATAGATGATGAAGAATACAAGACTTTAATAGAAAATTCTAAACCATGGCTTGAAAAGCTTGGATTTGCTTCTAAGATTGAGATAGAAAAAGATGAAACAAACATACCAAAACATGTTGTAACATTGCTTGCAGACGGAATAAAGGCATTCATTCCATCAGAAGAACTAGTTGATTTAGCTGAAGAAAAGGCAAAACTTGAGGCTGAAAAGACAAGACTTGAAGCAGAAGTTGCAAGAAGTACAAAAATGCTTTCAAATCTAGGATTCGTAAACAAGGCTCCAGAGGCTAAAGTTCAAGAAGAAAAAGAAAAAATGCAAAAATACAAAGAAATGCTAGAAGACACAATAAAGAGATTAGAGCAAATTTAATATTATAAAGTAAAAGAAAGGCCCCAATATTAAATATTGGGGTTCGGGTATTTAAATGGAAAAATATATAGTAACATCATATGAACATCCAGATTTAGATGGAATATCTTCAATGTATGCGTACTCAGAATACCTTAATAAAACAGGCAAAGAAAGCAGATATTATGTTCGTGAAAATATCAAGACAGAGCCACATATTGTATGCGACATGTTTGGAATAGAATTGGATTCAGTAGATGAAATTGAAGAAGATGCAAATGTCGTATTGGTTGATACAAACAATCCAAGACTAGCACCATTTGTAGATGCAAGCAGAGTTGTTGAAATAATAGACCATCATAGAATTAGAGAAAAATTGCCTGAAAATGTGATATTTGAGATTGAAGAAATTGGTGCTGCAGCTACTTTAGTTGCCGATAGATTTAGAAAAAACCACATACCTATTTCTAGAAATTCCGCAATACTTTTATATTACGGAATAATGTCAAATTCTTTTGCTTTAAAATCTTCTAACACATCACAAAGAGACATAGAAGTTGCGAAATGGCTGGAAGAACAATGCAAGGAAATAAGCAAAGAAAAAATAGAAGAAATATTTAGAGCCAAGTCCGTATTTAAATCATCTCTAAAAAATGAGGTAGAAGCAGAAATTCCTCTAGAGTGTGGGGATATTAGAATGACTGTTGGCCAGCTAGAAATAGTTGATGCAGAAAAGTTTATCGCAGACAATAAGAAAGAATTGATGGAAGTTTGCAACTATTTAATAGATAGATTTAAGTATGACTGTTTGATAATAAATATAATCGATACAATAGGCGGATATTCAATTCTATTTTCTCCTAACGAGAATACAGATAAATTCATAAAAGACAAATTTGGATGTGAAATAAAGAATAATATATGCAAAAATTCAAAATTAGTACAAAGAAAAGAAATAATAAAAAGTTTAAATCTAATGCTTGCAAATTAAGAATAAAAGAGAAGATTCTGAAACTTAACGTTGTTCAAATAAAACGGAGCAACACAGGTTCAGAGTCTTTTTTTGCAGAAATTGCCCCAATAATAAATTGAACTGACCTGTCAGTCTAAGGACATTTATTGTAATTTGTGGTATAAAAATATTGCAAATTCAAAGGAGGAATATATGTCAGAGAAATTATATGAAACAATAGAAATTACTGATTTAAAAGATATGCTAAATAAAACAAAAGAATTATATGGAGATAAACCGGCATATAAAATAAAGCAAAAAAATGAAAATATACAACCAAATTATAAGGTTATAACACATAAAGAAGTTAGAAATATGATAGATGCTCTAGGAACAGCATTAATAGATATAGGGCTTAAAGGCAAAAGAATAGCAGTAATAGGAGAAAATAGATACGAGTGGGAGATTGCGTATCTTTCGGTAGTTTGTGGAACAGGAACAGTTGTACCATTAGATAAAGCGCTTCCAGAAAATGAACTTGAAAATTTGATTAAACGCTCTGAGATTGAAGCTATTTTCTATTCTAATAAATATGAGGAAATACTAACAAGAATAAAAAGTAGCCCAGAGAATAAATTAAAACACCTTATATCAATGGACAATTTAGAAAATACAGACGGAATTTATTCAATGCAAGAATTGATAAAACAAGGTAAGGAGCTGGTAAAACAAGGTAATAAAGAGTTTATAGATGCAAAGATAAATGCTGACGAGATGAGTATAATGTTATTTACTTCAGGAACAACGTCGAATTCAAAGGTGGTTGCGTTATCACATAAAAATATAAGTTCTAATTTGATGGCAATTGGGAGCGTTTTAGATGTAAATTCAACAGACACTATACTTTCAATATTGCCAATTCATCATGTTTTTGAGTGCACCGTAGGTTTTTTATTTTCGCTTTATAAAGGTGCTCAAACAGTTTTTTGTGATGGAATAAGGCATGTTGTAGAAAATTTAAATGAATATAAAGTTACCGTTATGGCTTGTGTCCCAGGAATTTATGAGAGAATTTTTATGATGATTAGAAAGAACTTAGAAAAGCAAGGAAAATTAGAAGAAATATTAAGAAAAGAAGAAGAATATAAAAATTCATCAATGGAAGAAAGAAAACAGGCTTTTAAGGAAATTCATAATCTAATAGGCGGAAATATTAAATTGTTTATAAGTGGAGCAGCAGCTTTAGATTCAGAAATAGAAGCAAGATATAGGTTACTTGGAATAAATATTGTGCAAGGATATGGTCTAACTGAAACATCACCAGTAGTTGCTGTTGGAACTAATAAAGAATATAAAACAGGCTCGATCGGTAAGGCTATTCCAGGTGTAGAGGTCAAACTTGCAAATACAGATAAAGATGGAATGGGAGAATTATTGGTAAAAGGTCCAAGTGTTGCATTATGCTATTATAATGATGAACAAGCTACCAAGGAGGCCTTTGAGGGAGATTGGTTCCATACAGGAGATTTGGCTAAAATAGATGACGAAGGTTACATATTTATATGTGGCAGAAAGAAAAGCGTAATAGTACTAAAAAATGGTAAGAATATATTTCCAGAAGAAATGGAATGTTTGGTAAACAAGATAGAAGGAGTAAAAGAATCTTTTATATTTGGAAAGCAACAAAGTAGTGATAAAAATGATATTAAGGTAAATGTAAAAATAGTATTTGACAGAGAGATTTTAAGAGATGTTTATGGAGCGACTACTGATGAAGAAATACGAAAAACATTAGCAGGAAAGGTAAAGACAATTAACACGCAAATGCCAAAGTATAAAGCAATTAGAGGTATAATTTTGACGGAAGAACCATTAATAAAGACAACAACGAATAAGATAAAGAGGCAGGCAAATTTGGATGAAATTAATAAATCTGAAAACTAATAAATTGGGACAAAATTTTAAGTATTATGAGAAAATAGATTCAACGCAAAGTGAAATTTGGAGACTTGTTGATTCTAATAAGATAGCAGATGGAATGCTTGTGATGAGCAACATTCAGACCAATGGGCAAGGCACTCATGGCAGAGTATGGCACACAGACGAAACTGAAAATATTGCCTTTTCTTTCTATGTAAAGATAAATGACAAACCAGAGAGATTAGAAGGAATAACAATAGACATGGCTGCAATAATACAGAAAATATTTGAAGATTTGTATAAAGTAAAACTTACAATAAAGAGTCCAAATGACCTAATGCTTAACGACAAAAAAGTTGGAGGAATATTAACACAATCTAAAGTTGAGAATGGAATAACTAAATTTTTAGTTATTGGAATTGGAATAAATACTTGCAAAATACACTTTTCAGAAGATATAAAGCAGATTGCAACATCAATAAAAAAAGAAACTGGAATTGACATTGATAGAGAAAAAATAATATCAGAATTTTGTAATAGATTTGAAAAAATATTAAAGACAAGGATTTCAAAGAACGAAGATTAAATAGAACATCAACATATGCAGTGCTAGTAGATGAATAATGGCTGAAAAATATTTATAAATTTTTCGGTCAAATTGTAAGAAAGGAATAAGATACACTATGAAAATTGGATTTTTATTTTCTGGGCAAGGCTCACAATCTGTTGGAATGGGCAAAGACCTGTATGAAAATTTTATAGAAATAAAAAAATTATATGAATACGCAGAAAAAATAACTGGAATAGATATTGCTAAAATTAGTTTTGATGGACCAGATGCTGAACTTAATAAGACTCAAAATACACAACTTGCTATTTTAATAGAATGTTTAGGAATATCGCAAATATTAAAGGAAAATGGAATTATACCAGATGCAATGGCAGGTCTAAGCCTTGGAGAATATACAGCTTTAATAGAAGATGGTGTTTTTAATATAGAAGATGGAATAAATATAGTTTCTAAAAGAGGGAAAATAATGCAAAATTTTACTCCGAAAGGAAATTGGAAAATGGCTGCAATACTTGGCTTAGATGATGAAAATGTAGAAGAAATCTGCCAAAATATTTCATCTGGTTTTGTAAAGCCAGCAAATTACAATACACTTGGACAAGTTGTGATTTCTGGCGAAGAACAGGCTGTATTAAATGCTGGAGAAGAGGCAAAAAAAGCAGGAGCTAAGAAGGTAAGTCTGCTTAACACTGCAGGGCCATTTCATACAGAAAAATTAAGTGAATGTTCAATAGAATTGAAGAAGGAATTAGATAAGATAAGTATAAACTCGAAAAATTCTATAGTAATAAAGAATTTAGACGGAAAATATTACGAAGAAAAAGACAATATATCTGAAATTTTGGCAAAACATATAATGAATCCAGTAAGGTTTACGAAATGCTTAAAAACTATGTATGAAAGTGGGATAGACACATTCATAGAAATTGGTCCAGGAAAAACTTTAAGCGGTTTTGTAAAAAGAATGAAGTTTGAAAATGTAAAAATAATGAACATAAATGATGTATCAAGCTTAGAACAAGTGATTAAGGAGGTTAAAGAGAATGGCTAAAGTAGCATTTATAACAGGAGCAACCAGAGGGATTGGAAAGCAAATTGCAATAGAATTTGCAAAAGATGGTTATGACATTGCATTTAATTATAGAAAAGAAAATGAAGATTTAGAAAATATAAAGAAACAGATAAAAGAGTTAAATGTAAGATGCTTGCCAGTAAAAGGTGATGTATCAATTTTTGATGATATTGCAAATATGGTAGACCAGATTATAAATGAATTTGGAAAGATTGATGTTTTAGTAAATAATGCAGGAATTACAAAAGATGCATTATTGATGAGAATGAAAAAAGAGGATTTTGAAGATGTTATAAATGTTAATCTTGTAGGCACATTCAATGTAACAAAAAACGTAATACCATACATGATAAAACAAAGAAGTGGAAGAATTATAAACATTTCTTCAGTGGTTGGAGTAAGTGGAAATGCTGGTCAAACAAACTATTCGGCTTCTAAAGCAGGAATAATAGGATTTACAAAGAGTTTGGCAAAAGAAGTCGCAAGTAGAAACATTTTGGTAAATGCGGTAGCACCAGGATTTATAGAAACACAAATGACAGATGTTTTGAAACAAGAAGTAAAAGAAGAAATTGCAAAAAACATACCATTACGCAGAATGGGAACGCCAGAAGATGTGGCAAATGTTGTAAAATTTTTGGCAGGAGAACAAAGTTCATACATAACAGGACAGATTATTAATGTAGATGGTGGAATGTTAATGTAATTTGGCAAAAATAGAAAGACTTAACCAGTCTTATTTAAAATGCTGGTAAAGAGTAAAATCGGTTAGAGAGGAATGGAGAAAATGGATAAAAGAGTTGTTATAACAGGATTAGGTGCGATAACTCCAATTGGAAAAAATGTTGAGGAAAACTGGAATTCAATAAAGGAAAAGAAATGCGGAATAGATGAAATTACTTTATTTAATACAGAAAACTTTAAAACTAAGCTTGCTGCAGAAGTAAAAGAATACAATCCGCTTGAACACTTTGAAGCAAAGCAGGCAAAAAGATTAGATAGATATTCTCAATTTGCAATAATTGCAGCAAGAGAGGCTGTAAAATTTAGTGAAATTTCAAAAGAAAATACAGATTTTAATAGAGTTGGAATATTTGTAAGTTCAGGAATTGGAGGGCTTACTACTATTCAAGAACAATGTAGAATAGACACCGAAAAAGGCAATAAAAGAGTATCTCCAATGTTTATTCCAATGTCAATAGCAAATATGGCTGCTGGAAACATAGCAATTGAATTTGGATTTAAAGGAGAGTCAATGTCTATTTTAACTGCTTGTGCATCTTCAACTCATGCGATTGGAGAAGCATATAAAACAATCAAATTAGGACTTGAAGATGTTGTTATAGCAGGTGGAGCAGAGGCTGCTATATGTGAGATTGGAATTGCTGGATTCGAAAATATGAAGGCATTATCATTTGAAACAGATAAAAATAGAGCAAGCATTCCTTTTGATAAGCAAAGAAACGGTTTTGTAATGGGAGAAGGTGCGGGGATTGTTGTGCTAGAAGAGCTAGAACATGCAAAACGTAGAAATGCAAATATATATGGAGAAATAATAGGCTTTGGAGCAACAACAGACGCATATCATATAACATCACCATGTCCTGACGGAGAAGGAGGAGCTCGTGCAATGCAAAGAGCTCTGGACGATGCCCAAATATCGGCAAATGAAGTAGATTATATAAATGCACATGGAACATCTACTCATTTAAATGATTTAACAGAGACTCTAGCAATAAAGAAAGTATTTGGAAACAATACTGATGTAATGGTAAGCTCAACAAAGGGCAATACAGGGCACTTGCTTGGAGCTGCGGGAGCAGTAGAGGCAATAATATGTACAAAAGCAATAGATGAGGGAATTGTTCCACCAAATATAAATTATAAGGAAAAAGACGAAGAGTGCGACTTGAATTTAGTTGTTGGAGATTCAAAAAAAGAAAACTTAAACATAGTATTATCAAATTCATTGGGCTTTGGTGGGCATAATGCTTGCATAGCAATAAAAAAGTTTGAAGATTAAAAATTAAGAAAGGAATACGATTATTAAAATGGAATATGACAAAATAAAACAGTTAATGGAAGATATGGGAAATTCTAAGTTGACATCTATAGACATCGATTTTGCAGATGGAACAAAGATAAAAATGACAAAACAAAACAATCAGACAACAAAGGACAATTATTTTGTAGAGAAAAATAATAACAACCAAGAAAAAATAGAAAACTTGCAAGTGACTGTAGAAGAAAATTCTAGACAAAAGACTGATTACCCAGAAAAAACAAAAGAAAATAACAATATCGTTAAATCTCCTATGGTTGGAACATTTTATCTAAAACCTTCACCAACATCAAATGCTTATGTTGAAGTTGGAAAAGAAGTAAAAAAAGGAGATACACTTTGTATAATAGAGGCAATGAAACTAATGAATGAAATTGAATCAGATTATAATGGCAAAATAGAAAAAATATTGGTAGAAGATGGACAACCAGTAGAATATGGCACGCCATTATTTGAAATTGCTTAAAAATATTTCGCCCCAAAAGGGGCGTCCCTATTGGGCGAAAAGGAGGAAAAATGTTAGAGAAAGAAGATATAGAAAAAATAATTCCGCAAAGAGATCCTTTTTTAATGATTGATGAGGTTGAAGAATTTGTACCTGGAGAAATGGCTATAGCTTATAAGAATGTGAATGAAAATGAATGGTATTTTAAGGGACATTTTCCAGGTAATCCGATTATGCCAGGGGTATTAATTACAGAGAGCTTAGCTCAAACTGGTGCGGTTGCAATATTAAGCCTAGAAGAGAATAAAGGGAAAAATGCTTTATTTGGTGGAATTGATAAATTAAGATTTAAAAAAATGGTTGTGCCAGGAGATAAATTAAAACTAGAAGTAAAAATTATAAAGAAGAAAGGTCCGATAGGAATCGGAGAAGGAATTGCAACAGTGGATGGTAAACTTGCTGCAAAGGGAGAGTTTACTTTTGCGGTTGTTTAAGAAATGATGTAAACATTTTAAAATAGTTATGAGTCAAATGCTAGTAGTATGTTATAAACTTTACAAAGACTAAAAATAAAGAAAGGCTAGGAATAATTTAAAAAATGAACAAGATTTTGATTGCTAATAGAGGAGAAATTGCAGTTCGTCTTATAAGAGCGTGCAAAGAAATGAATATAAAAACTGTTGCTGTATATTCAGAGGCTGATAAAGAAGCACTACACACTAAACTTGCAGATGAGGCTATTTGTATAGGACCAGCAAACCCTAAACAAAGTTATTTAAATATTAAGAACATAATAGAGGCTGCTAACATTACTAAAACAGATAGCATTCATCCAGGTTTTGGATTTTTATCTGAAAATGCAGAGTTTGCAAAAATTTGTGAGGAATCAAATATTAAATTTATTGGCCCAAAGTCAAATGTAATAAATCTTTTAGGAAACAAATCAAATAGCAAAAAATTAATGCAACAAGAAGGAGTTCCAACAATTCCTGGCTCAGATGGCAGTGTGAAAAATTTGAAAGAAGCCGTTCTGGTGTGCGAAAAAATTGGCTACCCTGTGCTTTTAAAAGCTTCTGCCGGTGGTGGTGGAAAAGGAATAAGGCAAGTAAATTCATTTGATGAATTAGAAACTAATTATAATATTGTTAAGCAAGAGGCAAAAAATGCTTTTAATAATGATGAAATATACATAGAGAAATTTATTCAAAATCCTAGACACGTTGAGATTCAAATATTAGCAGATGAACATGGAAACATTGTTCACTTAGGTGAAAGAGATTGTTCACTTCAGAGAAACCATCAAAAAATAATAGAAGAAACACCATCAACTGCTATTGACGAAAAACTAAGAAATAAAATGGGAAATGCGGCAATAAAAGCAGCAAAAGCAGCTGGATATACTAGTTGTGGAACTGTAGAATTTTTAGTGGATAAAGATAAGAATTTTTATTTTATGGAAATGAATACTAGAATTCAGGTAGAACATCCAATTACAGAAATGCGTACAGGAATAGACATAGTAAAAGAACAAATAAAGATTGCAGCAGGAGAAAAATTAAGATTTAAGCAAAAAGATATTGAGTTTAGAGGAAGCTCTATTGAGTGTAGAATAAATGCAGAAAATCCAAGTAAAAAATTTAGACCTTCACCAGGAACTATAACTGGAATAAACCTTCCAGGAGGGAATGGTGTACGTGTTGATACTGCAATTTATGCGGGTTACACTGTTCCTGCAAATTATGATTCTATGATAGCAAAAATAATTGTGCATGGGCAGACTAGAGGAGAGGCTATAAGTAAAATGAAAAGAGCATTGGAAGAACTTGTAGTTGATGGAATAGATACTAATAGAGATTTCTTATATAGTATAATCACTCATCCAGACTTTATAAGAGGAAATTTTGACACCTCCTTTATAGAAAAGATGATGGAAGAAAAGTCCTGAAATAAATATAGTTTCTTAGAGCTGGAATAATTAAAGTAAAAATACAATACATAGTTCATTAGAATACTTGGCTAAAATTATATTAAGAAATGTAAAAGCGTAAAAGAGAGGAAAATGCAATGATTGTAGACCAGATAAAGAAAAGAAAAAATAAGCTAATAAATAACAAAAATTCCAAAATTGACATACCAGTTGGAAAATGGGTAAAGTGTGAAAATTGCAAAGAAATTTTATACAAGGAAAATCTGAGAAACAATTTAAGTGTGTGCCCTAATTGTGGTCATTATTTTAGAATGCATATTGGCAGAAGGCTAGAGCAAATAATAGATGAAGGAACATATAAAAGATTCAATTTAAACATAGATACTACAAATCCATTAGGCCTGGAAGACTATGAAAAGAAAATAAAGTCATTAAGAGAAAAGACAAGGCTCGAGGAAGCAGTAAGCTGTGGAATAGGCAAGATAAATGGAGAAGATGTAGTAATATGCATAATGGATAGTGGATTTTTGATGGGTAGCATGGGTGCAGTAGTGGGTGAAAAAATAACATACAGCATAGAAAAGGCAATTGAATTTAAGATGCCAATTGTAATATTTTGTTGCTCTGGAGGTGCAAGAATGCAAGAAGGAATAATATCACTTATGCAAATGGCAAAAACTACTGCTGCACTAACAAAGCTAGACAAAGCAGGCTTGTTGTATATATCTGTACTAACAGACCCAACATATGGTGGAGTTACAGCTTCTTTTGCAAGCCTAGGAGATATAATTTTAGCAGAACCGGGTGCAATGATTGGGTTTGCAGGGCAAAGAGTAATAAAACAAACCATTGGAGAAGAATTGCCTGAAGGATTTCAAACTGCAGAGTTTTTGCTAGAACATGGGTTTATAGACAAAATAGTAGAAAGAAAAGATATGAAAGAGACACTAAGCAGACTATTAAAATTAAATAGATGATTGCTAAGCAGAAAAAATTTCGAAGAGGAGTTTTTATATGGTAGAAAAAATAGAAAAAAATGTGCTTACGGCTTGGGAACGTGTTGAAATTGCAAGAAACCCAAAGAGAAAAACAGCATTAGATTATATAAATGAAATATTTGATGAATTTATAGAGCTTCATGGTGATAGATGCTATGGAGATGACAAAGCTATGGTATGTGGATTAGGCAGGATTGAAAATCAAAATTATACAATAATTGCAGAACAGAAGGGCAGAAATACCAAGGAAAATATCGAAAGAAATTTTGGAATGCCAAATCCAGAAAGTTATAGAAAAGCAATTAGGATTATGAAACAGGCCGAAAAATTTAATAGACCCGTAATTACATTTATAGATACGAAAGGAGCTTATCCTGGTGTAGAAGCGGAACAAAGAGGACAGGGTGAGGCAATTGCAAAATCTATGTTTGAAATGGCAAAACTCACAGTACCAGTAATTGCAATTGTAATCGGAGAAGGTTCGTCAGGAGGAGCCTTAGCAATAGGTGTTGCAAACAAGGTAATAATGTTGGAAAATGCTATATATTCAATATTGTCTCCGGAAGGATATAGTAGTATACTATGGAAAGATTCGAGTAGGTTCAAAGAGGCTGCAGACAGAATGAAATTAACAGCAAATGATTTATATGACATGGAGATAATAGAAACAGTAATTAAGGAGTCAATTGAAAATTATACAAAAGAAAAAAATCAAAATATTAAAAAAACAATGGATATAGAAATGAAACCCAATATGCAAGTAGAAAAAATAGGAAAAACACTGAAAGAAAACAAAATAAATGATAACGAGAAAATAGAAAAAGAATTGTTTAAAAATATAACAGATAAAATAAAACAAGAAATACAAACAACTGTTCAAAAATTAAAAAGTAAAACAAAAGATGAAATTGTAGAAGAAAGATACCAAAAATTTAGAAAAATAAGCGGATTTAAGGAGGTTTAGCTAATGTTATTAGAAGGTAAAAAAATATTAATAATGGGAATTAGAAACAAATGGAGTATAGCGTTTGGCATAGCACAATCAGTGTATGAAAATGGAGGCAAACTTATATTTACATATAGAGGAGAGAGCAACAAAGAAAAAGTAAAAGAACTTGTATCTGAATTTAAAGGCAGTAAAATATATGCACTAGATGATGCCTCTGATGATGAACAGGTAAAATCTGTTTTTGAAAATATAAAAGAAGAAAACGGAAAAATAGATGGAATAGTGCATTCAATAGCACATGCAAACACAGAAGACTTGCATAATGATTTTATATATACAAGTAAAAACGGGTATTTACATGCTATGGAAACTAGTGCATATTCATTGCTACTTGCTACAAGAACGGCAAAAGAAATAGATATGTTAAATGAACATTCTAGCATAGTAACATTAACATACCATGGTTCTACGAAAGTGATAAACGGTTACAATGTAATGGGAGCCGCAAAAGCAGCATTAGAAGCAAATGTAAGATATCTTGCAGAAAACATTGGAAAAGAAGAAATGCGTGTAAACGCAATATCGGCAGGACCAATAAAAACACTATCTGCTAAAGGAATAAAAGACTTCTCATCAATGCTTACAATAGTGGAAGAAAAAGCACCATTACACAAAAATGTAACTACAAAACAAGTTGGAAATGTAGCTACATTTTTGCTAAGTAATATGTCAGATGCAATAACAGGGCAAGTGATATATGCAGATAATGGGTACAGCATAATGGGAGTATAGAAAAATAATACTCCTAAGAATGAAATTATAATAAAAACCATAAAAATAAAATTATAGAAAAGTCAAGAGTAAATTTTATTTGAATAGTTAATTGCTATTTGTTAACACAGAAAATTAAAAAAATTTAAAATGATTAAAAATGTACTTTACATAAATTGACTTTTGGGTAAAAATTTGGTAAAATATATGTTATAAGTGAGTAATCACACAGCACAAAGGAGGAACATTTCTCATGAAATGGTTTGACAGACTCGAGGTTAAGGCTTTTGTAATTACCTTCGTTATATTAATGGTAGTTGCAGTGCCGATTGCTCTTGCGGTTTCCGCAGGACAGAAAAACAAGGCGAAAAACCAACAGGAGTCGATTTCGACCTCAACAGTTGAAACGACACAAACACCAACTCCAGCTCAAGATTCACAAAATCAGGCTGGACAAGAGGCAGAGCATGATAACGCAACTGCAACACCAGCTCCCACAGCAACCCCGAAACCACTGGATCTCTTCCAAGCAACGGCATTTTCAAGCAAACGGTCTGCATATTTTCCGATGAGACCCATCACAAATCCTGACTACCTAGTTACTCGAAACTTGTTTATTGCTGAGAAAACCGCAAATCAGCAGACGAACAAGCAACCAGCAACCAATGCAACAAACATTTACGTGTATATTCCAGAGGCAACGGGCTTTCAGTCTGCAAGGGCTGACGAAGCAGCATCGAAACAGAAGGTTGAAATTCGACTTGTAGATGCAGAAGGTAATGATGCAACTGGCAACAGCGAGTTCTTGGCAGAGGGTGGAGCAATCGTAATTTCCAACATGCAAGTTGGCGTGATGTACCAGATTTCTGTAACAACAGATATGGGAACTTACGGCGCGATGATTCAACCAAAAGAATAACCCAGGAAATGATTCCAAAACTTCCTCGGCACAACATTAGGTGCCGAGGAAGTTTTTTATATAATAATGGACAAATTATACATCTTGACGCTTAGTACGTGGCAACAAAATGGGGCCTTGAGTATATCGATATACACAGACCCCTGGAATATGTTATTATGCAATTGGTTCTTTAAGAATATCTCGAATTACTGAATACAAATATGGCTTATATTGTTCTAGAGGAAGTGGCTCGTTATATAGAATTGAATTAAATCCTGTAGAACTAACAAGTTCAATTATAGTAAACAATGTAACTTTCGGATTTTTTAAATTTATATTATTCTCATTAACTTTGTTTACAAACTTATCATATAAAGTTTCGGTGTCGTTTGCTATATTTGAAAGATTAGACAAATTTGATATTGTAGTGTTAAAAAGTCCAAACGACAAATTTTTTGAAATAAGTTTCAACAATATTTTATTCTTATTTAACTCATCTAAAATATAATTAATTACAAATATAATTTGATCCTCAAAATTTTTAATGTAGCTTTTGTTTAAAGCAGATAGGGCATCAGCAAACAATTTATTAGAACAATTGGCAATAACTTTATCTCTAATATCATATTTATCTTTAAAGTATAAATAAAAGGTACCTTTGCCAACACCTGCTTCGTCAGCAATGTCTTGAATAGAAGTATTATTCACACCTTTTTCAGTGAATAATTTTAATGCTTTTTCCATCAATCTGTTTTCTTTTTCTTTTTTATCCATCATATAAACCTTCGTTCTTTAAGACACAACATCTTAATATAATAAAATTAAAACTAAATAGATTATAACACTAAATTGACTTTTGGTCAAATTACTTCGTCCATTGGGGACGTCCCTTTTTGGGCGAAAAGATATTGATAGGTCGAAAAATACAGGAATTTTACAAACAGATACAAGCAATATGGAGAGGTAAAATTTTTCCTTCGTACAATTTTTCCTCCGGAACCAAGACGTACCAAGAGGTAAGCAAGATAAGTACAATACAGTACTGTATTGTCTTCGGCCAAGAAATGTAGCATACCGAAATGTAATTCGACCAATTAAAACGGTCTTTTGGAGTTGAAATAAGAGAACAATATATCAAGGAAAGCAATAATAAATACCCAAACGAGGTACTTCACAACGAAATAATTTACTTTGGTAAATTAAATTGTGAAAGTTTTGTGAACAGTATTGACTAACGGTCAGAAAAGTCATAAAATATAAAAAGTGACTAATAGTCAGAATTAACCAAACGAGGTTGAAACTGGCAAATATATAGAGGTACAAGAGGAGAAAGAGAAGAGCTACAGGATTGCATAGGTACAATTTTATTTATGCCCCAAAAGTACAATTTTATCTCCGTCCCAAAAGTGTACTGAAAATATGGAACGAGAAAAAAGAACAATTTTTCCTCCGTCCCCGAAATGTACCCCAATATACTAAAATGTATTTCGCCCAAAAAGGGGCGTCCCTAATGGGCAAAAAAAAGAAAGGAATGTGAAATTATGAATAAGTTTGGAAAGTTTGTCTGCAAGTACAGAGTTGCAATTATTATTGTAGCGCTTTTGCTATTAATTCCATCTGCTATTGGAATGGTAGCTACAAGAATTAATTACGATATTTTAACTTACTTGCCAGATGATGTAGCAACAATTCAAGGACAAAATATTTTGTCTGAACAGTTCAACATGGGTTCGTTTGCAGTTTTGATTGTAGATGATGACATGAGAGCTAAATATATTTTAAGCATGGAAGATAAGATTAAGGAGATTGAATGTGTAGACAAGGTTGTTGGCGTTTACGATGTTCTTGGAACTCAGGTTCCTCTTGATTCTCTTCCAGATGATGTTAAGGGAAAGATTAGCACAGAGGGTAAGACTCCAATTCTTGTTACTTTTAAAACAGGTATTGCGGCTGATGATACTCTTAAGGCTATTGATGACATCAGAGATATTGCAAAGGAAAAGTGTGCGGTTGCAGGTTTATCTGCAACAGAGGACGACATGAAGGATATTTTGAATTCTGAAATGGCAATTTATGTTGTGGTTGCAGCAGTTCTTTGTATGATAGTTTTAAGTATAGCACTTGATTCTTATATAGTTCCTCTATTTTTATTGGGAAGTATAGGAATTGCAATTTTATATAATATGGGAACAAACATCATATTTGGAGAAATTTCATATATTACAAAAGCTATTGCGAGTGTACTTCAATTAGGTGTTACAATGGATTTCTCAATATTCTTGTATCACAGCTATATCAAAGAAAAACAAACCTCTAAAGATATATACGAGGCTATGGAAAAAGCTATTACGAGTACAATTTCTTCTGTTGTAGGAAGTTCTATAACAACAATCGCAGGTTTCTTGGCATTGTGTACAATGCAACTAGCAATTGGTAGAGATATAGGTTTGGTAATGGCAAAGGGTGTTTTAATTGGATTAATTTGTGTTGTAACAGTTTTACCTGCAACAATACTTGTATTCGACAAACTAATAGAAAAAACATCACATAAGGTTATATTACCAGAGTTTACACATTTGATAGATTTTGTTGTAAAACATTACAAAGCTGCAATTATAGTATTCTTGATATTATTAGTTCCAGCAATTTATGGAAACAGTCATGTAAATGTATATTACAACATTAATAGTTCATTACCAGAAAGTTTGGCTAGTGTTCCAGCTAATAAAGCGTTAGCAGATGACTTCAATATGGTTTCTACACAGATTGCATTAGTAAATAAAGATATGCCAGATTCAAAGGTTAAAGCAATGTTAGATGAGATTGATAGCCTAGACGGTGTAGAATGGTCAATTGCAAAAGCTAAGATTACGAACGGATTAGTTCCAGACGAGATGATTGATGACGAGATAAAGAGTATTTTCGAGAGTGACAAGTATCAAATGATTGTTATAAACTCAAGCTATGAGACTGCAACAAACGAAGAGAATGAATTAGTAAATAAGATAAATGATGTAATAAAGAAATATGATGAAGACGGAATTCTTGCAGGAGAAGCTCCTCTTATGAAAGACTTAGTAGAAATTGCGGACCAAGACTTCAACAGTGTAAATATAAGCTCGATAGCGGTAATATTTATCTTAATGATATTCGTATTCAAATCAGGTTCGATACCATTTATATTAATAGCCGTAATAGAGTTTGCAATATTTGTTAATATGTCTTGCACATGTTACGCAAATGTAACAATCCCATTTGTAGCTTCTATAGTAATTGGAACAATTCAGTTAGGAGCAACAGTCGATTATGCAATATTAATGACTAATAAATATTTAGATGCAAGATGTGACGGAAAGAATAAACAAGAATCTGCAAAATATGCACTTGAAAATTCAGCAAAATCAATAATAGTAAGTGCATCGTGCTTCTTCGCAGCAACATGTGGAGTCTCAATAATATCAAAGATAGATATGATAGGTTCAATTTGTACATTAATCTCAAGAGGTGCTCTAATAAGCATGGTTGTTGTAATTACAATGTTACCAGCATTCTTGATGGTATTTGATAAAATTATTTGCAAGACTACGAAAAGAACTAGACATGCAGATATAAAATATTAATGACGTTGAAAAAGAATTACAATTTGAGATATGCCTATAACGGCAAATAAGAAAGGAAGTAAAATATTATGAATAATAAAAAAATAATGCCAAAAATTATTGCTTCATCTTTAGTGCTAGCACTAGGAACAATTAATGCGGTTCCAGTTTTCGCATATAGCAAAGATGAAACTGTTTATACTAAAGTAAAATCAAATGGTGAAGGTTACCAAACAACTGTAACTGAACATATAAAAAATACAGATGATTTAGAAACATTAAATGATATATCAGAATTATTGAATATAACAAATACAAATGGTGATGAGGAATTTTCTAGAGAGAATAACTCTATAACATGGAAGGCTTCTGGAAACGATATTTATTATAAAGGAAATACTGAAAAAGAACTTCCTATAGAAAGTTCAATTAAATATGAATTAGACGGGGAAGAGATAGAAGCCAAAGATTTAGCTGGAAAGAGCGGAAAAATAAAGATTACAATCAATTATACAAACAAAGAAGAAAGAACAGTTAGAATCAATGGAAAAACAGAAAAAATGTATGTCCCATTCGTTGTTGCAACAGGAACTATGTTTGATAACACTAAAATAAAAAATGTAACTGTTACAAACGGTAAAGTAATAGATAATGGAAATAAAACATTAGTTGTAGCACTAAGTTGTCCTGGATTAATTGAAAGTCTTGGACTAGAAGATGATGTGGATATTGACCTAAATAAAATAGAAATATCATTTGATGCAGAAAATTTTGAAATGGGAAATATAATGAGTGTTGCAATGCCTAAAGTATTTGAAAATTCAGATATAGACAATCTAGATGCTTTAGATGATATATATTCACAAATAAATGATTTAAAATCTGCTTCGACACAATTAGTTGAGGGTGCAAAAACATTACAAGATGGAACAGAAGAATATGTTTCAAAGAGCACAGAATTTGCAGATGGATTAGAATCATTCAATCAAGGAATTAATACTGCAACAAGTAGTTACAACAAAATAGATGAAGGAATAGACTCTGTAAACTCAAACATAAGCACAATAAAAAGTGGTGCAAGCAAACTAAATCAAGGTGCTAGTGATTTAAGTGATGGATTAAATTCATTACAAACAGGAGTATCTGCAGGCAAAGAGAAAGCCGTTTCTTCACTTGAAGAAAGTAGCGAAACTCTATCAGAAGGAATCGACCAAATAATAGCTGGAAAAGATCAAGAAGTTGAAACAATAAAAGAACAAGTAATAGAAAATGCAAACAACCAATTAGCAGATGGATTAAAAACAGGAGTAAGTTCTGCTGTATCATCTGCAATAGACAGCACAATGAATGCAAAATTAAATGCAATTATGAGTGATAAAAGTTTAACTGATGAAGAA
This sequence comes from uncultured Clostridium sp., assembly GCA_900552135.1. Lineage (GTDB taxonomy): Bacteria > Bacillota > Clostridia > TANB77 > CAG-508 > CAG-245. The sequence continues at coordinate 22,019 of URYN01000011.1, forward strand.
AAGGCAACTCTTCAGAAAGTTGCTTCAAAACTTGCTGTAACAGACGCTGAAAAACAAGCAATTTCAAAACAAATAGGAACAGCAATAGACAGTGCAGTAGCTAAAACAACAAAGGCACAAGAAGCAGGATTAGACAAAATAAATGATAATGAAAAAGGAGTAAAAGCAGGATTAAAAAAATTAAAAACACAAGCTTCATCAAGTATAAAAATAGGAATTAGTGCAATTTCATCAGGATTTGATTCAATAACAGAAGGAACAACAGAATTAATAGCAGGATCAAACGTATTAAAGAATGGCACATCAACATTAAGCCAAGGAACAAGCAAACTACAGACAGGAGTTAACACACTATCAAATGGCTCAAAAGAATTAAAAACAGGACTAAGCACATTGAATTCTTCAAGTGATATGCTAAACTCTGCAAATAAGCAATTATTAGAAGGTGCAAACACAATATCTGATGGTGCTAAAACACTTGCTGAAGGAATGTCAGAATTTGATGAAGAAGGAATAAACAAGATTGTCTCATTAGTAAATGGAGATGTAAAAGATTTGCAAGCAAGAGTAGAAAAACTGCAAGACTTAGCAAACGAATACAATAGTTTTGCTGGAATTGAAGAAGAAAATGAAGGAACAACAAAATTCATATTCTTAATTGATGCTATAAAGAATGATAGTAAAGAAGAGAAACAAAGCACTATGCCAGTAGAAAACAATGAAAACATTGGAAAGAGCGAAGACAACAATCAAGAAAAAAATTCGGGAAAATAAATGTGAATTAATTTCAAAAAATATCATAAAATATAAATGAATATTTGTTAATACTATTGACTTGGTAACAGTCTAATGGTACAATAAATATGTAAATATAATGTCAGCCCCTTAGTAGGCGATTGGGTAAATATGCTATGAAACGATATAAAAAAGGCCCCTTAGTAGGCTAGACTAAATATGCTATGGAAAAATAATATAAATGGAGAAAGCCTAATTTAGGCTTTCTTTTTTTAAAAAGGCAATTTACATTTTTAATTTTATGTGATAGTATTTTTATATTATTGGAGGAACTATGATTAAACGAATTATTTTTGATATAGATAATACATTAATTGACTGGAAGGACGAATATTGGAATTCTTTGAAAAATGTTTTTGATGAGCTTAAATTACCATATTCAAATGAAATCAGAGCTAAAATTCAATATGCAGTTGATAATTATGAAAATGGTACGAACATTACATATACAGAAGAATTGATGATGGAAGCAATCGAAAAAGAGCTGGGTTATAAGTTACCATCAAATTTTTTTGAAACATGGATACATTATTTAAGTATGTGTGTTCCAGAAAAAGCTGATGATGAAGTTGTTTATACATTACAATATTTGAAACAAAAATACGATTTAGTAGTTCTTTCAAATTGGTTTAAAAAATCACAAGATGAAAGACTTAAAAGACTAGGATTGGACAAATATTTTTCAGCAACATATATGACTGAAAATATTCCAATGAAACCTAATAAAGAGGCTTTTGAAATTGCAAAGGGAAAATATGAGTTTTCTGAATGTGTAATGGTAGGAGATAGCTTAAAAACAGATGTTGCAGGAGCTATAAATGCTAATATGAATGTAATATTTTACGACAGAAACAATCTTAAGTTAAAACAGGATGAACATGTAATGGCTATAATACACAAATTTACTGAATTAACTGACATATTATAATATAAAAGACTGACATCATATTAAAAAAATATATAATACAACATCTTATATAAATTTATATAAGATGTGCAACCACTCATAATAAAGTAATTGCTGGCTGTAACGAAAATGATAGAAAAAAATAAAAAAAGTTGAAAATAAAAAGTAGTTATGCTATCATAAGACTGTAAACAAAAGTATTTGAAACGCAAAAGAAGAGAAAAGAGGGAGTAACTAAGAATGAACAAACCGGCAAACCGTTGTGACTGTACACACACACACACACACACACACACACCTATATTCTTACTAAAGAAAAATTAGCAAAAATTGCTAAGGTTTGTTTGTCATACTCAAAGATAGAACAAAAAGGATTTGAAAAAGTTTGCAAGTTGAACTGCAATATACAATATAACATTCAAAATGAAGCTTGCAAAAAAAGTGGTAATAAAATTAAAAGTAAAAATAATTATGAATATATAAGGATAGGAGTAGTTTAGAAAAAACTATTTCTGTCTTTTTTGCGTTTAAAAATACTTTTGAAAATAGAAGGTTTATAGATAAATCCATAAAATCTAAATATAATTAACACACAAGGTATAATCTAATTGAAAAAAATATAAGGAAATCTAATTATAAGGTTATGCTTTGTGTAGAAAGAAAGGAAAATAAAAAAATGAAAACAAAAGTACAAAGAAAAAATTTAAAAAGTAATGCAAAACTTTACAAGCAGGAAAAAGGAATAACGCTTATTGCTTTGGTTGTAACAATAGTTGTTTTGTTAATACTTGCAGGAGTAAGTATAAGTTTAGTGCTAAATAATAATGGAGTAATAAGTAAAGGAAAAGATGCAAAAAATCAATATGCAGAAGCACAAACAAATGAAGAAAAGCAATTAAATGAAGTGGCAGACTGGATAGATACAAAAGTTGGAGAAACGACAGGAGGAGGTTCAGGTTCAGATACAAAAGTACCAGAAGCAGAAACAGCAGAAACAGCACCATATTTCCCTGATAATACATTTACTAAAAAAGAAGGAACAATAGATAAAGGATTAGTAATACAAGACTCAGTTGGAAATGAATATGTATGGGTGGTAGTACCCAAAACTTTGTATAATAATACAAGCTATAATTTAAATGGAGCAAAAAAGCCAACATCAAGTGAAGATTATTCAAATATAGAATATTGCTTACAACAGTACACAAGCACATATAGAACGTCTGGCTGGACAGACACCTGGGTTGCTGATACTGCAAACGAAAGCTGGTTTGCAGATGAAACAGAATACAATACAGCAAAAAATAAAATGCTAAAAAGCGTATATGAAAATGGAGGCTTTTACGTAGGAAGATATGAAGCAGGAATAGCAACAACAGGAACAAATAGAAAAAGTGAACCAAGTAAAAATTTAAATGGAAAATATGATATAGAAGGAATGCCAACCCCAATAACACAAGCAAATGCATATCCATATAATTATGTAACAAGAACTCAAGCACAAAAATTAGCTGAAAAAGTAAACTCAGGAAATAAAACAAGTAGTCTAATGTTTGGAGTACAATGGGATTTAGTACTAGCATTTATGGCAAAAGACACAACAAAAATAACAGGCACAAGTATATTAACATCAAAAAGTACAACAATAGGAAACTATAATAATAATTTATGGACAATAAAAAATGAAAAAGCAAAATATTCAAGTGATTTTGGACAAACATTTACTCCATGTCCAAATCCATACAAAAAGGAATCAAGTTCAAGTATACTATTAACAACAGGAGCAGATAATAGCTTTTCAGTACAAAATATATACGATATAGCAGGAAATGTAAATGAATGGACCCTAGAAAACACTTCCTTCACGGACTTTCCTTGTGCCTACAGGGGAGGCGATTACTACGCTACAGGCTATGACGAACCAGCCTCTTACCGCAATGACAACAGCACGACCATCAGCAGCTTCGTCTTCGGTTTCCGTGTCTCACTCTACTAGGAAAAGCTGAACGTTAGAGGCGAAAAACTCTAATGAAGAAGCAAAAAAAAGGACATAAATAAAGCTAAAAGAAGGCTCACGCCTTCCATAGCGAATGGAATACGCTATGGTGGAAAATTTTAGTTGATACCCATGAAGAATGAATGGGAGCCAGATAAAATTTTCCACTAGCGTGGCGCCACACTAGTGGCGCTTTTTCTGTGTTTGCAGCAAAAATTACAAAATAGTCACAGAATTATTAAATTTACTGTTGCCAACTGGGCAAAAAAGTAGTAATATATAGAAAGCAAAAGTTGGACAAACTTTATGGGTTATAGGACACTCCCAGAAACCTAAATATTTGAAAAGCAAGGATGTAAAAAATGAGATATACAGATCAAGATAATGAAGACAATTTAGTAAAAATAAAAGTAGTTGGCGTAGGTGGAGCCGGAAATAATGCTGTAAATAGAATGATTGAAGAAGGTATTCGTAATGTGCAATTCATTGCTATAAATACAGAGGAACAAGCGTTAGCTGGTTCAAAAGCAACAACGGTAATGCATATAGGAAAGGATACAACTAAAGGCTTAGGTGCTGGTTCTAATCCAGTTTTAGGAGAAATGGCAGCAAGAGAAGATGAAGAGAATATTAAAAAGGCACTTAATGGTTCTGATATGGTATTTGTTACCTGCGGAATGGGTGGTGGAACAGGAACTGGTGCTGCACCAGTTGTTTGTGAAATTGCTAAATCAATGGGAATATTAACTGTTGGAATAGTTACAAAACCTTTCTTGTTTGAAGGTAAAAGAAGAAAAGATAATGCCGAAGATGGTATTACAAGAATGAAGAAAAATGTAGATGCTTTAATTGTAGTTGAAAACAATAATCTATTAAAAGCAGTTCCTAAGGGAACAACAATGGTTGAAGCTTTCCAAGAAGCTGATGCAGTTCTAAAGAAAGGTGTTCAAGGAATTACAGACCTAATCACAATTCCAGGATTTATAAACATAGACTTTGCGGATATAAAAACAATTATGAAAGATAGCGGAATAGCTCACATGGGAATCGGTGTTGCTGAAGGAGAGCAAAGAGCTCTTGATGCTGCAATTGCCGCAATGGATAGTCCACTTCTTGAAACTTCTGTAAAAGGGGCAAAAGGATTAATCGTAAATGTAACAGGTGGTATGGATTTGGGATTAAGCGAAGTTAGTACAGCTGTTGGATACATAAAAGAATTTTTAGACCCAGAAGCTAATATCATATTTGGTACAATCGTAGATGAAAGAATTCATGACGCTATTATGGTTACAGTTGTTGCAACTGGAATCGAAGAAAATGCAGAGGACAGAGTAATAAAATACAGAATATAAAAATTTTAACTATTGTGTAAAAGTTTAAATACTCATAAAATTAGTAATGATTTTATGAGTATTTTTTTGTAAAAAAAAGGACCAACCTCACTAATTTTATGTAAATTGCATACTATATAATAGAGAAAATTCATGTAAAAACAATTTTCTTGTTATATAGAATAGGAGGAATAACGATGGAATTTTTATCACAGTGGCAAGTGATAATCGGAGTACTAATACCATTTATAGGAACAACGCTTGGATCTGCCTTTGTTTTTCTACTTAAAAAGGAAATTAAACCAATAATTCAGAAAATTATGTTGGGATTTGCAGCAGGAGTTATGATTGCTGCGTCAGTCTGGTCATTACTTGTACCGGCAATTGAAATGGCAGAAGAACAAGGAAAAATGGCTTGGATACCCGCTACAATAGGCTTCATGGTTGGAGTGTTATCACTTATTGCTGTAAATAATATTGCTGAAAAAATGGAATATCGAGCAAAAGAAAATAGTGCAAAAAAAGAAAAGAACGAAATTAAACTAAAGGAAAAAGTAAAAAGTACTACAATGCTTACTCTTGCTGTAACACTACATAATATACCAGAAGGAATGGCTGTTGGTGTTGGATTTGCAGGATTAATGTCACAAAGTGCAGGAATTACTTTATTGGAGGCATTTGCTTTAGCAATTGGAATTGCAATTCAAAATATTCCAGAGGGAGCAATAATATCAATGCCACTTCATAGCTCTGGCAAAGGAAAATTCAGATCTTTTGTAGGAGGAATGCTTTCTGGAATTGTAGAACCAATTGCTGCACTAATTACAATTTTACTTGCAAATATCGTTGTGCCAATACTTCCATATTTGCTGTCTTTTGCTGCGGGAGCAATGATATATGTTGTGGCATCAGAATTAATACCTGAGGCTCAATCAGACAAAAAATCAGATTTGGTTACCATTGGGGTTGCTGTTGGATTTGTATTAATGATGTTACTAGATGTTTCTTTAGGATAAAAATAGTTTGAAAAGATGAAATAAACTGGCAGAACAAATATTAATCGTATCTAATGTAAAAAAGTATATCCTAAATAAGAATAATGGAACTGCACATATAGTATCTTCACTATACGTGCAGTTATACCATAAAAACTGGAAAATAACAACTAACGAATTGAAAGTATCACGAAAACGTGGTATACTTGTATCTGTATAATAGATTCAAAATATTAATATAGGAAAAGTGAAATGAAATTTAGATTAGAAAATATAAAGATTAGAGAAGATTTAAATGATAATAAAACAATAGAAATTGCTTGCAAAAAGTTTAATATACCGATTAATAATGTAATTCAAGCTAATATTGTAAAAAAGTCTATTGATGCAAGAGATAAAACAGATATTTTTTATAATTATTCTATCATGGTAGAAATTAATGACAAAGGTTTATGTGATAAACTTGCAAAAGCAAAAAATGTACAAGTTGTAGATTTTGAAAAGCAAGAAAGATTAGATGGTATTACTGTATCTAGAAAAAGTAATAAAAGGCCTGTAATAATTGGAGCGGGACCAGCAGGATTGTTCTGTGCTCTTTCAATGGTAGAAAATGGCGTAAAGCCTATAATTATAGAACAGGGTAAAAAGGTTGAAGAGCGTTCAAAAGATGTAGAGCTGTTTAGAAAAGAAGGAATATTAAACACTATGTCTAATGTGCAATTTGGAGAAGGTGGAGCAGGAACTTTTTCTGATGGCAAACTTACAACAAATTTGCATAGCCCACTTTGTAGAACGGTTATAGAGCAATTTGTAAGATTTGGAGCACCAAGCCAAATTTCATATATGAATAAACCACATATTGGAACAGACAATCTAATAAAAATTCTAGCTAATATAAGAAATTATATAATTAAAAAAGGTGGAACATTTCTATACAATACTAAAGCAGAGGATTTCACTTTTAATGATGGAAAAGTTACAGAAGTTATCTATTCAAACCATAATCTTGAAACTTCTAACGAAAACCAGGATAGTGAAATAGGTATTGATACAGATTGTGTTGTACTCGCTATAGGACATAGCTCAAGAGATTTATTTAAAACTCTTTACGAGAAAGACGTTTATATGGAGCCAAAAAACTTTTCAGTAGGAGTTAGAATCGAACACAAACAAGAAATGATAAATAAATCACAATATGGAGAAAATCCTAAATTGAAACTTCCACCAGCAGAATATAAATTAGCATATCACGGAGATAAACATTCATGCTACACTTTTTGTATGTGCCCTGGAGGAGAGGTAATAGCTTCTTCAAGCGAAGAGAAAACAATTGTAACAAATGGAATGAGTAAATATGCAAGAGATGGAGAAAACGCAAATAGTGCTGTGCTTGTAAATGTAACCCCAGATGATTTAACTTCTGAAGAAATCTTTTCGAGTATAAAAAACTATATGCTACAACAAGCTGATGACATAAGAATTTGTAAAAATATTAGTTCAAAAGAGGAAAGTAGCCAAAATTTTGTCAACTTAACAGTTGAATCGAAAAATGAGCATATAGATAATCTGGATAAAGAAATAAGAAAAGATAATCCGCTTCTAGGAATGTATTTTCAAGAAATGTTAGAAGAGAAGGCTTTTGCATTGGGTGGAAACAATTACAATGCTCCAATTCAGAGAGTAGAAGATTTCTTAAACAATAGAAAAACAAATCATATTGGAGAAATAAATCCAACATATAAACCTGAAACTACAATGAGTAATCTGCAAGAAATATTGCCGGAATTTGTGGCAGAGACATTAAAGGAAGGATTAATATACTTCGACAGAAAAATAAAAGGATTTGCCAATCCTGATGCTATATTAACAGGTGTAGAAACAAGAAGCTCATCGCCAGTAACAATAAAAAGAAATGAACAATACATGTCAAATATAAAGGGAATGTATCCTTGTGGCGAAGGGGCTGGTTATGCAGGTGGAATAATGTCTGCTGCAATAGACGGAATAAGAATTTCAAGAGCAATTTTATCACCTGAACAATGTATTACCAGAGGAATAGAAGAAAATTGCAAGATGAAACAATAAAAAATCAATACAAGTATTGACAAAAATAAAAAAAGCTAGTATAATTTTAAAGTACGAATAAAAGCAATATATTAAAAATATATACATAAGCAAAGCAGATGAGGAGGGAATAAAGATGGCACAACCAAAAAGAAGATGGTCAAAAGCAAGAACTGGCTTAAGAAGATCTACATGGAAATTAGAAAATAAGAATTTAGTTGAATGTCCACATTGCCATGAAAAAATGATGCAACATAGAATTTGCCCAAGCTGTGGTTACTATGATGGCAGAAAAGTATTATCAACTGAAAATGCAGAAAACTAATTTATGAAATTAATAAAACGAAATTTTAGTAACAGTACTTAATTAAAAGTATTGTTATTTTTTTATCTGATTTTACAACAAAGATATTGTCCTTTTGGGATTATTACAAATAATAGTTTTTTATTTTATTGAGCCAGAAAATAATTGTATTAATACGAAAGCGTTATTTATTATTTAAAAAATCTATAAATTTATCCAAGAAGTCTTTATTATTAAATTTACAAATGATATAATCCATGCATAAACAACAGAGAAGAAAGGAAAACAAAAACTTGAAAACGAAAATAAAAGATTCAATAAAAAAAGTATTAAAACTAATAAGAGAAGACAGCTTTGTACACTATATAATTATTATAGCAGTAGCTTTAATTGCTTCAATACCACTCATAAATTTAAGAATATTTGGAACTGATGATGGATTTGTTCATATACTAAGAATAATTGGTACGGACAAAATAATAAAATCTGGACAATTTCCGCCTTTAATATATAGTTATTTTGGAAATGGATTTGGCTATGCGGTAAATATGTTCTATGGACCACTTGTAACTTATGGTCCATTAATATTTAAATTGTTTGTAACACATTATTATATTTGTGCTAAATTATTTACTTGTGCGACTATAATCATTTCTGGTTTTACCATGTATGGAATGATGAAAGAAATAACCAAGAAGAAAGAAATTGCTCTTATTGGTGCATTAATATATTTACTTATTCCATATAGACTAGAAACTATTTACAATAGATTTGCGATTGGTGAATTTTCGGCATATATGTTTTTTCCTCTTCTATTCCAAGGATTATATAATTTACTAAATGGAGACGGAAAGAAAAACTATTATATTGCTATATCCGGTGTTGGATTAATACTTACACACACGATTTCAACAGAATATTCAGTATTACTTGCTATTTTGTATATGATTTTAAACATAAAAAAATTAAAAAACATAGAAGTTTGGAAGAAGATTGGTATAAATATACTTATAATAATAACTCTAACAGCATTTTATACTATGCCAATAATAGAACATAAATTATTTGGAAATTATACTATATTTGATTCTACATCTATGAGATCATTGCCAAGTGACTTACAAAATGCAAGCATTTCTATAACACAATTATTTAAAGATACTACGGAACCTGAAGGTGTAGATTTTAATTTGGGAATTCCACTTGTTTTATTTGCAATTTTAGGAATATTTGTATTCAAAAAAATAAGTGAAGACTTAAAACCAGAATATCTAAAATTCTTACTGATAGCAGTTATATCACTTTATATGACCAATAAACTTTTCCCATGGATAATAATGCCTAATGTATTAACTACTTTACAATTTCCTTGGAGAATGCTGGCATTCTTTGAATTCGCATTATCAGTATTGTGTGCAATAAATATCTATACATTAATTGAAGTGATTGCAAAAAATAAAGAATTGCTAAGAAATATTCTTTTCACATGTTTTATAGTAATTATTTCAATATCGATGGCAAAAGTAAATTATAATTACAAATATGAAGCAAAGAAAACTCTTTCAGACGAAGAATTTGAGAAAAAGAGAATAGTTGATGAGCCTTTATCTATATGGAGTATCAACAGAGAATATCTGCCACTTAATATGGATAAAGATTATATTGAAGATAGAGAAAATAGTACAATTGTATTACAAGGACAAGCAGAAATTTCAAATGAACAAAAGAATGGTCTTAATTTAGAATTTGATGTCGAGAATGTAGGAGAAGGAACCGTTCTTGAATTACCATACATATATTACTTAGGCTACCAAGCAGAAATTCAAGAATTTTCAGAATCTAATGACAGCATAATAGAAATTAAGTCGAAAACCTTTGAATCAGAAAATCACTTTGTTGCTATTAAATTAGGTAATAACATTCAGAAAGCACATATAGTCGTAAAATATAAAGGAACTATTGTTGAGAAAGTTGGATACATCATATCAGGACTTTCAACAGTTATAATAATCGTAATTTGTATTATTAAAAAGAGGAAAGATAAAAAGAATGAAGGAAGAAAAGCTTAGTGTCAAAGAAAAATTAAAAAGAATAATTCCAAACATAAAGAGTGGAGAGTATGCAAATATTGCAATAATTTTCATTGTTTCAATATTTGTATGCTTACCTCTATTGAACAAGAATTGCAATATTTACATTGATGATGGAATCCAGCATCTTTGTAGACTTATCGGCACAGAGCAAACTCTTGTATCAAAGCAATTCTTGCCAATGATAATGTCTAACTTTTGCAACAACTTTGGCTATTCATGGAACATATTCTATAGTCCGATAACAGCATATATCCCATTGATATTTAGAATATTTAGCTTTTCATTTGAAACATGTTTGAAATTATTTATGTTTGTTGTAACAGTTGCTACAGGAATTGCAATGTACAAATTTGTGATTAAGATTACAAAGAATAAAAACATTGCAATACTTGCGTCAGTACTTTATATAATTGCTCCATATAGAATTACAGATATGTATGTAAGAATGGCTTTGGCAGAGCTTACATCATTTATATTTATACCGATGGTATTTAGTGGAATGTATTCGATTATAAACGAGAATAAAAAATCATCATTATTAATAATTGGAGCGAGTGGACTAATTTTGACACACACAGTTGTTTGCATGTATACTGCAATGCTATGTTTTGTATATCTAATCGTGTTTATAAGAAAGCTAAACAAGAAATCAATCTTAAATTTATTAGTTAGTCTTCTTATGATAGTCCTAATAACCAGCTTTTATTGGGTGGGATTAGCTCAACATTATTTTTCAACTTCTTATGAAGTATTTGTGCCTGGAAGAATGGAGAGAGTAGATGTTTTGAATTTCTATAAAACCAGCCTTAGTCAGTTAGTATATACAGACCAAGAACAGAAGATGATATATGAAATTGGAATAGTTACATTTATTGGATTATCATTAACCCCAATAGCTATAATGAAATTTGAAAAACAAGAAAAAGAGAAAGACTTTACTAAGATATATGGCTTATTTGGAATACTTGGTATTGTACTAACGATAATGACACTAAAAATATTCCCATTTGAAAAATTGCCAGGAACATTCACAATGATACAATTTACTTTTAGACTGTTTGAATTTACATCATTCTTTTTTGCGATAATTTCTGCCGTGAACTTTTGGATACTAATAAAGAACTTTAATATAAGAGATGTAATAATCATTAGTTTAATTGCATGCTTACTAACAACAATCTATGGAAAGAAAATAAGTTATGAAAAGAAATATGATGAAAAGGACTTTATAGAACCTAGAAGAGTGACGAAAGATGTAGGAAGAATAAATGCGGGAATGGCAAGTTTCGAATATTTACCTAGTAAGGCATTCAACTGTTTAAAAACATATATAGCAGATAGAGAAGATGTGCCAATAATCCTAAACAATAGTGATAATCAAATAACTATTTCAGATTATGAAAAAAACGGCTCAAATATGAAGATGAAGATTCTTAAGGCTAGCCCTGAATTAGCGAATGGAACTGATAAAGTGTATGAGGTTAGCGAAGAGTTGACCAATGAAGAAGATACAATATCTGAGGCTAATCAAGATGATGAAAGCTCGAAAGCTAATACAACTAGCGAAGATATAGAAATTGAATTACCTTACATTTATTATTTGGGTTATAGAGTGAAAATAGATGGAAAAGAAGTTAAATACACAGAATCCGAACATGGGTTTGTACAGATAAATGTAGATAAAGAACTTAATGAAGAAGCGGAAATTACAGTCAAATATTTAGGAACCAATGAAATGATAATTGCTTTTGTAGTATCACTTGTTTCAACAGTTAGTTATGCGATATTTACAATTACGGCAAAAAGGTTAAAAAGTAAAAGTTACTAGATAATTTAAAATCTTATTCTGCATTTATTGATACAAGTAAATTTGAAAACAGTATTTGTAGAAAAGTATAGAAAAACTTATAGGGTAACACATCAAAAAATAATAGAGCAAAAAGCTTGTTATTTCTTGCAATTTATAGTAAAATAATAGGGTAAAAAGTAAAAGAAGGTGAGAATTTATATGTCAAAACCAATGGTAGCAATAGTTGGAAGACCAAACGTTGGAAAATCAACATTTTTTAATTATATAATAGGAAAAAGAATATCTATAGTAGAAGATACGCCAGGTGTTACAAGAGATAGAGTATATGGTGAATCTAATTGGAGAGGAAGAAGCTTTACTTTAATAGACACAGGTGGAATAGAGTTTGACCAAGAAGACGATATATCAGTTCAAATGAAGGAACAAGCTAATATCGCAATTTCAATGGCAGATGTTATAGTATTTGTTACAGATATCAAGCAAGGAGTTACTTCACAAGACCAAGACATAGCATTAATGCTTAGAAAGTCTAAAAAGCCAATAGTGCTTGTATGTAATAAGGCAGATAATTATGGAAGAGATATACCTGAGTTATATGAATTCTATAATTTAGGACTCGGAGATCCATACAGAGTTTCTTCTGTTAATGCAATAGGAATAGGAGATGTTCTTGATGCAATTTATGAAAATCTTCCTCCAAAGAGTGAAGACGAAGACGAGAGTCTAGAAGTAAAAGTTGCTGTAATCGGAAAGCCTAATGTTGGTAAATCTTCATTAATAAACAAAATTCTTGGAGAAAATAGATTAATCGTAAGCAACATTGCAGGAACTACAAGAGATGCCATAGATTCAAGATTTGAAAATGAGCATGGCAAGTATATCTTCATAGACACAGCAGGATTAAGAAGACATAGTAAGGTTGAAGAAAAAATAGAAAAATACAGTGTAACAAGAACGCTTCTTGCGATTGAAAGAGCAGATGTATGTATCTTAATGATAGACGCAAATCAAGGAGTGACAGAGCAAGATACTAAAATTGCAGGTGAAGCTCATGAAGCGGGAAAAGGTGTTATAATTGCAGTAAATAAATGGGACGAGTACGAGAAACAAAATGGAACATTAGAGAAATATACTAAAGAAGTATATAACAAATTACCATATTTATCTTATGCTCCTATAATATTTATTTCAGCTAAAACAGGACAAAGAGTAGATAAATTATTTGATATGATAAACAATGTGGCAAGCCAAAATGCACTAAGAGTTTCCACAGCAGTATTAAATCAAGTATTAGCAGAGTCGATAGCAGTAGTTCAACCACCAACAGATAAAGGAAGAAGATTAAGATTGTACTACATGACTCAAGCTTCAACAAAACCACCAACATTTATTGTATTTGTAAATGATAAGAAATTATTCCACTTCTCGTATGAAAGATATTTAGTAAATCAACTTAGAAAAGAATTTGGATTAGTTGGAACACCAATTAGAATGATTGCAAAAGAGAAAATACAAAAAGGTGAAGGAAGCAACACAAAATAAAACTTAATGAGATATTATAGTTAAGCAATGGATTACACTAGAGTTATATAATTAAAATAAATTAATGAAATACTGAAAAATTATAAAAATAATATAATAAAAAACACAAGTAAAAGGAGAGTGATTTTTATGGCAACATATATTATAGTTGCAATTATCGCATATTTATTAGGAAGTATTAGTTTCTCTGTTATATTCAGTGAGAAATTAGCAGGATTCGATGTTAGGAAAAAGGGAAGCGGAAATGCAGGAACTACAAATGTATTAAGAACAGTTGGCAAAAAGGCAGCCATACTAACATTAGTTTGCGACTGTTTAAAAGGAGTTATTGCAGTTCTAATCGCATATGTAGCAGGAGCAATTATTAAAGGATTAGACAGAAGTCTTTTACTTCAACTTGCAGGAATATTCGTTGTATTAGGACATACATTCCCAGTATTTTTCAAATTCAAAGGAGGAAAGGGAGTAGCAACTTCTTTAGGAGTATTACTTATAATAAATTGGCAGATTGGACTTATATGCTTGGTATTTGCTTTATTATTAATGGCACTTACAAGAATGGTATCACTTGGTTCTATATCAGCAGCAATTTTATACCCAGTACTTACTTTATTTATAAAGGCTCATTATTTACCAGGGGCAGAAGGAAGTTATTTTGTATTTGCAGTAATACTTGCAGTTATGGTCGTATTCAACCACAGAGAGAATGTTAAGAGATTACTAGAAGGAAAAGAAAATAAACTAAGTTTCAAAAATACAAAATAGAAAAGAAAAATAAATCATGCCTTAAATTAAAATAAGGCATGATATTTATAATTAAGCATTAAAAAAATATAAATCAATGCTATGAACTGTAAAATTGTAAAAGAAAAATATATAAAAAACGATAGGAGAAAGGAATTTATTATGAAAAACATTGCGATAATTGGAAGCGGAACATGGGGAGTTGCATTGTCAATACATTTAGCAAATAATGGACACCATGTAAAAATATGGTCATTTACTCAGGAAGAAACAGATGCAATAAACAATGATAGAAAATGCAAATTTTTGCCTGATGCTACAATTCCGGATGGAGTAGAATGTTTTACAAACATGGAAGAAGTAATTAATGGAAGTGATTTAATACTACATGTAACTCCATCAAAATTTGTAAGATCAACAATTAAAAAATATGAACAGTATGTAACAAATCAGCCAATAATAATGTGTGCAAAGGGATTTGAAGAAACAACTTTAAGTACATTAAGCCAAGTAATAGAAGAAGAACTTCCAAACTCAGAATATGGAATATTTTCAGGACCAAGTCATGCAGAGGAAGTTTCACTAGGAATACCAACAGCAATAGTAATTGCGTCAAAATCAAAAGAAGTGCAAGAATTAGTTCAAAATACTTTTATGAATGAGAAAATGAGAGTGTACACTTCTGATGATGTAATTGGTGTTGAATTAGGTGGAGCACTAAAAAACATAATAGCTTTTTGTGCTGGAATTGCCACAGAAATAAATCTTGGAGATAACAGCTTTGCAGCACTTATAACAAGAGGATTAGTTGAAATAACAAGACTCGGAGAGGCAATGGGCGGAAAACACGACACCTTCTATGGTTTATCTGGGCTAGGAGACCTAATTGTAACATGTATGAGTGAACATTCAAGAAATAGAAGAGCCGGCAGATTAATTGGAAAAGGCTACACAGTTGAGCAAGCAAGAGCTGAAATAGGAATGGTAATAGAAAGCATAGACAACATAGATGTTGCTTATAAGTTATCTAAAAAGTACAATATAGAAATGCCAATAGTAAATGCGGTTTATGATGTGCTTTACAATAAGCTAAATCCAAGAGATGCAGTAAAAATGCTGATGACAAGAAAAAGAAAGAGCGAATAGAGAATGTATAGATTTGAATATTTGCTAAAGTCATAAGTATTGAAATAAATTTTGTAGCACAATAAAATGTAAAAAGATTAAATCAATACAAATTAGTCTAATACGGAAACCTTTCATATAAATACCTAATAATGCTATCTGCGTTATTAGGTGTTATTTTTATAAATACACCTTTATCAAGGCAAATCCACATAACAATATTGAAATCCTCATTATTATCCGCAAAAACGCCAAGTAGTGTCGCAATTTCAATAGGATTTTCATACTCTTTTTCCCATTCTAAAGAATGAAGAAAAACATTTAAATTAGAAATATTCTTCAATTTATTATCAGAATTTTTGTAAAATTTTGAAAGAAAATTAAAAATCTCACCATCTTTATTACTATAAAATCTTACAATAGGATACATCTGCAAATATAATATGACAAAATGTCATACATGCCTCCTTTTTAATAATATCATCTTAATTATTTCTTTATAAAATTTAGTATGAAAAAATTCAAATTTTATATACATAGAATAATTTGTAAATAATTTGACAAAATAATTAATAAAAGGAGTATACAAATTTTATGAAAAGAGGAAAATGGAAAAAATATTTAATCATTGCAGGAATTGCAATAGTAGTGATAATCATAGCCATTGTTGGTATAAGAAAAATAATGAACAATAACACAAAAGAGTCATCGATTAATAAAAAAATAAATAATGAATTAGACTATTTAGGAACAACAACACTATCAATGATAAATAGCTTGAACAATTTGAATTTAGAAGATGTAGTAAAAGTAAGACAAACATCAACAAACAGTGGAGACAATTCTCAAAATAATGCAAACAGTTCATCGGGAGATGAGGGAAAAAATAATAGCAAGACATCAGATTCACAACAGCAAGAAGACTCGAGTTCTAATTCAAAAACAGATGAAACAAGTAGTACAGGAACCGATACGAAGAATACAAAGAGCTTCTCCCTTGATGACAACTCTATATTACTAAGAGATAATACGAATGTCGATTGGAGTGCACTAGAAAGTGAAGCAGAAAATTTATTTACAGCCTGGTCAACAATTATATTAGATTTAAATTCGCTAAGTATATCGAATGAAGATATATTAGCATACAATAGCAATCTGGATTCATTACTAAAAGCGTTAAAAGACAATGATAAAGCAAATTCAGCAATTAGTCTTGCAAACTTATATAGCTTAAACTCAAAATATATAAACGAATCAAGTAAGAATGATGAAAGCAAGAAATTAGCGTATATCAAATCAAATGTCATTTCTGCATATTCTTTAGTGACTGCAGAAAAATGGGAGCAAGTAAACCAACTATTAGATCAAGCAGAAAAAGGATTACTAGATGTAATAAACACATCTGGTAACACAGAAGAAAGGAAACAAACAAAAATCAACAAATCGTATGTGATGCTAAAAGAACTAATAAAAACCAGCAATGAAAAAAATGCAGAAATATTCTATTTAAAATATATAAACTTAATAAAAGAGTTGAACAACATTTAGATAACTAATTTTCAAGTAAAAGGCTAAATCTGATTTGTGTAAGAAAAATCAATGTTCAGCGAAAAGATAAATTTAATTATCAAAAGTAAACACAATTTGCACGAAAAACGCAAATTAATCCGTTTTTTATAGATCTTAATATTGATTATTCCTTAAAATTAGTGTAAAATAAGTAATAGAGTAAATTAAACGGTCGCGTACTGCAAAGCCGAAAGGTAGCATACGAGGAAAGTCCGGGCTCCACAGAGCAATGATGCTGGATAACGTCCAGTGAGGGTAACCTTAAGGAAAGTGCAACAGAAAACAACCGCCACATAAGGCTCCCTCAAGGCTTGGCTTTGAGAGAAATCTTATGCGGTAAGGGTGAAAAGGCGAGGTAAGAGCTCACCGCTTTTATGGTGACATAAAGGGTCAGTGTAAACCCCATCTGGAGCAACACCGAGACAAGAAGGCTAAGACTGCTCGTCATCTTCTTAATTTGGTGGCTTGAGGCATATAGTAATATATGTACTAGATAAATGACCGTTCTAGACAGAACCCGGCTTATAGATTTACTTTTAATAAATAATTATATGGTATGTGTGAATGAACATACTGTATTTTTTTATGCATAATATCAAAACAATAAAAACATTACATAGAACATAAATTGCCAGTCAAATAAAAATGAATAATTAAAAGAAAAGTTAAATGAATTTCTGTAGAATAACGCCAGTTACGCCTTTAAACCAAAGTAGTTAAGTATTGAAAAAATAGGCTTGTTTATGCTATAATATATAATGTTCAACCGTAAAAACCTCAGTTTCTAATGCCAGCTTAGAAACGCAATATACAAAGGAGAAAGTTATGCTTACAATCATTATTGCAATCATTTTGGCTATTGGCTTACTAACATTTTGTGTCGATCATGGTATTTTGGAAAAGTCTGTGAACTTAATTTGTTCAGCTATAATTGTATTGGGTATCGCCATTGGTGTAGTTATACCTGTAAACGGTTACACCGAGTGGGAGTTAACCGAAGAAACTGAACTTGTAACTCTTTCAAACGGTCTAGCTTCTGGCGGAACAGGAGGAATATTTTATGTATCGCTTTCGGCTGACAATTCGTACACATACCGGTATGAAATTGACTCGGAATTTGGCACAGAAATAGGCAAAACTTATAAAACCCAAACACTCGTTGGAGAAGATGTAGAGGAAGTAGAAGATCCAAATTGTGAAAAAGCCGTTGTTAGAGTATATGAAAGGGAAGGCAAGAAGACACTGTGGACTTTGGCTTTGGGGACGAAGGAAACGAAGTACGTTTTCTACGTCCCGGAAGGAACAATTTCAAAGGAGGTAAAACTTAAATAATTAGGTAAGTTTAGCTGGCAATAGAGTAAACGCTTCGGCGTTTACTCTATTTTTAGTGCAACTTGATATTATTCATGAAGAAAATAAGAGTGGTTAAAAAATGGTATTAGTTGATTTTAATAATGCAACCCAAAAGTAGGAAGAAAAACATGTTTTAAAAATAGCATTAGTTCTAATAATTAATTTAATAAAAGCTTCATGTCGTCTGGAATAGGTGCAATAAACTCCAGTTGTTTATTTGTAATTGGGTGAATAAATTCAACTTTATAAGCATGTAAAGCCTGTCTATTAATCAAATTAGACTCTTTACCATATAAACTATCACCAAGTATTGGGTGACCTATATAAGCTGTATGAACACGAATTTGGTGTGTTCTGCCTGTTTCTAGGTTTATGAATAACTCCGAATAGGAAATATCGCTATTACAAAATTCATTTAAAACTCTATAATGAGTAATAGCTTCTTGACCGTCATCTCGAACGCATCTCTCAATAATGCTATCATTTTTTCTTCCAATTGAAGCATTGATAGTTCCGTCTTTTTTATCAAAAATGCCAGTACAAATTGCAATATACTCTTTCTTAAACAATCCTTTTTGCATTTCATTTGAAAGAACACTGTGTACATATTCATTTTTAGCAAATATTACTACTCCAGAAGTGTCAGAATCAAGTCTATTCACAGGCCTAATTTTTCTTTTTAAATTTATGTTATCGAAGTAATACTTTACACCATTAGATAAAGTATTTTCAAAGTGTCTCATGGATGGGTGAATAGCAACCCCAGCAGGCTTATTAAGAACAAGAATAGCATCATCTTCATAAATTATATTTAAATTCATTTTAGAAGGGACAATATTGCTGTTTTCTTCGTCAAAATCTAAATCAACAATAATCGTGTCACCTACCATTAATTCGTGGTCTAAATAAGTATTCTCAGCATTTACAAATATATGATTCTTACGTTTTAACTTTAATCGTAAAACATAAGAAATTTTAAATTGACTATCTAATACTTGTCTTAAAGTTTTATAATTATCATTTTCTTGTTTTATATATTTTAGTATCATTATTTTCTCCTTGAAAATATTATAATTGGAAGATTGAAAAATTGCAAATTTTATTAAAGAAAAGTATATTTTTATGTAATTTTTCTCTTGTACTTTATTCGATTTGAATATATAATATAGATGTCAAAAGTTAAGTACTAATAGGAGGAAAAATAAATATGACATTTATAGAAAAGATAAAAACTCAAGCAAAGCAAGATATTAAAACTATTGTACTTCCAGAGAGCGAAGATATACGTACTCTAGAAGCAACAGAAATAGTTCTAAAGGAAGGCTTTGCTAATATTATTTTAATAGGAAATCCACAGGAAATAAAAGATTTAGCCGAAAAAAATAATATAAATTTAGATGGCGCTCAAATTATAAATCCTGCTACATTCGAAGGATTTAGTAGATATGCAAATGATTTGTATGAACTTAGAAAAAATAAGGGAATGACTCTAGATCAAGCAAAAGAAATATTAAAAACTAATAATAGATATTTTGCTACAATGATGGTCAAAGAAAAAGAAGCTGATGGATTTGTATCTGGTGCATGTCATCCAACTTCAGATACCTTAAGACCTGCACTTCAAATTTTAAAGGCTGCACCAGGAACAAAACTTGTATCTGCATTTTTTGTAATGGTATTGCCAGATAAAGGATTCGGAGAAGACGGAGTATTTATATTTGCAGATTCAGGTTTAAACGAATATCCAGATGCAGATGCTCTATCTGAAATTGCTATTTCGTCAGCCGAGAGTTTTAAAGAATTAATTGGCGGAGAACCAAGAGTTGCAATGCTTTCATATTCAACACATGGAAGTGCACATTCTCCATTAACAGACAAAGTTATAGAAGCAACAAAATTATTAAAAGAAAAAGCTCCAGAATTAATATGCGATGGAGAAATTCAGCTTGATGCTGCTATTATTCCAGAGGTTGCTGAGAGAAAGGCTCCTGATAGCCCACTAAAAGGCCATGCAAATATATTGATATTCCCAGATTTGGACGCTGGAAACATTGGATATAAACTAACACAAAGGTTCGGACACGCAGAAGCATATGGACCTTTATGCCAAGGTGTTTCAAGAGCAGTAAACGATTTATCAAGAGGATGCTCAAGCCAAGACATTGCTGGAGTTGTAGCAATAACAGCAGTACAGGCACAAAAAATAACCCAATAGGGACGCCCCTTTTTGGGCGAAAATCTTATAAAAGATTGTGAAATAACGAAATGGAGGTAATTTATGAAAATTTTAGTTTTAAACTGTGGCAGTTCTTCTCTTAAATATCAACTTATAGATATGGAGAATGAAAATGTAATTGCAAAAGGTTATTTTGAAAGAATAGGTAGTTATGATTCGTTTGTAACACACAAAGTAAATGGTGAAAAATACAGATATGATGTAATTGCCAGAGACCACGGCGAGGCTATCAAATTCGTTCTAAAACAATTTACTGATGAAAAATATCCTGTAATAAAAAGTTTAGATGAAATTTCTGCAATCGGTCACAGAGTTGTGCACGGTGGAGAAAGATTTCAAAAGTCTTGTATAATAGACGAAGATGTAAAGAAAGGAATAGAAGATGCTGTTAGATTTGCTCCTCTTCATAATCCAGCTCATTTGCAAGGAATAAAAGCTTGCGAAGTTAATTTACCAGGTAAACCAAATGTTGCTGTATTTGATACGGCATTTCATCAGACTTTGAACAAAGAACAATATCTATATCCAATTCCTTATGAATATTATGAAAGATACGGAATCAGAAAGTACGGATTCCATGGAACATCTCATAAATATGTTTCATTAGAAATTTCAAAATTACTTGGCAAACCAATAGAAGAGTTAAAAATAATAAACTGTCATATTGGTCAAGGTGTAAGTTTGTGTGCTATTCAAAACGGCGTAAGTGTAGATACAACAATGGGACTTACACCATTAGGTGGAGTGGCAATGGGTTCTCGTTCAGGTGATTTAGACCCATCTGTAGTAACATATTTAATGTCTAAGGAAAATATGAATCCTGCTCAAATCGATGAGATATTAAATAAGCGTTCTGGACTATTAGCACTTTCTGGAATATCTTCAGACAATAGAGATGTAGAAAGAGCAATAGCTCAAGGTGACGAAAGAGCTATTTCAGCATTAAAAGAATATGACTTCATAATAGCACAATACATTGCTAAAATGGCTGTTACAATGAATGGAGTAGATGTAATAACATTTACAGCAGGAGTAGGGGAGAAAGGACCTTTATCAAGAGCTGGAATATGTAGCCATTTAACATTCATGGGAGTCCTACTAGATGAAGAAAAAAATAAATCTGTTAGAGACGAAGAAAAAGAAATATCAAGCGAAAATTCAAAAGTAAAAGTTTGGGTAGTTCCAACAAACGAAGAGTTAATGATAGCAAGAGAAACAATGGAACTAGTAAAATAAATATTAACTTCGCCCAATAGGGACGAAAAGAAAGGACAAAAAATGAAAGTATTAGTTTTAAATTGTGGTAGTTCATCACTAAAATATCAATTAATAGACATGGACTCAGAAGAAGTTATGGCAAAGGGAACTTATGAGAGAATAGGAGAGCAATCTTTTGTTACTCACAAAGTTAACGGAGAAAAATTTAGATTTGATCATCCTGTAAAAACACATAAGGAAGCAATCGATTTTATGACAGAATTATTATTAGACCCTAAATACAATACAATAAAGAGTCTAGCTGAAATTGACGGAATTGGACACAGAGTTGCTCAAGGAGCAGACAAGTTTAGCTCATCAGTTATAATTGATGAAGATGTAATTGCAAAAATTGATGAATGTGCTACTTTAGCACCAGTTCACAACAAGGCTGCTATAACAGGAATTAGAGCCGCTATGGAAGCAATGCCTGGAAAGCCAAATGTTGCAGTATTTGATACAGTATTCCATCAAACAATTCCAGAAGAAAGATACATATATCCAATTCCATACAAATATTATGAAAAATATGGAGTAAGAAAATATGGATTCCATGGAACATCTCATAAATATGTTTCAGCAAGAATTGCAGAGCTTTTAGGAAGACCAGTAGAAGAATTAAAAACAGTAGTATGTCACTTAGGACAAGGTGCAAGCTTATGTGCTGTTAAAGGTGGAAAAAGCGTTGATACAACAATGGGGCTAACTCCACTTGGAGGAATACCAATGTGTGCACGTTCTGGAGATTTAGATCCATCAATAGTAACATACTTAATGAAAAAAGAAAATTTAACACCAGATGAGATGGAATTAATACTAAACAAAGAATCTGGAATATTAGGACTTTCAGGAGTATCAGCGGACTTTAGAGATATAGAAGCTGAAGCTGCAAAAGGAAATAAGAGAGCAGAGCTTGCAATAAGTGCTTATGCTTACAAGGTAGCACAATACATAGCTCAATACATAGTTTCACTTGGAGGACTAGATACAATCGTATTCACAGCAGGAATTGGAGAAAACCAATATAATGCAAGAAGAAGAATATGTGAAAACTTAAAATGCTTCGGAGTAGAAATAGATGAAGCAAAGAACCATGAATTCAGAGATGAAGGAAGAATATCTGCTCCAAATTCAAAAGTAGAAGTTTGGGTAGTTCCAACAAACGAAGAGCTAATGATAGCAAGAGATACAAAAGATTTAATTACAAAATAATCATTTTTAATAGAAATAAACAAAGGACCAATAAATATGATAAATACAGATGGAAATCCAGAATTTTTAAATTCATTCTTAGACTATACAGCCTCGATTTTAAATAAATCGCCAGGCACAGTAAAAGAATATAATTACGATTTAAATAGATTTTTAAAATATATAATGTATCGTTTTAAACTAACTGACGAAAAAGACTTTGATAAAATAGATATTCATAATATGAGTATGGATACTCTAAATAAAATCCAATTAGACGATATTCATGCATATTTGTTTTATTTGGCAAATAAATGCCAAAGCAAGCCTGCTACAAGGGCAAGAAAAACCGCAAGCATTAGAGTATTTTTTAAATATATGTCTCAAAAGGCAAACTTAATGGATCATAATCCAGCATTGAACTTAGAATCGCCAAAACTTGGCAAGAGAATGCCAAAATATCTTTCTTTAGATGATAGCAAAAAACTATTAGAAGTTACAAATAATGAAGAAAGTAGAAATAGAGAACGTGACTATGCAATCATTACTTTATTCCTAAACTGTGGAATGCGTTTGTCTGAACTTGTTGGAATAAATATCAGAGATATAGATTTTAACGAAGCAAAGATGAATGTAACGGGAAAAGGCAATAAGGAACGTGTTATATATCTAAATAAAGCATGTTTAAATGCAATAAATAATTACCTTGATGTACGCCCAAAAGTAGGGATAAAATCAGGTTCTGAAAATGCGTTATTCTTAAGTGAAAGACTCGAAAGAATTAGCAACAGAACTGTTCAATACACTGTAAAGCAAGAATTATTAAAGGCTGGACTTGATACAAATAAATATTCTGTTCACAAGCTTAGACATACCGCTGCAACATTAATGTATAGATATGGAAACGTTGATATAAGGGCATTGCAAGAGCTTTTAGGGCATGAAAGCATATCAACAACACAAATTTATACTCACGTAGACAACCAACAAATAAGAAATGCAGTGGAAGATAATCCTCTAGCAAATCTGTAATTTTATTTCTTCATATTTTAGAATTTTGTAGTTACTGGATAATGATTGTTAAAATCGTTATCTAGTAACTTTTATATTAGTGTCAAGAAGTTTCGGAAAATTAGTCCAAGGATATAATTGTTATATGAAACATAAAGATATACGGAATAGTCATTATGTTTCGTTTTATTATTATTTGTTTGACATAATGTTGTAAAGGCTGTATAATAGAAACAGAGGCAAAATGCCCTATTATATTTTTATATTTTGGAGGTTACTGTATGTACAATGAAATTGGTGTCCGTACAAATATGCTTCGGAGCATTGAGTTTCGAAGCAAGTTTGTAAAACAAATCCAGAACTTACCTGAAGAAACACAAGAAGGATTGAAAAAAGTTGCAATCAGATTTGTGAACGACGAAAACGATGACAAGTGCCTGGACATCTTGTGGAGGATGACTTATGATCCCGAGACAGCATTAAATATGCTCGGAATCAGCATTGAAAACGATGCAATCCTGGATGACGAGACCGAAAAAAACATCCATATTCCGTATGTTCTTGCAAAAAACTTCAGAAACGAACTTCGAACCCAAAGAAAGAAGATTCATCCCGAATTCATGGAAATCCATATTCCTGATGGTTGCAAAGAAACATTTGAAAGCTTCTTAAAGGAATCTGCCGATCCTATTCTGGCAACGGCAACTTGCAATCATTGCAACAAAGTGTATGGTGATTTCACGGATGAGGAAATTAGCCGTATCCTGTTCCTATTGGAAAGTCCGACTGAATCCAATTACTTTGGTGGAATTCGGAGCCTGAAGTTTGGATATGCGCAGACCGTATGTCTTAAAAAGTATGCATACCATATTCACGACTATCTTGAAGGCCTGTGGTACGAAGAGGAATCCAAGGAAGCTGGAAATATGCCGATGGCCATTACTTTGAAGAAGTGGAAAGGAATTCATGAAGAAAGTATGAAAGATGCTTCTGAATCTGAGGCCATTCCCGAAGATGTAAAGACCTTTAATGCTTCTACAACTACTCAGTCTCATGAAACGTCTGAAGTTGCAGAACCCTGCAAGACAAAGTCTGAAGGAGAAATCACAGAAAATGTGGAGCCCGAAGAGGTTACTCAAAAGGAAACGTTTTCTAAGATGCTCAGTGAAGAGCCTCTCTTCTGTGAGCTCCTTGCTACAGCTGTGGTATTACTTGTGAAAAAAATCGTAAGAAACTATTGTGGAAACGACAGCGTCAAAACAAGCAGACTGGTTGCACAAATCAGAGCAGAACTCAATTCGAAGGAAAATTGGAACACAAAATAATCAAAAACTTACCGTAACAAACAGTAAAAGCAAAATCCAGAGCAAGCAAGCAGGCGGCGGACAAAATTTCTGCCACCTGCTTGCTTTGTTGTATTTGTTGTAAATACTTAAGAAAATGAATAGACAAATTACAAGGTATATTTTTAATTTTATTCTAACATCAAAAAATATTGACTTTAATTCAATAATGTGATATTTTGCATAGGTAAAAAGTATTAGTAGGTAATAATTATGGAATTAGAAGGATCAAAAACAGAGCAAAATTTAATGACGGCTTTTGCCGGAGAATCACAGGCAAGAAATAAATATACATATTTTGTTAGTAAAGCAAAAAATGATTTAAGAGTTTAGTTTAATAATGAAATCAAACTCTTTTTACAATAAAATAAGGAGAGTGATAAAAATGTTAAAAAATGCTATAGCATATATCTTGAGAAAGAGGAGTAGAACAGTTATTATATTTATTATTTTAACAATAGTTCTTTCATGCTTATACTCATGTTTAAACATAATGAAATCAACAATTAACTTAGAAAATAATTTATATAAGTTATCAAATACATCTTTATCAATAACACAAAATAACAATGAGAACTTTAAAACAAATCAATTTAAAGAAATAGAAAATATAAAAGAGATAAAAGAAACAATTCCACAATATGATGGATTAGCAAAATCTACAAATATTAAAGCAGTAGAAGGAATGCAAATGATCAAAAGAGACGATATGCCAGAAGAATTTAGAAATATATTTTCAATAGAAGCCACAAATAATACTGGAAAGGACAATTTATTTAATAGTGGAGTTTTTACTCTTATAAAAGGTAGACATATTGAAAAAGATGACAGAGAAAAAATTATTATACATGAAGAACTGGCACAAAAAAATAATTTAGAATTAAATGATAAAATTCGTCTTGAACTATTTGATTTAAACAATAATGAAATAAAAACAGAATATGAATATGAGATTATTGGAATTTTTTCTGGAAAAAAACAAGAAAAATTCACAGGAATGACATCAGATTTTAGCGAAAATATGGTATTTATTGATTATGAATCAAGCCAAGTAGCATTAAACAAAGCAGAAAATAATAAAGTTGTAAATAAACTTGAAATATTTTCAGATAGTCCAAAAGATACAAATATAGTATTAAATAAAATTAAAGAAATAAAAATTGATTGGTCAAAATTCAATATTGAAAAAGATGATGATGTATATGAAGAAACTTTAGAATCTGTAGAAGGTATAAAACATATAATAAAGGTTATGACATATTTAATTATGACAGGAGGAATAATAGTTTTATCATTAATATTAATTTTATGGCTAAGGGAAAGAATTTATGAAATAGGAATATTGTTATCAATAGGAATAAGTAAAGCAAAAATTATAGCTCAATTTATATTTGAGTTAATATTTATATCACTACCATCTATATTAGCATCTTTATTTTTAGGAAATGTGATATTAAATCAAATAATAGGTGGATTTATCAATTCTGATAATTCTACAATAAATATTAATAATCTACTAAAAAATGATAATTTAATATCAAATATTACAATATTTTTACAAAGTTATGGAATATTAATAGGAATTATTGTTTTATCAGTTATTATTGCAAGTGCAATGATATTAGTAAAAAAACCAAAAGAAATATTATCAAAGATAAGTTAGGAGATTGCAATGGATATATTAGAAATAAAAAATGTAACATATAATTATTCAAATTCAAGAGAGAAGATTTTGTTATCAGTAAATCAAAAGTTTGAACTTGGACAATTTTATGCAATAATAGGAAAATCAGGAGCAGGGAAGTCAACATTACTTTCATTATTAGCAGGACTAGACAAACCACAAGAAGGTCAAATTCTATTCAAAAATGAGGATATAGAGAACAAAGGGTATAGTAATCATAGAAAATACAATATAACATTAGTTTTTCAAAATTATAATTTAATTGATTATTTAACACCAATAGAAAATGTTAGATTAGTAAATAAAAAGGCATCAGAAGATATTTTGTTAAAATTGGGACTTGATAAAAGTCAGATAAATAGAAATGTAATGAAACTATCTGGTGGTCAACAGCAAAGAGTAGCCATAGCAAGAGCATTAGCATCAGAAGCACCAATAATTCTAGCTGACGAACCTACAGGAAATCTTGATAGTGACACTGCAGGAGAAATAATAGAAATATTAAAAAGATTGGCTAAAGAGAGAAATAAATGTGTAATAGTTGTAACACATAGTAAGGAAGTTGCAAATTCTGCTGATATTATTTTAGAATTAAGTGACAAAAAATTAAGAAAGATAAGTAAAATTAATTAGGAGGTATATTGATGATAAAAAATGCTTTTGCATATGTAACAAGAAAAAGTTTAAAATCAATAATATTATTATTAGTTATTATGGCTATGTCAACACTTAGTCTGATTAGCTTGGCAATTAAAGATGCTACTAATAGAGCTTCAGCGGAAACTTTTAAAAATATAACAAATAGTTTTTCTATGGAAATAAATAGAAGAGTTAATCTTGGAACACCAAGAGGTGGAGGAAATATAAAAGGAAAAGACATAAAAAAAATAGCTGAATCTGAAGATATTTCCTCTTTTGTAAAGAGAATAAATAGTGTAGCTGATTTGGTAGATAATGATATTATAGAAACTAAAAAAACAATTGCAAATCAATCACCAGAAAGAACAGAAAATTTTAAAAGAACAGTTATGCTAACAGGAGTTAATGATTCATCAAAAGAAAATAAATTTGTGTCAGGAGCTTACAAATTAATAGAAGGAGAACATTTGGAAGAAAATGACAAAAGTAAGATTTTAATACATAAAGACTTAGCTGAAAAAAACAATTTGAAAATTGGAGATAAAATAAAAATTAAGTCCAATTTATTTGATGCAGATAATGAAAAAGGAGCAAATGAAACACTAGAAGTAGAAATAAAAGGAATTTTCGATGGACACAATAAAAGTAGTGTAACTTCTGCACAAGAACTTTACGAAAATACATTAATAACAGATTTAGATACAGCTGCAAAAGTTTATGGAAACACAGAAGATACTGCAGTATATCAAGATGCAACATTTTTTGTAAAAGGTGATAAAAATTTGGATCAAGTCATTAAAAATATTAAAAAACTTGATATAAATTGGAACCAATACAATTTAATTAAAAGTTCAACAAATTATCCAGCACTACAACAATCAATATCTGGTATATATTCAATAGCAAACAAATTATTTGCTGGTTCATTAATATTTGCAGGTATTACAGTTTCATTATTATTACTTTTATGGATGAATGCTAGAAAAAAAGAAATAGCAATTTTTCTATCATTAGGAATATCAAAATTGAAAATTTTCGGACAATTTGTTGTTGAATTAGTATTTATATCTATCCCTGCTTATATAGGCTCATATTTCTTAGCACTTTATACAGGAAACATGATAGGAAATAATATATTAAATAAAGTTACTGGAAATATAACAAAACAAATAGCAAAGCAATCGGCATCTAGTGGACTTGGTGGAGGAGCAGAAGTAGACGGCTTTAATAAAACTCTAACAAGCTTAGATATTAATATATTACCAAAATCAATAATATATGTAATTTTATTTATGTCTTTGGTACTTATAATATCTTTAGTGTTATCATCTATAAGTAGTTTAAAAAAGAACCCAAAGGAATTGTTAATTGATACAAAGTAGATGACATAGTTTACAGACAATTAAATAATAAATAGTGTAAAAGCTAATAAGGATTTAGTTATGAATAAAGAAGAAATAATAAAATATTGTTTAACATTAGAAAATACATATAAAGATTGTCCATTTTCAGATGACTTTGAATCTGTAACAATGAAACATTGCAAAAATAAAAAGTGGTTTGCATTATTAATGAATGTAAATAATAAGTTATACCTTAATGTTAAGACAGATCCAAATTATTCTGATATATTGAGAAATACTTATGATTATGTAATACCAGCTTATCATATGAATAAGGAACATTGGAATACAATTATTATAGATAAAAAGGTGGACGAGGATTTAGTAAAAGAATTGATAGAACAAAGTTATCAATTGACAAAGTAAAGATAAATGCAAATAGTAATTTCTTGTTTGAATTGGAGGGGAAAAGATGAGTTTTTCATATACTAGAAAAATAAACTATTATGAAACAGATAAAATGGGAGTAGTTCATCATTCAAATTATATAAGATTTTTAGAAGAGGCAAGATGCAGATGGTTAGAAGAACTGAATATATCAATGGAAAAATTAGAAGAATTAGGTTATACTATTCCAACATTAGAAGTCAATTGTAAATACAAATATCATATAACAAGTGGAGATATAATTACAATAGAACCTAAAATAACTGAATTTAATGGAGTAAGAATGACAGTAACTTATAATGTTATTGATAAAAAGACAGAAAACATTGTTATAAATGCTTGGACAAAACATTGTTTTACGGATAAAACTTTAAGACCAATAAATATAAAAAAGAAGAATGAAAAAATATATACAATATTTGAAAAATTGTTAGAAGAAGGTATAAAAACCAATAAATAATTTCAAGGCAAATTATAACAATAACTAGTAAGTTGTAGGGAAAATTGTAGATAAAAATGAATGGAGAAAGAATGAGGAAATTGAACTTAATAGTAGTGTTTAACACGAACTTAGATAAGGTACTTTTTTGTATTAGAGCAAAAGAACCATATAAAGGACTATATAATTTTGTAGGAGGCAAAGTAGAAAAAAATGAATCTAATGATAATGCAGCGTATAGAGAATTATTTGAAGAAACAGGAATTTCTAATCAAGATATAGAATTAGAACATTTTATGGATTTGAATTACTTTAAATATGAAAATAATTTACAAGTTTATTATGGGATTTTAAAACATGAAGTAGATTTAGCGGAAGAAAAAAATAAATTAGAATGGGTAGCTATAAATGAGAAACTATTAGATAATTCTAAATTTGCAGGAAACTATAATATACCTCATATCATAAGACAGATAAAAGTATATTTAAAAAATGGTACAGGAATCGACAATTATTAGAAAGTTAGAGGTGTCGTAATGAAAATAGTAACACTATGTGGAAGCTTAAAATTTAAAAATGAAATGATGACAGTTGCTGAAAAGATGGCATTAGAAGGATATTGTATCCTTACACCAGTATATCCAGTGTCAGATAAAATGAAGAGAACTAAAGAGCAATTAATAAAATTGAAAGAGGCACATTTTAAAAGAATAAAGTTATCAGATGCTATATTAGTAGTAAATATAAATAATTATATTGGAGATAGTACAAAATTAGAAATAGATTATGCAAAAAAATTAGGTAAGGAAATTATATATTATACCGATTTAATCGAAAATAAGTAGAGCAACAAATTACAATTTAAATAAGTATAATATTAATAAAAGGAGGAATTTTAAATGGAAGAAAATGCAAAATTTTTAAAATGTCCAATATGTGACAATATAATAGAATTAAT
>URYN01000012.1 GCA_900552135.1 uncultured Clostridium sp.
CTCCATTATTGTTTAGCACTAAACTTATACTTACTCCTGCTAGTATTAACAAAACAACAATCGTTACAACTAAAGCAATAAGCGTAATTCCTTTTTCTTGTTTGATTTTTAATTTTTTGTTCATCTTCTTTTTTCCTCCTTCGTATTTTTCTTTGTTTATTCTACCATTACGATTTTTTATTTTCAACTGTTTTTTCATTTATTTTTACTTTTTTTCCTTTTCTCTACACCATATTTTATGTTACTTTGACTTTTCCTTTTATCTATGTTATAATAGTGTTTGCTCAATTTTTTAACCTTTGAGAAAAATCAAAGGTTAATTGTTTCCTTTGATTTTTTAAATAAAATTTTGGAGGTATTAGCAATGAAAAGTTCTTCAATACGTTTCACTTATGTGAAAGACAATCAGGTTCCATATAAGTTACAAATTTCTCGGCGAGATTTCTTCGATTTTATGAATCTTCTCGCCAAGAAGTTTCCCGACTGCAATAGCACCTCGAAGGCTCTTTGTGGGATAATCCCTGATATGGAGACTCTCACAATTCATCAGGTGGCCCTTGATACTGTGGACGTACCATACATTATTTACACTGTGGACGGTAGTGATGTTCAAAACATTCTAAAAATCCGCCGTACCAACCGTATTATCTGGTCTTACTTCATGTTCTTCTGCGATAAGGCTATGACAGTCCATCACAGGTAATGACACCGTACTATCTCAAGACTTGAAGAAGCAAGCCCGTACACTTTACAGTTAAGGCAACAACTCATTAGCATATTTTTCACGAGTAAAACGCACAGAACTTGGCCCTTTCCGTTATTCGGAAGGGGCCTCTTTTTTTA
This sequence comes from uncultured Clostridium sp., assembly GCA_900552135.1. Lineage (GTDB taxonomy): Bacteria > Bacillota > Clostridia > TANB77 > CAG-508 > CAG-245. The sequence continues at coordinate 844 of URYN01000012.1, forward strand.
CTTTAATTTTTTCTTTTATTTTTTTGAAACTGACCAGCAAATAATTAAATCTGTATTTTTATCTTGTTTTTTGCACTATTTCTATTATGTCTGATATATACTGGCTTATGACTGGTATGTTTAATTTTATTATTTTCTGCAAAAGATATATTATTAATGCTGTTATTATTGAAAATCCAATTCCAGCTCCAATTCCCTTTGTTATTCCCGACAAAAAATTTCTGATAAAGTATTTCTTGGTATTGCCTGCAAGTTCTATTAAATCTAAGACTCTATTTTTATTTAATGTATAGTTTAAAGATTCCAGTTTTTCTAAAATTCTTTCTTCCAATTTTTCTTTGGTTTCACACTCATTCTTTGTTATTTCTTCATTTTCGCTCTTAAAAATATTTTCTTTTTTATCATTAACCATAATATCTCTCCTATATTATGGTTGCCATAATTTTAAATTTTATTACATTCTATCTTATTGTATTTACTATTTCATTTTCTGTTTCATTTTCTACGAATTCTTCATCTGCAGTCAAACTAGCTTTACTTTCTTCCTTTTTCTTGTCTAGTTCTTTCTTTACTTCTTCCAGTCTATCAACCAAGCTTTGTAACTTCTTTGTATCTTTACCAATTTGCTCCCAATCATTGCTTTGAGTTGATGCTTTTAGATTGTTATTTGCTTTTATTATTAATTCAGCAAGTTCTTCTATGCTGTCTGTGTTTTCTACTTCAATGTTTACAGCATATTGTGAAACTAGATTATTAAGTGCTTCTGTGAAGGTATTTCCGATTGCAACTTTATTTCCTGATGCAACTACTACCTTCTTTAGAATTGGTAAAGAATCTGTTTCATTTACATATTGCTGATATATTGGTTCAACATATAGCAAGTTATTGTCTATTGGAACTATGATAATGTCTTTTGTAATCTTTGTTCCTGAAACATTTAGACTATCTATTTCTTTTGAAATTGTTTCGTCTTGTCCTAATTGAGTGTCTAATTGCATTGGGCCTACAACATTGCTTCCTGTTGGGAAGTTGTACAGTTTTAGCACATTATTTCCGTTTTCATCACAAGATCCCACTAAATAAGCTGTTATATTTTGTTTTCCATAAGGTGTGTATGGCAATACCAATCCTAGTCTTGAAGTACTGCTATCTGTTGTTTTTACCATTGTGTAATATGGCTCTATTGCAGTTCCTTTTGTAGATGTAACTTTGCTACTTGTGTTGTGAGTTGCTACATCCCAAACATCATCACTTCTATATAATACATCTGCTTGAATGTTGTGATATCTTTCTAATATTTCTGATTGAATTTTATATAAGTATTTTGGATATACGAAGTGACTTGATATGTCTTCTGGTATCTCTTCATCAGAAAATAAGTCAGGATACATATTCTTATAAGAATTTGCTATTGGATCTGTTTTATCTGTTCTATAGAATGTTACATCTCCTGAATAAGCATCTATTATTACCTTTACAGAATTTCTTATATAGTTTATTTCTTTTTTTATTATTCCGTTATTTTCAAGGATTGTTCTTTGAGAATAAGGATATTCGTTGCTTGTTGTATATGCGTCTAGCACCCATACCAATTTTCCTTCATTTGTAATAACCATGTAAGGGGCATTATCATAAGTTAAATATGGCATTATTGTCTTTGCTCTTTGTATAATGTTTCTACTTGGTATGATTCTGCTTTCGCTTGTTACATTTCCTGAAAATGCTAGTTTTGCGTCCTTTTCCTTTATTGCAATTATAATTCTATCTAGTAAATTAACTTTTAATCCAGCATCTCCATCGTAAGTATTTTCTGTATTATTTACTGCATCGTCTGTTGGATAGTCGAATTCTTTTTTGCTGTTGCTATTTGTTACAACTGTATCGTTTGTTTCAAGTCCAAAATATATTCTTGGCTCGTCTATGTTTACTACTTCATCAGTTTGCTCAAATGATTTTTGTAGATGATTTACATTTCCAGATTCATTTACTGATGATGCAGATGTAATTATTGCTCCGAATCCATGTGTGTATTCATAAGTTTTGTTATTATATGTTCCTTTTGAACTCGCAATTTCTCTTGGAGTTACATATACTAAAGATTCTTTGCCACTTACATTGTATAATCCAATTTGTGTATTTCTGTAATTGTAGTATCCTTTGCTTGTTTGAGAACCTTCCAAATCTTTTAGAACTATTTCTGGTCCAACTAAAGCAATATTTTTTATTGTTTCAGAATTATCAGTTATTGTTCTTTGTGTGATTGTTCCGGCATCTTCAACTATAACTTCGTCTATGTCTACTCCGTAGGCTTTCTTTGTATTGCTTATATTGCTTTCAATGTATTTCTTTTCTTTATCAAGTTCGTTTGTATTTACAAAAATTAAGTTGAATCCTATCATTACAATCAATAAAGATACTAAATATCCTGGTACTATTAATACAGATTTTATTACTTTTTTAGTATTACCTTTTTTGAATTCTTTTATTGCCTTGAATACTGAAATTAGTATTATAAATGCAAGTACAATATAACCCCAGAATCTGATTGTTGTTTCTGTGATTCCTGCACCAAATAATGAATAATTTTCTGATTCATCACTATTTAATATTATGAATTTTTGTACACCAATATTAAGTGTTTCTAGTAACACCCAAACAGAGAAAAATACTGCTAATACTTTTATTCTTGAAAGAGCTTGGTTTAAGATTTTGCTCTTTTTTACAGATTCTCTGCTTATTCCGTCAAAACAAATATTAAATACAATTAAATAATACAACGCAGCATACACTGTTGATGCAATAACTGCAACCATCGCGTACATTGTTATAAATTCCAAGAATGGCCAAATGAATACGAAAAATCCAATGTCTATTCCAAGTGCTGGATCTGTTGTAACAAATTGTGTATTAAAGAAACATGGTAATGCTTTTTCTACAATTAAACCTGTTGTACAAATTGTTACAATAGTTGCAACTATGAAAGATATTGATTTCTGAGGAAGTTTTGGCATTGGCTTCTTTTCGTCCTCAAAAAATGTTTTTAATCCTGCTTTTATTTTTTTCGTTGTAGAATACATTACTGCAAATACAGTCATAAAGTTTAATATTGCAGTAATTCCTGCATATTTAAAATTCTGCCAGAATATAGAAATGTAATTTTCTCCAATTTCTTTTATTTCTAGATATCTACCTCTTTCAATTACATATATTACAATAAGTGCAATCGCAAGAACTGCTAAAACAAGTTTTTTTCTTTTCTTGGATTTTTTTACTGCATTATTTCCTACCTGTGTATTGTTATCAGTACTGTTTTGTTTCTGTGTGCGAGCATTACTTCTCTCTGCAGTTTTTTCAGCACCATCTTCAACATTAGGTTGATTCTTTTCTTTTTCACTTGCTTGTGCTTTTGCTTTTTCATTATCATTATTCTTTACTTTATTTTTACTTTCCTCTTTTTTTGCGTTTTTTACTTCGTTTTTTGACTTTGTTTGTTCTTTTATATTATCTTCTGCTTGTGTTTGATTTTTTTCATTATTTTCTTTCAAACTTATTCCCTCCGATTCTATATTATTGCTTTAACAAAATCCCTACTATTAAATTTTTCCATGTCATCGATTTGCTCGCCAACACCAATAAATTTAACTCCAACATTATTTTCATTTACTATTCCAATTACGGCTCCACCTTTTGCAGTGCCATCTAACTTTGTTAATATAATTCCTGTTATATCAACAGTTTCCTTGAAGGCTTGAACCTGTGAAATTGCATTTTGTCCTGTAGTACTATCTAACACCATTAAAACTTCTTCATCTGCATCAGGTAATTCTTTATCTATTACCTTTTTTATTTTAGCAAGCTCGTCCATCAAATACTTTTTATTATGTAATCTTCCTGCAGTATCACAAATTAGAACATCTGCATTTTTCTCTCTTGTAATCTTAATTGCGTCATATACAACAGAAGCTGGGTCTGTACCTTCATTTCTTTTTACTAAATCACAGCCTGCTCTGTTAGCCCAAATTTCCAGTTGTTCAACTGCAGCTGCTCTAAATGTATCCGCAGCAGCAATTACAACTTTCTTTCCATCTTTCTTTAATCTGTTAGCAATCTTTCCGATTGATGTTGTTTTTCCAACTCCATTTACACCAACAACCAATATTACAGATGGCTTTGTGTTTAAATGAAGTTCAGAATCAGTCTTTGCAAATATATCCTGAATCTCTTGTCTTAGAGCTTCTCTTACGCCTTCCTCATCTTTAATGTTTTCTTTCTTAATTCTTTGTCTTAGATTCTCTATTATCATTGAAGAAGTATTAGCCCCTACATCAGACATAATTAGTGCTTCCTCAAGCTCATCTAGTAAGTCTTCGTCAACTTTTCTAAAATTGCTAAATATATCATTCATCTTTTCGTCAAAAGATGTTTTTGTTTTGTTCAATCCATTTTTTAGTTTATCAAAAAATCCCATAAAAAAATCCTTTCGCTTAAGTATATTAGATTTTGTATTACTACCAGTCTATTATACCCTAAATTGGAAAGAATTTCAATGGTTATCAGTTTATTCGTTTATTTATCGTAAATTTCTTCTAAAAGCTAGCATTTTAAAAAGATATGTGTTACAATACCAAATGTAATTCAAATGCCAATATAGCTCAGTTGGTAGAGCAACGGATTCGTAACCCGTAGGTCAGCAGTTCGATTCTGCTTATTGGCTCCAGTTTATAGCAACTTACGGACTTAATCATTCGTAAGTTTTTATTTTATATTGTCAATTGGATGGTTGTCAAAAAACTCCGTCCCCATTGACCAGAAAAAAACCACAAAAATACTGATTTGCTTGAATATTATGAAAAAAGTTGAAAAATTATGAAAAAAATAGTATAATAATTTTGCAATTATTCGTAGCTATGCGAATTTAATATAAATAGCAATTAAAATTTCTCGAATAACAATTGTAAGGAGGAAAACGACATGGCAAAACTCACATTTTTTCGGGTTTTAAAAAGTAACTTAAAATGTGCTGTTTGCAAGAAGAAGGATTGCCCTGTAAGGTATTATCCTGAAAGGAAAAAAATCCAGTATTGTGATGGCACACGTTATGTTACTGGCTGTGAAAAAGATCGACAGAAATACATTGAAGAATCTTTGAAAAGACCTCTTCCGTGATATTTGCCAATACACAAAATGTATCATCCCAAAAGGATGGTACATTTTGTTGTTTATGTAATGATTTTATAAAATCAATAAATTTATATTTTCTATTGAAAAAATATAAAATTTATGTTAAATTAAAATCAATAAATCGAATTATATAAAAAGAGCCTTACTTTGCAGATATATTTTTTCGCATACCTGCTCCGTAACCGCTCCATATTTTTTATTTTCATTTTTCTAAAATCTTACAAATCCCACATCTGCATTTTTGCATTCTTTCAACACTTTTTCCAATGTAGGTACATCCCAGTTTTTCTCTATATTTATTCTTTCAGCATGTCCTCCGCTAGTAAGCTTATGGTATGCTCCTTCTATTTCAATTTTCTTTTGAAGCATTCTCTGGTTAAATTCATGGCTTCCATTTGACACATAGAATGAATTTGTGTATTCTTCTTTGTCGGTTATTCCTGGAATTGTTCCATAAATTGCTTTGTCCATTGCCATAAATTCTGTTGCAAGTTTTTGGTCATCTGTTCCCATCAAGCAAAAGTTTAAGTTGTATTTTTCACAATATTCTTGTATTTTGTTCTGCATAAATGTAACTATCTGTAGTCCTAGTTTTTCTATTTCTTTGTTTTCCATTCTGCTCTTTTTTGTAAGTGCATATATACATTCTTCAAGGCCCATGAATCCAATGTTTAGTGTTCCTTGTTTTATTACTTTACGGATTTTGTCTTCGTCTCTTACTTTTTCTCCATCTAGCCAGACTCCCTGCTTTATGAAGAACGGGAATTCAAATGCTTTTTTGTTTCCCTGCATTTCGAATCTATCTATTAACTGGTCTTTTACGAAGTTCATACTTTCTTCCAATGCATTATAGAATTCTTCATATTTGCCTTTTTTTGTTCCATCGTTTTCATTTAATATTGAACTGGTTTTTATTCCTATTCTTGCAAGATTTATTGTTGTAAATGATATATTTCCTCTTTGTGATGCAATTTGCTTGTCGCTGTCTATTACGTTTTCCATTACTCTTATGTTGCTTGCATTGTATGCCGCTTCGCTATCTGGATTTCCTGCTTGGTATATTTTTTTATTGTACGATGCATCTAAGAATGAAAAAGATGGATAATGTCTTCTTGTTGCAATTTCTATAGCTCTTCTGTATAAGTCGTAGTTTTTATCTTTTTTGTTTAAGTTTACTCCGTCCTTCACTTTGAATATTACAAATGGTGATAGAGTGTCTTTTTCGTTTTCTATTCCGAAGTCTATTGAGTCCAGTATTTTGCTTATAACCATTCTTCCTTCAGGGCTTGTGTCTGTTCCCAAATTTATTGTTGGGTATATTTTTTCATTGCCATAAGAGTTTATAACGTTTGTGTCGTGAACAAATGCCTCCATTGCTTGTGCAACTATTTTTTCTGTTTTTTTCATTGCTATATCATAAGCAACTCTAAATATTCTTTGAACTTGTTTCGATTCTCTGCTATATTTGTCAAATATAGAAATATCAAAATCTATTGTTTCTATTTTTTCTATTTCTCTTTCTATACCATTTGTAGCAGCAAATTTGTCGAAATCCGTATATATCAAAATGTCGTCCATGGTTTGTTTTAATTGTTTTTTGAATGTTATTACAACTCCTGGAGCCATGTAGTAATCAAACGCAGGTATAGACTGACAGCCATGTTGTTCTTTTTGATTTAGATTTATTACCAATACTGCAAGAGCCGTGTATGACATTATGTCTTTTGGCTCTCTTATGTGTAGATTTCTAGAGTTAAATCCCTCATCATAAATTTTAGGTAGATTTATTTGTGATGATGTAGTAGTTCCAAGTGGCATGTAGTTTAGATCGTGTATATGTATTTCTCCTGTTTCTTGGGCATTTGCAACTTTCTTTTTCATCATGTAAGATTTTGCAAATTCCTTCGATATAGTGCTACCATAGTCAACCATCATTTCCATCGGACTTATAACACTTCCATCTTGTTTTTCTTTTTTTAGACTAAGACTCTCTAATGCTTTCAAGAATTTGTGCTGTTTCTTTTCGTCCCAGAACAGTTTTCTAGATTGAGCCCTTCTTTCTCTGTATTCTGCAAAAGAATAAAATACATCTATATATCCTTCCTGCTTTAGATGTTTTTCAATTAAATCTTGAATATCTTCGATTTTTATTTTCTGCGAATCTATTTTTTGAATTTCTTCAATTACCAGATTATACACTTTGTTTATGTCTTGTTCTGAATATTTTGGAATTTCTTCTTCTTGATTAACACTATCAAAACCTTTTTTTATTGCAAGAGCAATTTTGCTTCCATCAAAGTCTACTTTTTTTCCATCTCTTTTTATTACTTTAATATTTTCAAACATATTCTTCATCTACCTCTTTATTTAGGCATATTCTATAACAAAAAGTCCCCAAAATCAAGTAATATTTCTTCTTTCTATATTTGACTATTATTTTGTAATTATTCTAGTTAGAATTATCCAACCTTATGCTACATAAATTAACCAATATTCTTGATTTTTCAAAGTTTGTACTGTATAATTTTGCTTATGAAAGAGTTAATTATTGAAAATAAAGATGATAATAAAAAATTAAATACTGTTATATTAAAGGCATTTCCAAACTTGAATGTAAATGCCCTTTATAAAGCATTGCGTAAAAAAGATATTAGAATTAATGGTGCAAGAGTTAATGAAAATGTTTTAGTACATTCTGGAGATAATGTTAAGATTTTCATTGCTGATGACATTTTATTTGGTTCTTCTAATGCTGGTATTTCTGATGTAAAGGTAAATATTGAAAAAGTATTTGAAGATGAAAATATTCTTGTAATAGATAAACCTTCTGGAATTGAAGCCTGTGGAGGAAACTCAGTAACAGAACTGCTAGAAAAAGAGTATTGTACATTTATCAGTCCATGCCATAGATTGGACAGAAACACTTCTGGCTTGATGTTATTTGCTAAGAATCAAGCATCGCTTGATATTCTATTTGATAAATTCAAAAATCATGAAATAGAAAAACATTATTTGTGTAGAGTTTATGGTGTTCCTCGTGAAAAACATAGAATTTTAAAAAGCTATCTATTTAAAGATAATAAAAAATCTATGGTTTATATTAGTGATTTACCAAAGAAAGGCTATGTTGAAATTAATACAGAATACTTTGTAAAATCGTTCAATTCGAAAGAAAACACTAGTATTTTAGAAGTAATTCTTCACACAGGCAAAACTCATCAAATAAGAGCACATCTAGCACATATTGGCTACCCTATAATTGGTGATGGTAAATATGGAAAAAATGATATAAATAAAAAGTTCAATCAAAAAACGCAAAATCTTTGTAGCTATATTTTAAAATTTAATTTTAGAAGTGAGTCTGGACACTTGAGTTATCTAAATAAAAAAGAAATAAAGCTAGAGAAACTTCCTAAATATTTGAAGTAAAAACACTTAATTAACACAAAAAATTCAAAATATAAATGTAATAAGTATCACTCTTCAATATATACGTATTTTTTAGACTTTTAAAATTCATAAAAAAAAGATTTAATATCTGATTTTATAATTCAAATATTAAATCTTTTTTCATTGTCTCATTTTTACTTTATAACATGAGTGTTTCTCTATTTTAATCTAACATATTCTTTGTAATTTATATCCTTTTTTCTGTACTCTTCTGGCTTTAGTCCTACCCTATTTTTCATATAGTATAATACCAAAGACATTATTACTAAGAAAGTTATTCCAAATATTATAACTGCATATTTAATATTCAAGCCAGATACAATACCTGCTCCAAATGCACATATCAGTGCGTTTCCTATTCCATCTACTAAGCTTTGTGCCGAATAAACCTTGTTTGCAACTTCTTGATTTGTAAAGTTTGTTACATATTTTTTTATAAGCACATAATACAATCCAGTAGAACAATATCTAACTATATAAGTTACTACAATCAAAGTTGCCATTATTATATATGGAATGGTTGTAACAGATATAGTTCCTGCAACTAAACAAGCTATTGCATATGAAATTCCTATTATAGTTAAAGTTTTATTCTTGTATTTTTCATGGAATTTTTCTTGATGTTTTGACGCGAATCCGGCAATTAATTGTAGACCCGCATAAACAAATCCGGTAATACTTGCCGACATTTCAATCTCTTTTAAAAGGTTCATTTCGTAAGTGTTCATAACCATTATCATTCCATACATCAATCCAGAGAATAGCATCAAAGCCTTCAATCTTCTCGAAGTAAAAATGAAGGAAAATGCAAGTTTCAAATCTTTGAAATAATCTTTATATTTCTTCATTATATTTTTTGAATCTGTTGTCTTTTTAACTTTCTGTTCATCAACATCATAAAACATACTTGCTACCCTAATTGCAATTATTAAAACAGTAGCACATATACACATTGGAATATAAGGATTTACCTCAAACAAAAATCCAGATAAAATTGCCGAAACAGCCGAAAAATAATAGTAATTTCCAATTCCTCTTCCATTCAATTTCGAGTAAATCTGTGTTCTTTCCGGTACATCTGGAATCGATTTATTCAAAAGATCCGACTCTGCAACATCTCTTAAGTCATACGAGATAGCTCCAAAAAAGTTTGCAATCAAAAGCATTGCCATATTTTGAGATAGCATTATAATTGTTACAGATGCAAGCTGAAATAAATCTCCTAAAATCAAACTTTTTTTGCTTCCGACTTTATCTATTATTACAGAAATAGGAATTTGCATTATAACCCTAATAATTCCCCAGAAGGCACTCGCAATAATTACATCTTTTGCTGTGAATGATTTTACTGTTGTTAAGAATAAAAATTTTATTGCATAATAGAAAAGCAAATCTTGTGTTAAAGTCTTGTGTATTGTATAGATTTTCATATTTGTTTTTCTTTTAAACGATGCATTTTTTTGATTTTCTTCCATAAATATTGCTCCTTTTCATTAGTTTCTTTTCTCCTTATATCTTATCGAATAACAGAAATAATGTCAAGAAAAATCGAATATAGAAATCCAGAAATTGCAAATTACTCAAAAATTCAAAAGAAAGAACCTGGACTTATATTTTTTTTACATTCCAGGCTCTTCCTTTTTACTTACTATTCTTCTCGTATCAAATGCAATTATATTATTTCTACAACTGCAAATCTCATAAAATTTTTTCTTATTTCAAATATATATTAGGGTCTATATTTTCTCCATTTTGCTTCATTTCGAAGTGTAAATGTGTGTTATCTGCTATTTCAAATGTTGCTGTGTTTCCTACAGTTGCAATTGTTTGTCCTTGTTTTACTTCTTCTCCAACAGTTACAAATTCTGCTGTTAGAAGGCTTGAGTATATTGTTTCAAATCCGTTTTCATGTTCTATTACTACTGTTAATCCATATCTTGGGTCATTTTTTATCGATTTGATTTTTCCATCTGCTGAGGCTTTTACAACATCTGTTTTTTCTGCTGAAAAGTCTATTCCATTATGAACTGTCCACTCTTGTAATGTAGAAGAATATACTAGATTATCTTTTGAATAATCTTTTTGTTTTTCTCCTTCTACTGGCTTTGCAAAACTTGGATCTTTAGTTTCTTTTGTTTCTGTATTTCCAGCACTTTCTTGGTTTTGGCCATCTTTTTCACTATTTTCATTTTTACTATTTTTTTCTTCTGCCTTGCTTGTGTTTATTGCAACTTTTGTATCAGTGCTTGTATTATTCTGTTTTGATTCATTGTTAGTTTTATTTTCTTTGTTTTCATTTGCTTTTGAATCTGTTGTTTCATTTTTGCTTATATCGTTTACGCTTTTTCCAATTTGACTTGTTACTTCTTGTGTATTAGATATTATGTTTATCATGCTACTTTCATTTGATTGTGCAATTTTTTGTGTATTGTTTATTTTTATTCCAGACCTTTTTGCAATAATCTGGCTATATACAATATAAGATATTATAAATGCCGCAATTACGGCTACAATTCCTCCTACTATTATAAATTTACTAACATCACTACCGTTCTCTACACTTCTTCTTGGTCTTCTACTCATAAAATAATTCCTCCTTAAAAAATTGTTATTATGAGTATTTCCAATTTTGTTATTTATATACAATTCATTCTCTAAAAATTCGTTACTTCTACACCTGTATAAAAATGTTTTACTATCTCTTCATAATTTTTACCTTGTTTTGCTAGACTATCTGCTCCTGTTTGACTCATTCCAACTCCGTGACCGTATCCTTTCACTGTGAATTTTATATTGCTTTCTCCTATTTCAACATTGAAGTTTGCTGACCTTAGTCCTAAAATTGTTCTTACTTCAACCCCTGAAAGTTCTTGATTTCCTATCTTTATTGTTTTTACTCTGTTTCCCGAAGTGTATTCTAAAATTTTTATACATTCTGCATCGTTATAATCTATTGCAAAATCTGGATAACGAGATTTCATTTTGCTTTCGAACTCATTTTTTTCGAGAGTTAACTCTGATTCGTATTGGGTATATCCTTCTTCTCCTGCAGTTTCAACGCTTTCTAAATATGGCAAATCTGCTCCGCCCCATACGGTAGAAACATTTTCTGTTTTTCCTCCACTGTTTGAATGGAAGAAGGCATCTATTACTTCTCCGTTATATTTAATTACTTTTCCTTTTGTTGAATATACTGCTTGCTCAATTTTTTTCCAGTTTTCTTCTCTCTTTGCTTCGTCCCAGCGTGCAAGTCTATCTTCTTTCGAAATCCATGCCTGACAGCACTTGGAGTCGTCGCAAATGTCCGCTCCTTCGTGTTTTCCGTGTGCTATGTTCAAGACAATAAATCGTATAACTTCTTGCGACTAATGCTTGAGCTTTTAATGCCTCTTGCTCAAAATCTGCAGGCATTTCTGCAGATACTACTCCAAGCATATATTCATCTAAATTTATTTCTTCAACACTTCCATCTTTTTGATGTAAAAGTTTTACCTTTGTATAATTTCCATAATTGTATTCTGGATCTTTCACTGCCTCTTGATTAACTTCTTCAGGATTCATCGACTCTTGATTTGTTACACCCTGCTCGCTTGTTTTACTGTCCTCTCCTGTTTCTGTAACGCCTGAATTTACAACATTATTTACATCATCTATTACATTTGTTGCAACTACAACCTGAAATCTTTTCGTAAAAATTATTGGAAGGCAGAATGTAATTAGTACTATTGATATTAATAATAAAATTATTTTTTTCATGCTAAAATACATTCCTTTCCAATTATTTTTTATGTCCTTTGTATGCATTATCCTACAGCTTATGCAAGTTTGCTTTTCATCGATATTAGTATTTTCTTTTCTATTCTTGAAACCTGAACCTGACTTATCCCAAGTTTTTTCGCAACTTCTGATTGAGTTTGTTCTTTAAAATATCTTAAAATCACAATCTTCTTTTCTTGTTCTCCAAGCTCTTCAATCAGCTTATTTAAGGTTAATCTTTCTGCAAGTTTTGCCTCTTGAGATTGATTATCAGGAATTAACTCTTCTAAGCTTGCTGTTTTGCTAGATGAACCGTTTTGTATCGGTTCATTTATAGACATCACAAGATTTGATGAATTTGCATCTAATGCAAGTGCTATTTCTTCTTTTGAGACATTCAAAATTTCTGCAATTTTCTCTATTTTTATTTCTTCTCCGTTCTTTCTTAAATATTCTTTTTGTACTTCATTTATTTTTGCTCCCAGTTCTTTTATACTTCTACTTACTTTTATGCTACCGTCATCTCTTATATACCTTTTTATTTCTCCAATTATGTATGGCACAGAGAATGTGGAAAGCTGAACATTATAGCTTGTGTCAAATTTCTTTATTGATTTTACGAGCCCCATTGCCCCTATCTGGTTTAAATCATCTTGCTCGTAACCTCTACCAGCAAATCTTTTTGCTATGTTGTACACTAGTCCAAGATTATTTTTTACTAGGCTTTCCATCGCCTCTTTGTTTCCCTGTTTTGCCTCCAGTATCTTTTCATAAGTATTTTCAATCATATTAGTTTAGGCTCTCCTCTTTTTCTGGAACTTTTATGTATTTTTTCATTGTTACTTTAGTGCCCATTCCTTCGATTGATTCCACTTTAAAGTCGTCCATGAAGCTTTCCATTATTGTAAATCCCATGCCAGACCTTTCTAAGTTTGCCTTGGTTGTATATAAAGGTTTTCTTGCAAGTTCTATATCACTAATTCCTTTTCCGTTATCCGATATTTCTATTTCTATGCAATTATCTTTTAATTTGCATTCTACTTTTACTATTCCTGATGTACCTTCGTATCCGTGGATTATGCAATTTGTTACAGCCTCTGATACTGCCGTTTTTATGTCTGCCAACTCTTCTATTGTTGGGTCTAATTGTGAAGCAAACGCTGCAACAGTTATTCGTGCAAACGCCTCGTTTGATGATTTTGATACAAACTCCAATTTCATTTCATTATCATAAATTCCTACCATTTTATCCCCCTCTACCGCTAAATAGCTTTATCTTCATTATCAAATTTTTGTTGTTCTTCTAATCCTTCTTCATTTTCATCATTTATTATTGGTATGATTTTTAATATTCCACTTATTTCAAAAACTTTTTTTATTTGATTATTTACATGGCAGATTGCCAAATTGCCACCAAGCATTCTTATAACTTTATACCTGCCTAAAAGCATTCCTATTCCTGCGCTATCCATGAAAGAAACATTACTAAAATCAAATATAACTTTTCTAGGCAAAAATCTCGTAATCTCATTATCAATCTTCCTCCTTAGCTTATCTGTGCTGTTTTCATCAATTTCTTCTGCAATTTTTAATGTTAACTGCTTGTCCTTGGGTACATAAATACACTCCACAATTTCTTCCTCCTTTGATTTATTGGGTTTATTTTATCTTCCACTAGTATAATCTTTTTTACATTAATTTCCAATAGCAAATCTTGACTAGTTTTAGCGAAAAAAGAGAAGTTTTCGACAAATTTTTATTTTTTCAAACTTCAAAAAAAATAACGAACAATCCATTTTCAGGACTATTCGTTATCTTTTATTTAATATTCTATTTTATTTTTTCTTGTATTACTTCTTTTGCTTTAAGTAATTGTGCGTCTTTATCCTCGCTAGTTTCATAGTTTCCGTTTGAATCCTTTGTTAGTTCAACTTCTACATCTGGTTTTATTCCAACTTTATTGATTCTGTTATGGTTTGGTGTGTAATATTCTTCTGTTGTAATTTTTAATCCTCCACCATTTGATAATGAGTATAGTGTTTGAATTACACCTTTACCATAAGTATTTGTTCCAACTATTGTTGCCCCATATTTGTCTTTTAATGCACCTGCTAGAATTTCTGATGCGCTTGCAGAGCCACCATTTACTAAAACAACTACTGGCATATCTTGAATTATAGGATCTTTAGAAGATTTTGTTTCTTTTTCTCCTTTTTCTTTTCCCTCTGTAATAAGGATTGTGTCATCTTTCTTTAAGAATAATTCTGCAATTCCAGTAGCCTCATCTACGATTCCACCACCATTGCTTCTTAAGTCTATAATTATTCCTTTTGCACCTTGTTCTTTTAATTTTTTTAATTGCTCTTCTGATACCTTTGCAACACCATCATCAAATGAATCTATCTGAATATAGCCGATATTGTTATCTAACATTTTTGATGCTACATGGTCTACAGTTATTTTCTTTCTTGTTACATTTAGCTCTATTTCTTTTTCGTCTCTTAATACTGTAACTTTTACTGTTGTTCCTTCTGAACCCTTTAGGACTTTTGTTGCATCACTTAATTGTTCTCCAGTATATTCAACTCCATCTACTTTTTCTATTATATCGCCTGCTTGCATTCCAGCTTCTAATGCAGGTGAGCCTTTCATAACACCAACGACTAGAATTGTATTGTCTACCTTATAATTTGTTACATATACACCAATTCCAACATATTCTCCACTAGTCTCTTCTTTGAATTCTTGCATTTCATCTTTTGTAAGATATTGTGTGTAAGGATCTCCTAATGCCTCAACATATCCTTTTATTGCACCTTCTATAAGTTGCTCTTCGTCTATTTCTCCAATGTATTTTTGTTCAAGCATTGCCTTGAAAGTTTCAAGAGTTTTTACAAGAGATACATCTTTTTTGTTTCCTGAAGTTGTAGTTGTGCTTTCTCCAATACTTGTTCCTGTGTCATATGCATCAGCAAATTTTTTGTACATTAATAATGTTGTAGTCATAAAAGTAATTAATACTGCTAATACAAACAGCATTATGACTTTGTAGACATTTTGTCTTTTTGTTTCCTTATCATCCATAGTAAATATAAACTTCCTTTCAATTTATTATACTTATTTTAAATTATTTTATTACATTTCTGTATTATTATTAGTATTTTCATTGTCTGTCGTTGTATTGTCTTCACCTTTCAAGAAAGGTATTGGGCTTGTTGCAACTCCATCTTTTCTAACTTCAAAATGCAAATGTGGTCCTGTTGAATTTCCTGTAGAGCCAACGGCCATTATTACATCTCCCTGTTTAACAGTTTGACCAAGTGTAGCATAAATCGTTTGACCGTGTCCATAAAGTGTAACTATTCCACTACCATGATTTATCATAACACAATTTCCATATCCGCTCATTACTCCTGCATAAGTTACAACTCCATCTGCTGCTGCAAGAACTGGAGCACCATATCCTGCATTTCCTATATCTATTCCAGAGTGGTATTTGTATACACCTTGGATTGGGTGAAGTCTGTTTCCAAAAGGAGAGGTTATATATGTTCCATTTACTCCAACTGGCCATATCATTACTCCACCTTTATACTGAATTGCTAAATCTCCACTCCAATTTATTGCAGCTTGAATTTGTCTCTCTATTTCCTCTTGTTCTTGTTTGTATTGTAATATTTGCTCATTCAAAGTTGCCTCTTCTGTGGTTAATTTAGCAGAATAGTTTTCTTGAAGCATTTTGTTGTTTTCCATTAGAATTTGCATTTGACCTGCTTTTGCCTTTGCAACTTTCAAATCGGCTTTTTTCTTTTCTTGTTCTTGTTTCTTGTTTTCTATTGAATTTTTTTCAATCTCTAGTTCTTTCATTAAATCTGTATCATAATCAATTATTTTTTCCAACATATAATATTTCGATAAAAAGTCAACAATGCTTGATGAAGAAAGTAAAACATCTAAATAAGTTGCATCTCCAGCTTTGTAAAGTGCAACCATTCTCTTTTTTAATAGATTTTCTTTTCTATCATATTCTGCTTGTACTTTGTTTATGTCCGCATCGATTACCTCAATATTTGCTTCCATTTCTGCAACTTGATTTTTTAAATCATTATATTGATTTTCGTACTCGGTAATCTTGTCTCCTAACTCTTGAATCTGTTGCAATGATGTGCTTAATTCACTTTGCACATACTCTAATCTTGTGCTCGATTCTTCAAGCTTTTGTCTAACTTCATTGCTTTGTTCTAGAAGTGTTTTATTAGATACTTCATTGTTTTCAGTATTTTGTGTTTCTGTGTTTGTTGCTTCTGTATTAGAAAAAACATTTATGGAGAAGCAAAATAACACAACTATCATAATAATAAATGTTAAAATCCTTCTTCTCATAAATGTTTTCTCCCTTCTCTTAAGATTCTGTTGTTGCACCAGCAGCAAGTGTATATCCTCCTGGTAGATAATCTAATGGATTTAATGGACTCTTACTAAAGAATTGTGAAATTGATGTTGCCTGTCTTAGCTCAAAATGTAAGTGAGGTCCTGTACTTCCACCTGAATTTCCTGATGTTGCTATAACTTGTCCTTGTGAAACATATTGTCCATTAGATACATGGCTTGATGATAAGTGACCATATAAACTTACATATCCACTTCCATGGAATACCATTATGTATGTACCATAACCGTTTCTATCATAAGCATTGTATGCATATCCAGATGCAGAAGCATATACGCTTTCATAACGAGCTCCTATATCAATTCCCTTATGCATTCTTCCCCATCTATTTTTTACAGTAGATGTTACTATTTTGTTATTGCAAGGCCATATAAAACTTCCATCAAATTTTAGTCCACTTGACCCGTTTGATGAGCCTCCGTTATTCTTTTTTATCTCTTCTTGGGCTTTCTCCCATGCTCTTTGTAACTCTTCGTTTACTTTTACCATGGCAGCATTGTAAGAATCTATGTCTTCCTGTTTTTTCTTTTCTTCATCAGATAAGCTGTCTACTTCTTTTTGTTTTTTATTTTTTAGTTCTGTAAGTTCAATGCTCTTCTTTTCTTGTTCAGCCTTTACGGTTTCAACTTCTTGCTTATCAGCCTCAAGCTCAGCCTTATCATTTTCTAAAGCTTCTTTCTTCTTTTCAAGCTCATTTATTGCATTTGTGTCATATTTTGCAATGCTTTGTATCATAGAATATCTAGACAAAAAGTCAAATAAGTTTTCAGAAGCTAAAAGCACATCTAAGTAAGAGGTGTCCCCTAGTTTATACATGGCAACCATTCTTTTTCTTAGAAGCTCTTCCTTCTCTTTTATTTCCTCTTCGCCCTTTGTAATTTCGTCTTGTTTTTCTTGAATTGAATCGTTCAATTCGTTTACCCTTGCTTTTAATGAAGCAAGTTCATTTTCTGCTTCTTGAACTTGAATTGTTAAACTCTCAAGTTCAGATTGAGCATCAGATTTGCTATCTTGTATATCACTTAGCTCATCTTTTGCCTGATTAATTTTGTCTTGTAAGTTCTTTTTATCACTCTCTGTTACAGCAAGTGAATTAAATGTAAGTGACATACAAAATACAAGAGTTACTGCAATACTAAGTATTGCAAACATTTTTCTTTTCATGAGTTTCTCTCCTTTTCTCATTTTTTATGTTTATATTAAACTTGCAAGTATTTTCTCATTGAAATTGTACTTCCTAATGCACCAATTCCAATTCCTAATCCTAAGTAAACAACAATTAATAATGTAATCATATCCGAGAAAGACAATAAGCTCATTCCCATTCTGTTTAATACTGTATTTCCTGCTAGTAAATGTACAATTAAGTTATATGCAAGTCCAAGTACTACTATTGAAATAATTGCAGCTATTACGCCTATTATAATACCTTCGACTACAAATGGCCATCTTATAAAACTATCTGTAGCTCCAACATATTTCATTATTGATATTTCTTTTCTTCTTGCATGTACTGTTAGCTTTATTGTATTTGAAATAATGAATATTGATATTAATATTAGCAATGTTAGAATTACAGAAGAAACAATTTTTACTCCATTAGCAATAGTTACTAATCCATCTATTGTTTCATTGCTGTTTGTGATGTCATCAACAAAATCTAATTTATTTATTTCTTCTTGAACTTGTTTATTCAATTTCAAATCTGTTAATGTAACTATATATGAATTGGGTAAAGGGTTATCCTCATCATAAGTAGCAAAAAGTGCTTGTTGTGATTTTAATTTTTCTTTCCAATCATTCAGAGCCTCTGTTTTAGATACAAATCTAACAGTATTTACTCCATCAATTTGTTTAATTTGTTCTCCTAATTTTGTCATTTGAGCATCTGTTGTATCTTCCTTTATGAATACCTGCATTCCTTGTTGCGATTCAATAGTTGCAACCGCATTGTTCAGATTCTCTATTATCATAAAGAAAAGTCCAAATATAAGCATTGTGGCACACATTATTGCAAGTGATGCACCCGATGACTTTTTATTATGAAATACGTTTCTAAATCCTTCTCCTAATAAATAACCAAATATACTATGCTTCACTATCATACCCACCTTTTTTATCACTTATAATATTTCCGTTTTCTATACGAATAACTCTTTTGTTCATTCTGTCTACTATGTCTTTAGCATGTGTTGCTACAACCAAAGTTGTGCCTCTTAAATTGATTTCATTTAAAAGTCTCATAATATCCCAAGCTGTATCTGGATCTAGGTTTCCTGTAGGCTCGTCTGCAATTAGCATTGATGGATTGTTAACTAAGGCTCTTGCTAGTGCAACTCTTTGTTGCTCTCCACCAGAAAGCTCGTTAGGATATACATTTGCCTTATCTGAAAGTCCTACCATTGCAAGAACCATTGGAACTTGTCTTCTTATATGTTTTGGTGTTGCTCTTACAATATACATTGCAAATGCAACATTTTCATATACTGTTTTATCTGGTAACAATCTAAAGTCTTGGAACACAACTCCCATACTTCTTCTAAGATATGGAACTCTTTTAGGTTTTAAAAATGTAGTATCTTTTCCATTTATTATAATGTGTCCAGAAGTAGGCTCTTCCTCTTTTAGAATAAGCTTAATAAGTGTTGATTTTCCTGAACCAGAGCTTCCTACTAAGAATGCAAAATCTCCTTTATTTATAACAAAATTTGCATTATGAACCGCTTCTGTTCCTGTATCGTATTTCTTAGAAACATTTCTAAATTCTATCATTTGAAATTCATTCCTTTCATCCAGCTTTTATTTATATATTTTTCTGACAATATTCTTTATTTTATTCTCTATTATCATAACAATAAAAGACATTAATTGCAATACTATTTTGCAAAAAAAATATAGCAATTTTATCTAATTCGTTCGACAAAACTGCTATAAATCTTTTATTTTATCGGTTTTACTGTTATGACATTATCAACCAAAATTTCACAAAAAATTCACAAATTATTTTACACATTCTATAATAGCATTGCTATCAATTTGATATTTTTTCATAAGATCTTCTGCTTTTCCAGATTCTCCGAAAGTATCTTTTATTCCCATTCTTGTAACATTTTCAACCTTGTATTCACTATTTCCAATACAATTCTCAGCAATTATTTCACATACGGCACTTCCAAGACCGCCAATTATACTATGGTCTTCTATTGTAATTATTTTCTTGGTTTCTTTTGCACATTTCAAAACCATTTCTTTATCAATAGGTTTAACGCTAAAGCAATCGATTACTCTAACATTTATTCCTTGCTCTTTCAAACTTTTTTTTGCTTTCAAAGCTTCTGCGACGCATACTCCTGTAGCAATTAAACTTGCATCTGTTCCATCTCCAATTTGTATAGCCTTTCCAAGTTCAAATTTAACTTTATTTTCTTCCATAAATTCTTCATCATATATAACAGGAGTATCAAGTCTAGAAAGTCTTACATAATCTGGTCCATTCGTTTTAGCTATTTCCTTTATAAGCCATCTTGTTTGAACATCATCAGATGGACTAAATACTTTCATATTTGGAATAGTTCTCATTAGAGATATATCTTCTAACATTTGATGAGTTGCCCCATCTTCTCCTACTGTAATTCCTGCATGAGTTGCACATATTTTTACATTTGAATTTGTATGTGCAACTGTGTTTCTTATTTGATCATAAGCTCTACCTGCCGCAAAAACAGCAAAAGTACTAATATATGGAATTTTTCCAAATGTGCTAAGTCCTGTTGCTGTTCCAACCATATCTTGTTCCGCAATTCCAACATCAAAAAATCTTTTTGGAAACTTCTTTGCAAAAATAGATGTTTTAGTTGCACCAGATAAATCGGCATCAAGCACTACTACATTTTTATTTTCTTCTCCTAGCTCTGCCAATGCTTCTCCATAGCTTTGGCGAGTCGCAATTTTATTATCTAAAACCATATAGTTTCCTCCTTTCCAGGTAATTCTGATATATTGTGTTCTAGTTTATCTTGTTCAAGTTGCAGGTCTTTCATAGCTTTTTCATATTCTTTTTCGTTTGGTGCCTTTCCGTGCCATTCGGCTTTATTCTCCATGAAAGAAACTCCCTTTCCCTTTATAGTATGTGCAATTATTATACTTGGCTTTCCTTTTGTAAGTTTTGCCTCCTCAAAAGCCGAAATAAGCATCTCAATATTATTTCCATCACAGCTAATAACATTGAAGCCAAAAGACTCCCACTTACTTTGAATACAATCAAGTGCCTTTACTTCTTCAACAGTACCATCAATTTGCAATCCATTATAATCAAGTATTACACACAAATTATCCAATTCATATTTATTTGAATTCATTGCTGCTTCCCAAATTTGTCCTTCTTCAATCTCTCCATCTCCTAATATGCAATAAACTCTGCATCCCAAATCATCCATTTTAGATGCAATAGCCATTCCATTAGCAATAGAAAGTCCCTGTCCTAATGAACCTGTAGACATATCTATTCCAGGAATTTTTTCCATATCTGGGTGTCCTTGCAATCTGCTTTCTAACTTTCTAAAAGTTTTTAGCTCCTCTTTTGGAAAAAATCCTCTTTCTGCAAGAGTAGCATACAAACAAGCAGACGCGTGTCCCTTAGACAAAACTAGTCTATCTCTTAAATTTGAATTTGGTTCTTCTGGATTAATATTCATTTGGTTAAAATATAAAACCGTCATTATATCTGCTATAGATAAGGCTCCTCCTGGATGTCCAGAATTTGCACTATATACTTCTTCTATTATGTCTTTTCTAATATCGTTTGCAATAAGCTTTAATTCTTTAATATCAGTAACCTTCAAAATTTTCACTCTCCTATAATTTATTTTTCTTTTTGCAAGGTTATTATACCATACTTTTTTCTTTTTAAATAGTAATTCGTTTAAATTGTACAATAACATAAAAAAATTTATTTTGTAATTTTTGCCGCTATTCTCAGAAATGTTATTTTATCAAATTACGTGAATTGTAACATAAATATTGATAATTTTCTATTCCTCCTTTTCAACTCCCATCATATTTTTCTAAAATAAAAAATAGCAATTCATTTTGAATTACTACTTTAATCTGGTGGAGATGAGGGGAGTTGCCGAGCCGCGTCGGGAAAATTGTCCACTGGACAATTTTCTATTCCTCCTTTTCAACTCCCATCATATTTTTCTAAAATAAAAAATAGCAATTCATTTTGAATTACTACTTTAATCTGGTGGAGATGAGGGGAGTTGAACCCCTGTCCAATATTCTTTCCACACACATTTCTCCGAGTGCAGTTTGTTATTGTTTTTCCCTTTAAAATATATTAACAAACAAACATATTTTAAAGGTAGCTATTTGTTTACCCACTATTCTAATAGCAAGAATAGTTTTGTTTTCCTACTAATTGACGCCTTATCTAAGACCGTAGGCCTTCCTAGTAAGACGGGCTACCTAAGCTTAGGCAGCGTAAGCTAATTCTGTATTATCAGCGTTTAAATTTAGTTCTGCTTTTTTATAGTGGCCGAAGCAGCCATCCACTACTCGCTTTGCGTGCTTCTGGGATACTGTCGAAAGCCAAATACATCCCCGAATAATTTTATTATACAATATTTTCTCTATAAAGTCTAGATTTTTTTCATTATCATTTACATTTTTTCAAATTTCACTTGCACTTTAATATTTTTTATGATATTATAATTAAGTCATGCATAGGGGTGTCGTCCAACGGCTAAGATAGAAGTCTCCAAAACTTTTGATGAGGGTTCGATTCCTTCCACCCCTGCCAAGCCTGGAGCATATCTTTTAGATATGCTCTATATTTTTACTAAGATTATCATTTTATATCATATCTATTATTGTAGCATGAAAGGAATTATATTTATGGAAAAAATTAAAGGATTAATTAAAAAGTTTTGTACTAAGGAAGTTATTTTATATGGTATTTTCGGATTACTTACTACTATTATAAACTGGGGTGCTTTTGCTTTACTTAAGAAGTTTGTTCCTTCAATGGATCTTAATGTTGCAAATGCTATTGCAATTATTCTTGCAGTATTGGTTGCATACATTACAAATAAAGATTGGGTTTTCCATTCTGAAGCAAAAGGTTTTAAAGAGAAATTTATTGAATTTTGGAAGTTCATTGCTGGTAGAGCCTTTACTATGGTTCTTGAATTTGGGCTTGACGCTTTATTATTCTTAATTCCAGCAGTAAGTGCTAGTAGCACTCTTCAAATGGTTGTTAAGATGTTTATTACAGTAATTGTTGTTGTTCTAAATTTCTTTATTAGTAAGTTCTTCTCTTTTAAGAAAGTTAGTAAATAATAAATAAAATTTAATTTTTATTACCCGACACATAAGCATTTATCTTTTAGGAGGTGTTTTTGTGTTGGGTAATTTTTTCAAATATATTTGTTATTATTTTTTATGTATTGTGGTGGTTACTATTTTTGTTATCTTTACTCTTTTACAAGTAAATCTTGCAACTGAAGATTATCCTTATGGAATAATTGATTCTTCCGATTATGTTTGGCCACTCCCTGACTATTCTTATATTAGTTCTTATTTTGGATATAGAAATTCGCCTACCGCTGGTGCTTCTAGTTATCATTCTGGAATTGATATTCCTGCTCCAGAAGGCACTAAAATTTATTCTATTTGTGATGGTATTGTTACTTTTGCAAGTTGGGGTGCTGGTGGTGGATACACTATTGTTGTAGAAAGCAATGGAATTAAAGTTTCTTATTGTCATGTTTCTCCTAATTTTCTTGTGTTTAGAAATCAAGAAGTTAAGAAAGGCGAGTTTATTTCTAATGTTGGTCCTAAAAACGTTTATGGAATCGAAAATAATCCTTATCATGATTCTTTTGGTAATCCTACAAATGGAGCTACCACTGGTTGCCACCTGCATCTTGCTATAAAAGTTAATAATAAATCTGCAGACCCGCTTAGCTTTGTTACGCCTCCAAACTAATCTCTTTAATTACATTTGGTAAATTTTTATCAATGTTCTAGTTCACTACATTTTGATTTTCTCTACTAATTTTAAATTTTTTCAATAACCAATTTGAACCAAAAAGATTCAAGTTTAAGTATTACTTAAATCTTGAATCCTTTTTTGAATTTTATTTATTAGGAATTTTCCATTCCTTTCTCATTATTAAATTCTTATATTAGTTTTTTTGTATTTATAATATATTATCTATGAATTACATGTCGTCTTCGTTGTCTGAGCCGTCTTGGCTTTCTGCATTATTCTCATCTTCTACATCTTCATCATCTAAAATTTCTTCTTCGTCCATTTCGCCATGACAATGTGAACCGCAAGAATGGCAGTGTCCTGAGCAACAGTCGTCTTCTTCATCGTCGTCCCAGTCTAATTCTATTATATTATGACATTCAGGACATTCAATTTCTTCCTTTAGCTCATCTTCAACACTTGCAACAAATTCATGGTTGCAATAAGGGCATACGATTTCAAAATCATAATCTTCGTCCTCATATATATCCTTTTTTATAAGATTTAGAGTTTCTGACATTTTACTAATTTTTTTGTTTAGTTCGTCTTGTTCTTCCTCTAAATCGTCTATTCTTTTTTCACTTATGTCTGTAACTCTATCTATTAATTCTAAATATAAAGATGAAAGTTCTGCAATTTTTTTCTTTATATAATCTTTTTCTTCTCCGTTAGATATATGTGTTTCTATATCTTTCATTATTTTAAGATATTCATCACTTATTTTTGACATAAATTCTTCCTATACCCTTTCCATATATTCACCAGTTCTTGTGTCTATTCTAACAACGTCACCAATATTTACGAACATTGGAACTGTTAATTCATAGCCATTTTCAAGCGTTGCTGGTTTTCCTGATGTTGTAGTTGTGTTTCCAGCAAATCCTGGTTCTGTGTATGTAACTTCTAATTCTACAAACATTGGAGGTTCAACTGCAAATATGTTTCCTTTGTAAGATAACATTTTTACATTCATGTTTTCTTTTAAGAATTTTAATGCATCTCCTATTTGTTCTTTGTTTAATGGAATTTGCTCATAAGTATCGTTATCCATGAAATAGTATAGATTTTCATCATTATATAGATATTGCATATCTTTCTTTTCTATTTCAGCTGCTGGATATTTTTCTGATGGGTTGAATGTTTTTTCAATTACTGCTCCTGATATAACATTCTTTAATTTTGTTCTTACGAATGCAGATCCCTTTCCTGGTTTTACGTGTTGGAATTCAACTACTCTGAATACGTTTCCGTCCATTTCAAAAGTTGTTCCATTTCTAAAATCTCCTGCCATATATACACTTGCCATTATTATTACCCCTTTCAAATTTTTTATTTATTTTTTTATATTTTTTATTAATATTATCGCAATGACTATATGATTATACTACAGTTATGGCTAAAAATCAAGCTTTTTATCTTATTTCATCAACCACAACATAATCTTTCTGTGATTTTGTTAAACTTGTTGCCATTCCTTGGCTTATTAATACTGTGTCTTCTATTCTTACTCCAAACTTATCTGGAATGTATATTCCTGGTTCGTCTGTTACTACCATCTTGTTTTTTAATATAAAGTCAACTCGTGTGCTTGCATAAGGAAGCTCATGAATTTCTAATCCGACTCCATGACCTAAAGCATGTATTAAATCATATCCGTTTAGTTTGAAGTCGTTTTGTACCATTCTGCTAACTATTTTTAGGTTTACTCCCTCTTTCATTTCGTTTATGGCTTGTTTTTGATTTTTTAGTACTAATTCATAAACTGGCTTTATTTCTTCTGGCACATATCCCGCAAATATTGTTCTTGTCATATCTGAGCAATAGCCTTTGTATTTGCATCCCATGTCTATTGTAATTGGGTCGCCCGCTTCTATTTTTTTATCACTTGGTATTGCATGTGGTTTTGATGAATTTTTTCCTGACGCAACTATTGTGCTAAATGCAACATCGTCTGCTCCATGGCCTATAAAGAATTCATCTATTTCCTTTGCAATTTGTTTTTCTGTTAATCCAATTTTTATAAAGCTTTTCAAATGTTCAAAACAGTCGTCTGTAATTCTACAAGCTTTTAGAATAAGGTCTATTTCTTCTGGATCTTTTATCATTCTTTGCTTTTCAATTATACCTTCTGTTTCTTCCAAGCTATTTATCTTGTATCTATGCATAAAATCCTTGTATTTTGCATAAGTAACATATTCTTCTTCAAAGCCTACTTTTTCACAGAATAGGAAGAAATTCTCGTAGTCGTCTTTTGATAAATCTTTCATGTCGAAGACAACGATTTCATCATTTAATGTAAGTGTATTGTTTACATCTTCCACATATCTTCCATCTGTAATATAAATATTTTCCTTTGGAGTAATTAAGAATACTCCTTCAGCGTCAATTCCAGTTAAATACTTTACATTTATAGGATTTGAAATTATTATTCCTTGTAAATCTAGCATTTTTATTTTATCTCTTAACCAGCGAATATTATTGTTCATAGATACCACCATTCTATTTTCATTTATTATATTATTTTCTATTAGTTTTACTACTTATTTGTTATTCTTATTGTTGCTATTCTTATATTTTGCAAATTTTTTCTTCCTTGTTTACGCAATTTAACAAGCTGTATGTTCCGTAATTGCTGTCATTTTTTTTATTAGAGCAAGTCTCAATTACAAGCTATATGTTCCAAGTGTGAATATGTTAAGCATTATTATTAAAAGTGTCGAGAATGGAACAAACATTGCAATCAGTGTTGCAATTACTATAAAAGGTCCAAAAGGTATGTATTCTCCTCCTGTTTTTCTCTTTGCTATTATTAGTGCTACTCCAATTATTGCACCTAGCAAGAATGAAATTAGAGATATTATTATTGTTGTACGCCACCCGAAGAATAGTCCTAATGCTCCCATAAATTTAACATCGCCAAAACCCATTGCTTCTTTGCCTGCTATCAAGCTTCCTACCCAAGTTATAAATAGGAAAAGTCCTGCACCAACTACCATTCCAAGTAGCATATCGACTGCAATATTTATGTTTATAATTCCTTCTATAAATGTGTAAACAAGTCCAACTTCAAATATTGTTAAGTTTAATCTGTTCGGAATTATTTTAAATTTGTAATCTATTACTAGTGCAATTATTAGCATTGGTATCAGTAATAAGTCCGCGAGCGTTTTTATACTCATTCCATACATGAACAGAACTGCAACATAGAGTATTGCTGTAACCACCATATACAAATATCTTGGTTTCTCATTTTTTAGATATATTGTAAAAAATTCTCTTACAAAAACTTTTTTATAGTCTGGCATTCTTAGCACACACCATGAAGAAAATTGTCCCACAGCAAGTCCTATTAGTCCAACCAGCAAATAGTATAATATATTAATATTATTTATATACATTTCATTACCTCTTCTTTTGTCTTTTAATATTATTCAAAATTTTCATTTATTTGATTTTCAAATATTTTAGCTTCAATCTTTCTTTTCATTAGTTTTCAAATATTTTTTTAGGATTCTTCTTTCAAACATTCTGTTAATTTTCGTAACTAAAATATCATTTTCGTTTATTGGTTCTACTAGTATGGAATACATTCCGCTTCTGTTTGCTCCCCATACATCTGTCATAACTTGATCACCTATAACAGCTATTTCTTTGCTGTCTTCAATTTTCAATATTGCTTTTGCCTTGTTGAATCCAAATTTTAATGGTTTCTTTGCAAAATACACATAAGGAATGTCTAGCAATTTTGACATTTTTTCAGCCTTCTTTTTGCTGTTCGTGTTTGATAAAATGCAAAATTTTATGTTCTTGCTCTTTGCTTCTTCTACCCACTTTTCTAAACCTTGAACAATGTTGTTCTTATGGTCAAGTAGCGTGTTGTCAATGTCTAGAAGCACTCCTTTTATATTATTTTTTAATAAAAAATCTATATTTATATCAATAATACTTTTAAAGTAGCTCTTAGGATAAAATTTCATTTTGACCTCCTAGTATTAGCTACTTTATATTATCAATAAGAGTGGTAAATGTCAAGATTATTTGCAGAATCTGTGCTTACCAATTGTAATTACATGTGGTCTTGACCAAATCCATTTATTGGTTGCAGTTGCAGGATTAAAATAGTAAATGGCTCCATAGCATGGGTCCCAGCCGTTTAGAGCATCTCTTGCAGCATTATATGCTGTTTGGTTTGGTGTTAAATTTATCTGTCCATCTGAAACCGCCGTGAATGCACCAGGCTGATAAATTACACCTGCTATTGTATTTGGAAATGAACTGCTCTTTACTCTATTTAATATAACTGCAGCAACTGCTACTTGCCCTGCGTAAGGTTCTCCCCTTGCCTCACTATACACTGCTCTTGCAAGTAAATTTAAATCACTAGAATTGGTGCTATTACTTGAACTTGAGTTTCCACTAGAATTAAATATTCCCATTGCTTCCAATGTTTTTTTACCAGCTATTCCATCTACAGTTAGTCCATTTTTTCTTTGAAAATATTTTACTGCCGCAAGTGTTTCTGAACCATAAATTCCATCTATACTTCCATTGTAATATCCCCATCTTTTTAATTTTGTTTGAATTTGCGTTACTTCTGATCCTCTTGAGCCATACTTTGATAAAGCAAATATGTCGTTATTGCTAAAGAATATGTTATATACAATAAAAATAATGAATAATACTGCTATTATTGCAATATGCTTTTTTTCTATTTTTCTTCTCATATTCTTTTTTATTTTTAAAATTTTATCTTTGTTCTCATTTTTCAAAATCTTTTCTTTCCAATTTTTAAACATAGAAAAATTCACCTCTTAAAGTTATTATTCCTTTAATTGGTGAATTTATGCATTTAGAATATTCCCATTATGTTTCCGTCTTCGTCTATATCTATTTTTTCTGCAGATGGAATTCTTGGAAGTCCTGGCATTGTCATTATTTTTCCTGTTTTTACAACAATGAATTCGGCTCCTGTTTTTAGTTCTACATCGCTTACATGTATTGAGAAAGGTTCTTTACATTCTAGATTCTTTGGATCATCTGAAAAAGAATATTGCGTTTTTGCAATGCAGACTGGTAATTTTGAATATTCCGATTTTTCTATTTTCTTTATTTTTTCCATGGCTTCGTCTGTATATTCAACTTTTTCTGCACCATATATTTTTGTTGCAATCTTTTCAATTTTTTCTGTAAGAGTATCTTCGTCTTCATAAGCATACTTGAAATTTTCTGTCCTTGATGCACATTTTACAATTTTTTCTGCTATTTCTACTGCTCCGATACTTCCTTTTTCATGACTTTCAACAAGACTCATCTCTACATCTTGATTTTTCAAGTTTTTTTGCAATTCTTCTATTTCTGCTTCAGTATCTGTATCAAATCTATTAATTGCAACGATTACACTCAACCCATAAACATTTTTTATATTTTCTATGTGTCTGTTTAAATTTCTAATTCCACTTTTTAAAGCTTCTATGTTTTCATTTTTTATATCTTCTTTTGGCTGGCCACCATGATATTTTAAGGCTCTTATTGTTGCAACAATAACAACTGCATCAGGCTTTAATCCTGCTTTTCTGCATTTTATGTCTAGGAATTTTTCTGCTCCTAAGTCAGAACCAAAACCAGCTTCAGTTATTGTATAATCTGCTAATTTCATTGCTGTTTTTGTTGCTATAACACTATTGCAACCATGCGCTATATTTGCAAATGGTCCGCCATGAATTATAGCAGGAGTATGTTCAAGTGTTTGAACAAGATTTGGTTTTATCGCGTCTTTTAAAAGCACTGTTAATGCTCCTTCGGCATGCAAATCTTTTGCATAAATCGGTTCATCACTATTATTATATCCAACCGTAATGTTGCCAATTCTTCTTTTTAAATCTTGTAGATTTTCTGCTAAACATAGAATAGCCATTATTTCTGATGCAACCGATATGTCGAATCCATCTTCTCTTGGAACTATGTTCTTCTCTCCTGAAAGTCCAGTTTGAATTTTTCTAAGTTGTCTATCGTTTAAATCCACACATCTCTTCCAAGTAACTTTTTTGAATCCTAATTCATTTCCGAAGTATATGTGATTGTCTATCATCGCTGAAAGCAAGTCATTTGCTGATGTTATTGCATGAATGTCTCCTGTAAAGTGCAAATTTATATCTTCCATCGGTGCAACTTGAGCATGTCCTCCACCAGTTGCACCCCCTTTAATTCCAAAAACGGGTCCAAGAGATGGTTCTCTTAATGCAAGTATTGATTTTTCTCCAATTCTTTTCAAACCATCAGCTATTGCTATTGCCATGGTTGTTTTTCCTTCTCCTAATGGAGTTGGATTTATTGAGGTTACTAATATAAGTTTTCCATTTTCCTTATCTTTTAGTCTTTCAAGAAGAGCCTTATTATCAATCTTGGCTTTATATCTACCATAAATCTCTATCTCGTCTTCTTTTATTCCTATATTTTCTGCAATTTTATCTATTTTTTCTAATTCGGTATTTCTTGCAATTTCTATATCTTCCATCTTAGCGACCTCCTTTATAATATTAAGCAATCAAGCCTACAATAAATCCTATTAATGCTCCAACTAAAACTTGTGTTGGTGTATGTCCCAAAAGTTCTTCAAGCTTTTCATTTACCTGCAAAGTTGTAGGCCCTTTTGTATTTACAATTTCATTTAAAATATGAGCTTGCTTTCCGGCAGCACGTCTAACACCGCACGCGTCATACATTACAACAAATGCAAAGAAAAATGCTAATGCAAATATCGGTGAACTTATTCCTTCACTCTTCCCAATCATTGTTGCAACAACCACCACAACTCCTGAATGAGCACTTGGCATTCCTCCAGCACCCACTATTCTTTTAAAGTTGAATTGCTTTATTGTTACTAGGTCCCAAATTACTTTAAAAGCTTGTATGCAAAACCATAAAACAAATGGTACTATTAAAAATTTATATTGTGTATAAAAATTCATAATTCTCCTCTATTCATCCTTTGGAATAAAATCTTCCTCTGCCAAATCGTTTCCATTATTAATTAGTATTGTTATTTTCTTTTCAGCAGATTCCAAGAAGTCGTTGCATTTCTTAGATAATTTCATTCCTTCTTCAAATTTATTTACAGATTCATCTAAGCTTAAATTTCCTTTTTCAAGCTCATTTGCTATTGTTTCTAACTTTTGCATTGATTCTTCAAAATTCAAATTTTCTTCCATCTCTATATTCGCACAATTTTTATTGTGCATTCCTTTCTATTTAATTTTTGCTTGTTTTTCACCGTCTATCAGTCTTATTTTTACTTCATCATCTTTTTTCAAGTCTTCGACCGATTTTGCAATATTTCCATTTTGCGTTGTTACTATACTATATCCTCTAGATAATGTTTTTAATGGGCTTAATGAGTCAAGCCTTGCAACCTCTTTCACAAACTTTGTTCTTTCTTCTTTTAATTTTAAATTGATACTAGTTTGTAAAGATTTCACTTTCATATCAACTACTATAAGTTTTTCGTTTATCTTTTGAGTTGGATTCTTGAAAGCTGGTCTAGCCATACACTTTTCATACGAAAGCCTCATTACTTCTATTTTTTTCTTTAGAGCATTTTTGTATCTGTTGTTATACTGCTCTAGAGTATATTTTACATCAGAAATATTTGCGACTGCAAGTTCAGCTGCAGCAGATGGTGTTGGAGCCCTTAAGTCTGCCACAAAGTCGGATATTGAAAAGTCTGTTTCATGACCTACTGCTGAAATAATTGGAATCTCGGAATCATATATTGCTCTTGCAACAATCTC
Organism: uncultured Clostridium sp.; assembly: GCA_900552135.1. Classification (GTDB taxonomy): domain Bacteria; phylum Bacillota; class Clostridia; order TANB77; family CAG-508; genus CAG-245. Next base: position 32,501 of record URYN01000012.1, read on the forward strand.
CTCGTTAAATGGCCAAAGGTCTTCCAAAGAACCTCCACCTCTTCCAATTATTAATACATCAGCAAGATGATTTTCATTCATAAATTTTATTCCATTAGCTATTTTTTCGGCTGCGCCAGGTCCTTGAACCGGAACCGGGTATAATCTAATATGCACATTTGGATTTCTTCTAGTACTTACGTTTATTATATCTCTTATAACCGCACCAGTATTTGAAGTAAGAACTCCTATGGTATTGGGCATGAATGGGATTTTCTTTTTATGCGCCTCGTCGAATAATCCTTCTTTTTCTAAGTCTGCCTTTAATTTTTCATAAGCTTCATATAGGCTTCCTAGTCCATCTTGCCTCATTGCCTTGGCATAAATTTGATATACTCCATCTCTTTCAAATACAGAAACTGATCCCAGAATCATTACTTTCATTCCATCTTTTGGAACAAAATTCAAATGCATTGCATAACTTTTAAACATTACACATTTGATTAAAGAATTTTCATCTTTTAGAGTAAAATACTTATGACCTGTATAGTGATCTTTGAAATTTGAAATTTCACCTTTTACCAAAACATTATTCAAGAATTCATCCCCATCAACCTTGTCTTTGATGTATTTATTTAAATCTGTTACAGATATAGGATTATATTCCATTTTTTGTTTCCTTTCTTTTGCAAAAATTTTCGCCCAAAAAGGGGCGTCCCTATTGGGCGAAATATTTATTCTACTACTTTTGCAAGTATTCCATTTACAAATGATGAAGATTGCTCTTCTCCATATTTCTTTGCAAGATTAACTGCTTCGTTAATAGCAATCTTGTATGGAATCTCTCCGTATTTTATTTCATATATAGCTAATTTTAATAAAGACAAATCTACTGTAGATATTCTATCTATAGTCCAGCCTGTTTTTAGATTTTTAGAGATAAGCTCTGTGATTTCCTCATCTTTTTCTTTTATTCCCTTTGCTATATCTTTTACATATTCTCTTACTTTACCATTTTCAACTTCTGTTGAATCTAAAAATAATTTAACTTGTGATTTACTATTTTGATGTTGCAATTCTTGGCTATAAATATAGCAGAAAGCAAGCTCTCTTTTTGACATTTCTTCCATTTATTTTCCCCTACTAACATTGTGTTTTATTAAGACGTAAGCCAAGTAAGAAACTTGCAAAAGCTTCTATCTTGGCATTTTATTTACAATCTATCTATAAAATTCTTTAATTTTTCTTTTACACTAGATTTATTATGTTGTATATAATTTCCTAAGTATAATCCAAAACAGATAAATACAATCCAAATTATAAGGTCATATAAGCGAGTACATAATATTATAATAGCAATTATTGCTCCTATTAAAGCTCCACCGTAAGTTCTTAGAAATTTCTTTAATTCTTCCATAATTTCTACACATTCCTTCCGTATTTATTTTAATAATATCTTAGTTTGCTTTATTTTCTTCCGGTTTTATCACATTTTTTACTCTTATATCAAGATTCTTTATATCAACATCTAAAGATTTTTTTATAGCATCTTTTACTTTTACTTGTATGTTATTGCTTAGTTCTTTTATAACAGCATTATTAGACACTTCAAGTGTAAGTATTATTGAAACATCATTATTAGAATCTAATATAATTTTAGATTGTTGGCTTTCAACTCCTTCAAAACTTGATACAACCGAATTTACCATGCTTGTTAATGTGTCTTTTGTTATTAATAGCTTGCCGTCTTCATTTTCAAGCAAAATTCCGTCTCTAAAGTTTTCTTCCTTTTCGTTAGATTCAAAAAATATTCCTTTTATAGCACCTAAAATTAGTACTACATTTATGCCTATTAAAACATTGCAAACCTTAGCATTACTTAGTGCATTAGTAACAATTACAAATACTGTTGTGCTATCTATCCAGCCAACTATTGTAAAAATTGAAAGTACTGAAAATATTAAGATTAATGTTGAGAATAGGAATAAAATTAATTTATCTAAAAACTTCATTTTTTCGTACCGTTCCTTCCTAATTATTGCCTCTATTATTAGTATAATTATTTATCTTCTTCTGTTGTTTCTGTTTCCTTTGGATCTGAGCTTTCAGTATTTACACCTTGAACGTGTACATTAACGGCAACAACTTTTAATCCAGTCATTCCTTCTACTGCTGTTTTTACTCTGTTTTGAATATCAAATGCTATATCAGGTATTCTTGAACCATATTCAACAATTATGTTTACGTCTATTTTTGTTTCTTTCTCTCCAACGTCAACTTTTATTCCTTTAGATAGATTTTTCTTTCCGCTTAGAACTTCTGATATTCCACCGGCAAATCCTCCTGCCATTGCAAATACTCCAGGAGCCTCTGAAACAGCTTTACCCGCTATAATAGCAACAACATCGTCTGCTATTTGTATATTACTTGTTTCTCCTTCTGAATTTTCAACTGTTATTTCACTTTCGTTTTCTTGTAGTTTTTCTTCTTTATCCATAATGATACCTCCGTTTAAATTATTTTAAATAGTTTAATTCTATTTAATTAGTATACATTTATAGTATATCAATTTATAACAAATTTTACAAGACTTTTTTCTAATTTCTAATAAAACTAGTCGCCTCATACAAATTGCATTTAATTTTAACTTTATAAAATTAGGATTCTTTAATTAACAGTTTTGTATAAAGTTATTTGCAAGTTCACTTGTGTTTTTGCATAAATTTCGTATTTAGCTTTTCATTTGACATCACTTGTGTTTTATCTCTGAAAATGCTATAATTTAGTATAGTTTATTTAATTTTAGAGGTTAATTATGGTAAAGAAATTTTTAAATATCTTAGAATATAATAAAATTATAAATTTAATAGGAGCCTATTGTAACACCTTTATTGGCAGAAATTTGCTAAAAAATCTTCTTCCTAGCAATGACAAAGAAACAGTAAAGTCTATGTTAGAAGAGACTTTCGAAGCAACCACTTTGCTATATAGAAAAGGTGGTGTTCCAATTTCAGAAATAAATTCCGAAGCCGATGTTGAAGTAAAATACATTGAAAGTAATAATTTTCTAGGTTCAAAAGCATTGCTTGATATTGCAAATATATTAAAAACCTCAAGAGAGCTTTCTTTGTATTTATATTCTGATGAATCTTTTGCATTAGACGAATTTTCAAAGATGACAGATTTATTTTCATTACTTTACTCTAATGAAAATGTAGAAAAAAAGATTTTTTCATCTATTATAGATGAAGATACTATTGCTGATGACGCTTCCAAAACACTTTCTTCTTTAAGAAGAACTCGTAAAAACTTAGAGCAAGGCGTTAGAGAGAAATTATCTAACATGATTCACTCTTCTTCTTACTCAAAATATTTAATGGAGCCAATTATTACAATTAGAAACGATAGATTCGTTGTTCCAGTAAAAGAAGAATATAAAGATAATATTAGCGGTGCCATCTTAGATGTTTCGGCAAGTGGTTCAACAGTTTACATAGAGCCAAGTTCTGTTTTTGAACTAAATAACAAGATAAACAGAATCAAAGCTGATGAGGCAGTTGAAATTGAAAAAATTCTAAAAAATCTTTCTTTAATGTTATTCCCTATTGCCAGAAATATCCGCATTAGCCTGAACACTATTGGAAAAATTGATTTGATATTTGCAAAGGCTCAATACTCAAAAAATATAAACGGTATTTGTCCTAAAATAAACGATGAAAAGCAAATATTTTTATATGGCGCAAGACACCCTCTTATAGACAAAAATGTTGTTGTACCAATAGATGTTTCTATCGGAAAAGACTATTCTGTATTACTTATAACAGGTCCTAACACAGGTGGAAAAACCGTTTGTTTAAAAACTGTTGGACTTTTCTGCCTTATGGCTTCATCAGGAATACTAATTCCTGCAAATGAAGGAAGTTCAATTCATGTTTTCGACAATGTTTTTGCAGATATTGGAGATGAACAAAGTATTCAAGAATCCTTAAGTACCTTCTCTGCACACATCTTAAACATAAAAGACATTCTAGACTTAGCAACTAGCGAGAGTTTAATTCTAGTTGACGAATTAGGTTCTGGAACTGATCCTTCAGAAGGTGCAGGTCTTGCAATTAGTATTTTAGAGAAATTCTATAAAAGGGGGGCCACAGTAATTTGTACTACACACTACCCTGAACTAAAAAAATACGCTCTAACACATGATGGATTTGAAAACGCAAGCTCTGATTTTGATGTTGAAAATCTAAGACCAACTTATAAATTGTTACTTGGCATTCCCGGCAAGAGTAACGCATTTTCAATAAGTAAAAAACTTGGAATTTCTTCAGACATTTTAGACAGAGCCCAGTCATTCATAAAACAAGATGACCAAAACATTGAAACTCTTCTAAAAAATATTTATGATGATAAACTAGAAATAGAGAAAGAAAAAGAAAATATCAGAAAAAATTCTAACCAAATAGAATTACTTAGAAAATCGTTAGAAAGAGACAATAGTAAAAAAGAACAAGAAGCAAATAACATCATCTCAGACGCCAAAATTAAGGCTCGTAACATTTTGTTAGACGCTAAAGATGAGGCAAACGAAATAATTAAAGAATTAAATTCTATGACAGAAAAAGATAATCTTGCAAACGCAAACGAAGCTAGAAACAAGCTAAATTCTTCAATTAATAAATTATCACAATTAGAAAAACAATACACAAAAAAGAATTTGTCTCCAGAAGAAATACAAATAGGAATGGAAGTTTTCTATACAAAATTCAACTCTAAGGCAACAGTTATTGAACTTCCAAACTCTTCAAACGAAGTGACCATTCAAGTTGGAAGTCTTACAATGAAAGCAAAAGTAAACGATTTATTAGCCTGCACTCAATCAGCTAGTTCAGCAAATTCATCTACTTCCTCATATTCTTTAGGTACTTTAAACTCGAAAAATTCAAAATGGAATAATAACAGTGGAAATAATTCAAATATGAGAAAAGGAAGTTCTGTTTCATTCTCAAACTCAAAAGCACAAAGTGTTTCATCTGAAATAAATGTTATAGGGTTAAATGTTGATGAAGCCATTCCTTTAGTAGACAAATATCTTGACGATTGCTACATGGCAAACTTAGAAAACGCAAGAATCGTTCATGGAAAAGGAACAGGAAAACTTCGTGACGGAATTCATAGATTCTTGAAGAAAAATCCAAGAGTAAAATCCTTCAGAATGGGAACTTATGGCGAAGGCGAAATGGGCGTAACAGTTGTAACTTTAAAGTAACTGTATGTAGTTTTCATTAATAAATATAATGGATTTAGAAAAAATAATGAAGTATTTTAACCTGCTTCATTATTTTTATTTTACCTTTTTATTATTCTTCTTTCACCTATTTACACCTATGTTTCATTATTCGAATATCTACCATTCATCTTTCTTCATATTATCTTTTTTTGTACTTTTTTTCGGATTATCTTTCTTCGTCAATATCTCTCTTTTTTATGTTATTATGAATATTCGCCTTTAAAAATTCTTTTTTTAATTCTTCTGCCTGCTTTTCTTTCAGTTCTTTTTCATACCTTTTTTCAAACTCCTTTGCAAATCCAAATGAAAGCCATCTGACATCTCTTTCATTTGCAAAAAACACATAGTCAGTATCTATTACAACTAATTGTCCTCTTTCCAAAGGGCTTCCATTATTTTTTCCAATTAGCCCAGCAGATTCTGGTTCAACATACATCTCTTCTCCATTCAAAGTCGGCACATTTCTACTTAAAAGTCTACCAACATTTTCAATAGTAGCATCTGTCCAAATAATGCCTGCGTCTCTAAGCTCTTTCCACACTTCATACACATCTTCTTTGCTTACACTCCTTTGAATATCTGTATCAACCCTTTGTGTTATTTCTACACAAGCAAGAGAATCTCCATTCTCATCTTTAAATGATTTACGGACTATTGGTTGTAATATTCTCCTGTGATTTGGAATTTTAAACTCGCCTCTTGGAGCTCCAACTTTAAGAATCTTATTGCCAATTTTATAGATATTGCTAAAATCTCCTGTTCCAACTGCAATTCTCTCTATATCAGAATAATCTTTTTCCTCACTTTCTAATGTTTCTGCAGTCATAATCTCAAGAGTCTTCACATAATCCTCTATTCTAGGATCTTCAGATACTTCTTGAAGCATAACTCTAGCAATTCCATTCGCATGGCTTTTCAAAACATCGTTCAATTTCATATTCAGTTCTGGATTTCTTCCCTTTATATATCCTAAAAAGTCAATAATCGTTTCTGGATATTTTTGCTCCAATATAAAATCAATATTATCGGAAAAAACTTTATCTCCATTTGTTCTGGTTAGTATCCAAGCATAAAAATCTCTTAAATCTCCGAGATTTTTCTTTTCTTTCCAAAGCAGATACAATCTTTCTAAAGTTTTCAAACACAACACTGCAATCCGGATAATACATATTTATTACATTTGCAAAAGAAATAACATCATCCTTTTCTATAACCTTTGTAAGAATCCAATCAAAATTTTCACAAATAATTTGTTCAGCTGTAGCATCACTTTCAAGAATTTCCTGTTCTATGATGTATTGTTCATCATCCATATTCTGATTAGCTGGAAGCCTCAAGTTTTGCTGTTTCATAAATTTCAACGTATTTTCCAATTTAAAATATGTATGTATTATCGAGGATACATCTGAATATTGTTCAATATCCTCTAAAATTTTTTCTCTTAAACTCATGAAATTTTCTCCTTACTTTTTACGAGTATTATAACATAAAACATTAAAAAAATATAATTTTTTATGATTTTAAATTTTTATGTTTCCATTTACATGTTTCGACAGACTTTTTCATTCCTTATGTATTATAATTATGTCATCTTCTTGTAAAGGAAGTGATACACTTGAATAAAAAGAAACACAAGAGACAAGATGGCTCAAAGAAATATCTTAAAGTATTACATATTATTTTTATAACTTTTAAATACGCTTTTAAGATTTTAAAAGAGCTGAAGGCTATTATTGATTTATTCAATAAATAGCAAAAAATCAGGTATGCTAGAACATACCTGATTTTTTTGGTAATCTTTGATTACCCATCTTCTCGTAAATTTAGTTTACTTGAATAAAAAGAATTCATTTATTATTATACTTATATTTAATAAAATTTGCAATATATTTTTCAAATTTGATTCAATAATCGTTCGACAAAATTTGCATTTTTTACGAGTTTGAATCTTCTTTTATGTTATTAATTTTTTACTTTTACACTCTATTCTTTACAAATCACTAAAATCACTTTTCAAATGTTGCATTTTCTATTCCAACTATATCTTGTATTTCTTCTAATATTTCTGGTGTTACAAATAGTCCTCCTGCTGGAGCTTTTTTTTCTCCGTTTATTATCTCTATTTGAGTGTTGTTTCTATCCCCATTGAAGAATTTTAATGCTCCTCTAAGTCTATCTTTTTTTGCTTCATCTAGATTAGTTATGTTTATGTTTAGCTTTTTTCTTGGAATTTGAACTGTTTGTTTTACTCCATTTACACCATTTTTGCCTGTTCCGTTTTGCTTTACACCATTAACAGTAGATGCTTTTGGATTATTTGCTACATCTTCTAAGTTTTTTATTGTTCTTGCAATTATGCTTGGTGCTTCGTCTTCTCTTATGCTTAAACGTCCTTCTACAAGTACTATATTCTCATCTATTAATTCGTTTGAACATTGATTATAGCAGTTTTCGAATACGATTACATCTACACTTCCATACAAATCTTCTATTGTAACGAATGCCATTAGCTTGTTGTTTTTTGTGTATTTTTTCTTTATTCCAGTTATTATTCCAGCATATTTTATAAATTGTCCATCTTTTAATTGTTGTCCTCTTCCAGCTAATTTTTCTGGTGACATCTCTTCTTCGTTTTCAGTTCCAGCTAATTCGCTTGCGTCTCTCATTTGAAGTGTGTTTACATCTGCAAATTTTTCTATTAGTTCTCTATATTTTTCAAGTGGATGTCCAGATACATAGATTCCGAGCATCTCTTTTTCCATTGATAATAATTCTTGATCTGAATATTCTTTTAAAGTTGTATATTTGTATTTTAACTTTTCCATATCGTCTTTGCTTGAGTCTGTTTGTGGCATTGCCATATCAAACATCGAAACTTGACCTTGTATGTTCTTTTTTGATGCTCCAGAAATTGTATCTATTATGTCTTCAAATGAAGCCATTAATGTACTTCTAGTTTCTGCAAAGTTGTCAAATGCCCCTGCCTTTATTAAGCTCTCTATACATTTTTTATTTACGGCTTCACCTTCCATTCTTTCGCAGAAGTCTGTAAAACTTATGTATTCTCCATTCTTTTCTCTATTTGCAACAATCGTGTCTACTGCAGCAAGTCCAACATTTTTAATACTTCCTAATCCGAATCTTATTTTACCATCATCTACTGTAAATTTCGTATAACTCCTATTAATGTCTGGCTTTAAAATTTCTATGTTCATTCTCTTACATTCATCAATGTACTCTGGAATTTTATCTAGATTTCCTAAGAAGCTGTTTAACATTGCTGCCATAAATTCTGTTGGATAATATGCTTTTAAATAAGCTGTTCTGTATGATACTACTGCATAGCACGCAGCGTGTGATTTATTAAACGCATATTTTGCAAATTCAGACATCTCATCAAATATCTTGTTGGCAGATTTTTCGTCTATTCCATTTCTTACACAGCCTGGTACTATTATGTTCCCATTTTCGTCTACTTGGCCATGTATAAATATTTCTCTTTCTTTTGCCATTACTTCTAGCTTTTTCTTACCCATGGCACGACGAACCAAATCTGCACGTCCTAGCGAATATCCAGCTAAGTCCCTAACTATCTGCATAACCTGTTCTTGGTAAACCATACAGCCATAAGTTACTTTTAATATTGGCTTTAGGCTGTCATGTGTGTATACAGCATGGTCTGGGTCTTTCTTGTTCGATATATACCTTGGAATTTGGTCCATTGGTCCAGGACGGTACAATGAAACTCCGGCAATTAAATCTTCCAAACAATCTGGCTTAAGTTCCTTCATGAAGTTTGTCATTCCCTGACTCTCAAATTGGAATATTCCCATCGTGTTTCCGTCTTGCCATAATTTAAATACCTTTGGATCATTCATTCCTTGGTCAAATTTTACATCTATCCCTCTATTTTTCTTAACCAAATTTATGGTATCTTGTATAACTGTTAGAGTTCTAAGTCCTAAGAAGTCCATCTTTAATAGACCTAATTCTTCAAGAGTTGTCATTATGTATTGTGTCGAAATCATTCCATCTCTTACATATAGTGGAACATATGTTACAACTGGGTCTTTTGTAATAACTATACCACAAGCATGTGTAGAAGCCTGTCTTGGCATTCCTTCCAATGCCATTGCAATATCCAGTAACTTCTTTGTTTCCGGATTATTTTCATACTCATCTTTAAGTTCCTTGTTTTGCTCCAGTGCCTTTTTTATTGTTATGTGTAGCTCATTTGGAACCATTTTTGCTAGCTTATCGGCTGTCGCATAAGGAACATCTAAAACTCTTCCTACATCTCTTATAACCATTCTGGCAGACATAGTTCCAAATGTAATAATCTGTGAAACATGGTCTGGACCGTACTTTCTAGAAACATAGTCTATTACCTCTTGTCTTCTTTCATAACAGAAGTCAACGTCAAAATCAGGCATACTTATTCTCTCTGGATTTAAAAATCTTTCGAAAAGCAAAGCATATTTCATTGGATCTATATCTGTAATTTCTATCGCATACGCAACAATAGAACCAGCTCCAGAACCTCTTCCTGGTCCAACGGGTATTCCTTGAGTTTTAGCATAATGTATGTAATCCCATACAATCAAGAAATAGTCAACGTAGCCCATTTTCTTGATTACACCTAGCTCGTAATTTTTTCTATCTATAATTTCTTGTGAAGGATTGTCTCCGTATCTATTTTTTATTCCATCATTACATAGCTTTTCTAAATAATCATAGTGTGTAGCAAATTCTTCTGGCACATCATAATTTGGAAGTATTGTGTGTCCAAACTCGAAAGTTACATTACACTTATCTGCAATCTTCACGGTATTCTCTATTGCTTCAGGCACACCAGAGAAAAAGTCTGCCATCTCTTCTGGCGACTTGATATATAGCTCGTCTGTTTCAAACTTCATTCTATCTTCGTCGGTAATCTTTTTGCCAGTCTGAATACAAAGTAAAATCTCGTGGTTGTAAGCATCTTCTCTTCTTAAATAGTGCGAATCATTTGTTGCAACAAGCTCTATGTTCAACTTTCTTGAAAGTTCAATCAGCTTCTGATTTACTAATACCTGCTCTTTAATTCCATTGTTTTGTATTTCCAAATAATAATCTTCTCCAAATACATTCTTAAACCAAGTAGCAACTCTCTCAGCTTCTTCCATATCTCCTTTTAGAATCGCCTGAGAAACCTCTCCAGCCAAACAAGCACTACAACAAACCAATCCTTCATGGTACTTTTCTAGCACTTCTTTATCAATTCTTGGCTTGTAATAGAATCCTTCCGTAAATCCTATAGAAACAAGTTTTGTAAGGTTTTTGTAGCCTTCATTATCTTTAGCTAGCAAGATTAAATGGTTATATCTTGCATCAATATTAGGGTCTTTATCTGCTCTTCCTCTTGGGGCAACATACACCTCGCAACCAATTATAGGTTTAATTCCATTTGCCAAACATGCCTTATAAAAATCGATTGCGCCAAACATAACGCCATGGTCTGTAATAGCCATAGCCTTCATTCCAAGCTCTTTCGCTCTAACTGGTAAATCTTTAATTCTGTTTGCTCCATCTAGTAAACTAAACTCACTATGCACGTGTAAATGTACAAAATCTGGCATTGTTTTTCCCCCATTAATATAATTAATTTTTTCTACATTTATTTCCAATAAATAATTTGTATTAGATAATTTTTATTATTAAAATTTATATTACTGAAATTATGTTTTTTGAAAATGTAATCGTCTTTCAAAAGCTGTAATTCTTATTATAACTGGCCCCATTCTATCATTGTTTTGCTATTTTTTCAATATTATGGTATAATATAGGTATAAAAATTTTTTTGAAAGGGGCTTTTGCCATGACTCGCAAATATGCTACAACTTACTCGGAGACTTTTGTATCTCCCTTCGAACGCGAAACTCCTGAAGCCGCAAAACGCGACATCGACGACATCAACGAAAACTTCGCTGGCTGGACAGTGGATAAAGCTTTTGTTGAAAAGGTTTACCACTGGGGTTGCACGACTCCCTTCTATCGTGCAGTTGTTAAGCACCACAAGAACTAGTTTTTGTAATGTCAAACCCAAAGTACCAGTAGATACAATTAAGTCAACTGGTACTTTGGGTTTTATTTTTTATTCCACTTCTTCCACCATTTACTTTTGTTTTTATTAGCTATTCCACTTCTTCTACCATCTGTGGCATATTTTTTCCTTGAACTGTTGGTATTGCAACAATTTTGAATTTTGATGTTTTGTCTCCAAATTTTATTTCCACAATATCCCCAACTTTTACTTCATAACTTGGTTTCACAACTCTTCCATTTACAGAAATTCTACCACCATCGGCAGCTTCATTTGCAACAGTTCTTCTTTTTATTATTCTTGAAACTTTTAAAAATTTGTCTAATCTCATGTTTTGCATCCCCTTCTTTGAATTTTATTTCATCTCTATTAGTTTGTTTAGGTATAAGCTATATATCGCCATTTTGTCGACTTTTCTTTTTAAGGATTGTTCCAATGCAACCTTATAAAGTTCTAGTTGTTTCTTGTATTTTTCTACAAGTGTAAACTCCTGTCCTTCTGGTACATAATCAGTCTTGTAGTCTATCAAAACAAGTTCATCGTTCTTATTTATAAAATATAAGTCGATTACACCTTGAACCAATATTTTTTCATCTGTTTCTTTACTTATGTTTTCGTAAATTGCACTTGCTTTTACATTTATGTAAAAAGGATGTTCTTTTTGTATTTCTTTTGCCTCTTTTAATTCTTGCCATAACTCAGATTTCGTATATTCTAATAGTTTAGATTTATTGATGTTCTCCGCTTCTAGTCCCGTAATTATTTCCTTTGTTTCTAAAGCTAGAAGCATTTCATCAATTTTCTGTAAATTATATTCTTGTTTTTCGTCCATCTTTTGAACACATAAATGCATTAGAGTTCCTTTTTCGGCATTTGAAATCTTGGTTCTAGCTTCTTCATTAAGGAATTTAGGCTTTGCAGTAATACTTGTACTAACCTTGCCTTCTTTTTCTTCATCACTATTTGGTATTTCTTCAAAGGCTTGATTAATCTTCAATTTTGTTTTTTCTTCTTCATTCCATAAATCCTGTTCCTTAATTTTCGTAACAGATGTTTTGGTTGGAATTTGTTCCAGGCCCTCAAATTTATATTTCCAAGATAGTATTTGTTTTATTTTGTGTTCTTCGCTTGATTCAATCTTTGTTTTTCTTGCAATTGCATCAATCTTGCTTACTATCTTTTCTTCTTCGATTTCTTCCTGCGTTATTTCTTTCATTAGAGTTTTCTTCTTAATTATATCCATAGAGAAGTTTTCCTTTGTTTTCCTTGCTCCTTCTTTCACATATATTAGCTCGAACCAATCCAAATATGTTTTATACTTTTCAATAATGTATGAATCAATTTTTTCTTCTCTATATCCCTCTAGCAATTTTTGTTTTCTAGATATACTCTTATTGGCGTCTTTTTGCCTTCCAACTATTATAAGTTTTTCCTTTGGTCTTGTAAGTGCAACATACAGAACTCTCATTTCTTCAGAAACCGCTTCGTTCCTTGCTTTTATTGCTAAGGCTTTCTTTGCAAGTGTTTTGTATTCAATATGTTTTTCAGAATTTATATATTGAGGACCAAATCCTAAGTCTTGATCAATCAGGATTTTTTCATTTAAATCTCTAAAATTAAATTGCTTTCCTGTTCCTGCAAGTATAACAACTGAGAACTCTAGTCCCTTACTCTTATGAATAGTCATTATTCTAACAACATCTTCGTTTTCGCCAATTATTTTTGCAGATTTTAAGTCTTCACTGTTGAAGTTTATTTTATCTATGAAATTTATGAAGTTATATAATCCTTTGAAGCTTGCTGATTCATATTGCTTTGCTCTTTCAAACAGCATCTTTAAATTTGAAATTCTTAAATTTCCATTTGGCATCAAGCTTACATAGTCCATGTAGCCCGTTTTGTTGTAAATGTTCCAAATCCATTCATCAAGAGCCATGTATTGTTCATCTTTTCTAAGTTCGTCTAATAAATTTAAGAATTGATTGATTTTATTCTTTAGTTTTTCGTTATCTAACTTTTTTATTTCTATTTCATTCTTGTTTTCTTTTAGTTCTTCTGATTCCTCGTTTTTATTTTCATTTATTAAGTTCTCTTCTGCTTCTTCTACAGATAATTCCTTGCTTGCCCTTGTTAATGCTTGATAAAAGTTTCCTCTCTGGTTATACATTCTGATTTCTATTAATTCATTGTCTGTAAAGTTTCCTATTGGAGAACGCATAACAGTTACAAGTGGAATGTCTTGCATAGGATTGTTTATAATTCTAAGAAGAGACATAATTGTATCAATTTCTACAGATTGCAAATATTCTCCTGAACTGTCGCTATATACAGGAATTCCAAGCTCAGAAATTTCTTTTTCGTACACACTTGCAACTCCACTAACGCTTCTTAAAAGTATTGCAATATCCCTGTATTTTATAAGTCTTTCACACTTTTGCTTTTTGTCGAAAACCATATACTTGCTTTCTATTAAAGTCTTTATTTTATTTGCAACAAATCTTGCCTCTAGAACAACATCTTCAACTCTCTCATTTTGAGTATCTTCTTCCTCGCTATCTTTCCAGGTTTCCTCTTCTTCTGCTAAATCAATTATATTGATTTCTGTTTTAAAATTCTGCCCTTCAACTGGCTCATAAGAGGCTCCTAAGTTCAGGTATTCATCTTCATTGTAATCTATGTCGCCTAGTGATTTACTCATTATATTTTTGAATACTAAATTTGTAAAATCCAGTATGCTCTGCCTGCTTCTAAAGTTCTTGAACAGCTGAATTTTTCTATCTTCTCCATCTACCGGCTCTAGTTTATATGTATTGTATTTGTCTAAGAATAGCTGTGGACGTGCCTGTCTAAACTTGTATATACTCTGCTTAACATCTCCAACCATAAATACATTTTTACCATTAGAAACACTGGTTAGAATATACTCCTGTGCCAGGTTGCTGTCCTGATACTCGTCAATTGCAATCTCTTCAAATTTTTCCATGTATCTTTTTGCAATTTCTGTCTTTTGAGGATTTCCATGCTCATCTTTCTTTACTAGAAGATTCAAAGCTAGATGTTCCATATCGTTGAAGTCCATTAAATTCTTCTCACGTTTTTTCTTATAGAATCTTTCCGAAAACTCAATTATTAGATTCTTCAATTTTGTAAGAATTTCATGCATAAAATTAAGGTCATTTATTGCATCTTCTGAAGAACATTCCATAAGTTCCTTAACTTCTTTTATATTGTCTTTCACTTCATCTCTTACTTCTTTTGCCTCATCTTTTAGGTCATTTACCACCTTTTTATCTACTGGCCAATTCTTGGTATTTAATGTTTGTACAGCTACTTGAGCCTTGTCCCAGTCAGATAAATTCTCTTGTATTGCAGAGTACTGGATAATATCGTCACTTATCACGTTTGCAAACTTATCAAGTTCTTGAAAAAACTCCATCTTTTTCTTCATATTTTTAAGCGAATTTATTCCATCTTCAAGAATTTGATTAACTCTTTTTGTGATAATCTCTCCCCATACAGTTGTAGAAAAATTCTCTGTTTCAACATTCAACATCTCTACACTTTGCTCAAGCCAATCTTCTGGAAAAGGAGCTGATTGAATATAAGAATAAATTCTTAAAATCAAGTCTTTCAATTCTTCATCTTTATTATAACTCGTGTATGTATCAATAAGGCTTATAAAATCCTTATCATCTGAAATATATTTTTCTTCAAAAATATCATCAAGAGTTTCCTGCTTCAAAAGCAAAACTTCAGTACTATCGGCAATTCTGGTATTAGCCGAAACATCCAGTTCATAAAAATTATTTTTTATAACGTCCAAACAGAAAGAGTCTATCGTGCAGATGCTAGCCTTGTTAAGAAGAATAATTTGCCTTTGCAGATTTGTATCGTCAGGGTTCAGTTCAATCTTTTTGTAAATAGCATCTAAAATTCTTTCCCTCATTTCGGCAGCAGCAGCATTTGTAAATGTTACGACCAAAATTTTATCTATATCAACTTTATCATCAATAATCTTTTTTATAATACGTTCAACCAAAACCGCAGTTTTACCACTTCCGTGCGGCAGCAGCAACTAGAATATTAGACCCTTTTTTATCTATTGCCTCCTGTTGTTCGTCAGTCCACTTCACACTTGCCATAATCTTTTCGTATAATCAATCTTGCAATACATAGCTGTTCAATTGATTAATTCCTTTCCTATAAACTCTTGCATAAGTATATATTAAATTTGGCAAAATAGCAATGAAAAAAGGTACAAATTTTCCCCGGAACCAAATTAGACTGGTACATTTTTTCCCCGTCCCCGAATTGTGCCGAATTGTACCAATTAGATTTTTTAAGAATATTTTTTGTTTTTTTGTTAATACTATTAATAAATTTTGAAAGGACTGAAATTTTTATGGAAGAAAATTTTAATAATGGAAAAGATGAAAATGTTAATCTAACTATTCTGAACGAAATTAATAAGGCTGCTAAGATGGGAATGGATTCTATTTCTTTTGTTTTGAAAAAAGTTGGTGACGAAAATATGAAAGAAAATCTAACTTTTCAATATTCCGAATATGGAAAAATTGTTGATAGAGTAAACACAGAATTTGATAAATACGGAGAAATTCCTGACGCGGCACCCGTTTCAGATAAGATGATGGCATGGATGGGTACTCAAATGAACACTATGACAGATAAAAGCAATTCTAAGATTGCTGAATTAATGATTCAAGGTGGAGACATGGGAATTATAAAATGTCAAAAACTTTTGAATCATAATCAAAAAGCAGATGAGCCCGTAAAAAATATATTAAATGATTTTGTAACCTTACAAAAAAACGATATAGAACAAATGAAAAAGTTTCTTTAATTTTTCCCCGTTTTGTTTTTACAATTATAGCCACGGTATAACCCGTGGCTATAGTTGTGTTTTATTATTTTTTCTTATTAATAATTGTTAGTGTGTCGGGCAATTTTGAATGGCTGTATAATATTTTTCTTGATGTTTTCTTATTATACTTTCTAATAGTATAAAATTAAATCTAAGTGATTTTTTGTTATTTTATACTACTTTCACAAGCATAATTGGAGCGCCCACCTTTTACAGTGAACGCTCCAATCATTGGGCAGTACATCTTTCTTTTTTACCTTTTCAAGTTGTAGTCCCTGTTGTATTTTTCGATTTTGCCTTTTTCTCCAGTTGCGTCGAAAATGGCAGGTTCGCCAGCGTTGTTCTCAACCTCGCACAGCTCGTCTTCACCATAGTATTTCCATACCGGGACAATGTTGTAGAGCTTGCCTTTGCCGTCCGAACCGTCTCCTACAAAAGTTTCATTTCCTTCCAAGAAAAAACGGGTATACCCCTTTTCATCTTTGTAGAAGATGTCGTACTCTTGCATAGTGCAGGTGGAAAACTTCCCCAGGAGATCTTTTATCATCTTGGGATATTCCGAAAGATCAATTCCTCTTTTCTTGAGAATAGCATCAGCTTCTTCTTTTTCCAGAGGACGATCTACTGTTGCTAGAAAGATATTTTCTTTCTTGAATGAAGTTCCAATTGGATTTTTCACCATTTTTTATACCCCCAGTAAACTCGGTGTATCATTGCCTATGTTATTAAAATTCATAATAGCTGCCCATCTACAATGAAAGATAATAACGCCTACATATATACTGTAGCAGATGGCTACCTGCAATATAGTATCATAGTTTTATGTAAATGTCAATTATTGCCTTTGTCTGATAAAAAAAATAAAGACACTAACCGTTATAGTTAATCTCTTCATTTTGGTGCCTCGAACGGGAATCGAACCAGTGACACAGGGATTTTCAGTCCCTT
>URYN01000013.1 GCA_900552135.1 uncultured Clostridium sp.
TTTAATAAAAATAATTTATTAAATTTAAAATATAAAATAATAACATATTAAGTATTAAATAAATATTTAATATATTATTTATTTGAAATTAATTAGTAAAAAATAAATTTAATTTTATATAATAAAATAATTAAAAAATAATTCAATAAAAATATAAGAAAAATTTAAATTAAAAAATATGTAATTAAATTAATAAGAGATTCAATCAAAATAAAGATCTTATTATTATAAAAATAATTTTTTAATTGCACAAATGTTAAATATAAAAACTCCATGCATGTATTGAAATATCAAATAAAATAGGGTATAATAGTTTAGATAAAAAAATATGGGAGGAAGAAAATGTTAATAGCAAGTGGAGTTACTATTAGATTTGGAAAAAGAACTTTATTTGAAGATGTTAATATAAAGTTTAATAAGGGATGTTGTTATGGCATTATAGGAGCAAATGGTGCTGGAAAATCAACATTTCTTAAAGTTTTGTCAGGAGAATTAGAGCCTAGTAAAGGAGAGGTTACAAAGGAGAAAACAGAGAGACTATCTGTATTAAAGCAGGATCACTTTGCTTATGAAGAAAATACTGTTATGGATACAGTTATAATGGGTAATGATGAGCTTTATAAAATCATGAAAGAGAAAGAGGCTATTTATGCAAAACCTGATTTCTCAGAGGAAGACGGAATGAAGGCTGCAAAGCTTGAAGAAAAGTTTGCAGAGCTTGATGGTTGGAATGCTGAATCTGATGCAGCAATTTTGCTTAATGATTTAGGAATAGAGCCTGAAAAACATTATAAATATATGAAGGAACTTGAAGCAAGAGAGAAGGTTAAGGTTCTTTTAGCACAGGCTCTTTTTGGAAATCCTGATATTTTATTGTTAGATGAGCCTACAAATGACCTAGATTTAAAGACTATAAGTTGGTTAGAGGAATTCTTAATTAATTTTGAAAATACTGTAATTGTTGTTTCTCATGATAGATATTTCTTAAATAAGGTTTGTACTAATATTTGTGATGTTGATTATGGAAAGATTAAGGTTTATCCAGGAAACTACGATTTCTGGTATGAATCTAGCCAATTACTTCAAAAGCAGATGAGAGAGCAGAATAAGAAGAAGGAAGAGAAGATTAAAGAGTTACAAGCTTTTATTGCTAGATTTAGTGCAAATGCTTCTAAATCTAAACAAGCTACTTCTAGAAAGAAGTCTTTGGAAAAGATTCAGCTTGATGAAATTACTCCCTCTAATAGAAAGTATCCTTATATAGATTTTAAACCTGATAGACTTCCAGGAAATGAGATTTTACAGGTAAAAAATGTTTCTAAGACTATAAATGGAGAAAAGGTATTAGATAATATTTCGTTTACGGTTAAGCCAAACGATAAGATTGCTTTCTTAGCAGATAACGAGATTGCAAAGACTGTTTTATTCCAAATTATTGCTGGAGAGATGCAACCTGACGAGGGGAAAATTGTATGGGGAACTACAATTACAAGTAACTATTTCCCTAAGGATAATAGCTATTTGTTCCAAAGTGAATTGTCTATTACAGATTGGTTAAGACAGTATTCAAAGGATCCAGATGAAACTTATGTTAGAAGTTTCTTAGGAAGAATGTTGTTCTCTGGTGAAGAGGCATTAAAGGGAGTAAATGTATTGTCTGGAGGAGAAAAGGTAAGATGTGTTCTTTCTAAGATGATGCTTTCTGGAGCTAATTTCTTGATTTTTGATGAGCCAACAAACCATCTAGACATGGAGAGCATTACGGCTTTGAACGAAGGAATGAAGAAGTTCACAGGAAATATGCTATTTACATCACATGACCATCAATTAATGCAAACAGTTGCAAATAGAATAATAGATATTCAAAAGGATAAAATTGTTGATAGAGAAGTATCTTATGATGAATATTTAGGAATTGAGTAATGATTATTTATTGAATAATACTTGAAAATTGAGCAATGTTTTGAAAATAGATATAAAAATGGACCTTATTGTGTGAACAATTTTGGTTCATTTTATTATTGTTCGCTTTAATTTTAGAGAATATTGTGATATATTAGGAGAAACTTGATTAAGAAAGAGGTAAAATAATGGATAAAATATCAGAAATTATAGCAAATGAATTAGGAGTTAGAAAAAGCCAGGTTGATAGTACTATTAAGTTAATTGATGATGGAAATACAATTCCGTTCATTGCAAGATATAGAAAAGAAGCGACAGGAGGTCTTTCAGACGAGCAGTTAAGAAATCTTGGCGAAAGACTTACATATTTAAGAAATTTAGAAGAAAGAAAACAAGATGTTTTAAAGTCAATAGAATCTCAAGGAAAACTTACAGATGAAATAAAGAGTGATTTGGAAAAGAGTACTACTCTTGCTGAGGTTGAAGACATTTATAGACCATATAAACAAAAGAAAAGAACTAGAGCAACTATTGCAAAAGAGAAAGGCCTTGAAGAACTTGCAAATACTATTATAGAGCAAAAAGATAAAAATAATATTTATGAAATTGCAAATAAGTATATAAACGAAGAGAAAGATGTAAGAACAGCAGAAGATGCTATTGCAGGAGCCTTAGATATAATTGCTGAAAATATATCTGATAACGCAAAATATAGAAAGCAAATTAAGAGAACGTGCTACTTAGAAGGTATGATTACAACAAAGGCAACTAAACCTGAAGAGAAATCTAGTTATGACATGTATTATGAATTTTCAGAAAAAGTTAATAGAATTCCTAGCCATAGAATTCTCGCAATTAATAGGGGAGAAAAAGAGGAATTTTTAAAGGTTAAAATAGATAAGCCAGAAGAAAAGATTTTAGCTAGTATTGAAAAAGATATAATTAAAGATGAGCATAGTCAATATACCGAATTGCTAAAAAATTGTATTGCGGATAGTTTTTCAAGATTGATTGAACCTTCTATTGATAGAGAAATAAGGGCTGATTTGACTGAAAAAGCAGACGAGCAAGCTATAAAAGTTTTTGGTAATAATGCCAAACAATTACTTTTAGCAAGTCCTATAAAGGGAAAGACAGTAATTGGATTTGATCCAGCCTATAGAACTGGCTGTAAGATTGCAGTAATTGATGAAACAGGAAAGGTTTTAGACACTACAACAGTATATCCAACAGAACCACAAAATGATGTTGAGGGTGCTAAAGCAGAGCTTACAAAGCTTATATTAAAAGACAATGTACAAATGTTTGCAATCGGAAACGGTACGGCTTCAAGGGAATCTGAGCAATTCGTTGCGTCCCTAATAAAAGAGATTAAGGAGAAGTATAATAAGGATTTAGTTTATGTTATTGTTTCAGAAGCAGGAGCTTCAGTATATTCTGCTTCAAAACTTGCAACAGAAGAATATCCTGATATTAACGTTTCTTTAAGAGGAGCTATATCAATCGCAAGAAGACTTCAAGATCCACTTGCAGAGCTTGTAAAAATCGAGCCAAAGGCAATAGGAGTTGGACAATATCAACATGATGTAAATCAAAAACAATTAGAAGAGAGTTTAACAGGAGTGGTTGAGGATGCGGTAAATTCGGTTGGAGTAGATATAAATACTGCTACACCTTCGCTTTTATCTTATGTTTCAGGAGTTAATAAGACTATAGCCAAAAACATTGTAAAATATAGGGAAGAGAACGGAAAAGTTTGTGAACGTAAGGAATTACTAAAGGTTCCTAAACTAGGAAAGGTTGCCTATGAGCAATGTGCGGGCTTCATAAGAGTTCCTGGCGGAAAGAATCCACTTGAAATTACTGGAGTTCACCCAGAAAGTTACGATGTTGCTAAAAATCTATTAAAGGAATTCGGATTTGACACAAAAGACTTAACAGACAAAGAAAAAATAAAAGATGTAAAAGCTAAACTATCTGAAGTTAATAATGAAAAAGACATTAAAACATTGGCAAGCAAATTTAACATTGGAGAACCAACTTTGAAAGACATTATAAATGAATTAATTAAGCCTGGTAGAGACCCAAGAGAAGACATGCCTAAGCCAATTTTAAGGTCTGACGTATTATCTTTTGATGATTTACGAGACGGAATGATTCTTACTGGAACAGTTAGAAATGTAACTGATTTTGGAGCATTTGTAGATGTTGGTGTTAAACATGACGGACTAGTTCACATTTCAGAAATGAGTGACAAATTTATAAAAAATCCATCAGAAGTTGTATCAGTAGGGGATATTGTAAAAGTTCAGGTTATTGGAATAGACAAAGACAGACAAAAGGTAAAACTATCAATGAAAATCAAACAATAGTATGAAAAGGATAAATAGTAAAAAATAGAATAAATAATATGAAAATTTAAGAATAATATCACAAGAGTCAAAATTATAAAAAAGATCAAATATTAAAATAAAAGAACTAAGAAAAAGAAAAAAGTGCACGAAATTTGCACTTTTTTACTATTTATATATTAATTAACTTTTATATTTTTCTTGAATTTCAAGTATTGAATTATAATCGTTATCTAATATCTCAAGGAAAGCCTTTGCAATATCAGGATCAAACTGAGTTCCTGAACATTTTTCTATTTCAGCTCTTACCACATCAATAGGCAAAGCATTTCTATAAGATCTCTTTGATGTCATTGCGTCAAATGTATCTGCAACAGCTGCAATTCTCGCAACATAAGGAATATCCGTACCAGATAATTGTGAAGGATAACCTCTGCCATCAAATCTTTCATGATGATATTTTACGATAGGAATAATATCTTCAAATAACTTAACTCCTCCAAGAATATGAACACCAATCATTGGGTGGTTCTTTATTTGAGAATATTCTTCATCATTTAATTTTGATTCTTTCAACAAGATACTATCTGGAATTCCAATTTTTCCGATGTCATGGAATAGACCTCCAATTTTAAGAATGTGAAGGGTATTTTCATCTAATCCTAATTTTTTACCGATTAAAACAGAATATTCCGAAACTCTGTCTGAATGACCTCTTGTATAAGGGTCCTTAGCTTCAACAGTTTGCCTTAAGATTCCAATAGTATCTAAATAAGCTTTTTCAAGTTCATCGTTTTTATCATGTAATTCCTCGTTTATCTGTCTGATTGTTTTCATTTGCTCAATAGATTTTATTCCAGATTCGATCAATAATAACAGTTGATCAAATTTATCGCTTTTTTCGCAATAACCTTGAATATCTAATCTTTTTATTGTTTCAAGAGGTGGAGCCAAATCCTTATGACCTGTAAGCAATAATATGTAAAGGTCTTTGTTGAATTTTCTTATTTCTTCAACGACCTCATCACCATGTATTGGATCCATCATAAAGTCTAGAATCATCATATCGAAATGTTCATGCCTAACACGCTCAATAGCTTCAAGAGGATTTGTTAATCCTGTAAAGTCATATCCCGAACGCTTTAGAAAGATTGAAAGAGAATCAACGATACCTTGTTCATCATCTACAACGATAACCCTGTATCCGTTTGATTCATGATTTACCATGTTTTTTCTCATAACATAAACTCCATATCTAAAAATAAATATTGCAACCTTATTATAATAATAAAAATTTAAAAAAGCAATATATTATGTATAAATATTTTATAAATTTAGGGAATGTCGAATTTTGCAGAAAAAAATATAGACAAGACTTATAGAGCCTTGTCTATATAAAAACACATTTTTTATCGGTTTTAAAAATTAAATTTTACAGAGTCACTACATTAGAAATTTTATAAAGGAATTATAACATTAAATTTTGTTCCTTTTCCAATCTCTGTTTCAAAGGTTATATCACCATTAAAATGACCTTTTATTGTTGAGTAAGACATAAACATACCAAGTCCAGTTCCATTCTTTCCTTTAGTTGTAATCATCGATTTAAATAATTTATCCTGGACTTCTTTTGTCATACCACAGCCGTGATCTGCAACAGATATAACAACATTTTTTCCATCTAGATTTACTGATAAATCTATTGTATTATCTTTTTTACCATTATAAGATTGTATAGCGTTTGTTATAAGGTTATTTATAACTTGAACTAAACTGTTAACGTCTCCATGTAAAGAAGTAGTAGAAGGAACGTTTATCTGAGTATTTAATGTTAATGATGCATTTCTAATTTCATGTTTCATTAAAATTGTAACTCTTTTTATCATTTCATCAATTGTAAATTCATCAGATTCATTTTCCGATAGATTTACGGCTTGACCCTTAACTGCTGTAATTATGTCTGACATGTAAGAGGTGTATGAATGAATCTTTGTTATCCAATCTCTCATGTCATTTGCTATAGCATGGTGGTCATCGTTTGTGACTTCCGGATCGCCAATGGATGTATCATATTCATTTATTAAGTCTGTTAATCCTTCAGCTGCACCAGATATAGACATTATAGGAGTTTTCAAGTTATGAGAAATTCCTCCAATTAACTGTCCAAGAGAGGCTAAACGTTCTTTTTCCATAAGAGTATCCTGGTTGTTCTTGATTTGATTTATATATTGAATATTCAAATCTTGTACTACATTTAATTCATTTTCTAATTCGCCAAGCTCATCGTTGGACGTTATTGGTAATTTTGAAGTTTCGCTTAAATCTTTATCTGCAATGTCATGCAATCTCTTAGATACATTTCCTATATTCCTTACAAGAGATGAACTAATTAAATAAATTGTAAGTAATGCAAATAAGAACAATACAAAAGCTAGTATTAATAATTGTAAGAAAGTTGTAAATGATGCTATTTCATAATAGATTCCTACAGTATAAATTTGACCATTATACTCAAATTTTTGAATAACTGCTTGTGAATCAATAGTATATGATTCGTAAACAGTATTATTATATTGAGGAGCTAAATCATGCATATATTTTATAAAGAAATGGCTTAATGTGGTTCCATTACTTGTTTCTATTACTCCACTTGGTTTTTCTATAAAGCAAAATGTGGTATCTAAATTAAAGTATTTACTTAGTATGTTCTTAACATTGTTAATATCAGGGTTCTCAATTATTTCATCCATAGAATTAGCAAGGCTTGAAGCATAATAGCTGTGTAACAGTGTTTCTTTTTCTACAGTTAGTCTGTAATAACCAAACAATGAAAGTATTAATGCTATAACTAAAACACTAGGAAAAAGTTGAAATATTAATTTTACTTTTAGTGACTGTGTTTTTTTAGGTTTATTATCTGTGGCAAAGTATTTAGAAGTTTCTACAAGAATTGGATAAAACATTCTAGTTGTAAGCAACAAGAAAATTGAGGCAATGAATGTAGAAAAACTAAATATTATTGTTCCCATTTTAAATAACAATATTGCAGGATGACTGCCTGTTACAGATAATATAATTAAAAGAATAAGTGTTGGTACTATTTCCATGGATACATATAGAGTATATGGAAATTTAAGTGCCTGATTTCTTATCTTCTCTATTTCAGAAATATCAGTATTACGATTTTTCCACCATTTATCTGTTCTTCTTAATCTAATCTTTAAATAAGCAGTAAAGAAAATTGCAATTCCAACAACTACAAGCAAAAATTGATATTTATAATAAAGAATAGAAACTTCTTTATCAAACTGGGAATTTATTGCTCCTGGTGGATAGTTCAATATTATGGGAATAATCTTATATAATAATATAGCAAATAAAGCAAATATTATTAAAAAATAAAATACCAACTTATTCGAAATACTCATTTCTTCGAATTTTTCTTTTAATTTTTTCATTTGATATAAATCCTTTCTATTTGATAAAACAAACTTCTTGCATATATTTAATTAATTTTGCAAAGTATTCAAAATCCAAGACTGGCCACTTAAAGCCTAAGCTGCTCAGGTATTCACAAGTAATTTTATTATCTTGTTTTATGATATGATTATATATCATATCATTGTTTTTTGTAAAGTCGTTAATTATACCACTAATCTTTGATTGATTGATTTCATCAGTAGAAAGCGATTTTACCAAATCAATAAATTCATTTTGTGATACAACATTAACATTATAACCAATCCTTCTTACATATTCAAGGAGCATTTCTGCAGTTATTGTATTCGGATTATAGATATGGAATATTCTATCCAATCCGTTATCCGACCAGACTATCTTTACCAGTGCCTTGCTTGCAAAATCAACAGGCGTAAATTCCAAATTAGCATTTAAAATAGAATCTGGGATTGCAGAAATTTCTAATAAGGATTTCAGCCTAGAATAGATTGCATTTTCGTTGATATTACTTTGAAAATGACCATCATCATAACGACTAGACAAATCTCCAATTCTAAAAATAGTTGCCTTTAATCCTTTAGAAATTGCCTCAAGAACCATAGATTCAGCGAATAACTTACTTCTTGAATATACATTTTCGGAAAAATCCTGATTTACATAGAATGATTTTTCCGTAAATGTAACATCAGACAAATACTGCTCTAGTAAGTAGTTTCCTGAAATAGTCATTGTAGAAATATAATAAAGTGGCACATCAATGGATTTACATAAGTCTATTATTTTACGAGTTCCTTCAATATTTACAGAAGAAAATAGGGCATAGTCACCATAATGCTTAACATTTGCAGCAGAATGAATAACCAAATCAACATCTTTTTTTATATTTTCAAAATCATCAGTAGACAAGCCTAATCCTTCACTTATCATATCAGAATTTATGCAAATTACATATTTTTTAGCTAATTCATCATATTTATTACCAAAATAGAAATGCAATTTCTCAAATAATCTTTCTTGAATTCCCTTCTGATATTTAGGTCTTATCAAGCAATATATCAAACTAATTTTATCAATATTTTGTAAAAGCTCTGCTAGAATATGAATTCCTAAAAAACCAGTAACGCCTGTTAGAAGAACACATTTCTTAGAGAAATCTTCTTTTCCTGTTGTAGTAGAATTTAAATGTTTTGCAATGTCATCCAGAGCATTCAATCTAGTTACATCAGACAAAGTATTCTCATAAGAAGTACATAATACCTTATCATACAATTCTCTTACAGTTGGATTCTTATAAAAATCATATACTTTCAATGATATTTTATATTGAAATAAGTCTGTTAGAATACTTATAATTGAAAGAGAATCTGCACCATAATCAAATATATTATCGTCAATACCAAACGTTGTAATTCCAAGTTTTTTCTTAATTGAAGAAACGATATTAGCTTCAATCAAATTCCTTGGAGGTGTATGAACTGAATCTGATTCCTGAATATCCAAATTATAATTTGCAAGCTCTTTTTTGTTAATTTTTCCATTTGGAGTAAGAGGCAACTTATCTAAAACTACAAAATAAGTTGGAATCATATACGTTGGTAATTTATTTGCAATATAATCTCTTAGTTTCTTTACTTCAACTTTCTTGTCAGCTGATATATAGGTAACTAATGTTTGAACATTTGAAACATCTTTTACAATAACAGCTGATAAAATATTTGCACTTTTATCAAATGAATTTATACAGTTTTCAATTTCTCCAAGTTCAACACGTAATCCTCTAAGCTTTATTTGATTATCTGATCTTCCTTTACATATAATTGTTCCCACATCTGTCCAAAAACCTACATCTCCAGTTTTATACATAACAGAATTCTTAATAAATGGATTTGACAAATACCTTGCTGCTGTTAAATCAGGTCTTCCAATATAACCTTTTCCAACGCCATCGCCGGCAATATATATTTCACCAATACATCCAACAGGAAGAACAGTTAGTTCATCATTTAAAATATAAATCTGTGTATTATCAAGAGGTTTTCCGATTGTTATTTTATCCAGGTGAGTAACATCTGTAACAGTCGAAAATATAGTTGTCTCAGATGGACCATAACCATTGTAAACAGTGCACTCTGGACTGATTTTTAAAATCTTATCAACAAGTTGCTTTGGAAGCTGCTCGCCTGCTAGCATAACATATTTTAAATAACTAAATCCATTCATAATTGAATTATCCAAATGGAAATTCATAATACTTGGAGTAGATTGAATAATTTCAATTTTATTATCCAAAATCAATCTTTCAATTTTTGCTGTAATTTTTTGCTCAAAATCGTCTGTTATAAAAAGCTTTAAACCTCCACAAAGAGATACAATCGTCTCAAATGCAAATATATCAAAAGACATGGTTGTAATTGATATAATTGAATGATACATTCCGTCTTTCAAATAAGCAATTCTATTAAACATAGAATTTATAAAATTATTCAAGTTTTTATGAGTAAGCATAACACCTTTAGGATTTCCTGTTGATCCAGATGTAAAAATTAAATAAGATAAATCATCCTGTGAAATCTTGTTATTTAAGTTATCACTTGGTAGATTATAAATATTTTCATTCTTTAAATCTGCAATAACAACAGTCTTCTTAAAACCTAAAGATTGAACCTTATTAAACTGTTTTTGAATTGTTATAATTGCGTCACAATTACTTTTTTCCAATATATAACGAATACGATCTTCAGGATATTCAGGATCTATAGGAATATATGAAGCACCTGACTTCAACACTGCAAGAATTGATATAATCATTTCAAATGAACGATTAACAATAATACCAACAATAGAATTTTTTTGTATATTGTTAAAATTCAAATATCTTGCCAAAGAATTTACTTTCTTATTTAAATCCGAATAAGTAAGTTTTTTCATTTTAAATACAAGAGCAACATTATTAGGATTTTTTTCAACTTGTTCTTCAAAATAATCTACAACTGTTTTTGAGTGGTCATATTTTAAATATGTAGAGTTAAATTCATTAATTAATTTATTTTTCTCCCAAGGAGTAACAATCTCTATGTTTTCCAACAAAATATCACTATTTTTCAATATTTGATTAATAATATTCAAAATTCTATCATTTATATTTTGAATATCTTTAGCTGAATATTTATTTAATCTATAATCATAAGCGATGTTTAAAGAACCCTCATCATTCATATCAAAAATATGAATTTGCATTGAACCTGCAACATTACCATTAAAGGTCCATCTTACAGAATATTGAACATCACAATTATTTCTATTTGTTTTTGAATTTTGATATGAGATTAATATGTCGTATAAATTTGGTTGACTTGGATTACTCTTACGTATATACTCCAAAATTTCCTGATAAGGATACTTTTGGTGTCTAAACATAGACAAAGAATCAAGCCCAATTTTTTGAGCAAATTGAACAAATGTGTCGTTTTTTTGAGTGCTGAATTTAAAAGGAACTGTACTAATGAACATTCCTGGAGTAATCTTTTCCGAGAAAGTTGTTCTATTTAGTATTGGTGTTCCCAAAACAAAATCGTTTAAGTTAGAAACTCTTCCAATATAGAGTGCGTAAATCGCCATAAAAAAATTAAAAAGTGAAATTCTGTTATCTTTACAGAACGTATTTATTTCATTTAATAAAAGGTTATTAATTTCAAATACCTTTCTTTCTGCAGAACAAGATTCTACAGAAGAGTCCTTTAAAGAAGGAATAATACCAAATTCAGGAACACTTTTGAATTGTTCTTTCCAATACTCCTTATCTTTTTCAAATTTAGGACTATTTAAATATTCTTTTTCTGAATTTATATAATTAATGTAAGAGGTTGGAGTCGATAAAACATATTCATCTTTTAAAAGAGATGAATAAATACTCATAATTTTACTTGCAACTAAACTTGCTGTACATGCATCTGCTATTATGTGATGTGCAGTAACAACAAATCCGCCCTTACCAGTTGGCAATCTATAAGGAGACATTTTAAATAAATCATGTTCAATAATATCAAAAGGAGTACGAGCTAATTTACTTTCAAATAAAAGCAAATCGTCATTATCCTCAATATTTGTAACAACAAAATCTTGCTCACTATATTCAACAATTTTTTGTTTTACATTTCCATCATTGTCAATAAGAAGATGAATCCTAAAGCTATCATTATCTCTCAAGAAAACATTAATAGCTTTAGATAAAATATCAAAATTTACTATATCATCTATTAAAACAGTTCCACAGACATTATTTATAGATGAACCTTTATAATACTGTTCAGTTAGCCAGATTGACTTTTGAGGGTTTGTTAAATCATATAATTCCATATTCATAATCACCTTTAAATTTTATATCTTAATTTTTTTCATTTCTTCATGTCTTTTGATTTTTTGAGTAGTAGTTTTTATTAGAGGCTCATCTGTTAAAGAAAACTCTCTTATGTATTTATAAACTGGTAAATCCTTATTTATGATTTTTATATTTTTATCAACTTCGGTGTGAACATCATCTAAAGAAAGCTTTTTATTCTCCGCTATTTCTTTAGAATATACAATTTTTGCACATATTTTGTCATTACATTCATAAACCATAGATTCAGAAACAACATCTATTTTATTAATTAATGCCTCAATTTCCTCAGGAAAAACCTTTTTTCCATTTGAAAGCACAATCAAATCCTTTTTTCTGCCAGTAACGAAAAGAGAACCATCTTTTCCGAACTTTCCAAGGTCGCCAGTGCAAAACCATCCATCTTTAAATGCAGCCTTTGTTGCTTCTTCATTATTATAATAGCCAAGCATTATGTTTGGACCTTTAACTAAAATTTCTCCTGTGCCTGTTTCATCAGGATTATCTATGGTAACTTGTTCATTATATAACGGGTATCCAGAAGAACCTGTTTCAAAGTGGTATTTGTCACTTTCACAAGAAATAACAGGAGCTGTTTCGGTTAATCCATAACCCTGTAACATATCTATACCGATAGTATTAAACAAATGAATAACTTTCTTATCTGAAGAGGCAGAACCATAAATTATAGTTCTCATCTTTCCACCAAAATTATCTAAGACTTGCTTAAATAGTTTTCTTCTTAAATCAATATGGAAAAACATTAAGAAATTTGACAATGCACATAAAAACTTAAATGCAGCATACTTTCCAGATTTTTTTACACCTCTGATAATCTGTCTATACATTATATCTAGTACGGCTGGAACACAAACCAAACCACTGATTTTGTATTCTACCATATTTTTTCCAATATCCTTTATGCTATCTGCAAAACAAAGTCTGAAACCAATGTAGTAACAGAACAAGAAACTTGCAGTACATGCTAAGGTATGATGCAGTGGTAAAAATACAAGAATGCTATCATCCTTTTTATAATTAATTAAAGTTGTCATAGCAGACACATTTGAACAAATATTGTATTGAGAAAGCATAACTGCTTTTGGATTACTTGTTGTTCCAGAAGTGTAAATTAAAACTGATAGTTTATCTTTATCGATAATGATATTATCGTATCTAGAATCATTTTCTACTATAAGTTTTTTTCCATCTTCCAATAATTTTGAAAAAGATAGAATACCTTCACCATTTTCTTCGTAATCCATACAAATAAAATATTTTACATTTGATTCTTTATTTGCCATGACAGATTTTATAAGATTTAAATGCTTCTTTGCAAAAATAATTGCATCTACTTGACTTTCAATTATTAATCGTAACTGCTCAACTTCAGGAAGCATGAAATCTAAAGGAACTGCAATGCAATTAGAAGTAGTTACCGCAAAATAACTACAACACCACTCGTATCTATCTGGTGAAATGATTGCAATTTTTTTATTTTCTAGTCCTAAATCTAAAAGGGAAGAACCAAGTTCTTTAATATTGTTTTCAAACTCAACAAAAGAAATGTCGTGAATAACTTTATTTTTATCTTTTACAGAGAATGCAGGTCTATTACCAAAACGAGTGGTACAAGAACTGACTAATTCTCTAAAATTTCTACATGTAATTTCTTCATAAATTTTATCTTTCTTCATTTTAATACCACCTATTCTATATTTTACCATTATATTACAGCTTTTGCAATAGCTAAATTAGGCTTTTTTTTTATGGGATAAACAAGAAAAAATGTCGAAAATGCAAATGTATTAATATGGAAAAAATATAAGTTTAAATTACAAAATAGTGGAAATAATAATCAAAGAAAAATATTGATAAAAGAGAATTTAAGAAAAAAGGAGAATGTATGAAAGAGAAAAGTAAATTTATAAAAATATTGGAAATAATTGCAATAACAATACTTATCGCATCATTTTTAGTCTTAGCATATTGTATTTACATATCGTTGGAACAGGAAAAAGTGTATGCACAAGAATTCAATGTTGAAAGAACACAAGCCAATGTTAGTGCAGAGCAGGATAATATTATAGGTGAAAATTTGGATATAACCGAAACGATAGAAAAAGTAAACAATTCTATTGTGGGAATATCGAAAATAAAGAATAAAGGAAATACAATATTCCTCCAGAATGGAGCTGAGAATTTGGGGCTAGGAACAGGTTTCATTGTAGCTGAAAATGGTTATATTGTAACCAATCAACATGTATCAGGACAAAAAAATTCTGTGTGCTATGTTACACTTGAAGACGGAAGAAGTTTCGATGCGAGTGTGGTTTGGGCCGACGAAGATTTAGACTTGAGCATTATAAAAATAAAAACTAACAATCTAAGATATCTGGACTTAGGAAATTCGGATGAGGTGAAAATTGCACAACAAGTGTATGCAATAGGAAACCCAATAGGTTTTGAATTTCAACGTAGTGTAACATCAGGAATAATAAGTGGACTAAATAGGACACTAAAAATCGAAGAAGAGAAAAAAACATACTACATGGAAGATTTAATTCAAACAGATGCAACAATTAATCCTGGAAACAGTGGAGGTCCCTTAATAGATAAACAAGGAAAAGTAATAGGAGTAAACTCAGTAAAAATTACTTCGGCAGAAGGGATTGGATTTGCAATTCCAATAAATATAATAAAACCAATAATCAATAAACTCGTAAATACAGGAGAATTCACTGCTGCAACCCTAGGAGTATATGCTTATGATAAAAATGTAATTCCATATATAAATTCTGAGTTAGGAAGTAATTACAAATTAGAAAATGGAATATATGTTACTGCGGTTATAAGAAATTCGCCAGCTGACAAGGCTCAAATGAAGGTGGGAGATGTAATCATTCAAGTTGATGGAAAAGAATTAAGTAAGATGTCTGAACTTAGAACATATATATATGAGAAGAATGTGGGGGACAGTATAAGAATAAAATACGTAAGAAATAATAAAGAATTTCAAGAAGACATCATACTGAAAAAAAATAAAACTTGAAAAAATAAATAAGGCTAAAAACTAAAATTGTTTGAAACTAAAAATGCATAAAAAAACTGCCTCACTTTAATGTGAGACAGGAAACAACCTTTTATTTGGGCGTTTTTTTGGTTACCTTAACGCTTTTGAACTTACTAAGCTCTTTGGAAAAGATTAGAGAAATAAGCTTGGAGTTAAACTGTGATTTCTCGAAAAGCCTTTGCATCGAAACTGCCGGGTAACCCAACAAGTTCCAGCATGTTCAGGAAACCAACATGAAATCGATTCTTGATTTCATAATTTCTCCCAGGGATTAAAACAATCCCGTTAGTGCTGTAGTGATCTGCTCCAATAAACGTTACTTTTGCCATTTTAATACTCTCCTTAATAATTATTTGCTAAGCGAATTCCGTTCGCATTAGTCTAGGAAAATAATGTAAAATTGGTTGAATCAACCATACATTTTATTATAGCACACTTTATGTAAATTTGCAACAATTTTAAAAAAATTTGCCAAATCTATTGCAAAATAAATATTTTTGTGTTATATTAATAAAGTACTTTACAAGAAAAATATTTATCGAGGTGTAGCGCAGTTGGTAGCGCGCGTGGTTTGGGACCATGAGGTCGCAGGTTCGATCCCTGTCACCTCGACCAGAAAAAAGGCTTTACAGCCTTTATTTTTTTGCTCAAATATTAATTTTAGTTAATTTTTTATATGATCTTCTATGATTTATCAATCTCATTAATATAACAATCTGTAATAATTTGTAACATAAATGTAATACTGTATTCATCGAATAAAGTGTCGAAATCTGCTACTATTAAGATAGTAGTATATAATTTTGGGGTATTATGTTACAAAATTAGGAAAGGAGGTTAACCTAGTGAAAAAAGACAGAAAATTACTAATTATTGTTATTTTACTTTTAATTATTGTTTGCGTAGTTTGTGCTATTGCTTTTGGAAAGAAAAATCCAGAGCAAAAAGCTCAAATACAACAAAACACAATGTTAGAAGTTAAGAATACAGAAAATTACAAAATCTTAAACGGAAACGTTTCAACAAAATCTGAAATAACCACTTTTTCAGCAGACATAAAAAATGTAAGTGGAAAGCAGTTACCAGCTAATAAACTTAAAGTTGAATTCTTGAATAAATCAGGAGAAAAATTAGGTGAAGTTGAAGTCTATGTTGAAAAAATTGAGGCAGGAGAAATAACACAAGTAACTGCGAGAATGTGGGATGCACCACAAGATATAGCAAATTATATTATTACAGAACAATAAAAATAAAAGGAGAATGTAATGCAAAATAAAGAACTAAAAAGAAAAGCCCTCGAAAAAATAAAAAGTATGGGTAATGGAAACAAAGGTATAACATTAGTTGCTTTAGTTGTTACAATAGTAATTCTGCTTATTTTGGCTGGTATAACAATTGAACTTACATTAGGAAGCGATGGAATCATTCAAAAGACAAAATTTGCAAAAAATCAAAGTTGTATGCAATCAGATAAAGAAGCAATTCAAATAGCATATTCGACAGTATATCACTTGTATGATAAAGTAGTGACAGCTCAAGATTTACAAGAGCAACTAACATATGATGGAAAAGATGCAGAATGTGAAATTGTTGAAAACAACAAAATTAAAGTTAAAATTGTAAAATGTGAACATGAATTTTTAGTGGATCCTTCAACTGGTGACATAGAAAATACTACTAGTGATGGTAAGCTGGTTGAAAATAAAATTTCAATAGAAGTTGATCCGTCAAGTAACGAAACAGAAAGTTACAAACAACAAGTTTTAATAACTGTAAAGAGCAGTAGAGAAACGATAACAGATAATTCAGTAAAAATATTATGGACAACAGATGATTCAGATAATGAACCAGTAGGTTTAGCAAATGGAACTGATTTATCAGTAGAAAACAAAGATGAAAAAACAATGAACAGTGAAACTGTTTATACTGTAACTACTTCAGGAGATTATTATTTATGGGTAAAGGCTATTATAAATGGAAAGAGTACTTCTCAAAAATTTGGACCATACAAATTACTAGCAGCGCCAAGTGCTAAGGATATAATATTTACACCATCAACAGTTGCACCAGCAACTTTGTTGAATGTAAAAATTGCTCCTTCAGCAAACTTCCCAGGATATGTATTGCAATATCAAGTTGATTCAACTGTTAATAGCAATAACTGGAAGAATTACACATCAGAGGTAAACATTACTGAAAATACAACAATTTGGGCAAGATTATATAATGCGGCAGAAGATAAAGAAGTAGTATCAAGCTTTGTTGTAACAAATATATGCTTACACACAAGCGGATGGAAAGTTCAAGGTGATAAACACTACTGTGAACTTTGCAGATATAGTGAAAAACATAATTATGAGAGCATAGGAAATTCTGAAATACACAGATGTTCAACGTGTAAAAATACTGTAAATCATACATACCAGAAATGTGATGATTATTCACATGAATGTGCTGTATGTGGCGAAAATCGCCCTCATATATTTGTATATTATGATACAGAGTCGCATAAATGCAGTGAATGTGGATACATAGAGTCACACACATTTGATGACTCTGGAAATTGTACAGTATGTAATACAAGGTGCTCACACATCTTTGAATATACTGCTAATAGTTATGCTACATGTAAAATATGTGGTTATGAATGTCAACATCAATATGATTCTTCGACAGGAAGATGTAGTATTTGTAATTATGAATGTTCTCATATGTGGATGGATGGAAGATGTAATATTTGTGGAAAAGAATGTGAACATAGTTATAACATATCGTTATGGTCAAATGGAGTATGCATGACTTGCGGAATGACATGCTAACACCAATACGACTCTACAACTGGAACTTGTTCAATTTGTGGAATGACATGTATGCACACATATGATCCAACAGGCAGATGTCCGATTTGCGGTTACACAGACCCATCATATTCAGGAATGTAACAATTCCACAAAATAGAAGTTTAATTTGTAAACTACTTTTAATAAAATTATAATTATATAAATTTAACTTCATATAAAAGAACCAGATTGAACAATACTTTAAGTAAGTTCAAAAATGGTTCTTTATTATAAAATAGAAAAGTTATGATGACTTTTCTATTTTTGTATTCATATATTACTGTATTTTGTATTTTCATAATTGAATTTTATAATATTTATTATACTTTAATTTAGGTTTAACGGAATCCGCCTCCGCCACCTCCGCCACCGAAGGAACCTCCACCGCCTCCGCCGGAAGAGAATCCTCCTCCACCAGAGCTATAACTTTCGGCTCTTGCCTTGGCTGAATTTGCATGAGATATACCTTGAGCAGCATACATATTTATTAAAAATACATTATCATAAGAATAGAAAGAAGATTGCTCAATGATATTTGGATATAGTTCTTTAAATTCTTCGGCTACTTTCTTAGCAATTCCCATCATCTGAGCATATATTAGGTAATCTTCAAAAAGAGTTACCTCAATTGCTTCTCTATCTTTTATTAAAGTGTAGTCTAGCAAATATCTTTTTAATCCTGCTAATTTTAAAGCTTCGTTTCTTAATTCGGTAGTTGCAGAATAACAAGTATATTTAAATAATTTAAATGCTTTTTTCTGAGAACTAACAATAAGACCTTCACTAACTAATTTGTCTTTTTCTCGTGTAATTAAAGAGTCAAACCAATCTAGAATTTTACTATAATGATTACTACACCATTTTTCAAATTCCTTATTTTCTAATACTCTGTCTTTGCTTGCAGAAACAAGCATACCAAAAAGTTCTTGTTCTTTTTCATCTTGAAGTGCTGAAGTGTTTTCACCACTTAGAATGATAACTGAACCTTCTTTTTTGAACAATTTTCCTGTTTCGCGTTGTTCAACTTTTATTCGACCTTCTTTTAACCATTTCAATATTATAGCGCCTAGAATATCAGTTTTATTTTTTAGTATTCCATATTGATAGCCAATGTAATAAGCTCTGTATAAGTTACCACAGGGAATATCTCTGAAATATGGAACATCTTTCGGAATCTTTTTGCCATCTGGACCGAAGTCGAAAGAGTTCTTTTTTGATGCTACTATAAGGATAACTACTATTATCAAAAAGACAGTAAATGGATTAAATATTATAGAAACTAGAAATCCAAGAACTAGTAAGATTGGCGATGGTTTATATGTTGAAGTGTAGTCAGAATTACCATCATTGTAATGTTCAGCACCTTCTTCAGCCATGTCTAAATAATGTTGAAAATTATAATTTAATTTATTTGAACAATTAAAGCTTTCTAAAGGAAATTGAACTAAGATTGTCATATATTCGCTTGTGCTTAATCTTCCATCTGAAGCCATTTCTATTTGACCATCATATACATAAGCTGTACCACCATAGTTTCCATAGCCCCAAACACCTACTGAATCAGGAATAGAAAAGTTTGCACGAATGTTAATTGAAACTTTTCCAATGCTATTGGAAAAATCATAAGGTATAAGTGTCCAGTAAATCATCTGAGAGTCTTCTAGCTCAGATACGAAGTTTGAAATGTTATACTTTACTGAATAAGTGTGTGAACCATAAGAACTAATGCCCCAACAAAGTTCAACACCATTTGAAATTCTATTGATACCACATTTATTTGCTTTACTAGACAATGTTCCAGAAGTATTCCAACTTGATAAAGTCTCGTAAACAGTGCTGCCATCGCTCACTGTTAAATCTGAAATAACAGAATTACCAAGATTGTAATATGGATGATATACTTCTGTTCCACTTGATGTACTACAATTCCAAATTTCTTCGACCTGCGCATTTCCATCATCATCTATAAATATATCCATTGAGATACTGTTTATAGAATTTGCTTCTACGGTTTTAGAAATTGAAAGTAGAATAAAAGCAAACAGTGTAAAAAATAAGATTTTTAGAGTCTTCTTCATAAAACAAATCCCCTTTTGTAAATTTTGGAAAACATTAAGTATAATACAATTATTTCATACAATAAGAAAATTATCAATACAAAATAATCAAAAACTATTGAAAAAACTAAAAAAAACATATATAATAATATATGTTATGCACCAGTAGCTTAGCTGGATAGAGCACTCGGCTACGAACCGAGAGGTCGGGGATTCGAATTCCTCCTGGTGCACCAACTATTTTTTTAGTTAAAGGAGAAAACTAGATGAAACCAAGCTACAGAAGTGAAGATGGTAATATAGTAGAGCTCTTAAATATAAAAGGAATAGAATTCATAAAAACCAAAGAGATAAATTTTGAAGGTGAAATATACTCTGAATTTAGAAATAAAGATAAAAATAAAATTTATTTTGCAATAAAAGATGGGGAAGAGTATAAAGAAATTATAGATGAAAATAAGCTGAACCGAATGATAAAAGAAAATTATAAGGTTAAAAATAATGCGGATATTATAGATTAAAAGAATGTCTTAAAATACAATTAAGTATTTATAAAGACATTCTTTTTTATATTGATTGACTAAACGTAAATTAAAAACTTTAAACCTTAGCGAAAATTTTTTATATATTTGCAATTTTTCATTAAGAAAAATCATAAAAATTTAAATTCATAAAAGTTCATGCAGAGATTTTTGCTATGGGCCTACCGCAATAACCTTGTTATGTGGATTATAAGTATCTCGTGAAAGGCATTCGGTAGATACCAATGTCCCGTTTGAATCATATAAATATTTGTAAGCAACTGTTCTGCAACCATTTGAACCACTTTGTATTACTTTTGTTTCGCCACTTGCAAGTGATGGGTCAGTTTTGTAGGTGGTCTTTGCATAAACAGTAGATACATATTTAGATTCTAATACAACTTTGTAATCTGTATCACGTTTTAATCCATATATGTAAATTTTAAGGATTTTTCCTGAAGTGTCGCAAGAAATTCTAACTGGATAATCTCTGTTATTTGTAAATTTGAAGTCTGGACCTCCCCAAGAAACTGTTGCATCAAGACCCGGTGTAACATAAGATGGCTTAAATCCATGGTTTGTTCTTTCAGTTATTTCTAAGTTTGCATATAAAACTGCATTGTATAGAGTTGAAGAAACTTGGCAAATTCCTCCGCCGTATTCTTGAACAACTTTGCCACCAAAGTAAGCGGGAGCAGGTTTAAATCCTGCAGCAGCGGTTCTTTTTCCAACTACTTGATTGTATGAGAAGGTTTCGCCCGGCATCAAAACCGTGCCATTAATCTTTTGAGCTGCTAAACGAATATTAGTAGAGCGATTGCTATTACTACTTGTGAATGATGTACTAAACTTTGATAACATATCAGGGAATGCTTCATTGCCTATGTCGTTAGTTGAAACACTTGGGTATAGTACTTTTAATGGGATTTCATATTCATCTTTTTCTTCTGAAAGTATTTGTTTTGCTTCGTCCAAGGAAATATCAAAATCCAAACCTGTAGAAGAAGGGTATACCACATAAGGATTTGTTGTGTAATATGCGTCAACAGGATCTTTATGTACCTCTTTGTAAATTGCATCAATGTCTATTTGAGTTGCCTTTTTATTTACAACTGGAATATCAATATCAGAAGTCTTTAAATTTAGCATTTCTAAATTTGAAAGAACGTCTTTCTTGAATTTTTCCTCATCAACTGCAACTCCGTCTTTACCTCTTGTAAGATAAAGTGTGGTTCCATCAACATAGTAATCAGAATTTACAACTTTGTCTGGAAGCAAGCCATTTATCTCATTTATATTAGATGAAAAAATTGACTCGTCATAATTAACATCAATAAATATAGAGTTATTCTTTAGTAAAGAATTTAATATCTCAAAATTATTTTTAAAAATATTTCCAGACCTTCCAATGCTGTAGGCATCAGTAATTGCTTTATCAACTTCAAAGCTAACTCCAAATTGTTTCGGAATAAGCACTGCAGTAAAATCATCGTGTTTAATTGTGATTTCGTGGCCTAAAAAGCTATTCATAATTGCAGATACTTTTTCTGTTGCTTCCTCTGCTGTAAGATTAGAAACATCAATTCCTTGAATTTGAATACCATTTATTATCTTATCATTATTAATGTTGATAAGTGCAAAAACTGTGGAAAATGCGAGTATAAATAATGCCAAAATTGCAAAAATAACAATAAAAACAACAACCTTCTTATGAGAATGTTTTTTTATAAGTTGGTCATTTTTAGCAATAATACTTTCTGCATCTTCCAAAAGTTTTTGACCCTCAGATGGTAAATTAGAGGATAGTTCCGGATTTTTAACTTCAACATTAGTATCGTTAGTATTTTCTTTATTAGTGCTATTATCGGTACTTAAAATTTTTTCTTCATTCATTGTATAAACCTCTTATTTAATTTAAATATATTAAACTATAAAAAAATGTTTTTGTAAAGAATATTCATACTTTTTTAAATTATTCTAAAATCAACTCTGAAATTTATTACATAAAATTGCAATTTAAGGAGAATAATACTAGAAAAAAAATAATTTAAATGTTATACTGTGAAAGAATAAACTAGGCAACAGATTTGCCGATAGAGAAAGGATGATGAATATGGCAGAAAAAACAGAAGGAGAAATGCTAAAAGAAAGACTTTTTGATTGCAAAAAGAATGGATGGGAAAAGACGTCACAAGACATCGGAAAACAAATCTTTGAATATTGTGATGGATACATTAAATATTTAAATGAATCAAAAACAGAAAGAGAAATAGTAAGAAATTCAACAAGAATCGCAAGAGAAAATGGATTTAAATCTATTGATGAATACGAAACTCTAAAAACTGGAGATAAGGTATATTTTGTAAACAGAGATAAAAATATATTCTTAGCCGTAATTGGAAGTGAAAATATTGAAAACGGAATCAATATAATTGGTGCACATGCTGATTCACCAAGACTAGACCTAAAGCCAAATCCAATATACGAAGACAAAGGATTTGCTTATTTTAAAACACATTACTATGGTGGAATAAAAAAATATCAATGGACAACAATACCTCTTGCTATACATGGAGTAATTGTTAAGGCAAGCGGAGAAAAAGTTGAAATAAATATTGGAGAAAAAGATGATGAACCAATATTTACAATTACAGATTTATTACCACACTTAGCTCAAGAACAAATGCAAAAGAAGCTAAAAGATGGGGTAGAAGGAGAAAACTTAAACCTATTAATAGGAAGCATTCCTTACAATGATGAAAAAGTTTCTGAGAAAATAAAACTAAACATATTAAACATATTAAACCAAAAATATGGAGTTACAGAAAGAGACTTTCTAAGTGCCGAGCTTGAACTAGTTCCTGCGTTCAAATGCAGAAGTTTGGGATTTGATCAAAGTTTAATTGCTGGATATGGACAAGATGATAAGGTATCTGTTTACACTTCATTAACAGCAATACTAAACATAGAGAATCCAACAAAAACAGCAATATGTATGTTAGTAGACAAAGAAGAAATAGGAAGCATGGGAAATACAGGAATGGAATCAAATGTATTCTCAACATTCATGTCAGAAATACTAAATAAACTTGGAGTAAACAGACCAAACTTATTAGATAAAATGTTCTGCAACTCAAAAATGCTATCTGCAGATGTTGATGCAGGATTCGATCCAATTTATGCATCTGTATCAGATTTACACAACGCATCATTCTTAAATAAAGGTGTTGGAATAGCAAAATACACAGGAGTTGCAGGAAAAGCAAACGGTTCAGACGCTAATGCAGAATTTGTAGCACATGTAAGAAATATATTTGAGTCAAATGATGTAATATACCAAATAGCAGAACTTGGAAGAGTAGACCTAGGCGGCGGCGGAACAATAGCCTACATTCTAGCAAATAAAGGAGTAGACGTACTAGACTGTGGTGTTCCAGTACTTTCAATGCATGCGCCTTATGAGGTAACAAGCAAATTCGACGTATATCAAGCTTACAAAGGATACGAAGCATTCTACAGAAGCTAGTACAAATTGGGGACGGAGGAAAAATTGTACCGATTCAATTAGGAAAGAGAAAAAGTATATTATTGAAAATAAAAGTAGTTATTATGGAAAAAACCAGAATAGCTACTTTTTTGTTGAAAAGTATAAATGAGTTTGAAATTAATCTGATATAGCATTACGAAAAAGTTCCGTAAACGGAAAAGATTCGTAATGAATAAGAGAATTTAAGCATTATTAAAAAAACATTCCTTGTGTTAAATCTTGTTCTTCTAATAATTTATCTATATTATTTGTAACCCACTTCTTGTGTAAACACCATTCAGGAGCCACAAGCAAATCTTTGGGTGGGTCAGCAGAAATTCTATGAACAACAATGTCTGGATTAATATGTGTAATTATATAAACTAGATTATCCATATATTCGTCATAAGTAATCGGAATGTATTTCCCTGTTTCATACATATTACAAAGCCTTGTATTTTTCACTACATAAGTAGAGTGTATTTTTATTCCAGAAATATTGTGTTTATTTATGAATTTAACAGTCTCAATTATATCGCTGAAAACCGTGAAATTATAGATTTTATTATTAAGAACTTCTTGAACTGAAACCAAGGAAGCTTTTGTTTTGTTTTCAATAGGCAATCCGATCATTATGTGACAAATAACAGGAATATTGTATTTATTTAAAATTTCAACAGCATCAGTGAACTTAGAAGATGAATATCCTCTATTTATTAACCTACCAGTGACATCATTAGAAGTTTGAAGCCCAAGCTCAACAAACACTTTATATTTAGGCATATATGAACTTATCAGTCTTGCAATATCATCAGTTATACAATCCGGCCTAGTGCCAATGTCTAATCCGACAATTCTATCATCAACTAAAGCGGAGTCGTATTTTTCCTTCAAATTTTGAATAGTGTCATAAGTATTTGTGAAATTCTGAAAATAAGCAATGAATTTGTTGGCACGTTTTGCACGGTAACTCTCAAAATATTGCTTAACCTGGCTAGAAATGTTAGGAGCGGACTTTATAAGTTCGCCACTACCTTTGCTACTGCAAAAAATACAGCCACCTGTACCGCATTTTCCGTCTCTGTTAGGGCATGTAAAATTTCCATCAATGCAAATTTTTAAAGTGCGTTCTCCAAAAATTTGCTTAAAATAAGTATTTAAATGATTATATCGTTCCATAGATAGCTCCTAGATTTTTGGATTCAAATATTTTCTATTAATTATTTTATAGTATTATTTCAAATATGTCTATAATTCTTGAGCGTTTTAACTAAGTTAAAAGTACATTTAATTTTAAAGAAGCTAAGTTACAAATATTTATAAGTATCAACTTGATTTGTACTGATAAAAGTGGTATAATTTTAAGCAGAAAAGGGGAGGTATTATATGAAAAAGAATGTAAAAGTAATTGTAACAATTTTAATTGCATTGATTTTAATACTACTAGTTGCCGTATTTGTTGCAACAAAACAACAGCCAGAAGAAATATCAGTAAGCGGAAAAGAAGAACTATATGATAAAGTAGAAAAATATCTAATTGCACAGGAAAAGCCTAAGTATGTGGTAAAAGAAAAGTACGATGAACCAAACTATAACATAAGTGATTTTCAAGTATTTACAGACATTGCAAAACTTGGAATAACTGAAAAGGGCGACGAAACTTACGTTTATGTATGGGCTTTAGTAGAAAGCTATTATGTACAAGATAACACACTAATAACAAATAGTGGTTATTCAATACCATATAAATTTATAATAAAGAACAATGAAATTGTTGATTATAAAATTCCTGATAATGGAACTGAATATCCAAAGTCAATAAAAAGAATATTCCCTGAAAATATAAGAAAAATGTTTACCAACGATCTTACGGATAATAATAAGATTAGAACTCAAGTGCAAGAACATTATTCATATTTATATAAATAAAAAATGAAAAACAAAAAAAACAGCATCTTTTCAGATACTGCTACATTTTATGGTGGGCCAAAAGGAATTCGACGAGCCGCGTCGGGAAAACCGTCTACTGGACGCTTTTCTAATCCTCCTTTTCGAATCCCTCAATAATATACGAATAGAAACAAAAAAACAGCATCTTTTCAGATACTGCTACATTTTATGGTGGGCCAAAAGGGATTCGACGAGCCGCGTCGGGAAAACCGTCTACTGGACGCTTTTCTAATCCTCCTTTTCGAATCCCTCAATAATATACGAATAGAAACAAAAAAACAGCATCTTTTCAGATACTGCTACATTTATGGTGGGCCAAAAGGGATTCGAACCCCCGACCCTACGCTTAGAAGGAATATACGACAATTCCCTACTAATCACCACTAGTACTTAAATAAATCTGCTAATCACCTGAAAAATCAATAAAAAAAGCGACAAAATGTCTAAAAGTTTTGAGGCTCTAAAAAAGGTAAAAATACGAATTTTTTACAATTTGTTAGAGATTTGTTAGAGAAAAGCAAGTTATATAATTACTATTATAATTATATGATATTACAACCTTCTGCTACAGCTTATTCTACAATAATCGTATAACCCTAATTACTATTACATGTAGTAGTTGTGTTAACGATAGTATATTAAGAATGTTTTGAAGTACATAAAATACTTCATGACCTTGATTATTGGATTATTAGTTATCCTATTAGTTCTTTTACTGTTGCACCTGCTGACTGGGGTGGCATTGATTGTTACTATGGATTAATTGAATTTTATAATTTATAAATAACTCCCTTTATACTTTCTAAATTATATTCTATTGATGTAATCCTAAGTAAACTTATAAGAGGGCTTTTGTGCCCTCTTTATAATTATTCTTTTTTACCAATATATTTTCTTCTGTTTACTTCTTTATTTCTATTTATTTTATTCATTACATATATACTGCTAAATAAAACTACATCCACTCCTATTATTA
This sequence comes from uncultured Clostridium sp., assembly GCA_900552135.1. GTDB lineage: Bacteria > Bacillota > Clostridia > TANB77 > CAG-508 > CAG-245. Next base: position 27,034 of record URYN01000013.1, read on the forward strand.
TCTTCTTTATGTTATTATTTTGTTCAATATAAGTTCTAATTTCTGAATTTTTGCTTCTTTCAAGTGTATAATTTGTTATTCCATTAAATATGTATATTTTGCAATCGTGTCCGGAAAATTCGTCTACTAGTACAGCAATTATAAATGTTGACTCTGGAAATCCTGTAGTAGTCTTATGCCTTAACAATTCATTGAATTCTTTATCCTTTATTGTAATAAGTATTGGTGGTGCAAATAGTATTATTATACACGTCATAATTATTTGAAACATAATAAAGAACTTCTTCATCTTATAACCCCAATTCTATATAATTTTTTATTTTGTTTTTCCAAGTTTCTGGTGCAATATTTTTCCACCTATTAGCATCAAGTATACCATAATTTATGAAATTAAACAAGTTAACTAATATAGCTGTTTCTGGATCTTCTTTTGACACATACCTATATGCTAAAGCTTTGCATACTTCATAATCAGAACTATCATTATTTACTGATGTTGGTAGGTTTCCTATTAATTTTCTATTAGCAATAAATTTGTTCATTCTAAGGCAATTATCTTGTTCATAATAGTTTTTGAAAACCTCTTTAATCGATGTATTTTTTAAATTTCTGCATACATTTACAGCATCTATATCTTGACATAAATCTTCTTGATTGAACTCTCCATTCGAGTTTCCTATTAATGACATTAGTTTCTCCACATCTGTATTACCTTCCTGACTTTGCAGTCTTTCTTCACTAGTTTTATTTAATAATTGTACTAAATCTCATGCCCAACCACATAAATTAGTTATTTTACTCTGTCTACCAGTAAACTCAATATTCAAATTTTCTGGAGATTGAGTCTTTATTTCATTTCCGTTACTATCAATATATGTTGTATATACAATGTTAGAATTATATAGTAACGACGCTAGAACTGCAGCCATATGTTCAAATTGCATTAGATTATATGCAGAGTTCAAAATATCAAGGTAAGTTAAACCCTGAAACATTAGGCTTTGAGATGAGACAAGCATTTAAGCTATACCCTCGTAATATTGTTTTAAATATTGCTGATAGTCAGGCTGAAGCAAGAAGAAAATTACAAAATATTAAAATTGGACGTGATGCTAATGGGTAATAATGAGAATAAAGAATATTATTCTGAATTATTTAAAGACTATCCGGATGTTGTGAGAGTATATCAATTAAAAGAGATGCTACCTAAAACAGGAAAAAATAAGATATATAAATTATTAAAAGATAAAAAATACATTCGAAAAGAATTGGTAGAGATTATTACATACCTAAAGTTAGTATTATTAATTATTTGATGGAACAATAAAAAATAAATTTGAGCATTGCAGAGCAAGTTGAATTTATACTATAATAAAAAAATAGTAATTAGATAAATTCAGCTTGCTTTTTTGAAAGGAGAGAAATGTTAAACCAAGCTAGTGAAGAAAAAATACTAAAAAGGATAAAAAAATTATTCAAAAATAATACTATTTCAAAAGATATTTCATATTCTGTACAAGAAAAAGATGGAATCTATCAATGCGTAATAAAATAACAAATTAACAGAAAATGGAAACAGTTTTGGGCTACAACAGGCATTCGTGCTGATAGAGGTAATCATAGAAATGCTGGTAAAGTAGCAAGAGAAATAGTGGAACTGTTTGAAGATGAAATTGAAAACAATTGCGAAGCAAAGCAAGAAATGAGTATTAGCGATTTTCAAAATATGGTACAATTAAATACTACAAATTTTGATTCAAATACTACCACAAAAGCTGATTGGGACTTTTATGAGTATATGGAGTACGGGCTATATAATATAATTAAAAATACAGTTGCAAAAAATACTTTTAAAGGTTACAAAAGGAATGTGGAAACATATCTTAAAGAATATTTTTCAATTGAGAAAAATAAAAGAATGGTAAAGGAGCTAACTGCTGATGACCTGGACGATTTTTATAATTTTTTAAGGCAAGAAAAAAATCTGAAAAATGCATCTATTGACCACTATCAAGATAATATTAGTAGTGCTTTTCAATCACTATTAAGAAAGAAAATAGTTAGATACAATCCAGCTGATTTAGTAAATCCTATTAAAGTTGAAACTGTGGAGGTTTCTACATACAATAAGTCAGAAATACTAAAATTATTTGATGTATTGAAAGATGATCCAATTGAATTACCTGCTAAATTTGCAAGTTATTATGGATTGAGAAGAAGTGAAATACTTGGAATTAGAATAGATGCTTTAGATTTAGAAAATAATTATTTTGTAATCAATCATGTGGCTTTACAAGATGATGATAAAGATGCAGAGCAGAAGATATATTTTCTTGATAGAACTAAATCAAAAAAAGGTTATAGAACTTTACCAATATTTCCTGAAATAAAAAAAGATATATTAAATAAAATAGATAGAATTGAAAAATGTAAAGACTTCTATGGTAATACTTATAACCATAAATATGATGGCTATTTATTTGTACATGACAATGGAGATTTCATAATGCCAAATATAAATACCTTTAGATATTTGGTAGAGAATAAAAATCCTCTGAAACTGGTGGGCCAAAAGGGATTCGGCGAGCCGCGTCGGGAAAACCGTCCACTGGACGCTTTTCTATTCCTCCTTTTCGAATCCCTCAATAATATACGAATAGAAACAAAAAAACAGCATCTTTTCAGATACTGCTACATTTATGGTGGGCCAAAAGGGATTCGAACCCCCGACCCTACGCTTAGAAGGCGTATGCTCTATCCAACTGAGCTATTGACCCATTTGCAAATGCAATAATTATTATAATGCTAAAAAATCATTTTGTCAACCAAAATTTTAAAATATATAGCAAAATAGTGTAGATTTTATAAAAAAATCACTCATAATGACCTTTACATTGAATAATTTCTATTTGTCCGTCATTTATTCTATATACCAAACGGTTAACATCATCTATTCTGCGACTCCAAAATCCACTAAAATTATTTTTTAATGGTTCAGGTTTTCCAATTCCACTAAAAGAGTCTCTCTGAATAGATATTAAAAGTTGATTAATTCTTTTAAGAGTTTTTTTATCTTGACTTTGCCAATAACAATATTCTTCCCAGGCATTTATTGAGAAAGTTATTTTATTCATTTTCCATCTCCTTTAAGTCGTCAATAGTTTTACTTACAGTTTTTTTGTTATCTAACTGAATTAACGATTCAGCAAGTGCTTGAGCATTACTTGAAGAATAAAATGGGTCTATAGAGACATCAAAAGGAATTCTTTTTTCTCTAATTACTTTTTTTACAAATATATTAAACGCAGTAGTCATTGTTAATCCAAGTTCATCACATATTTGTTCCATTTGTTTTTTAGATTTTTCGTCAATTCTAAAATTAATTAATGTTTGAGCCATAAAATCACCTCTTTCATAAATATTATACAACCACATAAAGACAATGTCAATACAATGTATTTATATTATTATATATTTTTTTTGAAAAAATATTACATAAAATTGTGGAAAATTTATTATATTTGTTATAGAATAAGTAATATAATATTTGAAATTATTTAAAACCTATACAACGACTTATGAAAAAGAAAGGGATGAGATAAGAATGAAAAAACAAAATACCAACATAAATACAGAAAATAATATGAATACTGATGTAAAAGAGAAAAACAATCTGAAAATCCATGAAGGACTATGGTACTTTATAATTTTTAGTTTATTGGGTTTAATTTTTGAATTTGTGCTGTATCTAATTATGAGTAAAACAGTAGGTGCAAGAGGAGTTTATTTAGGACCATTATGTTTTATTTATGGAATTACAGCTTTAATTATGATTAGGTTTTTGGAACCATTAAAGAATACTAAAGTTAGGTTATTTATTGCAAGTACAGTTCTAATTTCAATAATACAATATGTTTTTAGCTTTATTTTAGAATGTTCTTATGGTGCAAAACTATGGGATTATTCAGGAATAACGGCTAATTTAAATGGAAGAGTATGTTTATTATATTCTATTATTGCTGGATTGATTATGGCAATTTTTATAAAGTACATAAAAAAACATACTGATAAAATCATTAACAAGTTTAAGGGAAAGCCTGCAAAAATAATTGATATTATTTTGATTGTAATACTTATTATTGAAATTTTATTCACAATTTGGGGTTTTATTGTGTATTCTAGAAATGCAAAAGAGACTTTAAATGGAAGAAACTATATCAGTAATAATAATATTGTAGAAAAATTTGAAAACAATGTGTTTACAAATGAAAGAATGGGAAAAATTTTTCCTAATATGAGAATAACAACTGAAGATGGAATACTTGTATATGTAACAAGCATTTTGGAAGAATAAAATAATAAACCAATAATGAAAAATTTTCTGGACAGATTACTAGAATATACATCATTATTTATATGTATGTTTATTTTAAAAATTTACATAAATAAAAATAAACAGTAAAAATTTCGCCCAAAAGGGGACGTCCCCAATTGGCGAAATTTTTTATTTTGGTAATTGAATTTTTGAATTTCTTTTTCTTGCTCTATATAAAGTTATTTTATTTCCAACTGTTTGAACTAGAACAGAATTTGTTGCTTCAGATAATGTATTTGCAATTTCTTGAATGTCTTCTGGTGAAGTTGCTAATACATTTAATTTTATTAATTCTCTTGCTTCTAAGGCATCGTTAACTTGCATTATTAAATTATCTGATATTCCGTTTTTTCCAACTTGAAATATTGCATCAATTTTGTTTGCTAAACCTCTTAAATAAGCACGTTGTTTACTTGTCATATATAATCCTTCCTTTTTTAGTATTTACAAAGCTAACATCTATAATACCAGATTTATGAAATAAAAACAAGAGTTTTTCATAATTTATGTAAATTATATAAAAGTAATTTTATTGTGAATTCTATGTGAAAAGCTGAAAAAAATATTGCAAGGGAAAAATTCTAGTGTTAATATAATGAATGTAAATAAACTTACGGAAATAATAGATTGGAGGAAAAACAAGTGATAGAAGTTAAAAATGTAACCAAAAAGTATGGTAACTTTCTTGCTGTAGACAATATAAGCTTTACAGTTAAAGACGGCGAAGTAGTTGGATTTCTTGGACCAAATGGTGCGGGAAAAAGTACAACCATGAATATGATTACAGGGTTCATTGAACCAACAGAAGGAACAATAATTGTAAATGGTTATGATGTTTTGAAGAAGCCAATAAGTGCAAAAAAACAAATTGGATATATGCCAGAGGGAGTGCCTCTTTATTCAGATTTGACAGTAAAAGAGTTTGTTAATTACATGGCAGAACTAAAAAGAGTTCCTAGAAAAGAGAAAAAGGAAAAGGTTGAAAAAGCACTTGAACAAACAGGAATAAAAGATGTAGAGAAAAAATTAATTAGAAACCTTTCAAGAGGATATAAGCAAAGAGTAAGTCTTGCAGGAGCCTTAATAGGAGACCCAGAGGTTATAATATTAGACGAACCAACTGTAGGATTAGATCCAAAACAAATAACAGAAATTAGAAAACTTATAAAAGATTTAGGAAAAGAACACACAGTAATATTAAGTTCACACATATTGTCTGAGGTTAGCCAAATTTGTGAAAGAGTTATTATAATAAATAAAGGCAGAATTATAGCAATAGACACGCCAGAAAATCTTGAAAAGAAAACTCAAGAGAAAAATGTATTATTGCTTACTGTTGAAGATAAAAACAACTATATGAAAAATTTACAGAAAGATCTTCCTGAAATGCTTGAGTGTAAATTAATAAAGAATAATGATGATGGAACAATGCAATATATGATAAAATCTGATGCAGACATTGATTTAAGAAAGAATCTATTCGATATTTTACCTAAAAATAATGTAACAATATTCGAGCTTAAGAAAGCAGAGAAATCTTTGGAAGATGCTTTTATCACTATTGTTGATGAAAATACTGAAAAACTTGCTAAGAAGCAGGAAGAAGAAATGGCAAAAAAAGAACAAAAAACAAATAAAAATAAGGGAGGTAAGAAATAATGTGGGCAGTATTAAAGAAAGAATTTAAAACATATTTTTTATCACCAATAGGATATGTTTTTGTAGGTGTATTCCTTGCAATATTTAGTATTTTATTCTACATAACAATAATAGAACAAGGAGTAACAACATTTCAATATTTGTTTTACTATGCAGTAATGTATTCTGTAATATTTGTAATTCCGTTATTAACAATGAGAATGTTCTCAGAGGAAAGAAAAACAGGTACAGAACAACTTCTTATTACATCGCCAAGAAGCATGACAGCGATAACACTAGGTAAATTTTTCGGAGCAGTATTAGTAATATTAATACCAATAATACTTACATTTGTATATCTTGGAATACTATGCTATTTTAAAATGCCAGATATGCCAACCGTATTTGCATCAATGTTTGGATTTTTACTTGTTTCAATGACATACATTTCTCTTGGAATGTTCATTTCAAGTTTAACAGAGAACCAAATAATTGCGGCAATAGCAACTATTGCAACATTTATATTAACTTGGTTAGCACCAGAAATATCTAGCAAATTAACATCTATATCATTAATAGAAAAATTCTATCCTTTTACAACAGGATATTTCCCAATAACAGAAACAATAAGTTTAGCAACTGTAACAATTATGTTTATAATATTAACAATAATTGTTATGAAAAGAAGAAAACTAGTAAAGTAGAGGAGGAAATATTGTGAAAGAAAAAATAAAAAATATATTTAAAAAAGGAAAATGGCTTAGCAACTTAGCACTAACAATATTGCTTATGGCTATTGTTGTAGCAGTTACTGTTGGAATAAATGTTTTTGTATCTAGCAGAAATCTTTCTGAAATAGATTTAACAAAAGAAAAACTTTATTCATTATCACAAGAGTCGAAAGATAAGATAAAGAATATACAACAGGACACAAAAATAATTTTATATGGAATGGACAGTTATACAGAAGTAACAAATTATGCTAATTTGTATAACAAAGAAAATTCTCATATTACGTCAGAAACATTAGAAAATCCACTTGATAGATCAGATTTACAAAAAGAATATGGATTAGGAACTAATGTAAGTAGTTTAATAGTGATAGAATGTGGAAATAGAAAAAAGGCAGTAATGACATCTGATTTATATACAACAGATTACACTACATATTCTCAAATTGATCTTACAGAGCAAGCTCTTACAAATGCAATACTTAGTGTAAATTTGGATAAAACACCAAAGGTATATTTTGTAACAAATCATGCTAAATATGCAGAGCACTTCACTTTTGCAAAAGAATATATAAAGAACGAAGTTTATGAGGTAGACGACTTAGATTTGCTTGTAAGCGGAGAAGTTCCATCAGACTGTGATTTGTTAATTCTTACAACTCCTGAAGAAGACTTCAGCGAGTATGAGAAAGATTTAATAGTTAGTTACTTAAATTCAGGAAAAAACATGATGGTACTAAGTGATCCAAACTATGAAAAGGTAGACTTAACAAATTTCAATTCAATACTTGCGTTATATGGAGTATCTGAATCAGAGGGTATAATTTATGAATCTTCAACAAGCAAAATGTTGAACGGATATGCAAACATAATATTACCACAAGTAAGCTCATATTCAGAAATTACATCAAGCATTGCAAAGAGCGATGGAGTTGCACTAATGAATTCCGGAGTAATTAAAATTGCAACAAGTGATGAACTAAGCAATCTTGGAGTTACAACAGAAACTTTAATTTCAAACAACAGCACAGCATTCTTAAGGAACAATACAAGCTTAACAACTGCTTCAAAAACAGATGAAGACGAAGACGCAGGAGGAAAAGCAATTTCGGTATTAGCAACAAGAAACTTGACAACTGAAAATGAAGATAGTAAAAAATCAACATTATTAATAGTAGGAAACAGCTTCTTTGCAAGCGACTTAACTGTTATGTTGTACAATAAGAGTTCAGGAGGAACTAGCACAGTAACAGGAATGGGCTTATATGATAATAGAGATATGTTATTAAATTCTATTGGATATTTAACACAAAGAACAGATATGATAACAGTAAGAAAAGATTTAGGAATTGTTGCATATACAGCAACAGCACAACAAGATCAAATAATTAGAACCATAATTGTAGCTATTCCAGTTGTAGTTATATTAGCTGGAATCGTTGTATGGCAAGTTCGTAGAAGAAAGAAATAAAGCCTGAATAGCAGAAAAATACTAAAAATAAAAATCTAAAAATCTGACGATTTAATTCTTGTATTAGATTAAATTTGTCAGATTTTTTGTAATAATTATGTTTATAAAGAATATTTTATACAATAGGAAGTCGTATTGAACTTTCTTGTGCAATAGGAAAGCTATACTGAATTTCCTAGTATGTAAAAGTTATAGAGAAAAGTTGTAAAGTAAATTTGTATAATAAATTTTCGCATACAAACAAATTTGATGAAATCCTTAGATTTATTTTAATGTGATAGAGGTTGTTATGGAAAGTATAAAAAAGGTTGTAATTGTAGTTTGTGTAATTATAGGAACACTTATTGGTGCTGGATTTGCATCAGGAAAGGAAATATATTTATTCTTTTCAAAGTATGGAATATACGGAATAATCGGAGCAGTTGTATCATCAATCTTAACGGCAGTTATAATCTTGAAAGTACTAAAAATATCAAGGAATAACAACTTAACAAATAACAATAAATTTGTGGAAAAAATAACAAAAAATAAAGAAATAGCAAGCATCATAAAAAATATAATAAACATGTTTCTATTTATATCATATTGGATAATGAGCACAGGTCTTGCAACGTTTTTCAAACAAGAAATGGGAATACCAATTGTAATTACGTCAACCTTGAATTCTGTTGTAGTTTATTTTATATTCATGAAAAGTGTAAAAGGAATAGTGAATTTAAATTCAATAGTAGTTCCAATTATGATAATAATAATACTTGTAATAAGCATGAAAAATTTCCCTGTAAGCGACTTTTTCACATATACAAATGACATATATAAGAAAGTTCCAGTTGCAGAAACTATGTCTGATGCTATAAAAGCAACTACTAAAGCAATTTTATATACCAGTTATAACAGCATAACATTAATTCCAATAATAGTAACACTTTCTTCAAGTATAAATAAGAAAAAAGAAATAAGAGGAGTGTCATTAATAACAGGAATACTTGTATTTATATTAATATTTAGCATATATAAAATGCTTATACTTTCTAATTTGGACATAAAATTATATGAAATTCCTGTACTTGAAATATTAAGTGGGTTCACAAAAACTGAAAAAATCTTATATGAAATTGCAATAGTAGCAGCAATATTTACATCCGAAATCTCTGCAGGATTTGGAATTCTAGAAAACATAAGAGAAAAAGAAAAATACAAAATCGTAGCCTTAATAATGTGCGTGTTGGGAATACCAATCTCATACATAGGATTCGGAAGGCTAGTGGAGGTATTATATCCAGTGTTTGGAATAATTGGATTATTACAGATAATTCTGATAGTTGCATTTAGAGCGAAAGTCAATTACAAATAATTTTTTAATTTAAACAAATCTATTGAAAAACATTGTTAAAACTGGTATAAAATATATAGAGTACATAAAATAGGAAAGGAAATGTACAAAATATTTTGTACAGAAAATATTTGAGTATGAAGGAAGAAAAAAACAAAAGAAGTGCTAAAGTTAGCAATTCGAATAAAACAAATAAACTAATATATTTAGACAAAGAAAAACTAAAAATTGAAAAAACTGAAAATAACAGTAATGAACAAAAACTGAATAAATTCAAGCTTGCAGGAACAGCAATTTTACTGATTATAATATTGGCAATTATGATTACATATATTGTATATGCTAATAACGAAACATTCAGAAATTATTTAGATGAATATGTTCTAAGAAAAGATTTAAGTGAAAGTTCTTTACAATCAATCGAATTAAAAGACTACGACAAATCGACAGTATTTGCATATTCAAAATATATTGCGGTTATAGGAAACAACACATTAACCACATACAATTCATCAGGAAAAAAAGAAGCAGAGTTATCACTAGAAATTACAGAACCACTTATTACAACTAGCGGAAAATATGCGTTAATAGCAGAAAACAATTCGACAAAAATGTATATGGTTTCTGACAGCTCTCTAAAATGGGAAAAGGAACTCGAAGGCAATATATCAAGAGTAACGGTAAATAAAAGTGGCTATTCTGCAGTAATATTAACCGGAACTGCATACAAATCAGTAATTATACTACAAGATAATTCAGGAAACGAATTATTCAAAACATATCTAGCAAGTACGGTTGCAGTAGACATTTCAATATCAGATGATAACAAACAATTAAGCTATGCGGAGATAAATACTAGTGGAACATTAATTCAATCAAATATAAAAACAATAGATATAGATAAGGCAAAACATGATTCAGAAAATGCTATAACAAGTTCTTACAGTGGATCACAAAACAGCTTGGTATTGAACATTGAATATCAGAATAAAAACAATCTTATCTGCATGTTCGACGATTCTATTGTAGAAATAAAGGCTGGTAACAGTAAAAAAATCACAGATATAAATACAAAAGAAGAAAAAATTACATTTTCAAGCATACAATTAAACAATTCGGTAGTAAAAAATATAGAAGATAACAGTGGAATTCTAAGTACGCAAACAGAACTAAAAATAATAAACACATCAAGCGCGAAGGAGAGCACTTATAGATTCTATGGTGTAACAAAAGAATTGTATTGCTCAGAAAGTAAAATAGCTTTGAATCTAGGCTCAGAAGTACACTTCGTTGCAACAAATGGCTGGCTGATAAAAAAATACTCATCTAGCCAAGAAATAAGAAAGATTGTATTATCAGACAATATCGCAGGAATTGTATACAGAAATAAAATTGAAATTGTAAAATTATAATAAAATTATAATAAGAAAGGAAACGAAATATGGGAATTATAATTGATTTAATAATAGTTGCAATATTTGCATTATTTATAATGATGGGATGCAAAAAAGGCTTAACAGGAAGCTTAATAAAATTACTATCTTTTGCAATAGCATTAATATTAGCATTTATACTATATAAACCAGTCGCAAGTATAGTTACTAATAACACACAAATTGATGAGAACATAGAACAGGCTATTGTAAGTACATTCAATGGGAAAACAGAAAATGAACAAGAACCACAAGACAACAAAGACGAAGAAAGCGGAATCAACAAAACAATATTAGACAACATAAATAAAGAAATTGAAAATGCAACAAGTGAGGCAAAAGACCAAATAGTGGATAACACAGCAAAAAGCTTAACGACTACAATCATAAATGTTGGTTCGGGAATATGTGTATTCATCGTAGCAAGATTCATACTATTTATAATAGGAATATTTGCAAACCAAATAACAAACTTACCAATATTAAAGCAGATAGACAAACTTGGTGGAATTGCTTATGGAGCAGTAGAAGCACTTGTAATAATATATCTAATTCTTGCTATAATCTCATTTACAGCTGTAATAAATCCGGAAAACGGAATAGTAAGTGCAATACTAAAATCAAGCATAGGAAGCATGCTTTATAACAATAACTTAATTTTGAAGTTCTTATTCAAATAAAAATAAAAATTTATGTAGAACGAAAGTCTACATAAATTTTTTTCTTAAAATTGAAAAAATTATACTGAATATTATGATTTTATGTAGATTTTGAAAATAAAAAATCATTTTATAAATGGAAAAATGTATAAAAAATATTATTTTATTATTAATTGCCAAATATATTGATATTTCAAATTCTTTTTGATATACTAGAATCACAAAAAAGCATATAGGAGTGAGTTAATTGGGAAGAGCTAAAGAAGGAACGCATGCAAAACATGCTAAAATAGAAGAAAAGCCAAAGAAAGCAAAAAAAAGAAAACAAGAAAAAGTAAAAGAAACAAAGGTACAGGAAAAGGATATTAAGAAAAGCAAAGCACCAAAAAAGAAAGTAAAAACAGTTCGTAAAGTAAAAAGAATAGTAACTGTTATGTTATTAATGACCATTTTAGCAGGAATTTTATTTTTAGGGTATAAAATTCAAAGAAATGGTGGAGGCTTAACAGGAACACTTACAATGTTACTTGGAGAAGATGGAACTAATGTTGAAGACTTAGAACCAATACAAGTGCTAATAATGGGAGAAAGCGGAGTAGATGACTATAAATTAGCAGATACAATAATGGTTGCTTCATATAATCCAAAAACACAGTCAGCATCTATTTTATCTATTCCAAGAGACACGTATGTTGGAAGAAAGGACAGAAAGACAGCATCTACAAACTATCTTCAAAGCTATAAAATAAATACAGTTTTCAGAAGTGGAACAAATATACCAGAGGCAATAGACAGAATAAATGCAATAACAGGACTAGAACTTGAAAACTATGTTATAATTGACACGAAGGCACTTATAAAATTAGTTGATGCAATCGGAGGAGTAACTTTTAATGTGCCAATAGATATGTATTATACAGAAGACACAGATCAGAATTTATACATAGATCTAAAAGCAGGAGAACAACTAATAGACGGAGCAAAGGCTGAGCAATTATTACGTTTCAGACACAATAATGACGGTTCAACATATCCAAGTTCGTATGGACAACAAGACTTAGGAAGAATGAGAACACAAAGAGAGTTCATAAAAGCTACTTTGAAACAAACACTACAACCTAAAAATGCATTTAAAATAAAACAAATAATGGATGTAATGACTGAAAATGTAAAAACTAATATGGATATTTCTAAATTAAAAGCATACATTCCTTCTGCAGTTAAATTTGATGCAGACAATATACAAACAGATATGGTTCCTGGAACTGTAGAAATGTGTAATGGTGTTTCAATATATGTTGCAAACACAAAGAAAACAAAGAAAATTGTAGATAGATTATTTAATGACCAAAGCACAGATGAAACTATAGATAATTCAGATGAAAATGTAGAAAATACTACAACAAATACTAATAAAGCAACTAAAAACAGCAATACTACAAAGAAATAATAATAAAATAAAAGGGGATTAACTTAAAATTAATCTCCTTTTATGTGTTTTTATAAGAATTTAATATTTAGGATAAAAACCTGATAGGTAATTTGAAGCATCATCTTTAGAGTGTTTTTTGCCTTTCTTATTAGATGCCTTTGTTTTACTGTTTTTTCTGTAATTACTGCTCGTATTTTTACTTCTACTTTTACTTGTATTTCTAGTTTTTGATTTAGCCTTTGTTTTAGATTTTCTTCCGTTTGAATTATTGAAATGATGTAATATGCGTGCAAATATTAATAAGAATGCGATTGCGAGTAACAGTTGCATAGCAACTTTAATAAAATCTTCTTTGTAAACAGTATGACTTGCAATTAAATTAGAAGTATATGTAATCCCGTCAATAGTATAGCTAATATTTCCTAAATTAGTGCCTTCTGCAATAGGGGCAGAGATATTATCTGAAAGCAATATGCTTGGAGTTAATGTAGAGACATCAATACTGTTAGGAATCAAAGCAGAAATATCGCTCTCACATAACAAATCCAAACTGCTAGTATCTTTCGTTCCGCCTTTTACGGTAATATTTTGTGCAACGGAATCTTTTGAAAATAATACTCTTTCAGAGTAATTATTAAAGCCATATTCAAACAAAGTCTTGCAATCTAGAGCTCTTTGACTTAATCCTTCATCAGTTAAGCTATCGTGAAGAACAACTACAAGCAAAGAAACATCTCCTTTGGTAGCTGTTGCAACAATACAGTTTTTAGCAGCATCTGTATAGCCTGTTTTTGCACCAGTTGCGTATTCATAATAGTAATTTTTAGTTGGAGTAGATGCATTCTTTCTAATTAACTCATTAGTAGTGTTAAACAAACGGTCATCAGCATTATAAACTTCAGTTGCAGGAAGTGCATAGTATGTTTTTGAAACAATTCTTCTAAAATCAGGAAAAGTCATCGCATATTTTCCCATTAATGCTAGGTCATAAGCTGTAGAATAATGGTCTTCCGAATGAATTCCGTTAGGATTAATAAAATGGGTGTTTTTACATCCAAGCGCAACAGCCTTTTCATTCATCATATTAGCAAAATTTTCAACAGATCCGCCAATATGCTCTGCAAGAACAACTGCTGCATCATTTGCAGAAGGAATAAGTAAAACATTCAAAAGTTGTTCTATAGTTAGAGTTTCGCCTTCTCTTATGCTTGCAATAGAATAACCACTAGGAATTGAATAAACAGCATTATGGCTGGCAGTGGCAGTATCTGTAAGCTTGCAATTTTCAAGAGTAAGAATTGCAGTCATAATCTTTGTGGTGCTAGCAGGGTACATTTTAGTATTGGCATTCTTACTATATAGAATTTTGCCAGAATTTTGGTCCATCAAAAGGCATGCTGGCGAGTATGTACTAGGAACATTAGCATCTGAAGAACTATTATCAGTAGTACCAGAAACGTTTGCAGAGGCATCTGTACTAGTACCAGATGCATTAATAGAGCTACTTGCGTCAGTGCCTGTAGAAGAACCATTTATTGTTTCGGCATATATTAAATTACTATTTAATGTTAATAAAATAAAAAATAAAAAAGTAATCCTTTTAAACTTATCAAAAAATCGCATAAAATCTCCTTAATAAATTGTATGTATATAATACAGTAAAAATAATCATTTTTCAATAGAAAGAAGGTACAAAATGCAAAACATAAACTTAAAAACCAAAATAATAATTGCAGTTGGAGTAATTATTATAGCTATAACAGTTGGAATATATTTCTATAGAACCACAAAAGACAACAGTGAAATTGAAATAACAGAAGATAATTTGACAACAAATACAGCAGTAGAAAACAGTAATGAAACAGTAGAAGAAAATAACAAAATAGTAGTACACATAACAGGAGAAGTAAATTATCCAGGAGTAGTAGTTCTGAAAGAAGGAGCAAGAGTAGTAGACGCAATTGAAGCTGGAGGAGGAGAAACGGACGAAGCTGATCTAAGTAGTTTAAATTTAGCTTACATGCTTAGTGATGGCGAAAAAATATATGTTCCAAACAAAGAAGAAACCTCTCAAGAAAGCCAAGGAAGAGAATACATAACTTCGGCGAAAGACAATTCAGAACAATCAGAAAATGGAGCAAAAAGTACTGGTACAAATTTCAAGATTAACATAAATACAGCAAAACAAGAAGAATTAACACAAATAACTGGAATCGGAGAATCAACTGCAAAAAAGATAATTGAATACAGAACACAAAATGGAAAATTCAAATCAATAGAAGACATAAAGAACATACCTGGAATAGGAGATAGCAAATTCAATGCAATGAAGGAAGAAATAACAGTAAATTAATAAAAGTATAGGCAAGAAAAGAAATAAATTGAAGTGATAAATTAAATTCTGTAAAAAGGACAAATATAAATTAATAATTCTTCAAAACTATTTACAATATATGTATGTTTTGATACAATCGTAGCAAATAAATGTAATTTGAAATTCTATAAAACAAAAAAATATATATACAAATGAAAAGAATTTCTAAGTATATAAGAAATAAAAAACAAGAGAAAGGAATGATGAGAAAATGGGTAAATTGCAACATAATAAAGGAATCACTCTTATTGCATTAATAGTAACAATAGTGGTATTGCTAATATTAGCAGGAGTATCAATTGCAGTAATAACAGGAGACAATGGTGTTATAAAATCAGCTAATCAAGCAAAAACCGAGCAAAGAGGAGGGACAGTAGAAGACAGAATCGCTGTGTGGAAAGCAGGAAAGGCAACTAGTGAATACACACATCGTGAAACAAAAACAGAAGACGAAATGTTGAACGATTTAATAAACGACAAGTTACTTTTTGAAGATGAAATAGACAGAGAAAACAAGAAGATAACAATAGGAAGTAAGGAGATAGACTACTCAACTGGAAACGGAAACGGATTAAAACTTGAACCTGATAATGGCAAAGAAGAACTAATATTAGAATATGAGGTATCGGCAGGAGATACAATAGAATTACCTCATCATTTTTATTCGGACGAGACTGAAACTATAGAATTTAATTTTCAAGTTGACTGGGGAGATGGAATTACAGAAACCGGAATTACAAATGATAATATAAGCACAAAATCAAAACATCAATATCAAAATGCTGGAACATATGATATTAAAATAAAAGGAAAATATGAAAGTTTAAGAGGATCCTATGATGCAATGAAAACAGCCAATTATGATAAATTAAAAAAAGTTAAACAATGGGGGACTACAGGACTAAAGCATGTGAAATTTGAGTTTTGCTATAATTTGAATGAAATAGTTTCACCAACTGAAAATAGTTTTATTAATCTTCTAGGTATTGATTTTGGATATACAGATATACAAAGTATACCAGAAAATTTATTTGCAAATTGCCCTAATGTAACAGTTTTTGCTTCATCTTTTGAAGGATGTAGGAATCTTACAAGTATACCGAAAAATTTGTTTAGAAATTGTCCGAATATAACATCTTTTTACTATACATTTAGTGAATGCAGTAATCTAACGAGTATACCAGAGAATCTATTTACCAATTGCCCGAATGTAGATAATTTTAAAAATACATTTAGTAAATGCAGTAGTTTAACAGGTATACCTGCAAAATTATTTGATAATTGTGAAAAAGTAGAAGACTTTGAATTTACTTTTAACGGATGTACTTCGCTTACTGGAAATGCACCAGAATTATGGAAGAGGGGAACAAACTCCGAAGAAAATGATTATAGAGGATACCCTAGAGGATGTAATTGTTTTTATGGATGTAATAATTTGAAAAATTATAAAGAAATCCCAGACTACTGGAAAGATGCAGGACCTCAGTAAAATACAGTAATCAATAATTCTACAATTTAAACAACCAATAATACGATAATATGTAAAATAATAAATTAAAAGTAATAAAAAAATTAGCAAGCTCTCAAGAGCTTGCTATTATTTTGGTTGCGGGGAGTGTGCAAGAAGATTGGTATATTGCGTATTACAGCGCTCTGTGGTGGCAACCATGGTAAAATAAGAAAAAATAATTAGAAATATTTTAAAATAATTTATATTAGATAGATGGATTTTATTTAAAAATTCATCTATTTTTATGGGTTCCAAGGGCAAAGCCCTGGCACACGGAGAATTTTGGTACAAAGTTCTCTAGTGTGTTAGAGAACTTATGTGAGCAAGTATATTTTTAATAAGTAACATTTATGTTGTTTATTAAAAGGTTGCGAACATTGTTCTCTTAAAGCTATGCAAGAAAGCCTTTAATAAAATAAATATATTGAGAGGAGGAAATTTTGTATGAGTTATGCGATTATAAGGAATGAAAAATACACAAAAGATGAGATGATTCAGCTAGCTCCTCATAATGAAAGGTTCAAAAAGAAATATTCTAATAAAAATATAGACTTGTCAAAAACAAGTCAAAATTATCATTTAAAACTACCAAAAGAAAACACTTATTTAAAGGAATACAATAGATTAATAAAAGAAAATAATTTATCTCAAGGACAACTACACAAAAATAGTATTTATGTCTGTGAAGTAATATTAACTTCAGACAATACATTTTTTAATGGAATAGGTAAAAAAGAAACAAAAAGATATTTTAAAGAATGTTTTAAATTTATGACAGAATACAATGGAATTGGAAAAGAAAATATATTAACTGCTGTTGTACATTTAGATGAAGAAACTCCACACATGCATTTAGTATATATGCCAGTAGTAAATGCAAAAGATAAAAAAGGAAATGCTATAAGAAAAATATCTGCAAGTGAATTTTGGAAAGGTAAAGATAGTTATAAGAAACTACAAAATCAATTTTATAAATATATTACTGAAAAAGGATTTGATTTAGAAAGAGGAAAAGAAAATACAGATAGAGAGCATATAGCTACTGATGACATGAAGAAATTAACCAACTTTTATAATATAAAGCAATTAAAAGAAAATCTAACCAAGCAAAAAGAACAAATGATAAGTTATAAAGATATTCAAGATTTTTATAAATATGAAGATTTTACAAAAGATAATGTAGATAAAAAATTAATTTATCCTATATTGAAATATAATAATAGTTTAGTAAAACAAAATCATGATTTATTAATAGAATTATCTAAAGTTAAAAATGTTAAAAAATATTATTCAGAATTACAAATAGAAAATAATCAAATTTTAAATAAAAATCAAGAACTAGAGGAAAAATTAAAAATGGATAGTATTGAATTAAATGCTTGTTATAACATAATTAAAGAACTTCTTGATAAAAATAAAAAAATAGAAAGAATCCTAAAGGATAAACTAGGAATTGAAATAATAAATCATAAAGATAATGATATAAATAGCCTAAATAAATAGGGATATAATAATAAAAAAGTAATTGATAAATTAATACTAGCCATATAATTAATTATCAATTACTTTTCTTTTTTGTCCATTCTTTAGCTTCAGCGTCTTTAAATCTTTCATCTGCGAAAAATTCAGATAAATTAGTTCCTAAACCTTCACATATATACAATAAATTTTCTAGTCTTATTGTTTTTGTCTTTCTTGTTAAAAACATTGCAATAGTAGAACTATATACACCAGAAAGATTTTCTAATTTATAAATAGTAATATTTTGTTCTTGCATTAATTCCTTTATTTTTAAAGCGACTAAATCAGAAAAATCCATATTAAATTCCACCTTCTTTCCTATTTTTTAATTTTAGCAAACTACAAACTCAAAACCTCTCAACAAATTGAGAGAAAATTTACTAAAATAATTCAATAAATTGAGAGAATATGTTATTATAAGATTAAAAGGAGTTATGATTAATATGGAAAAATTTTTAAAAAATTATACAATCAATGATGTATCAGAAGTTGTAGAAAAAATAAAAAAAATAGAAATAAGAAAAAAAGAATTTGAAGAACTTAAAGGAAAATTAGAGAAATATTTTAAATTTGAAATAGTTGATTATATTGTAAGTGATATACTAGATTGTGAAACATACAATCATGTTTGTTTGATGATAAACCTAGCTGTTGTAAGTAATAGAATTTCATCTGAAAATAGTATAACTTTAAAAAATGGACTAAAGAAATTATTCCAGATAAACAATATTTTTGATAAGTTTAATAAAGATAATTGTATAATCAGATTAATAAATCAATAAGTTAATAAGTTGTAAATTATTTTATTTTAATGTTATAATTTAAAAAATAAAAACAAATGGGAGAAATTTATGTTTGAAGAAATAAAAAATAAAGTAAAAAAAAATAATAAAGGATAAAAACATTGAAGAAATTAACAATAATACTGACAATAAGAATATAGGTATATATATGATTTATATTGACAATTTCAATGATGATAAAGTTATACCAATATACATTGGACAAACTGGCTATGGCAAAAATCGAAATTTCCAAAATAGATATAAAGAACATTTACAAGAAATTATGGCATTAAATAGATTGGAATTTAATTATTATAAAGAACTATTATTAGATAATTTTTATGATGGACATTATAAGACCTGTAAAATTTTTCAATATATGGTCGATCATAGTTGCACTCTAAAAGATTTCCATATGATAGTATTAGAGAAAATTGAAGAGAATAGTGATAATATACAAGAGTTATTAGATAAAATGGAACAAAAATATTTTAAAAAATATTTACCTGCTTTTTTGGGATTTAATCAAATAAATACTGTTGTAGAGACAAATAAAGAATTTTTTGAAAATCCTAATAATCCAGCAGGATTTATAGCAAGTGACAAATTATTAAATTATGAATTAGAAGATTGCGAAAATTTTATAAAATATTTTGGCTATGGATATACAAAATTTAATTATTATCATTGTTATCCTAAAACATATACAGTTGGAAAGAATTCGAGAAAAATAGAATATGAATTAAGAAATAAAAAAGAATTATTAAAAAGTAAATATTATGTTGAAAATAAATTTAAGGAATATGACGATAAATTACCAAAACTTGAAAAAAAACATGAAAAAAACAATAAAGAATTACAACAAAATGAGAAACTATTTGAAGAACAATATGAGCCCAAAATAAAAGAATATTGTCAAAATTATAAAATAGAAATAATACAAAAATATCAAGATATAGTTAATTTACTAATTTATCGAAATAAAGAGGATATCATAAATTTCAAGAAATATTTGAAAAGAAAAAAATAGATGTAAATATACTAGAAAATTTTAATGAAAATAACGAATTTACTAATTGGATGGAGAAATATATATTTTTATTAAAAAAGAGTAATGAATTAAAAAATGAAATAAGAAATTGCAGACTTGTAAAAAGAACTGATGATTTAATGAGAATTTTGCCACGAAAAGAGTATAATGCTTTTCCATTAAAAGATAAATATCAAGAAATAGAATTTGGCAAGTTAGATAATAATGAATTAGTTATAAATTTTGAATTCTCTAATAATGGAATTTGTAATGATTGGTGGTATTTTTCTTATAGTCTAATAAAAATGGACTATAAATTAAATATAAATGATAAAATTATAGAAAAAAAGAATATTTTTATTTCACCACAAGACAATGAAGAAAATAACGAAATTAAATACTTTGAAAAAGACAGGATAGAAAAATTTAAGTTTAGAAAATCACCATTTTGTGTTAGAAATTTCCCAGACTATATATCAACAACAATGGAGTTTCAAAATGGTATTAACGAATTCACATTAATGAACAAAAAGAAATATGATTTTAATGTAATTCTTGATGAAATAAATTCTTTTATAGATGAGAAAACAAGAATTAAGGTTGAAGTAAGAAAGAGAATGAAAAATAAATGTAAAGAATTTATAGAATGTAATTACAAAACAGATAATTTATTAAAATATAAAATTATTCAATTTTTTAATAGAAAGAAGTAATTATTGAAGATAAAAATTATTTGCAAATACATACAAAACAATTGAAACAAAAATAGTAATTTATCGCACAAATTATAACAATTCAACTAATCGTTGATAAAGAAAAATACCCCAC
>URYN01000014.1 GCA_900552135.1 uncultured Clostridium sp.
TATTTATTAAATTAAATATTTAATAATAATTATTATTTTTATTATATTTAATTTAAAATAATTAATTATTTATTTTTTTATTTAATTAATATTATTTAAAATAATTATTATTTATTAACTAATTTTAATGTTTATTTATAAAAAAAATAAAGGAAATTAAATTCCCTTATTTTCTATTTATATTAAATTAACCATCCACCATTTATTCCTATTATTTGTCCTGTAACATAATTATCATTTAATAACCATTCTATACATTTTGCTATTTCTTCTTTTTTTCCTATTTTTTCTAAAGGAATTTTCTGTATTATTTCTTGTTTTTCTTCCTCTGTTAAATTATTATTCATTTCTGTATCTATTATTCCTGGTGCTATACTGTTTACTCTTATATTTGATGGTCCCATTTCTTTCGCAAGTGATTTTGTTAGTGCATCTATTCCAGCCTTTGCAACTGCATAATGGCTTTCACAAGATGCTCCTGTTTGTCCCCAAATTGATGATATATTTATAATTAAGCCTTCTTTTCTTTGTATCATATATGGTAATGTTTCCTGGCACATATAAAATGTTGAATTCAAATTATTCTGTATTATTTTATTCCAGTCTTCATCTGTTATGTCTAAAAACATTTTTATTTGATCTATTCCGGCATTATTTATTATGCAGTCTATTTTTTTATATTTTTCTATTGTAAATTTAATTAACTCTTTTACTTCTTCTCTTTTCGAAACATCTGCTTTAATTATATCTATATTTATATTTTCTTTTTTTAATTTTTCTTGTAATTCTTTTGCCTTTTCTTCTGATTTATTGTAGTTTGCTATTACTGTATATCCTTTAACTGCAAGTGTTTCGGCAATGCAGGCTCCTATTCCTCTTGATGCTCCTGTTACAATTATTACTTTATTATTCATTTTTTACCCTTTTCATGCAAAAAAGAACCTGTGCTTTAGCACAAGTTTTTCTGCGTTTATTAATATTGTGGTGCACCACCGGGGAGTCGAACCCCGGACCTTCTGATTAAGAGTCAGCTGCTCTACCAACTGAGCTAGTGGTGCATTGCTAAATGCATATTTTATTATAATACTTATATTGCAATTTGTCAACCACAATTTTTTATTTTTTTTGCATTATCTAATCAACGTCATTTTGGCTATTTTCAGTACTTTCAACGTTTTTCTTTGTTCCCCTTTTTATTATTTTATCTAATGAATAATACATATCTGATGATAATAGTTCTTTAGAAACTTCTACTCCATTTGTTTTTAATATTTTGTAGGTTTTACTTGTTGCTCCGTTATGTCCTTCTTGTATAACTACTTCTTTTCCTTCTTCTAGTGTATCGTCTTCTTCATATTTTGTTTCTTTGTTTATAATAGAAGTTACTGTAGATTGAATAACTACCTCATAGTCTTTTTCTGTTCCAATTCCTTTTATAGACATTTTTGAAACGCCATTCTTCGATACAGCTTCAATTTTTATTGGATATTCTCTATTATTTTTAAATTTAAAATCTACTGTTCCCCATGATACTGTAGCATCTCTGCCTGCATCTACATAAGATGTTTCAAAGTGATGATTGCTTCTTTCAACAATTTCCAAGTTTGCATATAATACTGCATTATATAGTGTTGATGAAACCTGGCATATTCCTCCACCTACTTCTTGTACAACCTTACCTCCAGCATAAGCTCCAGCTTCTTTGTACCCTGCATCTATTGTTCTTTTTCCGACAACTTGATTATAAGAAAATACTTCACCTGGCATTATTACAGTTCCATTTATTTTTTCTGATGCTAAAGATATATTGTTACTTCTATTTTTGTTACTTGCATCATATCTTGTCGAAAATGTTCCAAGTGTATCAGGAAAAGCTTCTTCTCCTAAATCATTTATTGTTTTTGATGCAACCGTTATTTTTAACGGAATTGTATATTCGTCTTTATCTTCTTCTATAATCTTTTGAGCTTCCTCCATTGTAACTGCAAAATCAACACCATTTACATTAGGGTGAACAGTTGTTGGATTCTTTGTAACATAAGCATCTTGAGCCTCTCTGTATATTTCAGAGTGAATCTTATTTAAATCAATATTATCAGGCTCTTTTTCTGTAACAGGTATATTTATTGTTATTTCTCCATTTGATAAAGAATTTATTTTTTCTATTATTTCTGCTTTTAACTGATCTTTATTAATTGTTATTCCTTTTTTGCCTTTGGTAATTAATAAATTTTCATCTTCAATATAGTAACTATATTCTTGGACAACTCCTGGAATAGATGAATTAATACTATCAATTTTTTTATTTAATTCATTTTCATCATAAGATACTTGAATGTCAATTTCTTCACCAAATAACATTGTTTTTACTATTTCAAAATTATTTTTTAATATATTTCCAGATCTACCAATGCTATATGCAGTAGCAAGAGCATCGTCTAAATTATAATCAACTTTTATTTCACTCAAGCATAAGGTACTTTCATAATCTCCATATTTTAATATTAATGTTTTATCTTTCATATTTTGTATTAATTGCTTAAACTTTTCATCTGTTTGATTTCTGTCAAGTCCTGATGCATCAATGTTTTGAATCTTTACGCCTTTTATAACTTTCTCGTTCGTAGAACTAATAATTGCAAAAATTGTAGAAAAAAATGCTATTATGCAAAATATTACTAAGGTTATTATTAAAATAATTTTATATTTATTTTTTTTATTATTTTTCTCCATTATATTGTCTTCAGTTCCTTTCCTTTTTACTATTTATATAGTACCATATTAAGAAATTTTTTACAATAATTTAAGGCATAGTAATTTATTCATATTTTTCTAGACTTTTTCTGTTTTTTTCTATATAATTATTAAAAATTAGACTTTAGGAGGTCAATATGATAGCACATTTAATAAATAGACTCAGAACAGAAAAAAATTTGTCAAAAAATAAATTAGGTAAAATGTGTTCAATGGACTTAAGTTATATAACTCATTTAGAAAAAGGTGACCGATACCCTAGTATTGAAGCTTGCAAAAAAATCTGTGATAGTCTTGATGTTCCTTACGTTTCCTTATTAGGAAGCTATGGAAAAAAGCTTGATTTAGAGCAAAGAGACAGACAGATGGAAAAATTTATATGTTGTGATAAAATTTTAGCTTTAAATAGTATTGATGGGCTAATCGATTGCCCCACAGGTGCTCTTTCTGCTTCTTTTGCATTGAAAATGAATGACAAATCTATGGAGCCAAAAATAAAAAAAGATGACTATGCTTTTATAGAATTAAATGTCCCTTTAAAAAGTAAAGATATTGGTCTTTTTCAGTATAATGGTACATATTTAATTAGAGAATTGTCATTTGGTAAGCGTGTTATTACTTTAAAAGCCTTAAGCAGTAAGGATTTGGATATAAAAATAAAAAAAGATGATTCATTCTTTATGCTCGGAAAAGTTGTAGGTATAAATAGCTTAAATAAATAAATTTAAAGATACTATTATACAAATTTATTTATTCTATGAAAAAAAATAACAAATTTTCCTATATTTTTTTATATTTTTCAAAAAACACTTGATAAAATTTTTCTTTAATATTATAATATACTCGACAAAAGATAAACAGGAGATAGATTTAATATGGAATTAGTTAAAAATATATTCTTTAATACAGATAAACTAGTAGAAAATGCAAATGTAAAAATATCTTATACAGGTAAACTTTTTGAAGATAACTCAGAAAAAGTTTTTCTTCATTATGGTTATGGAGCTCAATGGGATAATATTTCTGAAGCTGAAATGCAAAGAACTGAGCTTGGATTCCAAGCTGAAATCGAATTGATTTCTAGTGATGCTTTAAACCTTTGTTTTAGAAATGGAAATAATGAATGGGATAATAATAATGGACAAAATTATTCATTCCCTATTGAGAAGGCTGAGGTTTCCTTGGTTCCTACTTCAGAAATGATTGGAATTGGTGCGCCAAGAAGATTGAGAAAGTCTTATATTTGGAGCAAAAAAATTAGACTTGCAATTTATAAGATAATGCATTATTTTCCAAAGATAATTTCAGGAAATTATAAAAGAAAAGCAACAAATAATAATATATAAAAAAGAACTGGCAAAAGCCAGTTTTTTTATTTTGAATATTTTTTTCGTTCTTTTCTTCCATGGTTTCTGTTTGCACCCTTATACGTTTGAGTTAAGGAATGACAATTAATTTATTTTTAGTTGGTTTGCCACAATTATTACAATAATTCATTTAAAACCTCCTAAACAAAAAAATAACTAGGTGTAGATTACCTAGTTTTTAATGTGGAGCCACTTATCTGATTCGAACAGATGACCTACTGATTCATACTACTATAATTTTCATTACCATATAAATATGTTTGTAGTCTGGACTTTCTCTTTACCATAGCTTAAGCTTTAGGTACACCGTATAAAGTCTCTACACTCGAAAAATTTCTTTTTCTAGCTCGGGATTAACATTTAAAAGCCTTCCCCGAATTAGCGGTGTCCACTCTACACGTTTCCATGTAAAGGTGCAAGATAGTTCAAAATAAAACTTTAGTTTTATCTATCCCACAAGTCAGTTGCTCTACCAGCTGAGCTAAAGTGGCATTAATATATTTTGTGGTGACCCCGACGGGAATTGAACCCATGTCTCCGCCGTGAAAGGGCGATGTCTTAACCTCTTGACCACGGGGCCATAAAATTGACCTCTAGGATTTAAGGAGTTCTTAAATCCTAGGAATTTGGTGAGCCATCGCGGACTCGAACCGCGGACAACTTGATTAAAAGTCAAGTGCTCTACCACCTGAGCTAATGACCCAAATATCTTTGGTCAACGCATGTTTTATTTTACATCATTTTATTTAGTTTGTCAACGGTTTTATTAATATTTTATCAAATTTTTTTATATTTTTTTATTTTATTTGATTTTTTTGCTACATTCTGTTAAAAATTTTATAAAATTATTAACAGAATATATATTAATCTTTGTATCAATATTATTTTTCTTCTTTATTAAGAATTTCTAATAATTCCTCTACGTCTATTCCGTGAACCATACAAGCTTCTTCCAAAGTTTCAACTTGTGCTGCTGGGCATCCTAGACATCCCATTCCTGCAGAAATTAAAATTTGAACCTTTTCAGGTGCTTTTTCAACTATTTCACTTATTTTTGTATTTTTCTCTATTTTCATTTTGTATTCCTTTCTATCCAAATTGTATTTATTTTCTGTACACAAATATTTTATCATAAATTTTAAGAAAAGTATAGACAAATAAAAAAAATTATAGTAATATAGAAAAAACTGGAAGGAGTAATTCTATGAAAGTATTGTTATTTTTCATATTACTCGTTCTTAACATTTTTATAGTTCTTTATTATATTTATTCGTACATAGAATTATTTTTCTTTAATTCTAAACAAGGGGAAACACTTCGAATAAAAGAAAAAGAACACTAATAGGATTTTTTTGATCTTTATTTTTCTAAAATCTAATGAAAATTTTACTTTATATTTTTAAGTTTTTATTATGGATTATATTTTCATTTACAACATTTTTCTATGAATTGAATTTTCTCAAACAAATTCTTCAAAGCAATTCACTCGATTTATGCTTAAATTTAAACGGTTCTAGTCATTTTATAATGGCTTCTTTGTTGTGGAAAAATGTTAAAATAATATTCTTATTATTTTCAATTTTATCAATATTAATACTTTCAAATATGATTATTGAGAAATTATTTACTACTTTTATTAATCTGTTCAAATACATCATAAAAAAGTTTTCTATTTTGAAATCCTGTAAAAAATTCTATAAAAGATTGCCTATATCACATAAACAATTTTCTCATTCTACACAAAATGAAATAAATCAGGATTTATCTTTATTTCTTGGAACTTCCACTAATGCTTATGATGATATTCTAATTCCAGAAAAAGGCTTATATCAAAATATTCTAATTACTGGTGCAATCGGTTCTGGAAAAACTAGCAGTGCCATGTATCCAATAACAAAACAATTAATTTCTTATAGAGCCAATGCTCCAAACGAAAAGCTCGGAATGCTAATTCTTGATGTAAAGGGAAATTATTATTCTCAAGTTTTAGAATTTTCAAAGCTGTATAATCGTCAGAATGATGTTATTTCCATTCAGATAGGCCGGAAGGTACAAGTATAATCCTTTAAATAATCCAGGCTTAAAAGCCTCTGTAATCGCTGATAGGCTAAAAACAATTTTACTTCTCTTTTCTCCGAACAACAGTGAGTCATATTGGATAGATAAGGCTGAAAGCGTTCTAGCGGAAGCGATTAAGCTATGTAGATTATATAATGGTAACTATGTTACTTTTGAAGAATTACATAAATTAATAACTGATGAATCTTATTACTCTTCAAAAGTTCAAAGCTTAAAAGACATGTTCCTTTTAAACAAATTTTCTAAGTCTCAAGTTTATAATTTGCTTTCCTCTCTAAAGTTTTTTGAGAAAGAATTTTTCGCCTTAGATTCAAGAACAATGAATATTCTAAAATCAGAAATCACAAGAATAACTAACTGTTTTGTATCAGATTCTGAAATAACTAAAACTTTTTGTCCCAAAAGAAATGAGATTAATTTCAGAGGATTTAAAGATGTTATAAACAAAGGGAAAATTGTTGTTTTAAATATGAATATCAATGAATACAGAAATCTTTCCAGAATAATTGCTGCGTATTTAAAACTTGATTTTCA
The DNA here is from genome assembly GCA_900552135.1 of uncultured Clostridium sp. Lineage (GTDB taxonomy): Bacteria > Bacillota > Clostridia > TANB77 > CAG-508 > CAG-245. Next base: position 6,735 of record URYN01000014.1, read on the forward strand.
AACCGAGGTTCTCAGAAGGCTTTCAAATAGTAGTTCTTCAAATATTCATCCAGTTGCTTTTATTTCTGATGAATACAGTGAATATGTATCTGCAACAGATGCAAATTTCTTCTCACAGAGCCGTGAATCAAAGTGTATAAATGTTGTTTCAACTCAGAGTTATACTTCTTTATTAAATGCAATCTCAAATAAATATTCAGTTGAAGTAATTGTTCAAAACTTAGTTAATAAGCTATGGTTTAGGTCAGACGATATTTACACAATAGAAGAAGCACAAAAGCAAATTGGAAAAGTTGATAAACAAAAAACTTCTACCACTATTTCAGAAAATGCAAGAGAAACCTCTTATAATTTATTTACTAACTCTTTGAAATCTAAAGCACCAAACATTTCTGAAAGTATAAATACTTACTCTCAATATGACTATGTTTTTGACACTAACTTTTTTACTCAAAATTTAGACACTTTTCAATGTTTAGCCTTCCTATCAGATGGCACCAAAATACTTCCACCTCAAAAAATTAATACCATTCCATATTTTAAATAGAATTTGCATTTTGCAATAGAAAGGACCTTTATGAAAAAAAGATTACTAAAATTTATATTTATAATAATATTATTATGTGTTTCACTTTTGTTTATTTTCCCTAATTTTTCTTTTGCCAGCGATCCAAAACTGATAAGCAAATTAAACTCTGCTTTTACACAAATAGAAAAATGGTTTCTAAAGCTTGCAACTCCTGCAGCAGCTGTTGCTGTGGGCACTGGTATATTTATGAAAAAGTTTAGCTTTGGCGATGAAGAGAAAATACGAACAGGAAAGAAAATAATTAGAAGTTCTTTGTTTTCCTATTCATTTATTTTAGCCATAGATCTAGTTTTATCCGCTATAAAAAGTTTAATTGGTTAGGAGTGTGATTTATTATTAACACTGCAGAAATAGATTATTCAAAAATAATTCTCGAGACTATAAACAAGCTATTTTCACAGTTCTTTTCGTCTCTTGATAAGTCTCTTTACTCATTAATAGATAATAGCGTCTTTGTAAATGAAAATCTCGTATCTGACAGGTTCTTTAAAAGCATTTTTAACCCTGTTAATGGTTTGCCCGCAATAGCCAATGCATTATTGATTGGATTTGTTATATATTATTGTGTACGTTTATCAACTTCTTATTTCTCTGGAAATAATATAGAAAAACCCTATCAATTTCTTACAAAAATAATTATAGTTACAATATGCATTAATTTTTCTTGGTTTATTTGTGAAGAGATATTAAAATTATCTCGGTTTATTAACAGACTCTCTTAAAGAGCTTGGTCAGACGATTTCAGGAAAGAATATATCTTTCAATAGTTTATTATCTCATTCCATATACTTTGATACTTCTTCAGAATCCTTTAGTGTATTGTCTTTTACTGGAATACTAAAAAGCTTCTTTTCAATAGGTCTACTCAACCTGCTTTTCTCTTATTCAGTTAGATATATCTTAATAAAACTGTTTGTCGTACTATCCCCTTTTGCCATTCTATCCATTTCAACTGTATCTACATCTTGGTTTTTTAAGACCTGGCTTCGTACCTTTATTTCACTGTTATTTGAGCAATTTTTTATAGTAATAATACTAATTCTTTTGTTTTCACTAAATACTCAACAAAACGATTTATTCTCTCAAATTATATACATAAGTACAATTTTTATTTTAACAAAATCAAATCATTATATGAAAGAATTAATCGGCGGAGTTTCAACAGATATAAACGCAAATATATTGAATTTAAAAGGTATGTTTAAAATTTAAATAAGAAAGGATTGATTTTTATGAAATTTATATTTCCAAGAAACTTTAATTTTAAGAATAAATTTTTAGGAATAATTGAATATTCAACTCTATTTATTAATCTACTATGGGATGTTTTCATATTCTGTTTGGTTAGTTTAGTTTTACATTCTTTTACTATGAAAATTACTATTTTCATAATTCTATGTTTTCCTCTTCTTTTATTTAGTATAGTGAATTGTAATAATGAAAACATCTTAATAATTATATCCTATTTAATTAAGTTTTTGTTTAGTCCTAAAATATATTTGTTTAATAAATAATTGTTTAAATTTATTGTAAAAGAACTGTTTAAATGTTATAATCTTTTTATATATAAAAAACGACAATTTTATTAATTTTTTTACTAAAAAGAAAGGATGATTTTATGAAGTTAGAACAATCAAGCAATTCATTATTATTTTCTACAACAAGTATCCCTGATGCTTTTTTTACAGAATATTTTTCTCAGGCAACTGGTGATGCTATAAAAGTTTATTTATATCTTTTCTTTTTAGCGAAATATGGAAAAGACATTAGAATAAATGACCTTGCTAAATCCTTAAATTTGCCATTAAAAGTAATTCAAGATTCTATAAAATATTGGGAAGGTCTTGGTCTTTTAATAAAGAAGAATTCTGGATATGAATTTGCAAATATGCAAGAGCAAGAGCTATATAAATTATATAATCCAAAGGTTACTCAAAGCCCTGAAAAAATATTATCTACAGAAAAAAATCAATACCGTGCAAAGGCCATCGAGAATATTAATAATGAATTCTTCCAAGGGGTCATGTCTCCTTCATGGTATGGAGATATTGATTTATGGTTTAGCAAGTATTCTTTTGATGAAGAGGTCATGATTGCCTTGTTTAGATACTGTTTCAACCGTTCTGCTTTGCACAGAAACTACATTCAAGCAGTAGCAGAAGCTTGGTCAAAAAACAATATAAAAACATATACAGATCTTGATAAATATTATGAAAAACAAGAAGCACTTGCAAAAATTCAAAAGGAAATTTCTAAGAAATTAGGACTAAATAGGCAATTAACTCAATATGAAGATGCTTACATCGAAAAATGGACAAATGATTTTGGATATAATATGAATATTATTGAAATTGCTTTAAAGAAAACCACTTCAAAAGCAAATCCAAATTTTGATTATATAGATAAAATATTATCAGACTGGCATGAAAGAGGCTTAAAGACTCCTGATGCAATAAATAAGTTCTTATTATCATTAAAACAAAAAAGTAAAGATATAAAAACTATGGAGAAAAAAGCTGGTTACAATAACTATAGTCAAAGAAGCTATTCTAATTTATCAGATTTATATGCGAATAACATTCAATCTACATCAAATGATAGCGATGCCAAATAAATATCAAGCTAAATAATTTTAAAAATAAATTCATTCATAATTAATAAATTTATTTATAAACGAATAAATGAATTCATCCAAGAGTGAAAATTCTACAAATATACCAGCTATAAAAAATCAATAGAAAGGAGCTGATAAATAATTTGAAAAATTCTAATTTAAAAAATCTATTATCACAATATTCAGAAAAAAGGAATTTTGAGATAGCCAGAGCTCGTGAAAAAAAGAAGGATTTATATGAGAAAAACCCACGACTTCAAGAAATTGATGATGAGCTTAGCTCTTATGCTTTATCAACAGCAAAAGCTATATTACAAACAAACAATAAATCATTATTAGATGACTTAAATACAAAGAAAAACTCTTTATTAAAAGAAAAAGATGAAATTTACAAGTCTTTAAACATAGATTCTACATACTTTAATCCACAATTTGAGTGCAATATGTGTAAAGATACTGGATATATTACTGAAAATTATAAAACAGAAATGTGTAATTGTTTAAAGCAAAAATTATTTGACTTGGAATATAATCAATCCAATACATTTGATATAAAAAATATAAGTTTAGACAAGTTTTCTTTAGAACAATATTCACCTGTTGCAAATTCAGAAAAATATGGCTCTAAAATTTCACCAAGACAAAATATTGAATTAATTTATAAAATTTCAACTAATTTTATAAACAACTTTGACAATGCCAAAGAGAAAAATCTTCTATTTACTGGCAATCCTGGTCTTGGAAAAACTTTTTTAAGCAGTTGTATTGCAAATGAATTATTAAAAAAGAAAAAAACTGTATTATATCAAACAGCACCCGTTATGTTAGACTCAATAATTAATTGTAGAATGCGGAAAATCAACAAACTTTGACTTAATAAAGAATTTATATTCTGCAGACTTGCTTGTTATTGATGATTTAGGAACAGAAAGCATGAATAATTTGAAGTTTTCCGAATTATTTACATTGTTAAACACTAGACTTTTAAATCAAAATAATAAAATTACAAAAACAATCATCTCAACTAATTTAAGTCTTGATGATTTAGCATCAAAGTATGGAGATCGTATAATATCAAGGTTTATAGGGAATTATAATGTATGCTATTTCTTTGGAGATGATATAAGACTAAAAAGATAAATAAAATTTCAGTATAGCTGATATTTAAAATAGTAATTTAAAAGCATGGGAATTTCCCGTGTTTTTTAGTAACAAAAAAGCCATAGGGAATTTTCCTATGGTTTAATTTTGGCGGAACAGAGAGGATTTGAACCTCCGCGGCCCTTACGAACCCTAGCAGTTTAGCAAACTGCCCCCTTCAGCCTCTTGGGTACTGCTCCATATATATTTTATAAAAAAAATGGCGGAGAGGGTGGGATTCGAACCCACGGTAGGCTACAAACCTACGCCAATTTTCAAGACTGGTGCCATAAACCAACTCGACCACCTCTCCACGCGATGTCAACCTGTGACAATGTATATATTACCACAAAATTATACGAGTTGTCAATAACATAAGCACCTTTTTATAAAATATTTTTCTAATATTTGAAATTACAGATCAAATTTAAATTCTCTTTATTGCCTTAATTTAATTTCTATATTATTTTATATAATATATTCTATTTTATTCTCTAGTTAATACATACTATAACTTATTTTATTAAATTGTAAAGTTTCATGATTTATATCTTTTGATTTATTGCTTCTTTTAAAGCCTGAGCCTCTTCTTTTGAAAGTGCATACTTAGAATTTCCATTTACTATTGGTTTTGCATATATGTTTGATGTATCAAGTCCATATATTCCATTTAATACGATTCCTGTATCTTTTTCATTTAATATTGCAAGGGCAAAACTCAAGTCACTTCCAGTATTCTTATATGCATTGTATCTTACAAGTCCAATTTTCTTTAGGTTATCTTTTGATTTTTCCTCAATTTTTTGACAATATTTTTCTATTTCCATGTTTTCATTTTTTATCGTTTCAACATCTATTACATACTTCTGAAGCATTTCATTTATGTTTTCACCTTTTCCAAGCTTTGTCATAAAATCAGAATAGTTCTTTCTTAGCTTTGTTAATTTCATTGAATTTAATACATATAATATTAATAACATTATATTAATTACTAATATGATTATTTCAAATACATTTAACCTAAATTCCATTCGTGTCGTCCTTTCTGTTTTGTATTGTTATTTAATTAATGCGAGGATTCTCTCTAAGTCATCATTATTGTTATACTCGATAACTATCTTTCCTTTTCTTTTTCCTGCTTCAATTTTTACTTTCGAGCCAAAGAAGCCCTGGAACGAATTTTCTATATCCTGATATATTGCTCTATATTGTTCTGCTTTCTTTGGATCTGTTTTTGGTAGCTTCTTTTCATTTTCAATTTTTCTTGCTATCTCATCACTTTTATCTCCAAATTTAACAATTCCCATAGCCAATTTATATTGTTTATCAGGATCTTGAACTTTCATAAGTTCTCTACATTGTCTTTCGCTAAAGTTATACTCTAAAACTAAATCTATAACTCTTGGATCAAGGTTTAATATTCTAACATTATTAGTTAGTCCACTTCTACTCATTCCAAGTTTATCAGCTAATTCTTGTTGAGTTAATCCATAATCATCTAATAATTTTCTTAAACCTCTTGCTTTTTCTATTGGATTAAGATTCTCTCTTTGAATGTTTTCAATAAGTGCTATTTCCCTGTTTTCTTGTTCAGTTTTTGTTCTTACTAAGCAAGGCATCTCTGTTAATCCCGCCTTTTTTGAGGCTCTCCATCTTCTCTCCCCTGCAACTATTTGATAATAGTCATCTTTAGGCATAACAATAATTGGTTGAATAACTCCATATTGTTTTATTGAGTTTGCTAATTCCTCCAATTTTTCCTCATCAAATTTCTTTCTTGGTTGATCTCTATTAGGCTCTATTTTAGTAATTTTGATAAGTTCAACTTTTTCCCCTTCAAATTCTTGCTCTTTTTCAGATAATTCTGATATTTTTGTATCACTAAATAGTGCATCTAATCCTTTTCCAAGACCTGTCATCTTTGCCATTATTATTCCCCCTAATCAATTTTATATTTCATTTTAAATAAAGTTTTATTTCATGTGCTTTGCAGCCTTTATTTCATCATCATTAATCTTTATAAATTCCTTAGTAAATTTTTCATAACTTTTTGCGCCTTTAGAGCGTGCATCATATACAGTTATAGGCATTCCATAACTTGGAGCCTCACTTAATTTTACATTTCTTGGAATTACATTTTTATAAACTTTATCTCCAAAATATCTCTTAACTTCCTTTACAACTTGATTTGATAAATTTGTTCTTGCATCATACATAGTAAGAAGCGCACCTTCTATATGAAGGTCCTTATTCATGTGTTTCTTTACTAATTCTATAGTATTTAGAAGTTGTCCTAATCCTTCAAGTGCATAATATTCACATTGTACTGGAATAAGAACACTATCTGATGCTGTAAAAGCATTAAGTGTTACAAGTCCCAATGATGGAGGACAATCAATAATAATGTAATCATATTCATCTTTTATATTATCAATTTTCTTTTTTAGTCTGTATTCCCTCTCTTCCATTGAAACCAGCTGAACTTCAGCTCCTGCTAGATTTATATTACATGGACATAAATCTAATTTCTTTATTTGAGTTGTCTGTAATGTGTTTGCGATTTCTATTTCATCAATTAGAACATCATAAGTAGAAAATTTTTGGTCTTTATTTACTCCAAGACCACTTGTTGCGTTTCCCTGTGGATCTGCATCTATTAGTAATACTTTTTTTCCTCTTTTAGCAAGTACTGTGCTTAAATTAATTGCTGTGGTTGTTTTACCAACTCCACCTTTCTGATTTGCAATTGAAACAACTTTTCCCAATTTTATCCCTCCAGTTTTTAGTATTTATAGGTAAATATTTATCTATAGTTAAACTTCTTTTTCTTCTATTATAAGACATATTAATAATATACGAATGTAGTCAATATGTCAATAAAATTGATTAACATTTCAAAAAAAAATTTCATTCTATTTTATCAAGAACGAAATTTTTATAATGTCTTTTATAACGGCTGTTTTGAAGGAGTTCCAGCCTTTCTTGGATATTTTTTATCAGTATTTTTTATCTTTTTTAGTATTATTATGTTTCTTTCTATTTCACCATTTAATAATTTTAAATTTTCGGTTTCTACCAGCTGAGCTCCCAATTTTTTAGCAACATTTTCTATATCTTTTATCTCTTCCGAAACATTTGGGCCTTTCATGCAAATACACATTCCACCCACCTTAACAAATGGTAATAAATACTCTAGCAAGACATGCATTGGTGCAACAGCTCTAGATGCTGCAACATCATATTGCTCTCTGTATGCTTTATTTTGTCCGAAATCTTCTGCTCTTCCATGTAAGTTTTCTACATTATCAAGTTCTATTTTTTCTTTTACCTCATTTAAGAAATTTATTCTCTTATTAATCGAGTCCAATAATGTGAATTTTGTATTATTTTTGAATATTGCAAGCGGAATTCCCGGGAATCCAGCACCAGTGCCAACATCAATTACTTTATCATTATTTTTTATATATTTTAAAATTGTTAAAGAATCAACAAAATGCTTTGATATAATCTCACTTTCATCAGTTATTGCTGTTAAATTCATTTTCTCATTCCATTCAAGCAATATGTTCATATATTTAAATAGTTTTTCACTTTCATCTTTTGAACAAGTATTGTTGATTTCATTTAATTTTTTTATAAATTCTTCATTAAATTCTTCAAATCTCATATTTTTCTTCCTTCTCTTTATTTTCTTTTTAATTGTTCTAAATAAATTAATAATACAGATACATCAGCTGGTGAAACCCCTGATATTCTTGAAGCTTGGCCTACAGACTCTGGTTTAATTTTATTCAATTTTTGTCTGGCTTCTATTCTTAAGCCTTTAATATCTTCATAATTAATGTCTTTTGATAATTTCTTATCTTCTAATTTCTTAAATTTTTCAACCTGTGCTTCTTCAAGTTTAATATATCCTTCATATTTTACCTGAATTTCCACTTCTTCTGCTTCTTGTTTTGTTAAATTTGGCATATTAGGATCAATTTCTTTCAAATATTCGTATTTCATTTCTGTTCTTTTTAATAAATCTCCTAATTTTACCCCAACATTTATTTTTGATGAATTATATTTTTCTAAGAAATCATTAACCTCTGCAGTAGGCTTTACTGTAGTCTTTTTCAATCTTTCAATTTCTTCAAAAATATGTTTTTTCTTTAATAAAAATCTTTGATATCTTTCTTCTGATATTAATCCATTTTCATATCCAATCTGAAGTAATCTTAAATCAGCATTGTCTTGTCTTAGTAAAAGTCTATATTCTGCTCTAGATGTCATCATTCTATATGGTTCATTTGTGCCTTTTGTTACAATATCATCAATTAGAACACCAATGTAAGCCTCAGATCTATCAAGTACTACAGGCTCTTTACCTTGAAGTTTTCTTGCTGCATTAATTCCTGCAATTATTCCTTGAGAAGCAGCCTCTTCATAACCAGAAGTTCCATTAATTTGTCCAGCGAAGAACATTCCATCAATATCTTTATATTCCAAAGATAATTTTAATGTTGAAGGATCTATACAATCATATTCTATTGCATACGCAGGTCTTGTAAACTCAACGTGTTCTAAGCCTGGAAGGGTTCTGTACATTGCTATTTGAACATCTTCTGGTAATGATGAACTCATTCCTTGAACATACATTTCATCTGTATCTCTTCCTAATGGTTCTATAAATACCTGATGTCTCTCTTTATCTGCAAATCTTACAACTTTATCTTCAATAGAAGGACAATATCTTGGTCCTGTACCCTTTATTTCTCCTGCATATAATGGAGATCTACTTAAATTATCTCTAATAATTTGGTGTGTTTTTGCATTTGTATATGTTAAATAGCATGGTAATTGATCATCTTTTCCACTTAATTCGTCATCAAACGAAAATGCTTCTATATCTTTATCTCCATTTTGTATCTCCATCTTTGAAAAATCAATAGAATTTCTATTTACTCTGGCTGGAGTTCCTGTTTTGAATCTTAATAATTTAATATTTAGTTTTTCTAACACTGAAGATAGCTTATTTGCTGGAAATACACCATCTGGTCCTCCCTCAAAAGAATTTTCTCCTATGAATATTTTTCCTTTTAAATATGTTCCTGTGCACAAGATTACCTCTTTTACATTGTAAATAGCCCCTACATTTGTAGTTACACTAACGATTTTATTATTTTTTACTCCAATATCAACTATTTCTGCTTGTTTTAAGTATAGGTTTTCTTGTCTTTCAAGTGTATGTTTCATTTCCACTTGATACTTTTTTCTATCAGCTTGTGCTCTTAATGAATAAACTGCTGGTCCTTTTGAAGTATTAAGCATTCTCATTTGCACATAAGTTTTATCAATGTTTTTACCCATTTCTCCACCAAGACAGTCTATCTCTCTAACTAAATGTCCTTTTGAACTTCCTCCAATATGAGGATTGCAAGGCATGTTTGCGACAACCTCCAAACTCATTGAAAACAATAATGTTTTCATTCCCATTCTTGCAGCTGCTAATGCTGCTTCACAGCCAGCATGTCCTGCACCTATAACAGCTATGTCATATTCTCCTGCATTATAATTCATTTTTTATACATTCCTTTCCACTTATCATTCATATATATACATCTATTTTTTAATTTTCAAAGCTCGAATTTTGTCGAACGACACGTCCCGTTTTTTTGAAAACTTTTAAATCGTATTTTGTATTGTCTATTAGTCAATATATATTTTATTTTAGTTTAAATTTATTGTTTATTTTGTTTTTAGTAAATGTTTACTTATAGTTATCTTGTTTATTTGAATTTTTTCTCGTATTATATACTTCAAGTTAAATATTTACCTTTTTTCTAACACTTTTATATGCTATTTTCCAAGGCAAAATTTCTTAAATATTTCATTAATTATATCTTCTGAAGCACTTTGTCCTGTTATTTCTGCTAGTTCCTCTAAAATTTGTTTTATTGCTATCGCAGTTATATCACTTGGCATATTAGCTTTTGCCGATTCCATCGCCTTTTCCTCTGCTTCTATGGCTTTTAAAATATGCTGTTTTTGTCTTTCATTTGTTATTATTTCAGAATTATCACTATCAATTTGGTTAAGTTTAAACATATTTTCTATTGTGTTATATAGTTCATCTAATCCTTTTTCTTCTATAGTAGAAAATTCAATAATATCTTTATTAAGATTTTTTATCTCTTCATTGTTTATAATTAATTTTTTATTCATATCTGTTTTGTTTATCAATATAATTGCTTGTTTATTTTTTATTAGTTCGACAATCTTTTTATCTTCTTCATCAAACTTACGAGAATCGTCAAATACAGCAATTATTAGTTCAGCAGTATTACTTATATTTAAACTTTTTTCAACGCCTATTTTTTCAACCTCGTCGTTTGTTTTTCTTATACCTGCCGTATCTATAATTTTTAATGGGACTCCCTTTATGTTTATATACTCTTCTATTGTATCTCTAGTTGTTCCTTCTACATTACTTACTATTGCTCTATTCTCTCCTAGCATTAAATTTAGTAATGATGATTTTCCTACATTTGGTTTTCCAACTATAGCAGTTCTAATTCCTTCTTTTATAATTTTTCCATTTCTAAAGCTTTCTTCTAATTTTTCTAATTTAATTTTTACATCTTGCATTACATTTTCTATTTTTTTATTTGTTGTTTCCTCAATGTCGTATTCTGGATAATCTATAGAAGCTTCTATATCTGCCATTAAATCTAAGATTTCATCTTGTATTTTCTTAATATTTCTAGACAAACTTCCCTCTAGCTGTCTTTCGGCTACTCTAGCCTCTTTATCTGTTTTTGCGTTTATAACGTCAATAACAGCTTCTGCCTGTGACAGATCAATTCTTCCGTTTAAAAAAGCTCTCTTAGTAAATTCCCCTGGTTCAGCCAAAACTGCACCATTTTTCAAGCATTCTTCTAGGATTTTATGTTCAATTATTGTTCCTCCATGTGAATTAATTTCACACATATTTTCTGTAGTATAACTCCTTGGTGCCACAAAATACGAAACTAATACCTCATCAATTACTTCCTTTGTTTGGCTATTTATTATTTTTCCATATTTCATAGAATAACCAACAACAGGGCTTTTCTTTTTTGGTACAAATATTTTTTCTATTATTTCAAAACACTTTTCTCCGCTTAGCCTTATTATTCCAATTCCTGCATTTCCTGGAGCTGTTGATATTGCTGCAATCGTACTCATATATTAATCCCCCTTAAAAAAAGTCAAAGTCTAGATTAGTAAAATACTAAAATCCGAACTTTGACTTCCGATTTTTATTTAATTAATTTTATTTTTTTGCAATTACAATTCTTCTTCTGTCATCTTCTCCAATGCTGTATGTTCTAACAAATTCGCTGTTTTGTAATTTTGTATGTATAATTTTTCTTTCATACGCTGTCATTGGCTCTAAAGTAACAGATTTTCCACTCTTCATAACTGTTCTTTCAAGTTTTCCAGCTAGTTCTTCAAGAGTAGCCTTTCTTGTATCTTTATAATTACCTATATCAAGTATAACTTTTATTCCAGCATCCTTATTTTTATTTGCAATTGTTGATAATATAATTTGTAAAGAGTTTAATGCTTCTCCCCTATATCCTATAAGTTTTGTTGATTCATTTCCGTCTACAACAACATTTATAACATCTTCTTTTATTTCGATTTTATATGTGATTTCAGGCGAAATCTTTGTTAAAAATTCATTTAAAAAAGTTTCAATGCTTGCTTTAGCACTCTCTAAATCATCTTGATCAGCCTTTTTCTTTTGATTAACTTTTTCGTCGTCATTTTTCTTTTTTTCTACTATTTTTCCTTCTTGAGCATTTTCTTTTAATGTTAATTCAACTTTTACAACATGTGGATCTAATATACTGAAAAAGCTCTTTTTCTTTTCTTCTAAAATTTTAATTTCAACTTGATTTTTAGAAACATTAAGTTCCTTCAAACCTTTTTCTATGGCTTCTGTGGAAGTTTTGCCTTCTGTTATAACTGACTTAGGCATTTTCTTTTTCCCCCTTTTTCTCATCTTTTTTATCAAAGACTTTATCAATAATTACTCTTTCAATCATAATTAAAACATTACTTACTAACCAATACAAAGCAAGACCTAATGGTGTTACAAAAGATATTGATATAGCCATTATTGGAAACATGTAATTCATGCTGTTTGACATTAATTCCATTGATTCTGCAGCCTCTTCAGCTGGGTCTTTTTCTTCTTTTTCGATATTTTCTTTTGAATCTTGAGATTTCTCAGCTATTGCAAGAGTCTTTTTCTTCTTTGTTTTTGCTTGCTTGTTTGTAAGTTTCATAGATAAGAATGATGTTAAAACATATAATACTGGAATTATATAAACTTTTAAGTCTTTCATATTAGCATTTGGAACCATACTCAAATCAATTCCAAAGAAATCTAAGTTTATATTAACATTTTCATCTTGTTGTCCTTTTTGTTTTATAACATCTATCTCTTGATATGCTGATGTTGAACTTCCAGCTTCTTTTATTTCAGTTACATAGTTGTTTATAGTATCTTGTGGTACTTTTTTCATATATGTAAGAGGTTTACTTACTAACCAAAATACCGAAAGAATTATAATTATTTGTAAAATTGAACTTAAACAACCACTTAAAGGGTTAACTTTTTCTGTTTTATATAAATTCATTGTTTCCTGGTTTAACTTTTCAGGATTGTTTTTATATTTTTTCTGTATTTCTTTCATTTTTTCCTGCAATTCAGCAGATTTTTTCATAGATTTTTGTTGAAATATTGTAACTGGTATCAATATTATTCTTAAAATTACAGAAAAAACTATAATTGCTATTCCATAATTATTAAAGGTATTGTATAGAAAATTTAGTAGATAGCCAAATAAATTTGCTATTGCTCCCATGTTTTTCCTCCTATATTTATTTTAAAGGATCATATCCTCCTTTAGAAAACGGATTGCATTTCAATATTCTTATAAAACCTTTACACACACCGATTACACAGCCATATTTTTTTATTGCTTGTTTCATATATTCAGAGCAAGTAGGATTATACTTGCAGTTAACTCCGTTTTTTGCAATCATTGGTGATATGTGTTTTTGATATATTTCAATTGTTTTTATTAATATTTTTCTAAAAAACAAATTAATTTTTTTCAACAATGTCGGCCTCTCTAAATATTTCTGCAATTTCCTTATGTATTGTTTGAAAACGTGCGCTTTCTGCACTTTCTCTTTTATTCCAAAGAAAAACTATATTGTAGCCTTTTTTTAGATTTTCTCTTTCTTTGTAAAAAGCTTCTCTTATGAGCCTTTTTATATGGTTTCTCCTTACAGCTCCAAAAGTTTTAGTATTAACTGCAATACCTATCACATTTTTATTGATTTTATTCTTTTCAATATAAACTGTAACATGCTTTTTCACAAAGTATTCGCCTTTTTTTAGAACATTGCTAAATTCATAATTTTTTTTCAATGTATCTATTTTTCGCATTATCTTCATTCCTTCCAAAGGCATAAAATAGAATTTTCAAACTATGTTTAATTTTTTAAAAGCCACTAAATTGTTGTATCTAGTGGCTTTGCAAATTTTATTATGCACTTAGTTTTTTTCTACCTTTTGCACGTCTAGCTTTTATTATATTTCTTCCAGCTCTTGTACTCATTCTTTTCATAAAACCATGCTCTTTTTGTTCTTGTCTTTTTTTAGGTTGAAATGTTCTCTTCATCTTTGCACCTCCATCATATATAACTTTTATTGTTTACTTCATAAGTATTTTTTATTATATACCTGTTTTTGCCATTATGTCAATACTTTAAAGTAAATTTAAAATTTTTCTTTTTATTTTGGTATTTATATTGACTATTGAACTTATTTTTTGATATTATATACAAAAACGAATGGTAATAAAAACTTTTTGTGTTTTTTTGCTTAATTTTAACTAAAGAAATGTAGCGGAATAAGGCGTTTGAGAGTTATCCACAGTTTGTGGATAACTATGTGGATAACTATGTGAATAAATTCTTATTTAGATAGGTTGTCTAAGTTTTGGAAGGATGAACATTAATGCAGAATGAACTAAATGATTTATTAACAAAAGCAAAAGAACTTTTAAAAGAAGAAGTAACGAGAATTTCTTATGAAACATGGATAAAAATATTAGAGATCCAAAGTGCTGAAAATGATCATATTGTTTTGTTAACATCATCAAGCTATCAAAAGGAAGTTGTTGAAACTAAATTTTCTGATTTGTTAACAAATACCTTTAACTATATCACTAATAGGGATTGCACAGTTTCTATAGTATCTAGAGAAGAACTTGAAGCTGAAGCAAGAAAGGGAATTTTAGAAGGCACAGAAAAAGTTGGAACTCCTATTAATTATGCCACAACAAATTTGAATCCTAAATACACATTTTCAACTTTTGTTGTTGGTAATAATAATAGGTTTGCTCATGCTGCAGCACTTGCTGTTGCAGAAGCACCAGCTGCATCTTATAATCCATTGTTTATATATGGTGGTGTTGGTCTTGGAAAAACCCACTTAATGCATGCCATTGGTAATGAAATTCTAAAAAATAACAAAAATTCAAAAATACTATATGTTACATCAGAAGTATTTACTAATGAGCTAATCAATGCAATAAAAGATAATACAAGTGATCAATTCAGAAATAAGTATAGAAATATCGATGTATTACTTATTGATGATATTCAATTTATTGCGGGTAAAGAAAGATGCCAGGAAGAATTTTTTCACACATTTAATACATTATATGAAAGTGGAAAGCAAATAATTCTTTCAAGTGATAGAACTCCAAAGGATATTCCTTTACTAGAAGATAGACTAAAATCAAGATTCGAGTGGGGAATAATAGCGGATATTTCCAATCCGGATTATGAAACACGTTTAGCAATATTAAGAAAAAAAGCACAGTTAGATAAAATAATTATTGATGATGAAATTCTAACTGCTATTGCTACACGTATTGATTCAAACATTCGTGAATTAGAGGGAACCTTGAATAAATTGATTGCAAAAGCATCTCTTACAAATAGTCAAATCACAATGGAGATGGCTGAAAGAGCAATAAATGATATTGTTGCACAACAAGAAAAAGTCATTTCTGCAGAATTCATTCAAGATACTGTTGCAAAATATTTCAGTGTAAATCCTAAAGATTTGAAAGGTTCTAAACGTTCTAATGATATTACTTTTCCAAGACAAATTGCTATGTACTTATGTAGAAATGTTGCAAACATGTCTCTACCACAGATAGGCAAAGACTTTGGAAAGCGTGATCATACTACAGTAATGCATGCATGTAATAAAATAGAACAGGATATGAAAACAAACTCAAACACAAAATTAATTGTGGAAAGTGTGAAAAACTTATTATTGGAAAACAAATAAATAGAGTATCAAGGCTTTCACAAGTTTGTTTGAAATTTATGTTTGGAAAATATATGTTTCATTTTTTGAAAAGAATTTATTCTGTAGCAATACTTTCAAGAGTTATCAACACCCCCCTGTGGAAAACGTGTGGACAAACTGTGGAAAATTCAATTATCCACAACATGCAATTTTAACTGTGGATAACCTTCCAAATTATCCACCAACTTATCCACATAAATTTTCCTAGGGAAATAAAGAGTTACATGAGTTTTCCACACAATCCACAGCACCTACTACTACTACTACTAAATATATTTATATATTATATTATAATAAAGGAGACGAATCAAAATGAAAATTGTTTGTGAGAAGGATAAAATCCTTAAAGCACTTAATTCCGTAACAAAAGCTGTTGCTGTTAGAACAACAATGCCTATATTAGAAGGAATTTTAATTCAAACTAATGATAATGAAATAAAACTAACAACTTATGATTTAGAAATAGGAATAGAATACATTATTAATGATTGTAAAGTTGAAGAACAGGGAGCAACAGTCGTAAATGCAATAATGTTTACTGAAATAATAAGAAGATTACCAGACACAGAAATAAAAATTGAAGTAAATGATAAAAATCTACTTGTTATTGAATGTGAAGGGTCTTTATACAAACTTGCAACAATGAACCCTGATGAATTTCCTGAACTTCCAAAAATAAGTGTAGAAAATTCAATAGAAATAGAACAAAATATTTTAAAAGATATGATTAGAAAAACTATATTTGCTGTTAGTACAGAAGAAAATAGACCTATATTTACAGGTTGTTTATTTGAAATAGCAAATAATAAATTAAATGTAGTAGCCGTTGATGGATTTAGATTAGCATGGAAGAGTAAATTTTTACAGGCAAAAGTAAATAACTTTTCTGCTGTTATTCCTGGAAGAACATTAAATGAAATAAATAAAATAATATTAGACTCTTTCGATATGATAAAAATTGGAGTTGCAAAGAATCAAGCTTTATTTGAAATGGAAAACTGTAAAATTGTTACTAGATTATTAGATGGAGAATTCTTAAATTATTCATCTGTTATTCCTGAAAATTGGGAAACAAGAATTAGAGTAAATAAATCAATTTTACAAGATTGCTTTGAAAGAGTAAGTTTAATTTCATCTTCAAGCATTGAAAAAGAAAAGAAATATCCAGTAAGAGTTAGTGTTGATATTGGAAAAGTTACAATTTCTTGTACAAACCAAACAGGAGACGCTAAAGAAGAGATATACTTAAATACAGAGGGAAAGAACTTAGAGGCAGGATTTAATCCTAAATATTTCCTAGATGCATTAAGAAATATTGATGATGAAGAGATATTTGTTAATTTCGGAACAAGTATTTCACCATGTATAATTAGACCAGTTGATGAAGATGGAGATTATACATATATGATATTACCAATAAAACTAAAAGATTAATTTTAAAACTTAATTTCTAAAAAATGAAAGAGAGTTTTCCACAATAGAGGCACAATATGTTGATAACTGAGTTAGAATTACAGAATTTTAGGAACTATGAGACGCAAAAAATTGA
The DNA here is from genome assembly GCA_900552135.1 of uncultured Clostridium sp. GTDB lineage: Bacteria > Bacillota > Clostridia > TANB77 > CAG-508 > CAG-245. Next base: position 24,058 of record URYN01000014.1, read on the forward strand.
ATTCAATAATAGTATAAATGTTTTTTATGGCGACAATGCACAAGGGAAAACCAATATTATAGAATCAATTTTTGTGTCTGCTTTTGGTAAATCTTTTAGAACAAGTAAAGAAAAAGAATTAATAAAATATAATGAAAACTTTTTAAATATAAATCTGAAATATCAAAAAAAAGATAGAGATGGCAGTATAAAAATTCAAATTGCTGATAAAAAATCTATTTTAGTAAATGGAGTAAAAATAAAAAAGCTAAGTGAATTATTAGGAAATATTAATATTGTATTATTTACTCCAGATGATATAAATATTTTAAAAGATGGACCTGCACAAAGACGCAGATTTCTTGATATGATGATAGGACAAATCAGACCAAACTATGTAAATAATCTTAATTTATATTTAAAAGTATTGGAACAAAGAAATAATTATTTAAAACAAATAAAAAATGATGAAAAAAATGCTAATTATGAACTTCTTGATATATGGGACGAAAAACTAGCTCAATATGCAAATAAAATATGTATTTATAGAATTGAATTTATAAATAAAATAAAGGAAAAAATAAATGAAATTCATAAAAAAATAACAGAAAATAAAGAAAAAATAAAAATTGAGTATTTAACAGACTGTGAAAATTATAATGAATTATTAAAGAAAATAAAAGAAAGAAGAAAATTAGACATTATTAAAGGATATACAACAAAAGGAATTCACAGAGACGATTTTAATATTTATATAAATGACAATCTGGTAAATGTGTATGGTTCTCAGGGACAACACAGAACTGCTGTATTATCTTTAAAAATGTGTGAACTTCAAATAATTAAAGACGAAATTGGCGAAAGCCCAATACTTTTATTAGATGATTTCATGTCAGAACTTGATAGTAAAAGAAGAAAAAATTTCTTAAAAAATATAGGGGATACTCAAGTAATAATTACATGTACTGATAAATTTGATGAAGAAAATAAAAATAAAAAAATATTCTATGTTAATAATGGAAAAATAATTGATTAAAAAATAAATAAATAATAAAATAAATAAAAAAATAAAAATAAAAAATAAAAATAAATAATAAAATAAATAAATAAAAAAATAAATAATAAAGAAAAAAATAAATTTAAAAGAAGAAAGAATAATTTAAAAATAGGTCTTGATTAAATTAAAAAATAGATATAGAATACAAGAAGATATAGGAAACAGAAGAAAATAAAGGAAAATAAATTTAATAAAAAAAGCATAAATAAATTTACATAATGCTAAAGAAAGGAAGTAAATAATGGAAAAGTATAATCACAAATATAATGCTGAGCAAATTCAAGTACTAGAGGGACTAGAAGCCGTTAGAAAAAGACCCGGAATGTACATAGGAAGTGTTTCTATTAGAGGATTACATCACCTTGTATATGAAATAGTGGATAACTGTGTTGATGAAGCTTTGGCAGGATATTGTACTCATATACATATTATTATAGAAAAAGGAAATATTATTTCTGTTGAAGACGATGGAAGAGGAATACCTGTTGATATACATCCAAAAACTCATATTTCAGCTGCGGAAACAGTTTATACAGTATTACATGCTGGTGGAAAATTTGGAGGAGACAGTGGTTACAAAGTTTCTGGAGGACTTCATGGTGTTGGAGCTTCAGTTGTAAACGCTTTATCTGAATGGGCAGAAGTTACAATTCAAAGAGATGGTGGAATTTATGAAATGAAATTCCAAAGAGGAAAAACTGTAGAGACTCTTACAAAAATAGGAGATTCTAAAAAAACAGGAACAAAAGTAAGATTTTTAGCTGACAGTACTATATTTGAAACATTAGAATATGACTTTTCAACTCTAGAAGAGAGATTTAGAGAAATAGCTTTCTTAAATAAAGGATTACATATAACAATAGAAGACCAAAGAAATGATGAAGAGTTAAAAAAATCGGAATTTTGCTTTGAGGGTGGACTAGTTTCATTTGTTGAATACTTAAATAAAAATAAAGAAAAAATACATCCAACTCCAATATATGTAGAAAAAGACGGAGAAGTACCTGTTGAAATTGCAATACAATATACAACAGCTTATTCTGAAAACATAATTACATTCGTAAATAATATAAACACAATAGAGGGTGGAACTCATTTAGAAGGATTTAAGAGAGGAATAACTAAAGTATTTAATGATTATGCAAGAGCTCACAATATATTAAAGGAAAAAGATTCAAACCTTTTAGGTGAAGATATAAGAGAGGGAATGACAGCTGTTATATCAGTAAAAGTTAAAGAACCTCAATTTGAAGGACAAACAAAAACAAAGCTTGGAAATAGCAATGTAACAGGAATTGTTCAATCAATGGTTGTAGAAGTACTAGCTCCTTTCCTAGAGGAAAATCCATCAGTTGCTAAAGCAATACTTGAAAAATGTATTAGTGCATCAAGAGCAAGAGAAGCTGCAAGAAAAGCCAGAGAATTAGTTAGAAGAAAGAGTGCTCTAGAATCAACAACATTACCTGGAAAACTAGCTGATTGTAGTGAAAAAGATGCGTCGCAATGTGAAGTTTACATCGTCGAGGGAGATTCGGCAGGTGGATCAGCAAAGCAGGGAAGAGATAGAAGATTCCAAGCTATATTACCACTTTGGGGAAAGATGCTTAATGTTGAAAAATCAAGAGCTGACAAAATATATAACAACGAGAAACTACAACCAGTTATATTAGCTGTTGGTGCAGGAATCGGAAATGACTTTGATATAAATAAAATAAGATATGGAAAAATAATAATAATGGCTGATGCCGATGTCGACGGTGCTCATATTAGAACATTATTATTAACATTCTTCTTTAGATATATGAGACCATTAATTGAAAATGGTAATGTATATCTAGCACAACCACCTCTGTATAAATTATCTAAAAAAGGTTTCAAAGATGTTTACTGTTATACAGATGAAGAAATGGCACAACATTTACAAGAAATGGGTAGAGATAACGTAAATATACAAAGATATAAAGGTCTAGGAGAAATGAACCCAGAGCAATTATGGGAAACAACTATGAACCCAGCAACAAGAATAATGATAAAAGTTACAATGGAAGATGCAATAAAAGCAGATCAAATATTCAATATATTAATGGGTGAAGAAATTGGACCAAGAAGAGAATTTATAGAGAAAAATGCAAAAACAGTTAGAAACCTTGATGTATAAAGAAAAAATAATTAAATAAAAATATAATAGCCCATAAGATATTTCTTATAGGCTATTATTATGAGGCTAATATTAATCTTTGCTAAAACCAATAAATCTAACGAATAACCTAATATATATTACTATATAAATAAGCTATGTTGCCAAAATTATCAATCAGTTGCTTGAACAAAAATCCACCAATAATAGCTAAAGTAATCCGTTAAAGGACTAAAAATAACCACTAAAAAATAGAAAAATACTCGTAACATAAAATATATTACCTATAATTTAACCACCTAAAAATAAGAATAAAAAAGTAGCTTACATACAAGTAATATACTCATATCGCCGACTTATAAACATCTAAAATATTAAACATTTATAAATCTTTGCTCGAAACACAAAAGACCTTAAATTAAAATCTAATATATTTCTTAGTTCAACTAATATTAACCTTACAATAATATTATGTGCGATAAATAAAAAAATATACAAAAAATAAAAATTAATTTAAAATAATTAATTAAATAAAAAATTAAATTAATAAAAATAAATAATAAATAATTAAATAAATAAAAAAATTAAATAAATAATAAATAAAATAATAAATAAAATAATAAATAAAATAATAAATAAAAATGATAAATAAATATAAAAAATAATATAAAATAATAAATAAAAAATCAAAAATAATAGAAAAAAGAAAATAATTGAAAAAAATAATAAGCTAATGAAAGAATTTGACGAACGAATTATGTTGACAAACTACTCAAGAACAAATAGAATAATAAATATAAAAATTATAAAAGAGGTGATTTTATTTGGTCTATTCTATACAAAGGTGGATGCCGTTTAATTGCATATCCGCAAGTGGAATTATCAAACTAAAGAATAATACATATATTAAGATATTAAAAGTTATTCCAATTAATTTTGATTTGAAGTCAGATTTAGAAAAAAGTTCAATATTAAATTCATATAAGTTATTTCTGAAAAATTATAATTTCGATATTCAAATAATAATAAAAAGTAAAAAAGAAAATTTAAATGAACATCTAAATAAAATAAAAAATAAAAAGAAAAATGAAAATGAAAAAATAAATAAAATAATAGATTTATATATAAATCATATAGAGAAATTTAATTATATTAATAAATCAAATGCAAAACAATTTTATATTCTTATAAATCAAATTCCAGAAAAAAATAATAAAAATTCTTATGAAGAAGAATTAAATGAAAAATATTTAAAAATAAAAGAAGGATTATCTAGGTGCGGAAATATTGTTTTAAATATTAATAAAAAAGAGGAAATAATAGAAATTTTAAAAGATTATTTTTTATTAACATGAATCAATTTCATATTGTTGGTATATAATGATAATCAGCCAAGGAAAACTAATCATAAGGAGATTTAACAATGGTCATCACAGATATCAAAGTAAGAAAGCTTTTTGAAGAAGGACCGATGAAGGCTATAGTTTCCGTTACGTTCGACGATCAATTGGCGCTTCACGACATCAAAGTTATCAGCGTTCGCGATAAAAACTTCATTGTCATGCCCAGCCGCAAGAATCCCGACGGAACATACCGCGACATCGTACATCCTATAAATGCAGAGTTCAGAGGTATGCTCGAAGCTGAGGTAATCAAAGCTTACGAAGAAGAACTTGCACGTGCCGCTGCTGAACGCGAAACTGAAGCATACGAGAATCAGCAGAACGAAGAAACAGAACTTGGTTGAGTGTTATAAAAAATAACACTGAATAATATTCCGGTCAGGCGGATTTTGTCTGGTCGGATTTTTT
>URYN01000015.1 GCA_900552135.1 uncultured Clostridium sp.
GTACTAAACTTATACTTACTCCTGCTAATATTAACAAAACTACTATTGTTACAACTAAAGCAATAAGCGTAATTCCTTTTTCTTGTTTGATTTTTAATTTTGTTTTCATTTTTAGTTTTCCCCCTTTTTTCTCTTCTTTTGCGTTTTGCGTTTCAAATACTTTTGTTTACAACACTATCTTAGCATACCAATTTTTTATTTTCAACTTTTTTTTATTTATTTTTACCTATATTTTTAATTTATTTTTACCATTGATTAATTTTAAATAAAACAAAGTCTACATATAATTTTATTTTTTCTTCGCGTAAAAATATCAAGGTTGAAATTGTTAAAAAGATAAAAACATATTTAAGAAAAATCTAATAGCATATTTTATAAAACTTGTATAAAATTGTTGTAATGTTGAAATTTTCTGCAAGTACTTAAGTCTAAATAACTTAGTCGTACATCATTAACAGTTTGAATATTTTAAAAGCTCATAACATAACAAGCCTCAAGTAAATCCTATAAATAGGAAATACTTGAGGCTTATTTATTATTTTCATTTTTTCAATTCTTTGGAAATTATTTGCTAATTTATATTAGATTTTCTTTTATGTGTTACTATCCTGATATCCCCATATTATATTACATGAGCTTTTGATATAACCTCCCTGAAAAGCAGCCCATTCATAATTCCAATATTTATTCCAATTTTCTCCTGCTTCAGTCGCTTTGCACTTTATTGTTTGTTTACTAATCCAGCCGCCAAAAGCACCTGAATTTATTGTTTCTACACTTTTGGGTATTATAATTTCAGATAAACTACTTGCATCTTCAAAAGCACTAGAACCAATTTTTTCAAGCCCTTCTGGTAAATTTATCTGTTGCAAATTGGTACAAAATTCAAAGCAATAGTTTCCAATTTCCTTAAGCCCTTCTGGTAAATTTACCTGTTGTAAGTTTCTGCACTCATAAAAGCAGTTATCTCCAATTTTCTTAACACCTTCTGGAATTGTTATACTTTTTATTCTACTATTATAATAAAAACAGTCATTTCCTATTTCATTAACTGATTTTGGAATTTCAACATTAAAAAAATCACCACTACACTTTATTAATTTTTTTACTCCATCACGAATTATTAGAGTTTCACAATTCAATGCCTTCCTCTCAAGCCCATCTGATGACTCAACTATTTTTCCTATTTTTACAGTTTTTATTCCATCAAAAGCACTTCCTCCTATTTTAGAAACACTATCAGGTATTTCAATGTCGTTTAAATTTTTACATCCCGAAAATGCCCCGGCACCAATTTCTACTATATTATCTGGTATTTCAATATCGTTTAAATTTTCACATCCACAAAATGCCCCGGAACCAATCACTGTTATATTTTTAGGTATTTCAATGTAATTTAGTTTTCCACAATAATAAAATGCACTATCTTCAATCTTACTTAAACTTTTGGATAGTTCAACTCTTTCTAAACTTGAAAAAATAAATCCATATTGGTGCAAGCTATTTTTTGAACTTCCCGAAAATGCCCCATAGCCTAATTCCTTAATAGTATCAGGCATTTCTACCTTTAAAATATTTTTTGTATAGCTTCTTACTGTTGGTTCATTATCGCCAGTGTCCTTATAAATGTCTGAACTATATCTTGGCTCAAGTTTTGTACATCTACTTGGGAATCTTAATACTGTATAATTATCTACATTCTTTTTATATCCAATAATCACACCATAATCAGCATTATTTGGATCATCACTTTTCCATATAAATATATCCTCTGGTGCCGCTTTTTTATCCCATTCAGTAGCATCAAATTTTTTTTCTGAGTCAGATACATTTAAATCTTCATCTACAAAAAACTCATATTTTTTATGAATTATTTTAAATCCATCTCCGCTAATTGAAACTGAAGAATCTGCTGAAATTTTTCTTAATTCATCTTCCAATATTTTTCTTCTGTCTTCTTGTGTTAATGTTGAAGTTGCATCTTCTATTTGCAAATAATTTATAGCCAGATTAACTTCATCTTGTGCTTGTCCTCTTTCAGTTGAATTCTTAGAATCTTTTGCTTTACTTATTACACCATTATTGTTTAGTACTAAACTTATACTTACTCCTGCTAATATTAACAAAACAACTATCGTGATAACTAAAGCAATAAGCGTAATTCCTTCTTCTTGTTTGTTTTTTAATTTTGTTTTCATTTTTTAGTTTTCCCCCTTTTTTTCTTCTTTTGCGTTTCCAATACTTTTGTTTACAGTCATATATTAGCATAACATTATTCTTATTTCAAGGCTTTAATTTAATTTTTGCAACATTGATTAATTTTAAATAAAACAAAGTATACATATAATTTTATTTTTTCTTCACGTAAAAATATCAAGGTTGAAATTGTTAAAAAGATAAAAACATATTTAAGAAAAATCTAATAGAATATTTTATAAAACTTGTATAAAATTGTTGTAATGTTGAATTTTTCTGCAAGTACTTAAATCCTATAACTAGGAAATACTTGAGGCTTATTTATTATCTTCATTTTTTCAATTCTTTGTAAATTATTTGCTAATTTATATTAGATTTTCTTTTATGTGTTACTATCCTGATATCCCCATATTATCTTACAAGAGCTTTCTTTGATACCACCCGAATAGCTATAATTCCAATATTTATTCCAATTTTCTCCTGCCTCAGTCGCCTTGCACTTTATTGTTTGACTTGCTGTCCAGTCAGCAAAAGCCCATGAGTCTATTGTTTTTACACTTTCTGGTATTATGATTTCAGATAAACTAGTTGTATTATCAAAAGCTTCATATCCAATTTTTTCAAGTCCATCTGGCAAATTTATCTGTTGCAAATTTGAACAATATGAAAAACATAAATCTCCAATTTCCTTAAGCCCTTCTGGTAAATTTACCTGTTGTAAGTTTCTGCACTCATAAAAGCAGTTATCTCCAATTTTCTTAACACCTTCTGGTAAATTTATCTGTTGCAAGTTTGTACAATTTGAAAAACTAAAATTTCCAATTGTCTCAACATTTTTTGGAATTGTTATACTTTCTAGTTTTTTACATTCTCTAAAAGCATAAGAGCCAATTTCTGTTACATTTTCAGGTATTTCAATGTATTTTAAATTTCCACAATAGTCAAATGCAGAATCTTCAATCTTACTTAAACTTTTTGGTAACTTAACTCTTTCTAGACTTGTACCCGAAAAAGCACTTTTACCAATTTTCTCAAGGCCTTCTGGTAAATTTATCTGTTGCAAGTTTGTGCAATCGCTAAAACAACCAGCACCAATTTCCTTAACACCTGCCGGAATTGTTATACTTTCTATTGCTTTCCACCCTGAAAAAGCATAAGAGCCAATTTTGGTTATATTGTCAGGTATTTCAATGTTCAATTTTCCACATCCTGAAAACGCACCATCACCAATTTCTGTTATATTGTCAGGTATTTCAATGTATTTTAAATTATTACAGCCATTAAATGCATAATTATCAATCTTACTTAAACTTTTTGATAATTCAACTCTTTCTAGGCTGGAAAAGTTAAATGCTCCCGAAAAACTTACTCCAAATGCATTCACTCCTAATTCCTTAACCGTATCAGGTAATTCCACCTTCAAAATATTATTAGTATTACTTCTTCTTATTGTTGTAGCATCATCATCAGTGTCATGATAAATGACTGAATTCGGATCGTTAGTAACCTTCGTACATCTACTTGGGAATCTTAATACTGTGTAATTATCTACATTCTTTGTATATCCAATAATCACACCATAATCAGCATTATTTGGATCATCACTTTTCCATATAAATATATCCTCTGGTGCCGCTTTTTTATCCCATTCAGTAGCATCAAATTTTTTTTCTGAGTCAGATACATTTAAATCTTCATCTACAAAAAACTCATATTTTTTATGAATTATTTTAAATCCATCTCCGCTAATTGAAACTGAAGAATCTGCTGAAATTTTTCTTAATTCATCTTCCAATATTTTTCTTCTGTCTTCTTGTGTTAATGTTGAAGTTGCATCTTCTATTTGCAAATAATTTATAGCCAGATTAACTTCATCTTGTGCTTGTCCTCTTTCAGTTGAATTCTTAGAATCTTTTGCTTTACTTATTACACCATTGTTATTTAGCACTAAACTTATACTTACTCCTGCTAATATTAGCAGAACTACTATTGTTACAACTAAAGCAATAAGCGTAATTCCTTCTTCTTGTTTGATTTTTAATTTTGTTTTCATTTTTTAGTTTCCTCCCTTTTTTCTTCTTTTGCGTTTCCAAAACTTTTATTTACAGTCTTATATTAGCATAACATTATTTTTATTTCAAGGCTTTTTACAAAATAAAATTATTTAAAATAAATAGCTTTTAGTCAGAAAATAGAATTTAGCTTTTCCAAATAGAATTTACTTTTTCAATTGACCTTTAAAATAAAGCATACCCATAATTTTATTTTTTCACTTATCTTTTTTCATTTTTTATAAACTTTATATTTTTCCATTGTTAAAAATATTTTTTTATGATAGTATATAAAAATAAAGGGGGTGAAATTATTAAAAAGATAAAAAACATATCTAAGAAAGATCTAATAGAATATTTTATAATACTTGTAGCAACATTGTTACTATGTCAAAACTTTCTACAAATGCATTTTTCATCTGATACTTATGTACTCTATGACCTTGGATATATGGCATATCCTCAAAAATACTTTTTGCTAGATGGACGACTTATATCTACAGTAGTATGTTTTATTGCCGGAATACTTCATATTCCAATAAATGCATATATAATAGGAATGGATTTTATCGGAATTATATTTGTAGGAACAGCAATATTTACAATATCAAAAGTTTTCGAAAAATTAATAAATCCTAAAAGTCCTATATTAAAAGTATCAATTGTGTTGGCAAGTTTTATATTAATATTAAATCAATTTACTCTTGAATACTTATTATTCCCTGAATCGGCAGTAATGTGTTTCGGACTATTTTTAAATGTATTAGCAGTAAAAATAATGATAGACAATCCCCGCCATAAATACATAAAAATATTCATATTGCTTTTTTTGGCAGGAATATCTTATCAGGGATTACTAAATATATTTCCATTACTTGCAATGATTACTTATTTAGTAAAAGAAATTACTGAAGACAAACCATATAAGGAAAAAGAAAAAGCATTCTTTGTGGAGATGATAAAGCTTGCTGCAATAGTAATTCTAGTGTTACTAATTTGTATGGGAATAGTAAAAATAGGAACAACATTGCTAAATAGTAAACAAGATAGAAGAATGCATTTAATAAGCTTTGAAGCAATACTACTAAGGGGTAAAACAGTTGGCGGATATTTAAATGAACTTTGGAATGAATGTATGGCAATGTTGCCAAAACACACAAACACAATAGTATTAATTTTAAGTTTTATATTACTAATAATTTCAAAAATGAAAAAAGAATATATTATGCAATATTTATTAATTGTATTTATAACTTTATCAATCTGTATAGTACCAATGTTTATATTTAATACTGGAGTATGTGGAAGAGTAAATGTTCCATTAATGATGTTATGGGGTAGTTCTATAATTATATTATTAGCACAAGCAAGTATTTCTCCAAAGAAAAAATTAAATAATATAATTTATACTTTTACAATTATCTCTTGCATAATAAATAGCATTTTCATTATGCAAAATATAACAGAACATATAGCCGCAAATAGAGTAGATGAAAATACCGGAAAAACCATAAGTTACTTATTAAACAAATACGAATCAGAAACTGGAAAAACTATCACAAAATTCTCGTTTAAATACGATAAAAGTCCACAGCAGTATGCCGTTGGAATAAGACCAATGCAATCATTAACAGAAAGAAAATTTGCCTGTTCATGGTGTATTCGACAAGCAGTAAATTATTATTGCAATAAGAACTTAAAGCAAGTTGGAATGCCTGCAAGAATAGTGGAAAAATTTAAAAATATAGATTACGAAGAGTTTTCTGAAGAGCAAATAATATTTGATGATGATACGCTTTATATGTTGATATATTAAGTTTCTTAAAAGCTGCTCTTCCAAATGCAAAAAATAAACCACTTAGTCGTACATCATTAACAGTTTGAATATTTTAAAAGCTCATAACATAACAAGGCCTCAAGTAAATCCTATAACTAGGAAATGCTTGAGGCTTATTTATTATTTTCATTTTTTAGTCTTTATATATTATTTTATAATTAAATATTTAGAATCTTTTAATTTACTTCTTATGTGTTGTTATCCTGATATCCCCATATTATATTTGCACTGATTTTCGTTGCATTAGAAGCTGTATAAGCATAATTATAATTCCAATATTTATCCCAATTATCTCCTGCTTTAGTTGCCTTACACTTTATTGTTTGTTTCTCCGTCCAATCATCAAAAGCATATTCACCTATTGTTTTTACACTTTCTGGTATTATAATTTCAGATAAATTATTTGTACTCTCAAAAGCAGATCTTCCAATCGACTCAAGTCCTTCTGGCAAATTTATCTGTTGCAAGCTTGTACAATATTCAAAACAGATATCTCCAATTTTTTTTAGTCCTTCTGGTAAATTTATCTTTTGCAAGTTTTTGCAAGCAAAAAAAGCCCATGAATCAATTGTCTCAAGTCCTTCTGGTAAATTTATCTGTTGTAAGTTTGTGCAATTTTCAAAGCATCCATTTCCAATTTTCTTAACACCTTCTGGAATTGTTATACTTTCTAGTGCTCCACATCCAGAAAAGGCATCCCTACCAATTTCTGTTATATTGTCAGGCATTTTAACGTATTTTAGGTTATTACATAACTTAAATGTAGAATCTTCAATCTTACTTATATTTTTGGATAGTTCAATTTTTTCTAAACTCGAGAAGTTAAATGATCCATATTCGCAGTCACCGCTAAATGCCTCCTCTCCTAATTCCTTAACCGTATCAGGTAATTCCACCTTCAAAATATTTTTAGTATAGCTTCTTATTGTTTTTGCATCATCCTCAGTATAATCATAAACGCCTGAAGTATATATATCCCTTTTGCTAGTAACCTTCGTGCATCTACTTGGAAATCTTAATATTGTGTAATTATCCACATTCTTTTTATATCCAATAACAACTCCATAATCAGCATTATTTGGATCATCACTTTTCCATACAAATATATCCTCTGGTGCCGCTTTTTTATCCCATTCACTAGCATTAAATTCTTTTTCTGAGTCAGATACATTTAAATCTTCATCCACAAAAAACTCATATTTTTTATGAATTATTTTAAATCCATCTCCACTAATTGTAACTGAAGAATCTGCTGAAATTTTTCTTAATTCATCTTCCAATATTTTTCTTCTTTCTTCTTGTGTTAATGTTGAAGTTGCATCTTCTATTTGTAAATAATTTACAGCCAGATTAACTTCATCTTGTGCTTGTCCTTTTTCAGTTGAATTCTTAGCATCTTTTGCTTTACTTATTACTCCATTATTGTTTAGTACTAAACTTATACTTACTCCTGCTAATATTAGCAGAACTACTATTGTTACAACTAAAGCAATAAGCGTAATTCCTTTTTCTTGTTTGATTTTTAATTTTGTTTTCATTTTTTAGTTTTCCCCCTTTTTTCTCTTCTTTTGCGTTTTAAATACTTTTGTTTACAGTCTTATATTAGCATAACATTATTTTTATTTCAATGCTTTTTACAATATTAATTTTTCAAAATAAAAAATTCTACTGCATTAATTCATAAAAAAGATACGTAAAGTGCTTATATTTCAAGCAAAACGTATCTTTTTATTTTGGTTGGGCTGGCTAGATTCGAACTAGCGCATGCATGAGTCAAAGTCATGTGCCTTACCGCTTGGCTACAGCCCAATGTATTTATATTATATTAAGTGGGGTGGAGTGTGGGACTCGAACCCACGGTCTCCAGTGCCACAAACTGGCGCGTTAACCAACTACGCTAAATCCACCATACAAATAATGCATTTGTTATTAACTAAATGCATTATTTATTTTACACCACTAAATATAGTTTTGTCAACTAAAAAATCAAAATTTGTTAAAATTATGTTTTATGTCTATTTAGTTATTTTATTCTTACTAGTAAATTTATATTTTATTGCTCTTCTACTGCCCATATTACCAGTCTTGCTTTAGAGTTGTCTGTACATGTTGATAAAGATATTTCTCTCTTTCCTGCTGTATCTCTAACCATGTAGTCTCCATCATCAGGGCTTGTCTCATAGATATTGTAGATATTATATTTTAATCTTGTTCCTGAATTGTCTGTAATATATACCTTATCTCCTAGTTTTAGCTTTTTATTGCTTCCGAAGAAAGATCCATTTCTATAGTTGTGACCTACTATTACAGTATTACCAATTTGGTTTGGTCCAGGTCCATAAGATACTGCAACTCCCTGTTCTATTGATGTTGCAGTTGCTTTTTCAAATATGAAATATTTGATATTTATTACAGGTATTTCTATTTTTCCTACAACATTGTATCCTTTATATGTTACCTTGTTTGATGAACTATTATCTGAATCGTTTGACGAATCCGGTATTTCTTCGTTTAATACTGGTATTTCTGTATTAGTTTCGTTGTCTGTTGTATTGTTAGTATGCTCAGAATTTATTAAATTATCATAATTATCTAATGCTTCTGCAATGTCTCTTTTTGATTTAGAACCACTTATAACGTCATATCCTAAAAAGATTAGTAGTCCTACTACTATAATAACAACAACTATTAATAATGCTGTTAATAATTTTCCATATTTTCCTTCCATCTCTTGTTCCTCCTAAATTACACATTCTTATACATATTATAACATAAATAAATTTCATTGACTATATTTTTACAAAAAAAAATGGGAGAAACCTTTCAGTTTCTCATGCAATTTGCATTTATTTTTATAGTACTACATTGTATCTTCACTTGATAAATACTTTCAGTTATCTCCCAAATCTTTTAGGTAAGAAAATTAGCAACATCCACATCCGTTGTTATTTCCACAACAGCAGCAAAGTATTATTAATACTATGAATATCCAAATACAGCTATTTCCTCCGAATCCGCATCCGCAATTGTTTGAACAGCATCTATTATCTTGCATGAAAGTCACCTCCTTAAATAAGTATTTTGTGTCAACTTATGTTAAAAGTTTTCTTAGTTACAGCAAGCTCTGTTACCGCATCCGCAGCAGAATAGTAATAAGAACAAAATTATAAACCAAAGAAGTTCACTACTACAGCAATTTCCCATAATTACAACCTCCTTATATAAAGAATTTATTAATTCTTTAGTTATGTTATATATTATTCAAATTAAAAATAAGTGTTACAACTCAAAAAAAAATTATAAAGTCACTTTATTTTCACTTTTTTTATTTTTTCTATGTTATAATATATTTGTAAGTAAATTTAAGCTTATGTTTTACTAAAGATTCAAATAATATCTTTAAATAGATGTAGAAACTGTTACTAGATAATGTTTTAAGAACATTTACAATCATTATATCGTAACGTAGAAATGGAGATTTTATGAAATTTATAAGAAGATTACTATTATTCATTCTAATTATTCTCGTTGTTGTTGGTGGGGTTTTTTACACGAATGGAAAAAAACTATATGATGAAAAGCTATCTCAAGTTTCTTTGAGTGATAAGGTTAATTCATTAAAGCAAAGCGAAGATTTTGTTTATTTAAAGGATTTACCAAAACAATATATAAATGCAGTTGTAGCAGTTGAGGATCACAGGTATTATAATCATGGTGCCATAGACCCAATTGCCTTATTGAGAGCTACTTTTAGCAATTTGAAACAGAAGGAATTTAAAGAAGGCGGAAGCACAATAACACAGCAAACTGCAAAAAATTTATATTTTATTTCTGAAGATGATGTTGTAAGTAGAAAGTCTGCTGAAGCAATATTGAGTTTTACTTTGGAAAAAGAATTTTCGAAAGATGAAATCCTTGAATTATATGTAAATACTATTTATTTTGGAAATGGATACTATGGCATTAAAGAGGCCTGCAATGGTTACCTAAATAAAGAACCAAAAGATATGACTTTGTATGAATGTACCATGTTAGCAGGAATTCCAAATGCCCCAAGTGTATATGCTCCAACTGTTAATTTTGAGCTAACTAAGAAAAGGCAGAAAAAAGTTGTTTCTTCTATGCAAGAATATGGTTATCTAACTTCTGAGGAAGCATCTGCTTTAGAAAATGAAATAGACAATTCTACACTTGAGGATTTGAAAAAATAGATTATCGTTGATACTGTCGCAAAATTCCTATAGTTTTTTATTAGCAATTTCTCTAGCTAATATAATTTAGGCAACAAAAAAACTCAGATGTTTTATTTCATCTGAGTTTTTTCTATAATAAATCCTGTAGTGTTGTGCTATCCACATAGCTTTCTATTGCTTTATCAAGTCCTTGCCAAAATTCAAAAGTCTTGCATTTATCTTTTCTAACACAGTTTTCAGTTACGCAACCGGTTGGAGCTAAGTCACCTTCGGCAGCTCTTAATATATCTCCAACTTTATACTCTTTAGGTTCTTTTACAAGTTTGTAACCACCATTATTTCCTCTGTTGCTTTGAACAAATCCCGCTTTGTTTAACATTGCAACAATTTTTTCAAGATATTTTACCGAAATTTGCTGTCTTTCCGCAATATCTTTTAATGGTATGTACTCATTGTTGCTGTTTCCGGCAAGCTCTATCATTACTACAAGAGCATACCTTCCCTTTGTTGAAATTTTCATATATATAATCTCTTTCCTTCCCTGGCTTGATATTTTTAAATCAAGTCGTCAAATGCTTTTAAATCTACGTATTTAATATTTGGCTTCTTTTCCTCATTTTCTATATATACAATATTACCTTCTAAATATTGTTCTATATCAATGCGTTTTCCTTTTAAATATAATATTCCGCTTGCATATTCTTCAATATTTTTGTATGTATCATACTTATTACACATTTCTAATTTTTTATCTAATTCAATATTTCCAGCATCCTTAACCATGTTTCTTTTCAAGAAATATGTTGTAAAAACATTCATTATGCTTTGGCTTTTATATTTTATGTATGACTTTATTTTATCTTCTGAAATCGAATATGTTTTTCCATGCCAGAATATCTTTCTCTTCGAATTCAATCCATTGAAGTAGTCAAAAAAGTATTGCGAAAATACAGAAATAATTTCATCGTTTTTGTAATTTTGGCTACTATTTATTTTCCTTATAATTGATTCGGCGCTATTGAAAATAAAGCTGATTTCGTCAACACCAAATATTGCAAGACAGTTGTATTCTTCTGAAAAATGTTTTGCAGTCTGTTCCATCATGTCTACAAATCCACCTTCTGATGGATCTATTAAACTAAACTCCTTACTGGCAGTTACATTTTTCCCGTCTAAATCGATTACGAGTGGCTTGCTTGGGCTAACCCTCATGCTGTATTTTTTTCTAATACTTCCAAAATAATCGTTCCAAATATTTCTTTTCTTCCCCATAAACTTCTACTTTCATTACTACTTTTATTATTATTTATTAATATTTAAATTTAATAGGTTAAATTCATCATTTAACCTATTTTATGCAATATACTAATTAATTAGTTCTATAATAACTTTCGTGGATTAAACGTTCCAATACTTAAATATTGCACGTATTTATTATATTACAAATTTCAAAATTTTTCAACTTTTAATTTTTTATATCCTTGGACTAATTTTCTGAAATTTCTTGACACCATTTTTTACATAATATTAATTGTCTATTCTATCCAAATTTTATACTAACTTGTTTTTATGTCTCTCACATTCTATTTATCATTTTTTAAATAATTTACATGTAAATATTTATGTGCTATTTCACTTCCTGGTCTTTCTAAAAATTCTTTATAAACTTTTTTTATAGTTGGGCTCTCATGTGCTTTTCTTGTAATGCTTTTTTCATCTATAGAATATAAACAGTCAGCTCTTAGTTTTCTTACATCAACTTTTTCTTTAATTTCTGGAGCTGGGATTGGCTGTCCTCCGCCCATTATGCATCCTCCAGGGCATGTCATAACTTCTACAAAATGATAATCTGTATTTCCATTCTTTATTTCTTCCATTATTGTTTTTGCATTGTTTATTCCTGAAGCAACTACTACATTGATTGTTTTGCCACAAATTGTTACTGAAGCCTTTTTTATTCCCTGCTCTCCTCTAACTGCTTCATATTCAAAGTTTGGTAAGTCTTTTCCTTCCACCATATCAGTTGCAGTTCTAAGTGCAGCTTCCATTACTCCTCCTGTAGTTCCAAATATTGCCCCTGCTCCTGAAGCTTCTCCCATTGGATTGTCAAAATCAGAATCCTCTAGTTTTTCAAAATCAATATTTTCTTGTTTGATCATTGTTGCAAGGTCTCTTGTTGTAATTACTGCATCTACATCTTTTATTCCATCTACTTGCATTTCTGGTCTATTAATTTCAAATTTCTTTGCGACGCAAGGCATTACAGAAACTAAGAATATTTTGCTTGGTTCTAAATTCATTTTTCTTGCAAAATAAGATTTTACAATGGCTCCAAGCATTTGATGCGGAGATTTACAACTAGATAGGTTTTTTAATAATTCGGGATAGTTCATTTCTGCAAATCTTACCCAAGCAGGGCAACAAGATGTTATAATAGGAAGATTTTCTCCATCTTCAACTCTATCTAGAAATTCATTTGCTTCTTCCATTATGGTAAAGTCTGCTCCTGTATTTGTGTCAAACACACTATCAAAACCAATTTTCTTGAGTGCTGTTACCATTTTTCCTTTTACATTTGTTCCTATCGGCATTCCAAATTCTTCCCCTAATGCTGTTCGTATTGATGGGGCTGTTTGTACTACTGTGTACGTTTCTTTATCGTTTATTTTTTCGATTATTTCAGTAATCGGATCTTTTATTGTTTCTTCTTTACAGTCCTGTGTGCAGGTTCCGCATTTTACAAAGTCTTTACAATTTTTCTCCATTCTTTTCTCCTCTTTTGAATTTTATTTAACTCTATACTTGTTATACTTTTCGCATAAGTTCATATTTGATAATAGAAAAACCGTAGTATCTATTATTTCAAGATACTACGGTTTCTTTGTTTGGTGGACAGGGATGGATTCGAACCATCGTACCCTTTCGAGAACAGATTTCTTACTACTATAGTTTTCACTACCATTATATATGTTTGTAGTCTGGACTTTCTCTTTATCTTATTAAGATACCTGGTATAAAGTCTCTACACTCAGAAATTGCTTTCTTAGCTCGGGATTGTCATCAGCATTACCTGTTAAGAGTTCCCCGAATTAGCCAGATGTTCATCTCACAATTACTTGTGAGAGCTGCAAATTTAGGTTTTTGAAACCAAAGACCACAGTCTGCCGCCTTTAGCCACTCGGCCACCTGTCCAAAGCTGTTGTTATTTTATATTTCTATAAAATAATGGTGCACCTTCAAGGATTCGAACCTTGGACCCACCGGTTATGAGCCGGTTGCTCTGACCAACTGAGCTAAAGGTGCATCTCTCAACGCATTTACAAGTATATATTATTTTTTTTAATCTGTCAATACATTTATTAAATTTTTTTATGATTTTTTACTAATTTTTTATTTTTCTTTACAATTTAATTTAGTTCTATTTTTTTATTTCACAGATTGTGTCGTAGTTTTTTACATCTACAACTTTACATTCTATATACTTTCCAATAAGCTCTCTTTCATTTGCTTCATTATTGTTCTTTATATATGCAATTCCATCTATTTCTGGAACATCCATGTAGCTTCTTCCTACATAATATTTCTTGTCCGGAGTAATTCCTTCTATTAGTATCTCTATTTCTTTACCAATTAATTTTTTCTCATTTTCCTTCAATATTTCCTGTTGTAACTTCATTATTTTGTTGTATCTTGATTTTTTTGTCATTGGGTGAATTTGCTCTTTTAACCTTGCGGCTGGAGTTCCATCCTCTTTCGAGTATGAAAATGCCCCAAGCTTTTCAAATTTTGCAACTTTTATGAATTCATATAGCTTCTGAAAGTCTTCCTCTGTTTCTCCAGGGAATCCAACCATTACAGTCGTTCTTATTACTACTCCAGGAATATTGTCTCTTAATTTTTTTATTGTATTTTTTATGTTCTGTCCTGTTGTTTGTCTATTCATTCTTTTTAGAACTCTGTCTGAAATGTGTTGTATTGGAATATCAAAGTACTTACATATTTTTTCATTTTCTTTTACTACTTTTATTAACTCATCTGTTATATCTTCTGGATATGTGTATAAAAATCTTATCCATTTTAGATTTTCTATTTTACAAAGTCTCTGTAATAATTCTGCAAGCATTGGTTTTCCATATACGTCTATTCCATATTTAGATGTATCTTGTGCAATTAAAATTATTTCTCTTCTTCCAGATTCAACAATTTTTCTTGTTTCCTCTTCTATTTCTTCCATTTTTCTGCTTACATATTTTCCTCTAATGTATGGTATTGCACAATATGTACACCTGTTGTCACAACCTTCTGCAATTCTTACATAAGCATAGTTTTCTCCTGTTGTTACAACTCTATTCATGAAGTCCATTTCAGTATTTTTTACTTTTTCTTTTACATCAGCTTTGTTACCTGTTTTTTCGTTATATATTTCTTCTAATACTTTTGCAAATATTTCTGCAGATTTTCCTTTTTCTTCTGCATAGTCACTGTATTTCAAGAATATGTCTACCTCTGGCATTGCTTTTTCTAATTCTTCTTTGTAACGTTGTACCAAGCATCCTGTTGCTACTAATATTTTGCATTTTCCTGTCTTTTTATACTCTGCCATTTCTAGTATTGTGTTTATTGCTTCTTGTTTGGCTGATTCAATAAATCCACAGGTGTTTATTACTATTACGTCCGCTTCTGCTGGATCATTCACGATATTAAAATTGTTATTTTTAAATATTCCAATCATCATTTCTGTGTCTACTAAATTTTTGCTACACCCTAGTGATACAAATCCTACATTCATTTTTTATTTCCTTTCTTGCCTTAATCCTCTAAAATCTAATTTTCATTTACTATCTTTTGTAGCTCATCTAGTTTCTTTATTATCTCATCATATTTTTTCCTTGAAATTTTGCTTGTGTCTCCATTTGCATAGTCTTTTGCTAATTGTTTCATATCTGTTAATTCAAATCTTTTTTCAGACTTTATTCCATTGTCTAATACATAGATTGGTGTGTAATCAACCTTTTGTAATACTGCTTTTTCTTGATCTTCTGATTTTGCAATTTGAATGTTTAAAATTAATTCCACATCTGCATTCTCATATTTCAAGCTTGAGATGTAATTTCCTAAAGAGTATGCTACTAATATATTTTTTCCTTCTGCATTCTGTATTATTTTCATTGGCTCTACAACTGATGGGTGCGAACCTAGTATCATGTCTACATCATTGTTTACCAAGAAGCCCGTAATATTGTTTTGATAGTCTGTAATAGTTGAACTGTTTACATCTCCCCAATGCATTATTACAATTATGTAGTTTGAATTTTCTTTTGCATATTGAATGTCTTTCAAAGCTAGTTCTTCTGAAAAGATATTTACTTTTGACTTTTCTTCTTCACTTATTTCATTTTCATTGCTAAGTCCATAAGTATATGATAAAAATGCGATTTTTATTCCATTTACTTCTTTTATGTTGCCTGTAAATTCACTATTTTCATTTTCTTCGTTGTTTTGTATTCCTGTAATGCTCATTCCTTTTTCGTGAATTTTTGATATTGTCTGGTTTAGTCCATCTTCTCCATAGTCAAGTACATGGTTATGTGCAAGTGATACCAAACTTATTCCTGAATTTTTCACAGCTGTTAGAAATTCAGTTGGTGTATTGTACTTTCCTACTCCCGAATATCTATTGCTTGTAAAGTTTGTCTCAAGTGTTCCGATTGCAATATCCGATTTTTTTACATATTTAGTTATGTTGTCGAACATGTATGAAAAATCATAAGAGTCTTCATTTTGTGCGTCTTGTATCATATCCATCTGGCATAATATATCTCCAACTGCAGAAATTTTTGCAGTAGAAGTTTTCTTAATCCCATCTTTTTTTGTGTTTGTTTCTTTTATTTCAGTCTCCATAGCTGTAAATATTTCACCAGTTTGCTTATCTAACTCTCTTGCCTGCTCTGCAAGTTCTTTTTTATCAAAATAATTTCTAATTTTAATACTTCCAAACAATATTATTATTGCAACTAATAATATTGATGAAATTCTTATAAAATTCTTATTTGTTATTGTTTCTAATATTACATTTTTTCTTCTCGTATTTCTTCTATTTCTCATGTTTGTTTCTCCTCGTTACTATATTACCACAACTCGAGTTTTCTGTCTAGGCTTCAACCTTGATTTTACATAATATTTATGCTATAATTACATGTAACCCTTTTATAGGGATTATATTTAGGAGGTTTTAAACATGAATGTAGACAACGATTCCGCCATGCAAAAATTGGAACGTCCAATAACCTTTGAGATGGCAGATGACTTACAGCCAGCAGAGATGGTTTCCAGCAAAGGATTGCGGTTTTCCATCACAAATCTTTTGAATAATTCCTATCAGGAGAATCTTTTGTCTGAAGGTGACATTTCTGGACTCTTAATCAAGAGTGTAAGTTATGCAATGGATAAAAGGTTCGTTTCTGAAAAAGATTATTTGAATTCTGACAAAGTATTGTCGATTGCTCAATCACAGGCTTGCACAAGCAATATGCTTTTTGCACTGTATAATTCCCTTGTACTTCTCTACAGGGAACCGTCCATAGGTTTTAATGAACTTGCGTCGCTAATTTCAAACTACAACAGTAATGTTGAACTTGAAAATATTTTGGAATCTCGCAATGTTCTGAAGCCATACTGTTTCATGGATGATTTTCTCGTGAAGTTCCATGAGAACCCCTTCGTCTTTCCTTTCTGGAGTACTAGATATGACTCGATTTACAGCATATTCAGGTCTCTTCTAAGGAACCATCCTGTACTTGTACGGGTAAATGGAAAAATCTATTTTAATAACGACAACAAAAAAGCTGAGCACTATGTTGTTCTGGTTGGACTTCGTTATGGAAAGGCACTTACCATAGACAGCAGTGTTGATGGTTTCATCCACTACTGCCCTCTCGGAACATTCCTTTACTCCATGGCATCTGATTTCTTTGCCACCGTCTGTGCTTGGGACTTGAGCCTACTCTTGTAAGAAGCCCCAACCCCCAGAGACCGCAATGGTCCCTGGGGGTTGTATTTTATAACTTTTATTCTTTTTTATTTGAATTTTTTCATCAAACCTATCGTTATAAAGTTTCAGTACTTAGTTCTTAGTTTTTTATTTATAATTACACTACAAATTTACCATTCTATTTTTTCTATTGGCGTTGGATTTTGATTAATTATAATGTCTTCCGATTTTCCATTTTTGAAGTGTATTATTTTATCTGCCATTGGAGCTATTGCGCTATTGTGCGTTATTATGATTACTGTCATATTTTCTTTTCTGCAGGTATCTTGCAAAAGTTTTAAAATCTGCTTTCCTGTGTTATAGTCTAAAGCTCCAGTTGGTTCGTCACAAAGAAGTATTTTGGGATTTTTAGCAATGGCTCTTGCTATTGCAACTCTTTGCTGTTCGCCTCCAGATAGTTGAGATGGAAAGTTATTTTTTCTTTCTTGTAGTCCAACTTTCTCCATTACTTTTTCTGGACTTAATGGATGTTTGCAGATTTGAGTTGCAAGTTCTACATTCTCAATTGCAGTTAAATTTTGAACCAAATTATAAAACTGGAATACAAACCCAATATCTTCTCTTCTATATTTTGTAAGTTGCTTTTCGTTGTAATTATTAACGTGTCTTCCGTCAATCACAACATCTCCAGAAGTTACACTATCCATTCCGCCGAGAACATTTAGGGCAGTAGTTTTTCCTGCCCCACTCGGTCCAACAATTACAACAAGTTCACCTTTATTTATTTCAAAATTTGCATTGTCTAAGGCTCTAATCTTATTATCACCCATAGTATATTCTTTTACAACATTTTTAAATTCTATATAGGCCATATTTTCATCCTTTCTAATCTACACTCTTTAATGATTCAGTCATACTTATTTTCTTCAAAGTTCTATTTACTGCTAAATTTACTATTTCAGCAAATATTATTGTTATTATAATTCCATATATAAAACACATTTTGCTTATTTCGTAATTAAACATCATCATATCAAGTTCGCACGTTTTTACCGCATACATCGACAAGAAATATCCCCCAAATAGTCCGAAAAATATTCCAATAACTGTTAATATTCTTGTTTCTTTTGTTATATAATTAAATACCTCTTTATTATAAAAACCAAGTACCTTTATTGTAGCAAGTTCACGTATTCTTTCACTTATGTTTACATTTGATAAATTATATAAAACTGCGAAGGCAAGCAATCCAGCTGATATTATTAGCACATATACTACTAATTGCATTTGTTCCATTACTGTTGCAAAAACATCTTTCGTACCAGATAAGAAGCTTACTCCAGCAACTATTGTGTCATCTTGTAAGATTGTTTTTCCGCTATTTTCTTCATCATCTTCTGTTGTACCTTCTGCTTCTTTTATAAGCAATGTATTAGGCTTGAAGCTATTTTCTCCATATAGTTTGTTGTACAAATTACTAGACATGTACATATAATGATAGATGTAGTTTTCTGTTATTGCTCCTACTTTTACATCTTTTTCTATATCATCTGTATTTTTTATGGTTATTGTATCTCCAACCTTTATCTTTAATAGGCTTGCAATCTTTTCTGATATTATTACAGATTCATCATCTAATGTGTATGTTTCCTTCTTGTGCTTTCTGTTTCTTAATCCTATAAATTCATCTAATTTATCTGACTGCTCTGGTACTACAAGGTTTATTGTCTGTGAATTTTGAATGCTTGTTATTTCAACGGTTTTCATGTAACTTGGCAATGTGTCTGCAATTTTATCTAGGTTCTTTATTTTTTCATTTTCATCTTGAATTTGTGTTTTTGTTACATCCTCTTTAAATTCGATTGTTCCATCATATTTAAAAATTTCGCCATACTGATTTGGAATCATGTTTCCAATCGCATTTCTTATGCCAAATCCTGCTATTATAAGTGATGTGCAACCTGCTACACCAACTACAGTCATAAGCATTTTTTTCTTATATCTAAATACATTTCTTGCAGTTACTTTATTAGTAAACTTCAATCTTTTCCATATAAATGTTATTTTTTCAAGCATTATGCGTTTTCCAGGCTTTGGAGCCTTTGGAAGCATCAGCTCTGCTGGCTTTTCTTTCAATTCTTTAATACATGTATAAATTGTAGCTCCTAATGTGCATACAAGTGCAAATCCCAATCCTATAACTCCCATTTCAATGCGAATTATGCAGTCAGCTTTTGGAATAGTGTACATCATTTCATACATCATTATTATTATTGATGGTATTAGCTTAAATCCGATTATCATTCCTACTACTCCACCAATCATGGTTGCCAAGAATGCATAAATTAGATATTTAAATGATATCTGAATTTTGTTGTACCCCAACGCTTTCAAAGTTCCAATTTGAACACGTTGTTCTTCAATCATTCTAGACATTGATGTTAAACTAATTAATGCTGCAACTAAGAAGAATACTATTGGGAATGCTTTGGCTAAATTAGCAACTCTATCTGTATCTTGAATATATTCTGCATATCCATAGTTTGAATTTCTATCTAAAATATACCAAGAAGGCTTTTCTATTTTTGCAATTTGAGTCTTTGCATCATTCAATTTTTCTTGTGCTTCATCTAATTTTTCTTTTGCTTCTTTTCGTGCATCTGCAAGCTTTTGTTCATTTTCTTCGATTTCTTTTTTAGAATTTTCTAATTTTTGCTCATTACTCTTTATAGTTTTGTATGTGCTTGTTTTGGTTTGTGCAAGTTTCTTTTTCTGACTTTCCAGCTCTTTTTCATTCTCGCTTATTGTGTTTTCTGCCTTTGCGAGTTCCTGCTTTCCTTGCTCTATTTGAGAATTTATAGAACTTATAGTTTGACTTAAATTTTCTGCCTTTATTCCCTGACTTGAAAGAGCATTTTCTATTTGAGAAATTCCTACATTAATCTGACTAAGCCCTGCTTCTAATGCTGTTTTATTTGTAGTTAACTCTGTTATCTTTTCCGCATTTTCGTCTGGATTTTGATTTAATATTTTTAGAGTCTCTTCTATCTGTTTTATCTGGTTCTCCATTGTCTGCTTTTGACTTACCAAATTGTCATAGTTAGTTTTTGCTTGATTTAAACTATCAACATTTTTCTGTGCCTCTTCTAATTGCTTTTCTGTTTCTTGCTTCTTTTTTTCAAATTCAGACTTTGCACTACTTAGCTGTGCTTCAGCATCTTCCAGCTTTTTCTCTGCATTTGCAAATTCAGTATCAGCCTTTTTTCTTGCATTTGCAACATTTTTTTCTCCGTCCCCAATTTGTACCTTTCCCTCATCTATCTTGTTTTGTGCATCTTGAAGTTCATCTTCTACTTTTTGCTTTTGCTCATCAAATTCTTTTTGAGCATCGTCTAACTTACTCTGAGCAGTATTTACAATAGAATTATATCTAGCTTGTTTTCTTTCATCAGCTATTGCTTCTATATTATCTTTTACTTTGTCAATCTTTTTCTGGTATTCGTCTTTATATGTTTTTAAATTTTTTGCACCATCAGCAGTAATGTATGCAATTGTGTAAACGTCCATATTGAAATTTTCTTTTGGCATATACATATAAAAATTTACCGAACCTGCTCCAAGTTTACTGGTCCCTCTCGACCTAGAAATATATAAAGGAGATTGAACCGTCCCAACAATTTTAACCTTTTTATTTTTTACAGTTGAATCATTGTTACTATTATTATCATTGCTATCTTCTTCATTACTTATGTCTATATCTCCGAGACTTGTAGATGATTCAATCTTTTGTGGATTTAATGTGATATAATCGCCAATTTTATATCCAGTCCAAGTTAGAAGCGAACTCTCTACCACACATTCATCAGCATTTTGTGGCAGGCTTCCCTCTTTAAGAATTACATTGTTTATCGTATCTGGCATCGACTCAATCTTAACAACATATTCCTTTTTTTCTGTGCTGAAAGTAGCATCAATACTATAAGTTCCAACTACATCTTTAGTTCCATCTACTTGTTTCAATGCTTCTATGTCTTCATCTGTTAATCCAAGTGTTGAAATTACTTCAATGTCCATTACATCTTCATCATCAAAATATGTATCTATAGTGTCTTTCATATCTGGGCTTGTAGCCGTAATTCCAGCAAAAAATCCTACTCCAAGTAGAACTATTGCCACAATAGATAGAAATCGTTTAAACGTATTTTTTATTTGTCTTACACTATCTTTCAAAAGTGATTTTTCCATAATTTATATTTCCTTTCACAAGGCTTTATCTCGATAAGAAATATTTACAATTTTGTTTTCATCAAAATTTAATTCTTTTCTTATCATTTCAGCATTATTTTATCATTAAAACAATATTAATTCAATGAAAATTTTGTAAATTTTTTTTGAGCTAAAAGCTATTATTGAATTATTCATGAAATAGCAAAAAATCAGGTATGTTACAGCATACCTGATTTTTTTGGTAATCTTTGATTACCCATTCTCACCTGAAATTTAGTGTTTTGCAACAAAAACATTTCATTTATTATTATACTATATTTTATTTATTTTGCAATATCTTTTTAAGAATTAATCAAAAAATCGTTCGACAAATTTTGCACTATTTTACATATTCATTTAGAGGTTTTGTTCTGTATTCTAGATCTCCCATCTTCTCTGTTGTAACATATCCTGCTGGTGCATTTATTACATCAGGAATTCTATTTACTATAGTTGCACATGTAAGTTCAACTGTTGCAGGTTTAGCAACTGTAATAGTTGTATCTGGCTCTCCATATACAGTCCATTCGTTTTTATCAAATTCCTCTGGTGAGTAAACTTTACCAATGCACTCACTTTCTATTGTTATTCCTTCTTTAGTCTCTGTTGTAACTATTGCACTCATTCCTGTAGCATCTCCTGCTTTTACAGTTTGACCAAGTGTTTCTGAATATATATCCTTTTTATAAGTTGTTGGAACAGTAACTTGAGTTTGTGAGGTTATTGTTAATCCCAATTTTGAGCATAGCCATCCATTTACATTCCACATATAAGATGGTAAATATTCTCCTGAATCGATTATTCTTTGTCTTTCTTCTGGAGTAATTCTATCTACTGAGGCAACTTGTTTGTCAAATTCGTCAAGTGTTAATCCTGCACCATGAGCCTTAGCAAGAGCAATTCCATAGTCCTCTACATTGTAGCTTGAACTTCCTTTTATTTTTGTTATTTTATGAGTTGATGCAGCAACTGATGTTATTAATTGTCCCCAATATATATCTTGATATCCGCTTCCTGTTATTGTACATCCTGTTTGTTTTGCCATTTCATCTAAAGCTTTTGTTATTGTTGGATTTGAATTTGCTGGGAAGAACGCTTCCTCACATGTTGTAATTGCATTTATTCCAAGTTTAGCACAAAGCATTAATGCTTCTTCAACATCCTTAATTAAGCTCATTGTTGTAACTATTGCAATATCTGGTTTTAACTCTTTTAAAAGATTTTCAGCATCTTCTAATCTTGTAACCTTAACTCCTGTTTCTCCTCTTCCCATTACAGTTCCAATATCTTCTCCTATAACTTTAGGATTTACATCGATTGCTCCAACAACTTCTCCTCCTTTTTCAAAAACATATCTCATTGTGTAAACTGCCATCTTTCCTGTTCCGAATTGAACAACTCTAACTTTTCTGTCCATAAATAAATTCTTCCTTTCTATAAGGTATTGGTTTTGAAAATTTTTATTTTTCAACCTTACCTCCTATAAATTTTTTATATAAATATTATAACTTAATATAATTATTATATACTTTTAAAATTTAGTGAAATTTTGAAAAAATCTTACAATGCCTTTAAAAATTCCTATCACAACATTTACTAATATTCTTACAACTACATTTGAATTATATACATTTAGCATATAAGCATGCGTTGGAGGGATTATCCATAATAAACAGATTATTATTGCTACAGCAACAAGTACCAATAATACCGTAAGAAAATCTTTAAAAGTCCATTTATGCTTTATTTTAAATCCTAAACTTCTAAAGTAATTTTCATACTGTTTTCTATATTCTTCACTTGCTTCTTTTTGTATTTTCTTTGCAGTTCTCTTTTGCTCTTTTTTACTTAAATTTGCAAATTCATTTCTCCAGTCTCTATCATATTCATTGGGCTGTTGGTTGTAATTTTCTTGTGTAACATTTGGTTGATTATAATATTCTTGATTTTTTCTTTCGTATCCAGTCTCTTGATAATATGTTGGATTTTCAGTACTTCTTGCATTTTGTTCTTCTTGTTGTTGCAATTTATAATCGTATTCTGCCTTCTTTTTTTCATTTCCTAAAACACTATATGCTTCATTTATTTTTTTCATTTTTTCTTCGGCTATTTTTTTATCTTCCTCAGTCATTTGCAAATCTGGATGGTATTTTTTTGCAAGTGTTTTATATGCTTTCTCAATTATTTCTTTTGAGGCTTTTCGGCTTACCTCTAATATATCGTATAATGTTTCCACTTTTCCTCCACCGGTTTTATTATATGGTTAGTATATCATAGTTGAAAATTAATGTACAGAAATTTTTGGAAATTCCATAAGAAAAGAACTGAAATTTTGCTTTTTATTAAACCGAGTTGGTTTAATAAATTTTAAAATTTCAGTCCTTGATAGTTATGATTTAATATACTAACATCATGTCAATTTAGGATATAACCTATTATTACGGATCATAATAAGTGCTTCCTGTTTTACAGTTTATCCATGCTTTTCTTACTAAAGTTCTAGTTCCATCAGTATTTGTAATTACAACGTATACATACACCTTTTTACTCATAGCACTTGAATCTACCGGCATATTTAATCTATACGATCCTCCACTTACAACAGTAGCAGAAAATTCTCGAACTTTATAGCTATTGTCCCCCTCAACTCTATAATATGCTGTGAAAGTCTTTGTAGTTGACGAACCTGTTGGAATAGAATTCAACTGATACTGTACTGTATAAGTACTTGTATCAATAACAAGTGTATTATGTCCCCTTCCTGATGTATAATTGAATGCATTTATATTAGTTACATTATGTGTAGAATAACTATAAGTTGTCGAACCATTTTTCAATCTTACATATACTGCAGTGTTTTCATATACTGCAATAGAAGATATGTCTTCCCAATTTGATTCTACAGTTGGGTCTTCCATTGTAATTTGAACAGTATAACCTGATTGTGGTGATCGTGCTGTTACTGTTACAGGTCCATTTGTTGCGCTGTAGGTGTCTTGAGTAATAATTGGTGAATATGCGTCTGTTGCCCATTGTGCATATAGCGTTATATTACTGCTTGGATAGTAATATTCTCCCGCACTTCCCGCTTTGCTTCCTCCAGATGAATATGTGTACCAACCTTTAAATGTATAGCCACTTCTTGTTGCCGTTGGTAAATATGCTCCATTTTGATAATAACTTGCTGTAACTGTTCCATTTCCATTTCCAAATGTGTATGTTTGTCCTGATACGCTTCCATATCCTCTCGTTACAGTCCAGCTGTTGAAGCTATAAGATGTTGTTAAGCTACTGGTTGAGCAATAACCATTATTTGCATTAAATTTTATCGTGTAACCACTTGGTGGGTAAGGATTTAACATCTTAACAGTTGTTCCTGGTGTTCCTGTAATACTGGTTTCTCCTGCTGCAGTTCCTGCTCCTGCGTTTATTGTCAAGGTGTACTCCGCTGAAGCATCTTTCTCCCATTGTGCATATATTGTTGTTCCATTTG
>URYN01000016.1 GCA_900552135.1 uncultured Clostridium sp.
TAAAGCGGTACGCGAGCTGGGTTCAGAACGTCGTGAGACAGTTCGGTCCTTATCTATCGCAGGCGTAAGATATTTGAAGAGAGCTGTCCTTAGTACGAGAGGACCAGGATGGACATACCAATGGTGTATCAGTTGTCTCACCAGAGGCACGGCTGAGTAGCTAAGTATGGATTGGATAAACGCTGAAAGCATCTAAGTGTGAAGCCAACTCTAAGATAAGATATCTCATATCGTAAGGTAGTAAGATTCCATAAAGACTATGTGGTTGATAGGTTGGAGGTGTAAGTGTAGCGATACATTGAGCTGACCAATACTAATAAATCGAGGGCTTAACCACTAATATAAAAAAGGTTTACGAATAATTCTTCTATGTATTTTTGAGTGTGCTTTATAAAGTATACTAACCATTTCTGGTGATTATTATCTAAAGGGAAATACCTGTTCCCATTCCGAACACAGAAGTCAAGCCTTTAGATGCCGACAATACTCGCGAGTTACCTTGCCTGGAAGATAGGTTGTCGCCAGATTTTTTTTATTTATAAAAAATAAAATTAAAAGAAAATACCATTGAAAAAATTAGAAATTAGAGATAATATAAATGTATTAAATGATGTATTAAGTAATGTAAATAATATGTGTTTTATATAAGTATTACATTAATTATATATTTTAATATAAACTATTATTTGTAATTTCTAATTTTATTTTATATGAATTTGAAATATTAAATACAAAATATGAAAGGAGCAAGAAATGGCTAAAGTACAATGGAAAGCAGGTACATTTATATATCCAATACCTGCAGTAATGGTAAGTTGTGGAACAATGGAAAAATCAAATATAATAACAGTTGCATGGACAGGAATACTTAATACAAATCCTGCAATGTGCTATATATCAGTTAGACCTGAAAGATATTCTCACGATATGATAAAAGAAAATGGAGAATTTGTAATAAATCTAACAACAGAAAAGTTAGCTCGTGCAACTGATTGGTGTGGAGTAAGAAGTGGAAGAGATCATGATAAATTTAAAGAGATGAGACTTACAAAGGAGAAAGGAAACTTTGTAAAAGCACCTTTAATAAAAGAGAGCCCTGTATCAGTAGAATGCAGAGTAAAAGAAATTATTCCATTAGGAAGTCATGACATGTTTGTTGCTGAAGTATTATCAATAGATGCAGATGAAAAATACATTGATGAAAAAGGTACATTTGATATAAGTAAATGTAATTTAATGGCTTATGCAAACGGTGGATATTATCCATTAGGAAAGAAAATTGGAAAATTTGGATTTTCAGTACAAAAAAAGAAAAAAATGGGCTGAAATAATTGACATATAGGTCAATTTATGATACAATATTTAAGCGTATGTAGGGACATACGTTTAAAAAAGTTTTTAATAAAAGCTAAATAAATTGCTGGAGGTGTATAAGATGGCTGCAAAAGGAGCAAGAGAACCAATAACATTGGAATGTACAGAATGTAAAAGAAGAACTTACATGACAGAAAAAAATAAAAAGAATAATACAGATAGATTAGAAATAGTAAAATACTGCAAATTCTGTCAAAAACGTACTACACATAAGGAAACAAAATAATATCCTTGGGGGGAAAATGGAATGGCTAAGAATGCAAAAAAAGAAGATAAGAAAGTAAAAAATAGCACACCCAATAATGCCGTAAAGAAAGAAAACAAAAAAGAAAATAAGGATAAAACTCATTTCTTAAAAGATGTAAAAGCAGAAATGAAAAAAGTAATATGGCCAACAAAAAAACAACTAATTAACAATACAGTTGCTGTAATTGCGATAGTTATAATAGTTGGTGCAATAGTATTTTTATTAGATTTTTGTTTTGGAGAAATAAACGGTTTAGTAAACGATAAAGTTAAGAAGGTAGTTCGTTCATCACAAAATTTAGAAACATCAAATGTAATATCAGAAGGTTCAGCAGATGAAACTGAAAATACAGTTAAAGCTGAGAACTCAGAAGTTACAGAAAATTCAGAAAATTCTGGAGATACAGTAGTAAATTCAAGTGAAGAATAAAATGTGTGAATGAAATAAATTCATTATCTGAAACTGAAAATTGTAAACATAGAATGCTTAATAATGAAGGAGGCTATGAGTATGTCTCAAGAAACAGATTTAGAACCAAAGTGGTATGTTATTCATACATATTCTGGATATGAAAACAAAGTTAAAGCTGACTTAGAGAAAAAAGTAAAAAATCAAGAAATGGATGAATACTTTTTTGATATAGTAGTACCAATGGAAGAACAAATCGAAATTAAAGATGGAAAGAGAAAAACAAATTTAAAGAAGGTTTTCCCTGGATATGTTTTAATTAAAATGATTGTTACTGAACAAACATGGTACATAGTAAGAAACACTAGAGGTGTTACAGGCTTTGTTGGCTCTGGAACAGATCCTATTCCACTTACTGAGGAAGAAATCAGAAAGATGGGATTTGAAATATCTGAAATTAATGTAGATTATGATGTAAATGATTCAATTCAAATTATTGATGGACCATTTAAAGATTATATTGGAATTGTACAAGAAATAAACAAAGAGAAACACAAAGTTAAAGTGCTTGTCTCAATGTTTGGTAGAGAAACTCCAGTAGACTTGGAATTATCACAAGTACAAAAAGTTAAATAATTATACTTAAGTACTTATTATAATTATTTTGAATACATTATAAATTTTAATTTGGAATATTGATTGCAAATTTTAATTTATAACTGTTATATTAAAATGTTTAAAATAGAATTTTTATAATTCTTTTTAATAAATTATTTTGTTAATATATATACTAAAAAGGAGGTGCACTATAAACTATGGCAGAGAAAGAAATTTCAACACTTATAAAATTACAAATTCCTGCAGGTAAAGCTACACCAGCTCCACCAGTAGGACCAGCATTAGGTGGAAGTGGAGTTAACATCATGCAATTCGTTAAAGAATTCAATGATAGAACTGCAAAACAATCAGGATTAATAATTCCAGTAGTTATAACAGTTTACAAAGATAAATCTTTCACTTTTATAACAAAGGAACCACCAATGGCAGTATTAATTAAAAAAGCTGCTAAAATAGAAAAGGCTTCAGGAAAGCCAAATAGAGAAAAAGTTGCTACAATAACAATGGCACAAGTAGAAGAAATTGCTAAACAAAAAATGCCAGACTTAAACGCTGCATCATTAGAAGCAGCTATGAGCATGGTAAAAGGAACAGCTCGTTCTATGGGTGTAGTTGTAGCTGACTAGTTTTATAAAATATAGTTATAAAACAACAAATTAAAAGCTAGAATATCTAGTATTAAAATAATTGGGAGAGCTTAAGCTCGAAATTACCAAAAGGAGGATTAAAATGGCACAAGGAAAAAGATACGCAGAAAGTGCAAAATTAGTAGATAAGTCAAAACTTTATTCTGCAAAAGAAGCACTAGAACTTATTGAAAAAATGCCAAAAGCTAAATTTGATGAAACAGTTGAATTACACGTTAAATTAGGTGTTGACTCAAAGCATGCTGATCAACAAGTTAGAGGTACAACAGTACTTCCAAACGGAACAGGTAAAACTCAAAAAGTTTTAGTATTCGCTAAAGGACCAAAGGCTGATGAAGCTTTAAAAGCTGGAGCAGACTTTGTTGGAGCAGAAGAATTAATACCAAAAATTGAAAAAGAAAATTGGTTTGATTATGATGTAGTTGTTGCAACACCAGATATGATGGGTGTTGTAGGAAGATTAGGAAAGGTATTAGGACCAAAAGGATTAATGCCAAACCCTAAATCAGGAACTGTAACAATGGATGTTACAAAAGCTATAAATGAAATCAAATCAGGAAAAGTTGAATATAGATTAGACAAAAATAATATAATTCACTTAGGATTTGGTAAGGTTTCATTTGGAGCAGACAAATTAGCAGAAAACTATGATGCAATAATCGGTGCAATCATAAAAGCTAAACCAGCTGCTGCAAAAGGACAATATATAAAGAGTGTAGCAATATCTACAACAATGGGTCCAAGTATGTATATTGACCAAAAATAATTTATGAAATATAGCCCAAGACAGTAGGCATTTATAAAATGTAAGTCCTACCGAGGCATAAGAACGGATAAGTCCAATTCTTATAGCCTCACAGGCTGTACGGATTGGATTTTTGTTTAGGAGGTGAATCAAAAAATGGCAAATGAGAAAACAATTGCAAAAAAACAAGAAAAAGTAAATGAATTAGCACAAGAAATCAAAGAAGCTAAAGTAGTTTTATTAACAGACTACAGAGGAATCACAGTTACAGATGTAACAAAATTAAGAAAAGACTTAAGAGAGGCTGATGCTGAATATAAAGTTATAAAAAATAACATTATAAGAAGAGCATTAGATGCAAATGGAGAATCTGAATTAGACGAAGCTTTAGAGGGCCCAGTTGCATTAGTTATAGGTAAAGATGATTACCTAGCACCATCAAAAGTTATATACAACTTTACAAAGGATCATGATTTCTACAAAATAAAAGGTGGAATCATCGAAGGTAAAGTTATGACAGCAGAAGAAATAATAACACTTGCAAAACTACCATCAAGACAAGAATTACTTGCAAAACTTGCTGGAGCTTTACTTGGAAATATTACAAAACTTGCTGTTGCACTTGATCAGGTTAAGGCACAAAAAGAAAACGCTTAGAATTAATTTTAAACAAAACTTATTAGTAAATAAGAACGAAGAGTTCAAAAAAATTTAAATTCACATTGCCGTGAAATAAGAACGTAAAGTTCTAAAATAAAAAAATATATAAGGAGGAAATTTAAAATGGCAAAAATAGATGAATTATTAGAAAGCATTGATGCTTTATCAGTAGCAGAACTTGCTGAATTAGTTAAAGGAATAGAAGAAAAATATGGAGTATCTGCAGCAGCAGTTGCAGCACCAGCAGCTGGAGCAGGAGCAGCAGCAGCTGAAGAAAAAACTTCATTCAACGTTGTATTAAAAGAAGCTGGAGCTAACAAAATCCAAGTAATCAAAGTTGTAAGAGATGCAACAGGATTAGGATTAAAAGAAGCTAAAGACTTAGTTGATGGAGCACCAAAAACAGTTAAAGAAGGAGCTTCTAAAGCAGAAGCAGAAGAATTAAAAGAAAAATTCACAGCTGTTGGAGCAGTTGTAGAATTACAATAATTCTAAACAAAAATCTAAAAAATAAAAGAATGGGTGATATTAATTTACCCATTCTTTTTGAATATAAAATTGTAAAAAAACAGCCACGAGTATAATTGAAGTGGTAATATGAAAGTAGACACAAAAGTCTATTTTTGGTTGACAACTTCAGTATAATTTGTGGCTTTTTTATATTTAAATTTATTATTCTGTTTTAGACATTTTTTCAAATTCTGCAGTTAGTTTTTCAACAGTTTTATTATTAACAAATTGTTCTGCTTGCTTTACAGTAAATTCAAATAATTTTGCATCACTGCTTCCATGAGCTTTTACAACTGGTTTTTTTACACCTAAGAAAAGAGCTCCACCATATTCTTTATAATCCATCATTTTCTTAAATCTACCAATAGCAGGTAGTGTTGGTATTGAACCAAGAATTGAGAAGATATTTTTCTTTAAGCTTTCAGATAAAGATCTCTTAATAAATTTACCCATTCCTTCAACAGTTTTTAAGAATATATTTCCTGTAAATCCATCTGCAATAATTGCATCAACTTTACCAGAAAAAGCATCTCTTCCTTCAATATTACCTATGAAATTTATACCTAATTCAGGAGATTTTTCTTTCAATAAATTGTAGCTAGAGCGTATCAATTCATTTCCTTTAGTCTCTTCAGTACCAATGTTTAGAAGTCCAATTGCAGGATTATCAATTCCTAAAGCATCATGAATATAAATGCTAGACATTTGTGCAAACTGTAATAAATTTATTGGCTTACAGTTTGTGTTAGAACCACAATCCATAAGAACTAATCTCTTATGGTATGAAGGAAGTATTCCGGCTAAAGCAGGTCTATCAACACCTTTTATTCTACCAACTAAAAGAGTGGCTCCAGTAAGAAGTGCACCAGAATTTCCTGCTGAAATAAATACATCACCTTTTCCTTCTTTTAGTAAATTAAATCCAACAACCATAGAAGAATCTTTCTTGTGTTTAATTGCAAGAGTAGGAGTGTCTTCCATTTCAATTGTTTCAGTTGCGTTATAGATTTTTAGTCTTGGTGAAATTTCTTCAGCTGTTTTATTATAAAATTCCTTCAATTTTGCCTTAATTACTTCTTCTTTTCCAATAAGCCAAAGCTCAGCTTGAATTTGATTAATTGCAGCTACAGCACCTTTAATGTTTGCATCAGGTGCATTGTCTCCACCCATAGCGTCTAATAATATAATCATATATAAGTCTCCTTTAGATAACAAATTAAATTGAAATACATTTAGAATGTTATCTTTATAATATATTAATAATTCAAAATTTATATGCTCTATTTTATAACTTAAATGGAGTAAAGTCAATTAAAAATGTAAGAAAAAATTGAAAAGGATTTCAAAAAGAAATAATGTACGATGAATATATGAAAAGTGAACTAATACCAGGAATAGACAGATTTGAGGGAATAAGAAATTTTGAAAAACTTGATATGTACGATAAATTTTGCACAAAATAAAAACTTACGAACTTAATCGTTCGTAAGTTAATTTTTATTGGAGGCACCACTCAGAATCGAACTGAGGAATAAAAGTTTTGCAGACTTCTGCCTTACCACTTGGCTATGGTGCCATATTTTGTTTATACTGTATTATATGCTTATGATTTGAAAATATTACTCTCACAAACAATAACATTATTATACTGTATAATATTTAAAATTTCAAGTGTTTTTACTCAATTTTGATAATTTTAAGCAAAATTAATTGAATAACTCATATAATACTAAAAATTGAAGTAATATAGGTTAAACTAAACCTTGACGTAGGGGGTAAATTTAAGCTAAAATATGAATATAGTCAAAAATTATCAATTTGAATTACAAGGGGAAGGTATAGAGATGCTTAAAAAATTATTTATAAAAGATTACAAAAATGTTGAGAATCCACAAGTGAGAAATCGTTATGGAATTGTTGCTGGAATTTTTGGAATAGTGACTAATTTAATATTATTTCTAATTAAATTAGTTATTGGATTATTGGCAAATAGTATTACAATTATGGCAGATGCTTTTAATAACTTATCTGACTTAGGTTCTTGCATTGTAACTATATTAGGCTTTAAACTTGCAAATAAACCAGCTGATAAAGAGCACCCTTATGGTCATGCAAGATATGAATATATTACAGGAATAATTGTGTCTTTGCTTATGCTGGTTATGGGTGGAATATTCTTAAAAACATCAATAGGAAAAATAATTTCTCCTGAAGAGATAAAAATAAGTGTTGCTACTTATTTGGTATTGATTGTTGCGGTACTTGGTAAAGTGTTGCAAATGGTTGTGTACTCTAATTTCGCAAAATCGATAAATTCATCTACAATAAAAGCAACTGCAATAGATGCTAGAAACGATGCAATATCTACTCTGGCAGTATTAGTTGCAACAATCATCATTGGATTATTCAAAATAAACATAGATGCATATACAGGAATTATAGTATCAATATTCATAATTATAAGCTCAATCAAGTCATTAAAAGATACAATAAATCCACTTCTAGGAATAATTCCATCAGAGGAAAAAATCAACAAGATTAAAGAGAAAATTTTGAGCCATAAGGAGATAATAGGAATACATGATTTAAGAATACACAGTTATGGCGAGCAAAATGATTTTGTTACTGTGCATGCTGAAGTTCCAGACACAATGGGAATAACTGAAGCACATGAGGTTGCAGATATTGTGGAACGTGAGTTTAAGGAAGAGCTAAACATAGATTTAACGGTTCATATAGATCCATTAAATATAAATGATGAGGAAACTAAAAATATAAAGAATAAAGTTGAAGAGATATTGAAAAAGTTTGACCAAGATATAAGCATACATGATTTTAGAGTTGTTACGGCTCAAAAACATACTAACGCTATATTTGATATTGTTATACCTTATGAAAAAAATTATAATAGATATGAGTTATTGGGAGTGTTGGAAGAAGGTTTCAAAGACGAAGATAAGAAATATTATTTTGTATTTAATATTGACAGACCTTTTTGCTAAAACCGTGCAAATATAATATAAAAGATGCTTACAAAAGAAGATAATACTAGAACGAAATAAAGACGGGGAATGTTATGAACAAGAAAATTTACAAAGAACCATTAAAAAGTGAAACAGAAACAACAATAAATGTTTTATATGGTGAGAATTTATTATCATTGTATACAAATAAAGTTGGACTACAAAAACAGTTAAATAAAATATTAGGAGAGCCCACAAAGGAATATAAAATAAAAAGAAGCATAGCCGGTAGCTTGTGGGAAATGTCATTGAATGATAAAGCTAAAATTCAGAAATTGATTTTAAAAGCAAATATATATGAATTATAATTTTTTATTAACCGTACAAAAAAGACTTCCGACATAATTGGAAGTCTTTAATATTTGGAGCGGAAAGCGGGGCTCAAACCCGTGACCT
Source organism: uncultured Clostridium sp. (assembly GCA_900552135.1). Classification (GTDB taxonomy): domain Bacteria; phylum Bacillota; class Clostridia; order TANB77; family CAG-508; genus CAG-245. Next base: position 8,629 of record URYN01000016.1, read on the forward strand.
CTGCCTTGGCAAGGCAGCGCTCTATCAACTGAGCTATTCCCGCAGGAATATTTTATGTTACAGAAGTAACAAGCAGTTATTATAATATCAAAAACTTTTGCCTTTGTCAAGCAATTATTGACTTTTTCTTTAAATTAAGGTATAATAGTAACAGTTGTTGCCCGTAAAGGGTGAAGAAGAGATTTGATAAAAATATTATATTATTACTATATGTTAGTGCGGAAATTTTTAATATAGTAAATTGTAAATAATAAATAAAAAAATAATATATCTAGAGAGGTGTAGATATATGTATTTTTGTGCATAATTAATATAATATTGTATGAAAAATAAATAGTACGGATCAAATAAACACTAATATATTGGTGTAACAACAATAAAAAGAAAGAGAGGAAAATATGACAGAAGAAAATTTAAATAATAATGAGATTCAAAGTACAGATGAAGTAAAAAGTACTAAAAGAACACCTAGAAGAGGTGGATATCGTAGAAATTATAAGAACACAGAAAAAACAGAGGAAAGAGAAAAAGCTGTAAGAACAAGAAAATCAACAAGAACACCAAGAGCATCAAGGGGATTAAAAAGCGAAGGTGCAAAAGTTGAAAAGGGACTTATTAAGGTTGAACATAGATCAATAGCAAAAAGAGATGAGTTTAGATTTAAGAGACCTTCTATAAAGATTATTCCTTTAGGTGGTATCGAGGAAATTGGAAAGAATATTACAGTTTTCGAATATGATAATGATATCATCGTTGTAGATTGTGGACTTGAGTTCCCAACAGATGATATGCTTGGAATAGATTTGGTTATACCAGATGTTTCATATCTTGTAAAAAATAAAGAAAAGGTTAGAGGAATTGTTATAACACACGGTCACGAGGACCACATCGGATCAATTCCTTATGTACTAAAACAGATTAATGTTCCGATTTATGCAACAAAATTAACTTGTGGTTTAATAAAAGGAAAATTGGAAGAACATCATTTGTTAAGATCAACAAAACTTGTAGAAGTTGATCAAGGACAAACTATAAAGCTTGGAAAATTCTCAGTTGAATTTATTAGAAGTTGCCACAGTATTCCAGATTCAGTAATGCTTGCAATTACTACACCAGTTGGAACAATTCTTCATACAGGAGACTTTAAAATAGACTATACTCCAATCGATGGAAAGCAGATGGATTTAGGAAGAATTGCTGAACTAGGAAATAAGGGAATATTAGCACTTATGTCTGATAGTACAAACTCTGAAAGAAAAGGATTTACAATGTCTGAAAAATCTGTTGGAGCAGTTTTCGATAAATTATTTATGAACTGCAAGAAGAGAATTGTTGTAGCAACATTTGCTTCAAATGTCCACAGAGTTCAACAAATTGTGGATTCAGCCGTTAAATATGGCAGAAAGATTGCGGTTTGTGGTAGAAGTATGATAAATATGATTGAAAATGCAAGAGCTTTAGGATATATAGATGCTCCAGAAAATATTTTCATTGATATTGATTTAATCAAAAATTATAATGATGAGCAATTAGTAATAATAACAACAGGTAGCCAAGGTGAAACAATGTCAGCTTTAACAAGAATGGCTGCAGGAGAGCACAAGAAAGTTACTATTACACCAAATGATTTAGTAATAATTTCTGCAAATGCTATACCAGGAAATGAGAAACTTGTTTCAAAGGTTATAGATGATTTAATGAAGATTGGTGCAGAGGTTGTATATAGTGCCTTAGCAGATGTTCACGTATCTGGACACGCTTGCCAAGAAGAGCAAAAGTTGATATTATCTTTAGCAAAACCACAATACTTCATACCAGTTCATGGTGAGTATAGACAATTAATGGCACATGCTGAAACAGCAAAAGAACTTGGAATTCCAGCAAAGAATATATTTATAACGCATAACGGAAGAATACTAGAATTAAGCAGAGATGAAGCAAAATTCACAACATCAGTTCCATCTGGCAAAGTTTTAGTAGACGGTTTAGGTGTTGGAGATGTTGGAAACATAGTATTAAGAGATAGACAACATTTATCTCAAGATGGATTGATTGTTATAGTATTAACAATGGATTCATCAACAGGAGAAATAGTATCTGGACCAGATGTAATTTCACGTGGATTCGTTTATGTAAGAGAATCTGAAAACTTAATGGAAGATGTTAAAAACGTAATTAAACAAGAAGTTGCAGGATTCGAACAAAAACATATAACAGATTGGTCAACAATAAAATCTACATTAAAAGATGATTTAAGAGATTATATATTCCAAAGAACAAAAAGAGACCCAATGATATTACCAATTATAATGGAAGTATAGAAGACAAAAGGAACGTCCCTATTGGGCGAAGAAAAGGAGTAAGATTATGGATTATAAGGATTTAGCGGATTTAATTTTTCCAGATGCAAAACCAATAGAGTTTTACGAAGAGAAATATCCTGAAAGAGATTTACCTGAAGGAGCTATGGTTGTAAGAATTGGACCTAGCCCAACTGGTTCTGTTCACATTGGAACTATATACCAAGCTCTAATTGCAAGAACTATTGCAGATAGAACTAATGGTGTGTTCTTTATGAGAGTTGAGGATACGGACCAAAAAAGAGAAGTTAAAAATGGAATTAATGATATAATTGATTCTTTAAAATATTTCGACGTTCTTCCTGATGAGGGAATGGATACAGAAACAACTTGGCATGGAGAATATGGACCTTATAGACAATCTATGAGAAGAGAGATTTATAAAGCTTATGCTAAATATTTGCTTGAACAAGGAAAAGCATACCCATGTTTTGCTACTGCAGAAGAGCTTGAGGAGATGAGAAAAACTCAAGAGGCTGCTGGTGTTAAACCTGGATATTATGGAGTTTGGGCTAAGTATAGAAATTTGACTGTTGAAGAAGCAGCGGAAAAAATAAAGAATGGTGAACATTATATAATTCGTTTAAAATCAAATGGAAGTGAAGAGAGAAAGATTAAGGTTCACGATGTTATAAAGGGAAATGTTATATTCCCAGAAAATGACCAAGATATAGTAATAATTAAGGCTGATGGACTTCCGACTTATCATTTTGCACATGCTGTTGATGACCACTTAATGCATACAACACATGTAATAAGAGGAGACGAATGGTTATCTTCTGTTCCAATTCATGTTCAATTATTCCAAATGTTAGGATTTAAGGCTCCTAAATATGCACACACTGCAACAATACTTAAAAATGATAATGGAAATAAGAGAAAGATAAGTAAGAGAAAGGACCCAGAAGCATCAGCAAATTACTACAAAGAGATTGGTATTCCAGTTGAGGCTGTAAAGGAATATTTATTAAATATTGCAAATTCAAATTTCGAAATTTGGAGAAAACAAAATCCAGATAAATCAATAAAAGAATTTGATTTCCAATTAACAAAGATGAGTGTTAGTGGAGCTTTATTCGATATGGTTAAGCTTTTAGATATAGGAAAGAACGTTATATCTAAATATACAGCTGAGCAGGTTTATAATGAGGCTCATAAATGGGCTGAGACTTACGACAATGAGTTATTAGAACTTTTGAACAATAAAGAATATTCTATTAAAGTTCTAAATATTGAACGTGGCAAAGCTAAACCTCGTAGAGATATTGCAAAATGGTCAGATGTTAAACATTGCATAGAATACATGTATGATGATGAATTCTTTGCAAGCAATGATGAATACGAATTTGACAAGATAAATGATAAAGAAGAAATAAAGAAGACTTTAAATTTATATATGTCAAAATATTATGATGAAGCAGATGATCAACAAACTTGGTTTGGAAAAATTAAAGACATGGCAGAAGAACTAGGATATGCAAGAGAAGTTAAAGAATACAAAAAAGAGCCAGAAAAATGGCCAGGACATGTTGGAGATATTAGTACTGTATTAAGAGTTGCAATAACAAGAAGAAGAAACACCCCAGACTTGTATGAAATAATGCATGTTTTGGGAAAAGCTAATGTGGAAAAGAGAATAGAATGGTGTATAAAGTAGGAGATATTGTTGAAACTAAGAAAACACACCCTTGCGGAAGCAATAAATGGGAGATTATTCGAACAGGAATTGACTTTAAATTGAAATGTCAAGGTTGTGGACACCTTGTAACTCTTGAAAGACAAAAAGCTTTAAAAATAATAAAATAAAACAATTAAATAATCAAAAGTTAAAGAAATAAAATTATCATAGAAATTAAATAAAGAAAGCCCCCAGCAGAATTTAATCTGCTGGGGGCTAGGGTTTTGTGCACTTATGTCATTTAGTTGACAGGCACCAGATTGTGTGCGATGTGCGTGATTAGTGCATTAGGTGTATGAACCGTGTGTGTGCTTTTGCGTCACGCCGTCTTGGGCATCCTGTGACCACCAAGGGCAAGGACAGCTTCAACAACATGATTGTCGTAGATGAAACTGTCGGTGCAGTTCATGATTATAGATGCACCGGAACCTTTCTGGAAAAGTATATCTCTATACTTCTTGTCCAGCTCCTGGATTGCTACATCACGGGCCTTGTCATCCTTAAAAAAGAACTTCACGGTTTCACGAGGTGTTTTCCGATTCAATGACATGAGAATATTTCCCCTTTCAAAATCCTCCCGTAAGAGAGGTTAGTAACACTTATTATACCATAGAATAATAAATAATGCAAGTGTTTACATAAACTTTTCTAAATAACTCCATACATTATCACTATATATTCTTCGTTCTGATGAGTAAGGCAAAAATGTCAAATCCTTTAATGGATTCAAGTCCTGTTGTAAATCTTGTAAAACACTGTCTACTTTCGTTATAGCAATTTTATCAGCCTTGTTTGCGATTACGAGGCAAGGGCTGTTAGTATTTATAATGTAATTATACATTAATCTATCATTTTCGGTAGGTGAATGTCTAATATCTATAAGAAATACAATAAGGGCAATTTTTTTACAAGTAGATAGATATTCTTCTATAAAATTTCCAACTTTAACTTGCTCTTGCTTAGACATTTTGCTGTACCCATAGCCAGGTAAATCAACAAAATAGAAATTATCATCAACATTATAAAAATTTATTTGACGAGTTTTTCCTGGTTCGGAACTTGTACGTGCAAGTTTTTTTCTATTAAGCATAGAGTTAATAAAACTAGATTTACCCACATTAGACTTACCAACCAAAACAATTTGAGGTAAGTCATTATTTGGATATTGTGCTGGTTTTACTGCTGAAATCTCAAATTTGGGATTCTTAATTATCATATAAATCTTCTCCTAACCTTCGCCCAAAGGGGACGCCCCTCCCAAAAGGGACGCCTCCGCCCAAAGGGGACACCCCTTCGCCCAACAGGGACGCCCCTTTTTGGGCGAAATATTTTTAGTTTTTTGAACTTCATATTCTACATTTGTTAATTTGCTCTTGATAATTGTAGAATATTTATGAAAAAATGAATTCTAAACTTTCGCCCAAAAAGGGGCGTCCCTGTTGGGCGAAAGTTGGTTGAAGGTTATTTCTTTGGAACTATTTTTTCTATTCCACCCATATATGGACGTAAAACTTCTGGAACTGTAATACTTCCATCTTCATTATAATTGTTTTCAAGAACTGCTATTAATCCTCTAGGAGTTGCAACAACAGTATTGTTTAAAGTATGTGGATAGTAGTTTCCTTTATCGCCTTTAACACGAATTCCAAGTCTTCTTGATTGAGCATCACCTAAAGTAGAACAGCTACATACTTCGAAATATTTCTTTTGTCTTGGACTCCAAGCCTCGATGTCACAAGATTTTACCTTTAAATCAGCCAAATCTCCAGAGCAACATTCAAGTTGTCTTACAGGAACATTGAAACTTCTAAATAAATCTACACTTAATTTCCACATTTTATTGTACCAATTCATAGAATCTTCTGGCTCGCAAACAACAATCATTTCTTGTTTTTCAAATTGATGAACACGATATAATCCTCTTTCTTCTAGACCATGTGAACCAATTTCTTTTCTGAAACATGGAGAATAAGAAGTCATAGTAATTGGAAGTTCTTGCTTGTTTATAATTTCGCCTTTAAATCTACCAATCATAGAGTGCTCTGAAGTTCCGATTAAATATAAATCTTCGCCTTCAATTTTGTACATCATTGCGTCCATTTCTTCAAAACTCATAACGCCTGTAACAACGTCGCTACGAATCATGAATGGGGGAATACAATAAGTAAATCCGTTATTAATCATGTAATCTCTTGCATAAGCAAGCATTGCCTCATGAAGTCTTGCAATATCGCCAATTAAATAATAGAAACCAACACCGCTTGTACGTCCAGCTGATTCTTTATCTAATCCGTTAAATCTTGCAATGATATCTGCATGATGAGGAATTTCGTAATCAGGAACCTTGGGTTCTCCAAAACGTTCAACTTCAACATTTTCTGAATCATCTTTTCCGATTGGAACAGATTTATCCATTATGTTTGGAATTTTCATCATTCTTTCTTTTATTTCTGCAGAATATTGTTCTTCCTTTTCTTCATTAACAACAAGCTCGTCGTTAATAGCCTTTACTTCAGCTTTGATTTTCTCTGCTTCATCTTTTTTGCCTTCTCTCATTAAGCTTCCAACTTGATCACTAAGTTGTTTTCTCTTAGCACGAAGTTCGTCGCCATGTAATTTAGAAGCACGGTTCTTCTTGTCTAATTCAATTACCTCGTCAACGAGTGGTAACTTTTGATCTTGAAATTTGTTTTTGATGTTTTGTTTTACAACATCAGGATTTTCTCTTAAAAATTTAATGTCAATCATAAAATTTTCTCCTTTTATTTTAAATAATCTTTTTCTATATCATTTACTAATTCGAATCTATGTTTTTGACCTGTTATATTGTCTGGTCTTTCAGGAATTTCTTCCAAGAACATCTTCTCTGGTCTTATCCAGATTTGAGAATCTGGTCTATCATATATTGCCTTATAAACGACCATTCTTTCTTTGTTTTCGGAATCTAGAGCAACATTTTCAACAAAGTAATAATTTCCTTTGAAATGTCTGTAGACTTTACCAATTTTTACTTGTTCCATAAAAATACCTCCTTTATTTTCATAAAATTTGGTGATACTTGTGTAAAACAAAAATCGCCACTTATGCAAAAACATAAGGGCGACAGTATATATCACGGTACCACCTTAATTAATATTTATAAAAATATAAATAAACTCTAAATGCTTATAACCTAGCATAAAACGGGTTAAGCTTTTAACTTAACAGCTCTAAAGGTAGATTCACAAAATGTTTTAAACTATTTTCACCAACCATAGTTTCTCTAAAATAAAACTTAGATTGCTACTAATCCTTTATATTATCGCCTTTCAATATGCAAACATTATATAACAAAATTTTAAAAATGTAAATAAAATTAGCAAAATATGTTAAGAATAATAAAAAAGAAAAATTGAAATAGCAAATTTTATCGAATAAGCGAAAACTTAAATACGATGTTATGAAGTTGAGTGTGTTAAAAAAGCAAAAGTATAAAGAAATTTGCATGTAAAAAATAAAGAAAGGAAGAGAAGAAAATGAATTTGATTTTTGAATTTTTGAAATTTATAGTATTTTCACTTGGAATTGTTATAATTTCAAAATATTTGTTGGTGCCAATATTAAGAAAGATTTCGATTATTCTAAATTTAAGTGCAAGAGCCAGAGGAAACATTGCAGGATTTGCTACGTCTGTGCCAGAACTGCTAACTGTATGTTTTTCAGCTTCGAGTGGATTAATTGGAACAAGTATTTATAATATTTTGAGTTCAAATACCATAAACTTAATTCAATACACATTTACAGTGTATCTTAACAAAAATCAAAAATATTTAAGAAATAAGGCAATTCTAACAGACATAATATTAGCATTAATTACTGTTGCAATTCCACTGATAGCAGTAATTTTCAAATTTACATTCGGAATGATAAGCGTTGTTATATTCGTAATACTTTCATTTGTATTTTATTATATAAATCATAATGTGCACAAATTATATCTGGGAAAAGAAGACAAGGAAATAGAAAAAGAGGAACAAACTGAAGCTGAAAATGAAGATAGAAAATCTAATAAAAAAGAAAATATAATCTTGTATGCAATTGTACTATTAATTATTGTGGCTTTATTATACTGGATTGGAGAACTTCTTAGCAATAGTCTTACTAATTTATGCAAAACATTCGGATTGCCAGAAATTGTGGTGGGAATTTTATTAGGATTCATAACCAGCATTCCAGAACTCATCACATTCACAGAGGCTCAAAGAAAAGAGAAGAGCAAAAACGATGAAATGGCAAATAAAATTGGAGTAGTGGAAGCGACCAACAATTTACTAACCTCAAATATACTAAACTTATTTGTAATTCAATCAATAGGAATTATATTATATTCAATATTTGGATAAATTATGAATAATTGGAATTAAAACGAATAAAATATTTATATATATATTGAATTTTAAGTCATAAAGAAATTGCAAAAAGACAAGCAATCAACAAAAAGGTAGGGAGAATAGGAAGTATGTTTGATGAAATAAAAAAGAATATTTCTGCAGAGGAAAAAAAGAAGAAAATAAAGAATGCAGAAATTTTAAAGAGCATAATTAGAACCAAGAGTGAGCTAAATACAAATATAAAAAATTATGAATATGCCGAAAAAGAACTTGTAGACTTTTATTTATATCAGATAAAGGCAAATCAAGCTAAATTGGATTATTTGATAAAACTTGCAAAGGAGAATGAATTAGAAGTTACAAATGTAGATAAATTAAAATACGAAGCATAATGTGAATGATACTTAACTGAATTGAGGCAAAAATTAAATAAATATATGTAATAACTGAAAATGTTGAGGTGTGACAAAAGAATAAAAGTATTAGAAAAATAAAAGTGGCATGTAATAATTGTCCAATATGTAACATAGAATGAGGTAAGAAATAGAAAATAAGAGGAAGTAAAAAGATGGATATAAAAATGTTACTAGTGTACTTTGCATGCGTAATTGCGATATTTATAATTGGAAAAATTTTATTTGTGCCATTAAAGATGATATTTAAATTAATATTAAATTCAATTTTGGGTGGAATATTAATTTGGCTAATCAACTTAGCGGGAATAACTTGGGGATTACACATTGGAATAAATGTAATTACAATGCTTACAGTTGGACTACTTGGAGTTCCAGGAGCAGTGCTACTTACTGTGCTGGCAATATTCATATAACTTTTTTTGGGAATAATTTTTGGTACAATTTGGGGACGGAGAAAAAAATGTACCGAATACAATTTTTTATTGTATTTTTTAAGATAAAAATTTTGTCAACAGATATAATTTTGAGGGGCGGAGGAAAATGTACAATTTTTCCTCCGTCCCCGATTTGTATCCTTCGCCCAAAAAGGGGCGTCCCTTTGGGGCGAAAAGCTGGTTCTTCTTGTTATTCTACCGTTACAGATTTTGCAAGGTTTCTTGGCTTATCTACGTCTAAGCCTTTATTCTTAGAAATATAGTAAGACAATAATTGCAATGGTATTACAGAAAGTATAGGGGAGATTAGCTCATTTGTTTCGGGTATGTTTATTACATATCCAAAGTTATTATTTGGCAATATTTGATTTGTAATTATCAAGGTTTTTGCCCCTCTGGTTATTACTTCCTGAATATTACTTATTGTTTTTTCAACAAGATTTTTATTTGTAATTATTCCAATTACGATTACTCCATTTTCAATTAACGCTATTGGTCCGTGTTTTAATTCTCCTGCGGCATAAGCTTCTGAATGAATATATGAAATTTCCTTTAATTTTAAAGAACCTTCTAAGGCTACATCGTAATCAGTACCTCTACCTAAGAAGAACATATCTTTTTGAGTGTAGACTTTGTCAGCAAAGTCTTTTATTTTTTCAGATTCGTCAAGAACTGCTTCGATTTTAGATGGCAAATCTAAAATTGAATGTTTTAATTCTTCAATTTTATCTTCTGGATAAGACCCCATAGTTTCGGCAAAATACATACCAAGAATAGCTATTAAGCAAACTTGAGAAGTGTATGCTTTGGTTGATGCAACTGCGATTTCTGGTCCTGCATGTGTATAAATTGTGTAATCTGCTTCTCTGGTAATTGTGCTTCCGATTACATTAGAAATTGCAAGTGTTCTAGCTCCTTTTTCTTTTGATAGTCTAAGTGCCGCAAGTGTGTCAGCAGTTTCTCCAGATTGACTTACAAAAATACACAAAGTTTTTTCATCTATAATAGGATCTCTATACCTGAATTCTGAAGCAATATCAACTTCGGTAGGGATTCTACAAAGTTTTTCAAATATGATTTTTCCCACTAAGCCAGCATGCATTGCAGTTCCACAAGCTACTATAAAAATTTTGTTAATTGACTCCAAGTATTCCTTAGAAATATCTATATCATCAAAACTGCATTTTTCTCCAAGCTTGAATCTAGAACCAATTGTCTCGCGAATGGCAGTTGGTTGCTCAAAAATTTCCTTAAGCATGTAATCTTCATAACCGTCCTTTTCGGCAGCAGAAGCGTCCCATTCAATATTTTTAATTTCTTTATTATGAGCAGCCAAATTCATATCGTAAAAAGTGATTCTGTCCTTGCAAACAAGAGCAAGTTCGTTATCATTTAAAAGATAAAAATCTTTTGTATATCTTAAAACTGCTGGTATATCAGATGCAACAAAATTTTCATTATTGCCTTTTCCAATTACCAAAGGGCTATCTTTTCTTATAACTACAAATCTATCTGGATAAAATGCAGATAAAATTTCAAGTGCATAACTTCCTTTTAAATCAGATACGGCATTTTTAATTGCTCTTAAAAGCTTCTCATCAGTATTTTCAGATTTATCATTTGAAAAATAAAAATGAATCAAATTAGGAATAACCTCTGTATCAGTTTGAGAATAGAAAGAGTATCCATTGTCTGATAAAAATTTTCTTAAATCTGCATAATTTTCAATAATTCCATTATGTACAACTGCAAAATTTCCACTGTTATCAGTTTGTGGGTGAGCATTTTCTCTAGATGGTTTTCCATGAGTAGCCCAACGTGTATGAGCAATACCAATTGTTCCAGTTAATTTCTCCATCTCTGGAAGAGCTTCCAGATTGGCAACTCTGCCTTTCTCTTTAACAACATCAATTTTACCATTTTCAATAGTTGCAATTCCTGCTGAATCGTAACCTCTATATTCCAGGCACTTTAGCCCGTTAATTAAAACTTCTTTAGCTTTATTGTTACCAATGTAACCTACTATTCCACACATAGTGAACCTCCTATAAAATAAATTAGTAATATGCAAATCAAACAATACCAAAGTTGAAATGCTTTGATTTGCATACAAATTATAAAAGGCATAAAATAATTAAACTACTTAAAATTATATCTGTTCTAACATCACTGCTAGGCTTTGTTAATTCTTAAGGACCGTAGAAAGCCCTAGAGCATCCGCCGAATATTTCGATAAACTCTAACCTCGTCAACAGCAAAAGCTGTCCTGGCGCTAATAAAAACTCCTTTCATACTAAAATTTTACTTTATGCTTATATGCATATAATATTACACTAAAAAGGAAAATGTATCAAGATTAAAAAATAATTTCAATAAAATTATTTAAAGAAAAATAAAGTAAAATTAATTGAAAAAACAGTTGAAAATAAAAAATTGTAATGGTAGAATAAACTAAGAAAAATACAAAGGAGGAAAATAAAATGACAAAAAAACAAGAAAGAGGAATTACACTTATTGCTTTGGTTGTAACAATAGTTGTTTTGTTAATACTTGCAGGAGTAAGTA
>URYN01000017.1 GCA_900552135.1 uncultured Clostridium sp.
TGACAGAGCAACAATTGTAATTCCTTTTTCTTTCTTCATTATAATAAACCTCCTTTTTTTTATGCTTAATCCTTTGTATATTATAAAATTTTTATATCAAATTATACGCCAAAAAGACAAGAATAGCCCTTTTAGACTACTCTCGTCTCAGTATTACCATTATTTTTTTGTATGCTAAATAAACCTTAGCAACAACTGCTAATTTTTCTGTTCCGTAAAATATACAGTGTGTGTGTGTGTGTGTGTACAGCCACAACGGTTTGCTGTTTTATTCATTTTGTTTTTTCTGCTCCTTTTTTCTTTTGCATTTTTGATACTTTGTATAATTTATAATAACATATCGAATATTTTATTTCAATAGCTTTTAATTATTTTCATACGCGATTTTTTATAATTTTTACACTTGATTTTCGCAATATCTATGATATAATACTGCTATCAAATATTTACTTATACTTTGATAATTTTTAATATGGAGTTGAATTAATTTGAAACTAACATCTGATGATGAAACACTTGCCGAGAACAAAGTTCTTATTTTGTATGTATTAGAAAAAGCCGGCAAACCACTAACAAATGATGTATTATATAAAATAGTTTTAGCAGCTGTTCAAATGAATTATTTTTATTTTCAACAGTTCGTACTAGATTTAATTGAAGTAGGATATATTCTATCTTTTGAGAAAGAAGAGCAAACTTTATACCAAATAACAGATTCGGGTAAGACTACATTAGATTTAACTTTGGACCTTCTTCCCGGAATTATAAAGCTTAAGGCTGATACAAATTTAAAACCTATTTTAGACACTGCCGAAGAAGAGCAATCTATTGTTGCAGAATACACGCCAATTAGTGAAGATCACTATATTATAACCTGCAAAGTTGTTGATAATAATGAAACTGTATTTGAAGTAAAAACATTCGCTGGTTCTCGTGAACAAGCCAAAGATATTGTTGACAATTGGCAAAATAATGCTGATACAATTTATCCTAAAATATTAGATATATTAACCAAGAAATAGATATACTAGCTAAGAAATAAAAATTGCCCAAGAGATTCAAACTCTCTTGGGTATTTTTATAAATTTTTAAACATTTTTATCTTACTGATGTTTTACATAATATTATTCGCCCAAAAAAGGGCGTCCCTATTGGGCGAAAAGGGCTTTTCTCATTGGGCGAAATTTTCATCTTATTATCTATTTTACATATTTTCTTGCATTGTTCATTTTTACAAATTCGTTTACTAATTCGTCTTCTGTGAATGTTTTCTTTTCTCCTGTTTTAGTGCTTTCAATTTCGAAGCTTCCTTCTTGAGCCTTGTTTCCAAGTACAAGCATGTATGGTGTTCCAAACATGTAGCAATCCTTTATTTTGGCACCTAACATTCCTTGAGCTCTATCGTCTATTATAACAGGAACTCCCGCTTCCATTAATTTGTTGTAAATTCTTTCTGCAACTTCCTTTTTATCGTCTACTGCAACTATTTGTAACAAATATGGTGCAACACTTACTGGTAATGAAATTCCCATTGGTTCTCCGTTTTTTCCATTTACAACATTTTCTTCGTAAATTGTTGCAACTGTTCTACTTACACCAATTCCATAACAGCCCATGTATAATAATTGCTCATTTCCATCTTGGTCGATGTATTTTGCATTCATCGATTCTGTATATTTTGTTCCTAATTGGAATATGTGTCCTAATTCGATTGATTTTTTAGCTACTACATTTTCTTTATCCTGAACCCCGTATTTTTCTTTTAGGTATTCGTCTGCATCTTCTCTTTCTAGAATTTCTGTATTAAAAGCGACTCCTGTTGCCTTGTCTACTAATATTGTGTCTTCTCCGATTGGCGATTCTAACATGAATTCTTCTGATAAGTTTCCACCCATTGCTCCGCTATCTGCCGCAACTGGTTTTGCATTTAGTCCTAATATTTCGAATATTTCTAAGTATGCTTTTCTAATTTTTTGGTATGTTTTAGCACATTCTTCAGCGTTTAAATCAAAGCTGTATGCATCCATCATTGGGAATGTTTTTCCTCTTAATAAATATCCTCTTGTACGAATTTCGTTTCTGTATTTTTCTCCAATTTGGTATAGTGTAACTGGCAAGTTTTTGTATGAACTTATTCTGCCTCTTACAAAGTCTGTAACAGCTTCTTCTGCTGTTGGAGCCATTACAAAGTCTCCCTTGTCTGTTTTAACAGAAAGCATAACACCTTCTTCTATGTATTTAGAAAGTCTTCCTGACTCTTCCCAAAGTTTTGCTGGTTGCAATGTTGGAAGTAATATTTCTATACAACCATATTTGTCTAGAATTCCTTTAATAACACTTTCTACATTTTCTCTTAATTTTAATGGTACATTATTGTACGCATAAATTCCTGTTCCATATTGTACTAATTGGTTTGTTTGTAATAATATATCTTGTGCTGGATAGCTTTTATCTAAATTATTTACTCTTATTGTTCCTAATCCTGTTTGTGATAATCTCATATTTATTTTTGTATGACTTTTTGCCATACGCTCCTTACATAATAAATTTAGGTTTTTTAGGTGCCCATAAACCTTTTCTTAAATAACAATCTGTGTGTATGCAACTACTTTTCTAGCTTTTTTTATATGTTATTTTTCTTTTATTATATCCTCATTTTCCCTTTCGGGCATTGGAGCCTCCATTTGTATTTCATCTGTATTTTCTTTTGTGTTGCCGTCTGTACTATTAACCTTAGATTTTTCCTGTTCATTCATTACATCTTCAATTACAATTTGTTCGTTTTCATCTAATTTATATCTTGGTAAATCAGGAAGCTCTTCTAAAGAAGAAATTCCAAACATCTTCAAGAAATTCTCTGTTGTTGAATACATCGTTGGTCTTCCTGGTAAATCAGCCTTTCCAACATTTTCGATTAAGTTATATTCTAATAATTTATAAATTGTACCATCTGAATTAACTCCTCTTATTGCCTCTATTTCAGCTCTAGTAATCTTTGGATTATATGCAATTATTGCAAGAGTTTCCATAGATGCATTTGAAAGATTTGGTTTGCTTCTCTTATCAAATATTGGGTACAAATACTCGTACATTTCTTTTTTAGTTGCAAGTTGATATCCATCTTCAACTTTAATTATTTCTATTCCACGATTTTCACATTTATAGTCATCTTGCATTTTATTTATAATTGAAATAACTTCGTCAGAAGATATTTCTAATATTGCCATAAATTCATTAATTTTTATTACTCTACCTGCAGCAAATAAAATTGCCTCAATTATTGCCTTCTGTTTTTCTAAATTCATTCTTCTATTCCCTTCTATACATTACATCAATATTTTACTACATTTGGCAATCTTTTTCAATGTTTTTCAGCTATATTTTTCAAGGTACAATTTTTCCCCCCGAACCAAATTGTATCTCTTTTTCCTTGTGCACTCCTAAAAATTATGATATAATACATATGGTTTTTAAAAGAGATTTAGTTTAAAAATTTTATATATTTTGCATTGCTCTTATTAGCAAACAAGGAAAGGAATGGGTACTAACAATGGAAAACGGAAATAAAAAGGAAATTACAGTTATTTCAGGAGATGGAAAGAATTTAAATATCTCTCCTGTTTCAGATAATTTAGATATTGCAAAGCCTGATGAAGAAACAAATTCAAAGAAAAATGTTATAATTCCACCAGAAAAAAAGAAATAAAGAAGCAAGAAAAAAGTGCCACGTTTTCGTAGCACTTCTTTCTTATCTTAAAGGAATTTATTTATGTTCATTTTATCTAATTATATAGCCTCTTTATTTTCTTCTACTTCTGCAACTTCTTCTTTATTTTCAGCTTCTGCAGTAGAATCTTTCTTTTCTATTACTTCTAAGCTTCCTACTGAAACTTCGTAAGCAACTTTATTTTCAATAGTTCCATCTTCATGTTTCTTTTCATATTGTCTTGATTGGACTCTACCTACTATTTTTACTTCTGTTCCAACTTCCATATTTTCGCAGAATCTAGCTGTTCTTCCCCATGCAATACAAGGAATATAGTCTGATTTGCTATATGCTCTATTTACTGCTAACAATATATCTGCTATTTCTCTTCCAAATGGTGTTTGACGATAAACTGGTTTTTTGCATATATAACCAATTAATGTTACTTCGTTTGATATAAAGTCTTTTCTTGCTTCTACTTCGCTTTCTTGGTCATCTAATAATGTTACGTTTTTAGCAAATACTGTTAAAACTAATTTGTTCTTTCCTTCTCCATAACTGTTGTAAGATCTGAATTGACCTTCAACTGTTATTTTTGTATTGATTGGTAAGTCTCCATTTACCATTAATCTTTCTGATATTGTTATTGGTATAATATCAGCATTTCCACTTAAACGTGGTACACTTAAGTCAAATATGTAGAATTTCTCTCCATATATTTCATGACTAAATCTTTTTTCACTAGTTACCTTTCCCACTAATATAATGTGGTTATTTTCTGAATAAACTGTATCCAACTTTAATTTCCTCCTCTTACTTTTTTTAAAGTACTTGTATTTTTAGTTTTTTTCTAACTTACATTCTTTATTATACTACCATTTTTTGGATTTGTCTACATAAAAAGTTGATTTTTTTGAATTTTTTATGATTTTTTTATAAAAAACTGCCTATTTACCTAGCATACAAGCATGTTAAAGCAATAATTATCATAATATTGTATATATTTACGTTCGATTTTACGTCTACTTTCACTTCTTGTGGAAGAATTTTTCTGCCATAAGCGCTTACAATTGTATTTTGAATGCAAATAAGCGCTTCATCTTCAAGAACACTAGATACTGTTATGTCGCTCTTCGAATTGTAACCAATAGTTATTATTTTTCTTCCTTCTATTTCTTCCTTTTCTTCTTTTGTCTTTCCAATAGATAACTTCTCATTAAAATCTTTATTATATATTAGATTCTTGGCATTAAAAATAATTTTATTCATAATTTCATTATTTTTTACTTCTTTATTTATGATTAATGTTTCTAATTTTATATTTTTTATGTTCTCTATATTTTTTTCTTTTATATACATTATGTCACAGTTATTTACTATTTCTCCACTCATCATCTTATTAAGTTCAATTTGACTTTTCGTGTCTGTAATTATTTCTATAAAAGGCATTTTTTCTTATGTGATCTCAAGTTGCTTTTGTGATCACTTCTCCTTTAAAATATTTAGATTTGCAAAAATCTATAAATTTAGCTTATAAGTTCTTGAACTGTTGTTATTTTATATCCACTTTTTTGTAAATTACTTATTATTCCTTCCAAGCTTGTTGCTGTATTCTTGGCTGAATTATGCATAAGTACTATACTTCCAGGTTTCAAGTTTTCATTTATTCTTTCAATCATTTCTTCCTCGTCTAACCCATTATAGTCAAGTGAATCTATATTCCATCCGACTATTTCCAAGTTTTGATTTCTTGCCTCTTTTACTATTGTTTTATTATATTCTCCGTACGGAGCTCTAAATGTTTTTACTTTTTGATTTGTGATTTTATTTAGTATTTCTACTGATTCTTGTATTTCTTTTCTAACTTCTAAAACACTTTTTAAGTTTAAATGCATGTAGTTATTTGATAGGCTTCCGACTTCGTTTCCAGAGGCAATTATTTTCTTAACCTTTTCAGAGTTTTCTTTTGCAATTTTTCCAGTTATATAAAATGTCGCTTTTGATTTCATTTTTGCGAGTATTTCTAATATACTTTCTATATTTTCTGCGTTTTCACTACAATTTATACTTAATGCAATTTGTTTTGTTGTAGTTTCTGACTTAAATATTGGCTCAAATATTTCGTTTTGTACACTTGCCTGAGTTTGTATTGTATTTTCAGGATTTTTGCTAATGCTCATAAACGATATAGAAAACAAAATTGCTACTGTTCCTAATGATATTAAATATGAATTTATTTTTCTTTTATTGAAAACAAAAAACATATATATTGTTCCTCCTTTGTAATCGGTTTAACAATATATATGTTTGTTTTTGTAATAATATTCATTTCAAGATTATTTTTTTTCTGATTTTGGTAGTTCAAGATCATTTGCTATTATATTAGCTTTTCCAAGAACCATTATTAATCCAACGAATAGTAGAACTAGTCCTATTGTAACTAGCATTATAGATGTTACTATGCTGTTTCCGAATACACTGCTTTGTATTCCTGCAAATAACAATCCAACTCCAACTATTGCAAATAGAATCCAGAATACCCAAACAATTGTCTTAACTTCTTCTTTTTCTTCTGCTTTTTTGGCCATAATTAATTCCTCCTTCGTTTTTTACTGGAATAATTATATTTAATTGAAATATAAAAGTCAAGACAAAATTTACATAATTAAAATTGTCATAAAAATTATTTTTTCTTTTCATTTTTCATACAATCTTTATTGTTATTTTTTATTCATAAGTAAATTCAATTTAAGCTTTTATCCCTTTTCTCCAACAATCTTTTTTATCATATTCTCATTTATTCCATTTTTTCTCATCCTTTGTTCTATAAGATTTCTCTCTTCTATCTTTGCCTTTTTCTTTTCTTTGTAAATTTGCATGTTTATTATATCAACAAAGTTCAAATTCTTTTCCACCTCTTTCATTCTTTTTATTTTTATGTCTGCACTTCTCTTGCCACAACTTTCACATAACTTATAATAAAGGTATTCATTGATTATCTTTGTATCTTTTTTTTCAGGTTTTATATAATCTATAACATTTACTATTTTCATAAGCTTTTCAAACTTCTTTGTTCTTTCAACTACTAATAGTTTCGGAAGTATTCCATTCATCTCAACCAGCTTTTCGTCTTTTATTTTGTTAGTTTCTAGTAATATATATTTTCCTAAACTCATCTTTTTTTCTGGTATTTCAAAGCATTTGAAGTTATTTCTGTCTTGCTCAATATTTCTTTTCGCATTCCAATCTTCTTTTCCTATATAAATTATGCACGGAATTATTAGTGGAATTTTATTAAAGTTGTCTTTCTCTTTTAGCAGTCTTCTCACGTTTTGGTAATAACATTCTATAATGTTTAATGGCATATTATAATCAATTTTGTTTATAATCTGTATCAAATAATATATATTTTCAGATTTTATATTTTGAAACAAAACACAAGCCTCTCCATCTAAATTTTTAAGGCTTGTGTAATTATTTTTTACTATTTTTATTTCTTCATTTTTTAGTTGATTTTCATTTAAGATTTTTAAAACTTCATTTATTATGTTTGTTGCTTCTTTTTTATTTTCTATAACCGGTTGAAAAGCCATTGTATTAAACTTATTGATATTAGTCAAGCTATTAATCTTATTTAAATTATTAAAAGTATTACCTTCATTAAGTTTGTCTATTTTATCAACCTTATCCAATTTATTAATTTTATCAAGTTTATTGGATTTACTAAATTCGTATTCTTGTGATTTCTCACATAATTCAGAAATCTGGTAATCTGAATATTCCTGTTCACACAAAATATTCTTTTCTTTTTTCTTACATAACATTTCAGTAAAATTTCTGTACCAATCTTCCTGTTGCTCTTTTATTTCTTTTAAAGTTAT
This sequence comes from uncultured Clostridium sp., assembly GCA_900552135.1. Lineage (GTDB taxonomy): Bacteria > Bacillota > Clostridia > TANB77 > CAG-508 > CAG-245. The sequence goes on from URYN01000017.1 coordinate 7,588, forward strand.
TTCCTGTTTTTCTTGTTTATATAACTTTTTATTCATTTACAATATTCACACCTCTCTATTTTATTTTGGTGCAGTTATTGGTACATCTTTATTTTTTCGTTTTATTGTTATTTTTACAATTTTATTTTGAATTTTTTACTTATTTTTTCCGGTTATTCTTGAGTTTATTCTCCTTTTATAGTAAATTCAAATTTCTAAAAACATTTATATTTCTCTACATTTTATTATTAATCTTTGTGTTCCGAAATTCTTACATGTTATTAAAGTTATTTCTCTTTTTCCATCAGTCAATTGACTCGTGCAACTTACATCATCTGGATTTACTGTATATTTTGCATAAGCTTCATATTGCACTGTTTTTCCGTTGCTTGTGCTCTTAAGTTCTGCAATATCTCCAATTTCCATTTGAGATAACTTTCCAAATAGTTTTCCATTTGCGTAGTTGTGTCCAACTATGCAATAGTTTCCTACATTATTTGGACCATTTCCCCAATACTTGTTTAACGAAATTTTTAATAATTCATCAGAAGTTTTTGATAATACTGGATAGCTAATGTCTAGTTTTGGTATTGTTAAAAATGCTTCTGCTGTATAATCTTCTCCGTCCTTTGCTACATACTCTGTCACGCTTGTTTCTTGAGGTAAATCTTCTACAATATCATTTTGTGCATTCTCAGATTGTCTTTCGTCTAACGCAACAATCATAACATCATTTATAAATTTTGCCGTTGTCGTGTCATTTTCTTTCTCTTTATTCGCATTACTATAATCAGCTGCAATCTGATGAGATACCTCTTCACTTTTATTTCTGTCGCTTTCAGCATATATGTAATAAGAGCATAATATGCATATTAAAAAAACAGATAAAAAGAATCTAACTTTATACATTCTTTTTTTCTTTTTAATTTCTGGTGTAATATATAACTTTTCTGTAACAAGAATTTGATTCATTTTATGCTCCTTTCCTATCTAATATTTTACAATACACTTGAATAAAAATCAAGCAGAATGATTTATTTACATAAAAATTCTACTTGAAAATCACATTTATTTTAACTATATTGTATTTGCTGTTTCATTGTTCAAAATTCAGATGTATCTTTATTAACTATTTTTGTACATCTATATTAAACATTGAAATTCAAACTCAAAAGTTAATGCCTATTTTATTTCAATATTTTTTCTTTTACTTTATTTATTAATTCTTCATTCCTGATTGGAACGTATTTTTCGTCCGCTCTGATTTCATCTATACATTCTGCTATTACAGTTCTTATTATGCTGTACACTCTACACTCAAGCATAAGCTGTTCTTTCTTTTTCTTGAATGAACGATGTTTGAATAGCTTAGTAAAAATTCCGCTATTATTTTCATATTCATATCTTTCTAATTCTTCTCTGGTTATGTCTTTTAGCCTACGACCTTTTTTGCAGAATTTTCTTCCACTTACAATGCTTTTTAGCTCTTTTAAATCTTCCTCTGGTAGACTTTTTAATGTTTTTTCTATACTCTCTTTTTCCATTTTAGAATTATTTACAGTTTTGTTTTCTTTTTTTACTTCTGCTTGCTCTTTCGTTTCTTTCATTTTCCTTCACACCTTTTCTTTGGAAATTTTTCGTTTATTTTTAATCATTGTATACTATTTTATTATAAAAAGCAATAATTTTATGCTTCAAAAATTTATTATATTATTGGGATAATTTTCTGAAACTTTTTGCCAGTAATTATAGCCACTCTCCATGTTTCTTAATATATTTTTTCTTTATTACCTCTACTAATATTGTATATAATATTAAAAGAATCAATACGAATGCATAATATTTAAGTGGTAGAATTTCAAAGTGAAAGCTTTCTACATCATGTAATAGTATTGGTGTAATGATTGTTCCTATTATTGTTACTGCTGTTCCGAGCATCAGCCACTTGTTTGCTTTTGATTCTATGAATGGCTTTTTAGCAGTTCTTACATAGTAAATTATCATTGTTTCTGATATTAAACATTCTACAAACCAGGCTGTTTGGAAGAAGGTTTCTTTTGATGCATTATATCCAAACAAGAACCAGAATCCTGCAAATGCAAGTACATCTATTACTGAACTGGTTATTCCCATTACATTCATAAAGCTACTTATTCCAGCAGTGCTCCACTTCTTTGGTTTCTCCAAGAATTCCTTGTCCACATTATCATAAGGAATCGCAATTTGAGATATGTCGTACAAGAAATCTTGTAATAACATTTGAATTGGTAACAATGGTAAAAATGGTAAGAATATACTTGCAATTACTATACTAAATACATCGCCGAAATCCGAACTTAGTGCCATTTTCATATATTTTATAATATTGCCATATACTTTTCTTCCCTCTATTACTCCATTGTATATTACGTCTAGATTTTTTTCTAATAATATGATGTCTGCTGCTTCTTTTGCAATGTCTGTTGCACTGCTTACACAAATTCCAACATCAGCTACATGTAATGATGGTGAATCGTTTACTCCGTCTCCCATATATCCAACTACATGTCCATTTTCTTTTAGAAGTTTTACTACTTTTTCTTTTTGAAGTGGATTCATTCTAGCAAATACTGAAACTTCTTCTACCTTTACTTTTAGCTCATCATTGCTTAATTTATCTATATCAGTTCCGCACAGTATTTCTTTGTTGTCTATTCCAACTAAGTTACAGATGTTTGAGGTTGCATAAGGATTGTCTCCAGTCAATATTTTTGTAGTAATTCCTATCTTTTTTAATCTTGTTAATGTTGCTTTTACATCTTTCTTTGGTGGATCTAAGAATGCAACAAATCCTATAAAGGTCATATCTTTCTCGTCTTCAACACTGAACACATTTACACCCCTGTACTCTCTTTTAGAAGCCAAGCTAATTACCTGCATTCCCTGAGACGCAAACTCTTTTGCTTTTTCTTCAACTATATTTATCATTTCATCTGTAATTTCTACTATTTTTCCATCATACTTAACCTTTGTGCAGGTTTTTAATACCTCTTCCAATGCACCTTTTGTAAACATTCTGTAGCCATTATTTTTGTTGTTTTTTACAACCACACTCATTCTTTTTCTTGTGTAGTCAAATGGAATTTCATCTATTTTCTGATAATCACTTATTATCTTATTTGTTCCAACTTTATTTCCATAGCTGATAATTGCCCTATCTACCAAGTTCTTCATTCCTGTTCCAAAATAACTATTTAGATATGCATATTCCAAAATAGAATTATCTTCTTTTCCATTTACATCTATATATTTTTGCAACACAATTTTATCTTCTGTTAGGGTTCCCGTCTTGTCTGTGCATAGAATATCTATAGCACCTAAATTTTGAATTGAATTTATATTTTTTACAAGAGTTTTCTTTTTTGCAAGTACCTTTGTACCTCTTGTTAAGTTTACATTCACAATCATTGGTAGCATGCTTGGTGTAATTCCAACCGCAACAGAAAGAGCAAATAAAATTGCTTCGAGCCAGTCTTTTCTGATAAATCCATATATTACAAAAACAGCAACAGATACAACAATCATATACTTTATAAGCATTTTTGTAATATTGTTCATTCCTTTTTCAAAGTTTGTAGGCTCTTTTTTAGTATCTACCTCTTTGCTCATTTTTCCAAGATATGTTGAGAACCCTGTATCAATTACAACTCCAGTACCACTTCCACTTACGACACTAGAACCCATCAAGCATATATTTTGCATCGAGAAGATTTCTTTTGTGTTATTTGCCTTTGCGTCAACATTAGCTCTTTTTTCTACAGGAACACTCTCTCCTGTAAAAACAGATTGATTTATAAATAAATCTTTGCTCTCCAACATATATAAATCTGCTGGTATCATCACGCCTGCGTTCAAGTGAACAATATCTCCAATAACAACATTCTCTACTCTAACTTCTTTTTCTTTTCCATCACGTACTACATGAGTTGTTGTATATAACTTCGACTTTAATTCCTGATTAAATTTATATACACTATAATCTTGGAAGTATCTTATTAGGGCACTAATTACTGCAATTCCAAGAATTATATATGTGCTAATTGCATCACTTAGAATATAATTTATAACCGCAAGTATAAGCAAAATTATTATAAATTTGTCCTTAAAACTATTAAACAGAAAATAAAATCTGCTCTTTTTTTCATTTTTTACAACTATATTAGGTCCATTTTCAATAAGCAATTCTTCAGCCTGCTTTCTGTTAAGACCTTTTTCATTGCTGTTTGTGTATTTTAATATTTCTTCATTATTCTTCTTAGACATTTCTGCATATTTATTCAATAGCTCATTATCTTGAAGTTTTAGTTTCTTGTTATTCTTTTTTATATCAAATAACTGAATCATATTTATCACCCGTTTCCTAATTTATGCCTTTGTAAAAAAATAATTTTCCAAAAGAATAATATCACAATACACATCTTATTTCAATATTCTAATTGCATTTAGTACTGTTATTAGTGTTACTCCAACATCAGCAAATACTGCTTCCCACATATTTGCAACTCCTAAGGCACTTAAAATTAATATTAGAATTTTTACTCCAATTGAGAAAATTAGGTTTTCTTTTATTATTTTGCTTGTTTTCTTAGAAATGTCTATTGCATCATTTATCTTTTCAATTGAGTCAGTCATTATAACCACATCAGAAGCCTCTATACTAGATTCAGATCCAGCTCCACCCATAGATATTCCAATGTCTGCTCTTGCAAGTACTGGTGAATCGTTTATTCCATCTCCAACATAAGCAACTTTTCCAGATGTTTGTTTAAACTTCTTTAATTCTTTTTCAAGTTCTTCATACTTATCGTTTGGAAGCATGTTAGATTTTACTTCTTTTATTTTCAATTCTTGAGCTATTCTAAAGGCAACTTCTTTGCAATCACCAGTGAACATTTTAGTTATAATTTCTCTGTCGTTTAATTTTTGTATGGCTTCTTTTGCATCTTCTTTAGTCTCGTCTTTTAAAGTAATTGCTCCAACTAACTTTTCATTAAACTTAACATATATTTTTGTAGCGTCTGCTTCTTCATTTTCTTTTCCAACAAGTAAGCTGTTTCCAAGTAAAACTGTATTTCCGTCAATGTTATATTTTATTCCTTTTCCTGCAACCTCTTCAAAATTTTCAACATTTTCTTTGTTCTCTTTTATAAATTGTTCCAAAACTTTGTTGCTTTCTTTTATTTGATTTGCAAACTCTCTTACTTGATTGCTGTCATCTATTAAAGCTTCTTCCATTGTCTCATCTTCAGAATGTTTTGCACTTTTTACAATTGATTTTGCAATAGGATGATTTGAATAACTTTCGCCAAGTACGGCATATTGAAGAATGGCTTTTTGATTAAATTCCGAATCATAACTTTCTATTTTATCTATTATAAATTCACCTTTTGTGAGTGTTCCTGTTTTATCAAATACAATTTCTTTTATGTCTTTCAATCCATCTAAATAGTCGCTTCCCTTTATAAGAATTCCTTCTTTAGATGATCTTCCAATTCCAGAGAAATAACATAGAGGAATTGATATTGCTATTGCACAAGGGCAAGAGATTACTAAGAATATTAGAGCTCTATAAATTGAACCATTTTCTGTTGTGTATGGAACATTTGAAACCAGTGGCAAAAATGCTCCTAGTAAAAATGCAATTCCAAGCACGATTGGTGTATATATTTTAGCTGCCTTATTTACAAAAGTTTCTGTTTTTGCTTTCTTGTCTGTTGCATTCTCAACTAATTCTAGTATTCTACTAACAGTACTATTCTCATATTTCTTGGTTACCCTTATTTCAAGAAGACCATCTAAAACAATGCTTCCAGACAAAACATTAGCTCCAATTTGAACACTTTGTGGCTTTGCTTCTCCTGTTAAAGACGCAGTATTTAAATTAGCCTCTCCCTTTACAACAATACCATCTAATGGTACTTTTTCTCCTTGTTTTACGATAACAATTTGATTTACTTTTACATCTTGAGGTCTAACAACTTTTATTTCATCTTGTAATTTCAAATTTGCATAAGCAGGTTTTATATCCATAAGACTTGAAATAGATTTTCTAGTTTTGTTTATTGCTTTTTCCTCAAGTATTTTTCCTATTTCATATAAGATAATTACCATTAATCCTTCTGAATGTTTACCAATTAAATATGCTCCAATACATGAAATTGTTATTAATAAATTCTCGTTTATTGTTTTACTTTTAAACAATAAATATACTGCATTTTTTGCTGTTCTATATAAAAGAATCACATAACCTGCAAGCACAAATATTGTTGATACCGGTTCTGGAAGCTTAGCATATAAGCCTATAATGGCAATCAAAGCTCCTACTAAAAGTCTAATGGTATGCATCATAAACTTTTTCTTGTTTTCTTTTTTTGCTTGCTCATTTTTCTGGTCTTTTCCATCAAGTTCAATAGTTTCTTCCTCATCTATAAACTCAACTTCTGGTTCAAGACTTTTTACAACTTTTTTAATTTCTTCTCTTGAAACCTTTTCCGTTTCATATACTATTTTTTGTTTTGCAAAACTAACAGATACATTTTCAAGCTCTGGATTTTTGCTTAACTCTTCTTGGATTTTGTTTGCACAATCAGCACAATCTAATCCACTAATTTTACATTCATATCTTTTCATAAAAAATTCCTTTCTTTTGGAGTATTTTTTGTTTTACTTATTAAAGTTATTGTCCTTATTTGTATTTTTTACTATCTCGTTATTTTGTTGTTTTATTATATTGTAATTTTGTTATTGCATTATTTTGTTACTTGGTTGTTTTATTGCCCTGTAATTTCGTCATTACTAGCTATTATACCTGTTCTTCCTCTACATGCTCTTTTCCTATTTCATATATAGTTCTTACATGTTCATCATCTAGGCTGTAATACACAGCTTTACCATCTTTTCTGCCCTTAACAAGTTTAGCCTGTTTTAAAACTCGTAATTGATGAGAAATTGCAGATGGAGTCGAATTTGTAATTGCAGCGATTTCAGAAACATTTAATTCATCTTCTAACAAAGCTGAAATTATTTTCATTCTTGTTGAATCTCCAAATACCTTAAAATTCTCGGCAATATCAAATAACAAGTCGTCATCAGGCATTTTACTTTTTATATCATTTACTTTTTCCACATTAATACTTATTTGTTCAACATTTTCTTCCATACCTTTTGTTCCTTTCTTTAATTTTAGTTATTGTCCTGCCACTTCTATTGATTAATATTAATTCCATGTGGCGGGTTCAAATTTTGTTTTATTTCATTTTATTTGTTTCGTTTGAATGTTTGTTCACATATTCATTATATGCATACAAAAAAAATTTGTCAATAATTTTTATTAAATTCTATTTGGAATTTTTTTCAATAGCTTTTAGTCGGTCAATAGAATTTAGTTTTTCCAAATGGCATTTACTTTTTCAATTGACTGAAATTTTTTGATTAAATTTTGGTGGAATTAAAAAAACGACAAATGGGAGCCCTAAAGCTCCCGTCTGTCGTATATGTCCGTTATTTTTTACCTGTCGTCCCTTTTTCCTTTCGTCTCTTTGACTTCCTCTTCTTGGTCGTTATCGTCTGGTTCTTTACGGCTTACATACATGCACATATCTGCCCAAGATCCAGCTAACATCAGAAATAATCCAATTACGGTATTCCTTCCTAGCAATGGGTTTGTAAGCATCGCCTCGAGTCCTCCAGATTCAACTACGGTGCAGAGTCCAATGCACAAGCCTCCAAAGATGGCACATGCAGTGTATGCTATTACGTATCCGCATATTTCTTTTTTGCTTACCCGTATCCTCTCGTCTGCGATGAAACGCAGTATCGAAGCCGTTATCACAAAGAAGTTCAGTGCTAAAATTGTGAGAATGATTTTCGGAATCATAATTCTCCTCCTTAAGGTTGTAGTAAGTGTTTTGCTTACTTTGTGTGGGTTGATTTCGGAACGGACATATATTTTGCATGCTGAAACAGATTTACATTTAGCATGCATAACATACCGTGCTAACTGCACTAATTTAAAGTATACCATTTTTTCTTAATTATGTCAATTAGTGTATTTCTTTATATACATAAAAAACAAGCAAATGTATAGCAAAATATATACATTCGCTTGCTTTTCTTATTTTCATATAAAATTCAATGGGTACCACCCAAAATTTTCCACATAACGTATTCCATTCGCTATATGTTGACATAGCCTTCTTTTTGTTTTCTCTTTGTCATAGAAGTTTTGAGTTCTTCTTTAGAACTCATCGCCTCTATATCTCATGGT
>URYN01000018.1 GCA_900552135.1 uncultured Clostridium sp.
GGGGACAATTTTGTCCCCCTCTGTTCTTCTCTGCTTAGGGGACATTTTTGTCCCCTTCTCTTAAACCCCCCCTTTCTTTTTATTTTTGTAATCTTTTTTCTGCTTCAAATTAGCTAACTTTTTCTTTCTATGATCTTTTAATTTAATAAGAACTTCTGATTCCTCCTCGCTTACTGGATAACACACATCAAATCTACTATCTATTAAAATTGTATTTAAAATATCCAATGTCAGTTCTTGCATTTCTTCCATTTTCCGAAACACTTCCATTGATATTCCATTAACAGTTTTTTCATTTTTACTATATTGCCGTAAAATATACCGCAATGCTGCCGCCTCACTTTTTAGTCCTTGTTCTTCCTGCACTTTCTGAATTATTTTCTCATCTTCCTCTTCCAATCTAAAAGGTTTAACCTTCATTAGCTCTTCTCCGTTCTTCTTCTAAATATTTCTCCATCAAAATCTCCTGTTTCAACATCTCTAATGTCTCAGAGTTATGCTGTATAACTTCCATGTTCGTTTTGATTAAATTCACATAGCGTTCCTCGACCTCTTTTATTTCTCCAGCTATCACATGATTCTTTAAAATACCGATTAAATATTTATTACGACTCATCCCATGTTCTTTTGCCATCCTATCAATCGCAAGCACAACTTCACTTTCTAATTTATATATTTTTATATCCTGCTTCATATTAACTTCCACCTTTTAATCATTATTTTTAATATTTATATATTAATATATAAAACTCAACTTATCAAGACCGATATCGCTTGTATTCTCCAAAAAAGAAAAATCACCCCAGGAAAACCCTAGGCTTTGCCTAGCCCCAAAGCCATTTTGGGGTGGGTTTTCCCTTATGCTCTTTACCTAGCTGTCGCCAAAGCTTCTACGTGGCAGCCACTGATCATTGAATTACAAAAAAACAGCACGAAGAACTTTTGTTCTTAATGCTGTTTTTTTATCCCCTTTAGCACAATTCCTCTAGTATCCTACTACAAGCCAATGCAAAATCATCGTAACGGCTGTGATGATGGTAACGTGTATAATAAAATTTCCTGTAAGATATCTTTTATTTTGTTCATTGCTCTACCTCCTGATCATGCAATCTTTTTCAGTGCTTCCGACGGCTCAAACCGGAAGATAAAGCCATGTTTGAATTTTGAGTAATAACCGCCTAAATCTTTTACGGCTTTGTTGATCCTTATATATTCATCTTTTGTCAATGTCTCTTCGATTCTTACAACCCAAAGTTCCGACCCATCACGTGTATCCTCTCCATGTGTAATTTTGAAAGTATATGTGTTCTTTTCCTCGATTGCGGTGCTTTCTGTTTTTTCCGGCTGTTGCCTTTGCCTGTCCTGTTTTACCGGTGCTGTGCTGCGATTTTTAATTCTTGCTGTCTTCGGTACAATTTTTATATTTTTGCCATTGTCCTGACAACATCCAAAATAATAGAAGTCAACATGGAAATAGTCCATCATCCCATCACAATCATGGTAATTATAAGATTTCACAAAATTGTCTACATCCTGAATAACCGCCCTCGTAGCTTCATTCAAGACATTTTTATATGCATTCGTTGAATCTCTAATGATTTTTTCTTTTTCTTCTCTTGATGCATTTAGAAAATTCATTCTTTCATCAACAACCCAATTCCATGGAAAAAGACTTTGTCCAATTTTTTCAAAATCATCATTTGTCAATTCTTCAAACGTTTTATAGATTGGAATCGGGCTTTCTTTTAATGTTACATGCAATTCCTTACACATGGAAGCATAGGACGTTCGCACGCTAAACTTGTAAGTCGGATATTTTTCTTTTACGTATGTTCTGACAATCTGAGCAACTTCTTTTAATGTTCTGTTCCATCTGTGATTGCTCCCCTCCCAGCCAAATTCTGTATAGAACTGACTTCTAACACTGTCCGCCGTATCCTTTACTGTTTCATGCACTTCCGTTTCTTTTCTGTTTTTCCAAATAGGAAAAAGGGAATCAAATTCGACGTTGATGTTTTTCATTTCTTCAACATCTCCGCCGTTGTCCGGGTGATGTTTTTTTAGTAGTTCTTTGTATTGTTTTTTTAAATCGTCAAAACTCTTTACATTTTTAAAATATTTTGTCATAATATAAATATCTCCTTTCTTGGGGTGCCGGTTTCGTTTCATTTTCAAGTGTTGGCGATTCCGGCTTTTTTGTTTGCTTTTCTTTCATAACTATATTATACTATATTTATATTTTTATTTCTTCTGTTCTCAGGATTTAACACACTTAATTTTTCTTTTTTAAAGAAAAAACTTGTTGCCATTTTGGCAACAAAAATAGCCCCAGTTTTAAAACTGGGGCTATTGTAATAAGTTCAAAATTCTATTTTAAAATAACTTCTTCTACAAGTTCTAACATTTCATTATATTGAAATCTTCTGCATCTCCAAAACAATTTGTTCCTTAGTTTTTAGTAAAATCAAATGAGCCTTGTTTATATCGTTATTATAGTAATCTAATAACATTTCTACCCAATCCGTAGGAACAGGATAACCAACCGCAAATTTTTCCATCTGTCCTCTTGTCACAACCAAACGCCCCTTTCAAAAATTAAATTTGTTTTCCTTGCAAAAAACAAGTTTCTCTCATACTATAAAACTGGTCTCCAATGATAATATGGTCTAAAAAATCAATGTTCATTATTTCAGATGATTTTTTTATTTTCTCTGTTATATAAAAATCATCTTTTGAAGGCGTAGCATCTCCACTCGGATGGTTATGTATTAAAGCAAAACTATTTGCACCTGTTAATAAAATTCTAGTGAAAATTCCTTTACAGTCAGTAATTGAACTTTTATCATTACCATGTGCCAATTCAAAAGTTCCTAACACCCTACATTTTGTATTTAATGCTATCAAATAGCAATATTCTTCTGCTTGTTTATCTAAGCGGTATAGACTATTTGCCATATCCGCAATCAATAAAGGTGTATTTAAAATATCTACATTATAATTCGTTTCACATTCTTTCACTAAAAATGGATGCTTATTTTTATCTAATTCTAAATTGTACTTTCTTATTTTCATTCTATCATCTCCCCAATTACCTTTTTGGATATTTCTGATAATTCTCTTTTCTTTCTGTCTTGCGTGTGTTATTATTTTATCACAGGCTGTCGCAAGACAAACCGCCTGTGATTCGTTGGGTAATGACTGTCTTTTATAAGACGGTCATTTTAATTTATTTATTGGAGCAGTGCCTTAATCTTGGCTTTTGCCTCTGCTAAATCTTTACACTCTTCTAGAATTGTTAAGATTTTTCTCTGCTCATTTTCTCTTGCAAGTCTTTCTATGACTTCACTTGCATTCGGCATTTTCACATTTACCACCCTTTCTGCCTTGCATATTTCAAAAGTTTTTCTTTTGATACTTATATTATAATATATTTACACTTCTTTTTCTTCTTTTTTCAGCTTTTCCTACACCTAATTTTTCTTTTTTGCAGAAAAATTTGTTGCCAAAATGGCAACAAAAAAAGAGCCTCTCAGCTCCATATATCTTCACATTTCCTTTGCTCTGTTACTAAATTATTTAGGGGACAAATTTGTCCCCTTATTTTCTCCTTGAACATTCTATTCTTATCTGCTCCCATTTATTCCATACTACATTATTTTTTGGAGCATTGTCTATGAAGTGTAATATTTTTTAAATCTCATTTTGAGACTGATAATAAATCGCACAGGTTTTTCCCACATATTCTTTTCCAGAAATAACCACTTTATTTGTGATATACTGTATTTTCTTTGGTCCTGCCGAAACTATAGACATAATAAAGTTTAAACTTTGTATAATATTAACCTCTCCTTGATATATCCAAAGGTATCTGATATTCAGAAATTATTTCAAAATCATCAGCACTTACCTGTTTAACACATGGATTTTCGTTCACAAACATTTCAATAAAATAATATTTTTCCCCACTATTCTCTATCACTACTTTTTCAACTACATATTCTGTTCCATGTTTTATAAGTTCTGTTTCCGGCACTTCACTTTTTAATTGTACAACCATATTTTCCTTTGATTCTACAAGTAATTGCGATTCCTTAGATACACAATCTGATATGCTCCCGTCTGGAGTTGTTACAGCTTCTGTCCCCATTTCAATTATAGAAATAGTCATGGAGATAATTGAAATAATAATCGCAGCACAACTCAATATATATGTTTTCTTCATAACATTCCTTTCTGACTATCATCTTCTTTTCTGATTCTAATACTCGTTACCTCTCTTTAATTATCTAGGGGACAAATTTGTCCCCTACCTTTTTAATCTCATTAATCCCAATTTATAGAATCATGTGATACTGTTCCGTGCTGAGCAATGCTTTCATTTGCTCGTTCAATTGCCTCTATTTCATCCGGCAATGCTTTATCTTCCGGAACAAACCGAACCAACACTCTAAATATTGTTTCTGTGTCACTCTCATCAATTAAATCTATTAATCCTTTTAACATTTCTTTACTCATTCTCAACGCCTCCTATAATCGCTTGTATACCTGCCCTCTTGGTAAAACATCCTTTATGATTATTGTATCATTTATTACCGAAAAAATAACTCGCAAATCTCCAACTCGTAATCGGTAATCATCTTTAATTCCTTGTAACTTTTTTACATCACCCGCCGGAAGTTTCTCAATTGCTATCTTCAACCTCTGTTTTGTTGGTCTATCCATTTTACCAATGTGCTTCGCAGCCTCTTTTTCATACTCGATCCGCAACTTGACACCCCCCTTTATTTTCCTATCAATACTTTAACATTTTTTTTCTTTAAAGTCTATTCTCTTTACAGACTTCTATTTGTTTTTTGGAACTGTCCACTATCAGCAGACAGCTCCTAACACATAAGAGATGCTTTTACAAGAATATTTTTCTTTCTTCTATCGAATAATAATATGCATGGTCTGAAAGCCTTTCTTCCTTGCTTACTTGTGTTTCATTCACTTCTTGTATCATGGTGTCCATCATTTCTCTATCTATATCTGCATAAGACGGAACAATAAGCACTTCATCAATACTACTTGGAATAATATAAAAATTTTGTTTTAATTTTTTGCTAATCTCTTCTAAAATTTCTGTTCTCAAAATTGCTGTAGCCCCCCAAAACCTTTCTTTGTTTGTAAGAACATACATAATTTTCTCTTCACACGATTTTATCAATCTTCTCTTTTCTTCTTCATCTATTGGCATCTCTTCAAATATCTCTATCATGTTATAAAACTTATATTCGAATTTGATTTCCATATTTTTTAATGCCAACTCATATAATTTTTCCTCTCTTAAAGGTATCATTTTCAAAATATCATTTGTGATTAAAATTGTCATTCTTTCACTTTTATCTAGTTCTCCGCCATCTAAATAATATATAACAGACAAGTCTAAAAAAGTCTTATGCGGTACTCTTTGCAACAATTGCACGTTACTGTCCGTATGTATTAATTTACAAATTACATTTTCCTCTTTTCCCACTTTCTCTAAAATCTTTTTGCCACTGAAAGGAACGTCCCTGTGCTCGTTGTACACTTTTATTATTTCCTTTGCGATTGTTTCAATCGAGCAAATTTTTTGTTGATACTTATAAAAAAATTCTTCCAAATATATTATTGGCAAAATCTCTTTTTCCCCCATAATAATTCCGACTCGCACAACACTATTATTTTTTGTGGTTTCGCATAATCTTACATCCTCTCCTGTTCTTCTTTTTACCTCTTCCAATACACTTTTTTGAAATACTTTGTAATTCATTTTCCATTCTCCTTTTCTTATTGTTTTTATTTACAATATAATTATATTATATTAATGCCTAAAGTGCATCTTTTCAGAGATAATTAGAACGAAACTTTTTCTTTTTTTGGGAAAACTATTTGCTTTTATTATGCCAATATAGTATTATATAAATAACCTTTTAAGGTTGTTTTTGTTTACAACTATAAATGAGCAAGTTCGTGATTTTGCATAAAAGAAAGACACCTTGAATTCG
>URYN01000019.1 GCA_900552135.1 uncultured Clostridium sp.
AACTCTTCAATTTTCACATGGTATCCCATAACACACCTCCTCCTTGGGTGCTTCTCATAGTACTGGCGTTTCCTATAGGATAATATAAATCCGGATTTCCTACAAACAGTGTATCACGGAGAGAATTTTCTGCCATTGTAAATCCGTCTCCTGAAAAGCCAAGGGATATATGCATTCACTATTATATATTAGGTATCTCTACTACATCGCCATCAGTTTCTTCTATAAACACCTTAGTTATATTAGGATTATTCTTCTTTAATTTAAAAATTTGAACCTTTGTTAATGGCGGAATAAACTTAATGTGATTAACTTTAAACTCATTTTTTAAAATATGCTCCTCTATTTCTGAAATAAAGCTAGCCCATTCCTTTAAATTCGGATTCTTTAATTCTTCCTTATTTTCTAAAGCTCTATATCCATCAGCATCATAAAAAATCATTAAAGCAGTCCCTAAATCACAGTTTTTATTATTTATTATATTATATGGGATCTCAAAACCATTGTCCCAGTTATAATTTCCTGCTATTATATGCAGTAGCTCTGAATCTGTTATACTTTTAATTTCATCTATAGTATCTTTTTTATTTTCACTATAGAGCAATTTATGTACATATTCCTTTTTAGAATTATTCATTTGAACTCCTCCTTAATTGTTACTTTCTAATTCTACTTAAACTTCTTTCCCATAATTCTACCGTTGCTCCTTGATTTGGATACAATGGCAATCCACTTTCTTGTAGTTTTCGTAAATCACTCTGCAAGTCAAATACTTGCTTTTGAAGTACGTCCACACTCTGATTGATATCCATCTTATTCAGTTGATTTCTTACTACATTATTATATACTGAATGGTAGCCTCTATGCCTTGACATAGCACTTAATTCAGCATCTGGCGTTCTTAATAATATTCCATTTGTTGCATCATCTAAATTCATTCCTATTTTTTGAAGTATTGGATTATCTGCCATTTCTGCTGGGATTATATGTTGTGCTTGATGTCCAGTCCATTTAGTTGACCGCTTTAATCCCATTGATTCCATTATATTTTTACCTAGCTTAGTAGAATCACCACCTGTAACTACTCCAGGTTTTCCTGGAATAAGTCTTTCAGGGTTACTTACGCCCTCAAAGCCTTTTCTCCGCAAATCTATCAAGTCATCCCCCAGTTCTTCAATATCTGTCTTTCTCGCTACATCTCCAATTTCCGATACTGAACTATTTGCTAGGTTTCCTGACAGGACTCCTTCTACCACATTACTTCCCAGCATTGCCAATATACGGCTGTCTGTACTTTGATAGATTGCATCATAAGCTTTATCTTCTGCCACATTGCCAATCAATATCCTTCCACCATCTACGGCGATAGTTTTAAATTTTGCAGCACCTGTTGCCCCTTTTAAAATACCACTCATCGGTAATGCCATTGCCGAAATCATAGTACTGGCATTTCCTATAGTATAATATAAATCCGGATTTCCTGCAAACAGTGTATCACGGATAGGGTTTTCTGCCATTGTAAATCCGTCCCCGGAAAAGCCAAGGGATATATTATTCATTCCTTCTGTTGCGTTCGATAATCCATATAAGGTAGATGTTCCTCCCACAACAGCTGCACTAAACACAATAGGAGCAGCCGCACCCGCAGTTGCGAAAATCAGTGCTGTTCCCACCGTTACAGATACGATGCCTGCAAGAAGCTGTTTTAATCCTTCCGCTTTCCTATCATCAGCAAGTTTGTCGTTCATTTTATCTTCAAACTTTTTTATTGCCTCTTCGTACTGAGCCATGTTCTGGGCTACATAATTTCCACTTGCTTCATAGCCCATCTGCAGCCTTTGATATGCCGGCAGCATTGCAATAGAACCAGCCTGATAATTAGTTACTGATACAGAAGAGCTTCCTGTTCTTGCTATCAGAATAGACCTTATAGACTCCATCATGGAGTCCATATTCTGTGTGTCATTTTGATGCGTTTCCTCATAATCACCAATATCACTGTTTAAAGTTTTAACACGACTTTCCATCAACTGATAAGAAAGTACTAAAGATAAACCTGAAGGCTGTACAACTGAAACAATGTCACTAACATTGGAAATGACGCTATTGATTTCTTCTCGTAAATTTTCAAAGTCTTCCCGCCCATTTTCCAATGCTTTCTGTTGTTCCTCCAATATTTCCTGTGGGATCTCAGCCTCATAAGAAGAATCAATTCCATAATATCCCTCCGCATATACCGAAAGACGTACCTGAAACTCTGTTAATAATTGCTGTAGTGATCCAATCACAGGAATATGTACTTCTCGTATATAATTTTGTATGCTTTTCCCTGTTTCTCCTTGGATACATGGTGTTACTACAATCGTTTCTAATGTCTGATAAACGGACTCTAATTGTGTCCCCCATTCGCTTAACTGACTAATCATCTGATTTTGTACTTCCAACAACTCTTCGATTTTCACATGGTATCCCATAACACACCTCTTCCTTGGGTGCTTCTTTTCAAACTCTGTATTTTTCAACCGTTATACTCAGAGATTGGTTAGATCCATTTCTATTTATGTAATAAAGCTTAATTTAGCATATTTTTAATCTCATCTAGTAGATCATCTATGGTTGCATTTCCGTCCAAGAACAGGAAATTGGTGTATTTTTTTCTTATCATTCGGCGTTGAAAAAATATGAGCGACTGTATATGCTATCCTACTTTTAGAGAAACACTATTGCATTGGATTACTCATTAATCATTCCATTCGCATTACTCTCTATTTTACATCTATTAAATAATCTTTCTTATTAACGTTTTCTAATTCGCATATTAACATATAATATTCAAAAAGAAAATTAGTGCATTGACTAAAATCAACGTCATTAGGAGCAACTAACAATGTTCTCATAAACGAATGATAATTTGAATGTAAAATTTTTTCAAGAATTCTCATGAGTTCTTCGGAAATATAGAATGAATAATATCTATATAATTTATCAATCTCATCTTCCGTTTTATAAATGCATTCTCTAATCCACTCTCTTACCGTAAAATAAACAAGGTTCTCTCGAGTAGTTCTGGCAGTATCTAATACCTTAACATTATCTGAAAATCGTAATTTACACAGCACGTTAAATAATTCTTCCTCTGTATAAGTATCACTTTTATGATTTTCTAAATAAATCTTTGAAAGAGACGATATATTATCTCGCATATACCTTACAATTTGTTCCAATCGCACAGAAACATTTTTTCTTGCAACAGCCTCTTTCCTATTATTAGGGACATAAACTTGTGTCACATAAAACATGAAATTTATTATATAACCAACAGATAGTTGGAATAAAAAGTCAAACCATAGTTCTGCTCCTTTAAAAATTTCAGGCCAATCCATCGTTAAAAAATATGATGAAATAACCACTATAGATATTATAAAAAAAGAAAAAATCAATTTGTTTTTCCTTATAAAAATGCACATATTCGCTTTTAAAAACTTTAACATTTGTAACATTCTTGTAGAATAATTGGACATTTAGTTATCTCACATTTCCTTTCTATTGATATCATGGTTTGATACCGCTATAATATACTTATTTCAACCTCTTGAATAATCCGGTGTCTGTGGCCCTACTGGGATACGGACATTTGTTTAGACCGTTTTATCCCCGATATTCCTTATAGTCTTCAAAGAGACATTTGTAGATTTTACTTCACTATATCTCTTTTTTCTATTGTTCCATCTGCAATATTTATAAAATATCTTCTACCATAAAAATCTGTTGCCGTTAACTCTCCATTATTAAAAAACATATTCTCATATGGTAGATTATTTCCGTTAGGATTTATTATACTTAAACTTTCTACTTTCCAAGTAATTTTACAATCTAACGATACTGCATATATATTATCTATTTCATCAACATTAAATGGTATTGATAATAATACAATGATTTGATTGTCAATCACCTTAGCATCTCTAATATCATACTTAAATTCCATTATTTTTTTATCAATACGTAATTCATTTTTGTTAATTTTAATTATATTATTCATTTCTTCTACTCCTATTATGGTAATTCTCGTGGATTTAAAAATTCACCTATTCTTTTTCCCATTAAGTCATATTGTACTCCTCCACCATTTCCCCATCCTTCAAGCGGATTAACTATTCCCGTTCTAATAGTTGTTCCTTTTGTGAGTTTTACATCTACTACATATTTAGGGACAGATGGTAAGGCAAATTTATCTTGTATTTGCTTAGGTGTTAATCCTGCAATATCTTCTGCTTTCATAACCCAGCCTCCATACATACCTGATACTTCTCCATCATACACTCTAACAAATGTTGAATCTTTTGTTAATTCTATTTCTTTAACAATTGTCCCTGGTTTATATGGTGGATTATCATATCCCATTACATTTTTCCACCAAGAATTAGTTTCTTCGGCTGTGACTTTTCTTAATGTTGTAAAATTGTCAGATTTACGAATTTCCTCAGTAATATAATTAGATAGATTATCTACTTTATTACTTGTCTGCTTTATAATATCCGGTTTTCTCGCTACATCTCCAATTTCCGATACCGAACTATTCACTGGGTTTCCTGATA
>URYN01000020.1 GCA_900552135.1 uncultured Clostridium sp.
TACTATTGTTACAACCAAAGCAATAAGTGTAATTCCTTTTTCTTGTTTATTTTTTGATTTATTGTTCATTTTCTTTTTTCCTCCTTTGTATTTTTCTTTGTTTATTCTAACATTACAATTTTTTATTTTCAACTGTTTTTTCAATTTATTTTTATTTTTTAGAAGCTTCTTGATGAGCCTCCGCCACCTGAGGAACCTCCACCTCCGGAATGAACCTCCACCAGAAGAGCCACCACCGAAGGAACTTCCTCCTCCGTAGAATCCTCCACCATGTCCAGAAGATATACTTGCAATTAACACAAATACACTCAAAATACAAATGGTAAGCCATATTCCACCAACCATCATAGCAAGTATAAGGCTTCCTACAGAAGAAATTCCTGCTAAAACCGCAATCACTCTTCTAACTTTTTTATTGCATAGCGGAATTATAATCATTATTGTAATAAGCATAAATGAAAACGCAATGCTACTAAAATTCGTGTCATTGTCTTCTCCTTTTACAGGGCTTGTGCTTCCTTCCACGGTTACATCATATTCTTTTTCAACTTCTGATAATATCGCATTATAGCCATTTTTTATTCCATCCTGCCAATTATCTTCCTTGAAATACGGAATCATATAATTATCTTGTATTCTTCCAGTTTTAGCATCATTTAAAGCTCCTTCCAAACCGTATCCAACTTCAATTCTAGATTTTCTATCCTGAATAGAAAGTAGCATTAAAACACCATTATTCTTCTTTTTATCTCCAATTCCATATTGTCTAAACAACTCATTTGCATATTCCTCTAAACCTTCTCCTTCAAGACTATTTATTGTTACTACAACAATTTGAGCTCCTGTTTGCGAATACAACGATTTGTTAGTTGATATGATATAATTTTCAAGACTTGCATCTAAAACCTTTGCTGAGTCATTTACATAGAAATCTGCAGTCTGGCTGACTACTGCCTCACTTCTGTTTGTTATTATTAAGTTAAAGCTGACAAATACCAAAACAATACAGCCCAATAATTTTAAAAATTTTCTCTTCATATTATTAATAAATTAGAAGTTATTTTCATAACTCCTAATTTTTCTCCTTCTATTATTCAAATGAGACATTTGGTACGTCTTTGCTTGATTCGCTTGCTTCAAAATATGATGCTGAATCAAATCCAAACATACCTGCTAATATGCTATTAGGAAATTTCTTTATAGATAGATTATAAGTCTTTACTGCTTCATTATAATCTCTTCTTGCAACTGCAATTCTATTTTCAGTTCCACTTAGTTCATCTGAAAGTTGTGTAAAGTTTGTTGATGCTTTTAAATCTGGGTAGTTTTCAACAACTACCAATAAGTTTGATAAAGCCTTTGAAATTTCATTGTTAGCCTCTATTTTTTCATCTGTAGATGATGAATTTAGATACTTAGTTCTTGCTTCTGTTACTTGCTCAATAGCTTTTGATTCGTGGTCTGTATAACCTTTTACTGTATTTACTAGGTTAGGAATTAAATCTGCTCTTCTTTGCAAAGATACATCCAAATTTGAGTATGCAGTATCTACTGCTTCTCTATTCGATACCATTTTATTATAGCTTCCTACCAATATTCCTGCTACTAATCCAATAATAGCAACGATTATTATTATTACACTTAAAGATTTTTTCATAAACAATTCTCCTTTATTTTTTTACTATTGTATACTATATAAAATAATTTTTCAATGTTTTTTGCAAATTTTTGAGGACGGTACAATTTTTCCCCGTCCCAAAATTGTTCTCAGAAATTAATTATTCCTAGATGTTCTAATAATATTTTTATTCCTAATAAAATTAATATTACACCACCCATTATTTCTGCTTTTTTCTCATACTTATCACCAAATTTATTTCCAATCTTTACACCAATAACAGACATAAAGAATGTTATTATTCCTATTGTAAGTGCAGGTACAATTATTTTAGTTTTTAAACAAGCAAATGTTATACCGACTGCAAGTGCATCAATACTTGTTGCAATAGATAAAATTATCATTGTTTTAAAATCTACTTTATCGTTACTATGCTCACTTTCTTTACTAAAAGCTTCTTTTAGCATGTCAAAACCTATTCCAGTTAATAGGGCAAATGCAATCCAATGGTCTATGTTTGTTATGAATCTTTCAAAAGTTGAGCCTAAAAAATAGCCTAATATTGGCATTCCTGCTTGAAAAATTCCAAAATACATTCCTATAATTATAGCATTCTTCCAATTCATCTTTTTTATAGAGAGTCCTTTACATATAGACACAGCAAAAGCATCCATTGCAAGTCCTATACTGATTAATAATATTTCAACTGCTTCCATATATTTCTCCAAAGTTAATATTTCCTATAAATTATATATTCTAATATATAGCAAACTATTACTATTCTTCAATATGTATAATAATTTTATATCTACATGTTATTGTATTTTTACTGTATGTCTATTGCACTATTTTATATCTTCATTGTATGATGTTATTATATTACTGTTGTATATTTCTATTGCATTTCAGAAAAATCGTTTCTTTTTCCTTCTTCTATTTCAGAATAAATGTTGATTTTATGATCTAATCTTTCCAGAGTTTCATTTATACTTTTCTGTTTTTTAAGTAATTTTTCTCTTTGCTCCTCTAACAATTTTTTCTAGCTTCTACAGTTGATTTTCCTTTTGCTAGTAATTGCATATATTCTATTAAAATTTCTATCTCAACACCTGCACTACGCATGCATTTTATAAATTCTATTCTTTTGCATGATGCTTCATCATAGTTACGAATTCCACTTGTATTTCTTGGTACACTTGAAAGTAATCCAATTCTTTCATAGTATCTTAGTGTATCTGGTGTTAAATCGTATTTCTTACTAACTTCTGCAATTGTCATTGTATATTCTCCTTTAGCCATTATTATATCAGACTATTTTGTATTTTTATATCCCATTTCATAATGAATTTCTTTGTGACAATTTGTAAAATTTTAAAAAATAAGAGTCTGAGTAAAACTCAAACTCTATATTTATGGCTCCTCGTGTCCGACTTGAACGGACGACCTATCGGTTACTGCACTACATTAATTTTCATTAACATTATAATTATTATAATTTGTAGTCTGGACTTTCTCTTTACCATATCGTTTGACTTAGGTAGGTGGTGTAAAGTCTCTACACATAGCTTACGCCTTGCTCGGTATTGTCTTCAGCATTATCTGTTAAGAGTTTCACCGACTTAGCCACCTTCTTCATCTAAGGATTTCTCCATAGAGCTGCTAACTTTTGATTGCAAATAGTTTTAAACAATCTGCTTTACAGCCGAGCGCTCTACCGACTGAGCTAACGAGGAATATATAAAATCTGGCGACAACCTATCTTCCAGGCAAGGTAACTCGCGAGTATTGTCGGCA
>URYN01000021.1 GCA_900552135.1 uncultured Clostridium sp.
CATTTATGAGTGCTTACTAAGATTTGCTCATCTGTTTTTTCTCCATTAACAATATATGAAATGACAAGATTAAGGGTAGATTTTATTGGGTGTATTTTTGTGATTGCCATAAAAACTAATCACCTCCAGAAGTCTTGTTTAGAAGCAAGGAATGAATTTGCCACAACTCTTTTGAGAAATATTCTATCTGCTTTTTCATATCATTTATATCGTCCTTATAGATTATGCCGGTGGAATTTACACGCTTTGCAATCTGATTGATGTTGCTTGTAGCGTTGGAGAGTAAAACCTGTAAATCTCTAAACGGCTCTAAATCAACTTGATATATTTCCTTTTCTAAAATGCACTTGCGAATGAAATGGCTCATATTTCTGCATTTCACGAGTTTTCTTTTCTCCTCAAAAAGAGCCTTTTCTTCCTTAGTCAACTTAATTTCAAGTCTTTCATTTCGTATTCTATTTGCCATAAATAGTTCCTCCTTTGAATGTATTTCGGGGTTTTAGGGTTCTCCCTAAAAGTTTGCCCCAGCCAATAGTTTCCAAAGAGAGCTTGCTCAAATTGTAGAAACTATTAGGCGAGGGTACAAGTTAAAAATTGATAAAAAAAGAAGCAGATCCCAAAGGGCTGCTTCATCAATTTTTTCGTAAGTGTCCGTACACTTACTGTGCTTGCTACAAAAGAATAAGCAAGCGTTAAGCGGATATTAAGTTTATTATTTACCATAAATTATACCATATTTATGAAAAAAATTATAGTTATATTATGAGGTGAAAAAATGAAATATGGATACATACGTGTGTCGACAAAGGAACAAAATATAGACAGGCAATTAAGTGCTATTTTGAAAGAGGATATTGAAATGAACAAAATTTATATTGATAAGGCGAGTGGAAAAAATTTTAATCGAAAACAGTATAGAAAGCTCATGAAAAAAATAAAATCAGGTGATGAGTTATATATTAAATCTATAGACAGACTAGGGCGTAACTACGACGAAATCATAAAAGAATGGAATCTAATTACCAAAGAGAAAAATGCTGAGATTATAGTACTTGATTTTCCATTACTTGATACAAGAACAAAAGTAAGTGATATAACAGGCAAATTTATTGCTGATATTGTTTTACAGATATTATCCTACGTGGCTCAAATAGAAAGAGAAAACATTAAGCAGAGACAGATGGAAGGAATAAGAGAAGCGAAGAAAAAAGGTATTAAATTTGGAAGAAGCAAAAAAGAAATTCCGAAAGAATTTGATGAAGTAGCAGAGCAATGGCGTAATAATAAAATTAGTTTAAGAAATGGAGCAAAGCAACTTAATGTAAGTCACACTACTTTTTCTAATTGGATAAAAGAAAAAGGATATATGAAAGATAATAAAAAAAGAGACTTTTAAAAGATTTGAAATTTATAAGAACATATTATGTGTCAAAAAAGGTAGACTTTTATTTACAGTAAAAATTCATGCTTTATACATATATATCCTCCTTGATTTTCACACACAACAACACGTTTAACATTATATCATATTTGGAAAAGAAAGTCTGATATAGTTGCCATTAACATATATTGTTAACTGTATAAGACTGTATATATAAATGTTATAACCGAGGGATAAAAGAGATATTTGAAAATACAAGGAGAATAAATGTGACAGGAAGAATAATAAAAAAATGGATGAGCCTATTACTGGCGGCGACCATGCTTATAAGCATGGTTTCATTAAATGTGAGTGCAAGTGAAATTGATAAGACTTATCAGGCGTATGATGCTAGTCAACATAGAAAAGTTATAAGTAAAAATGGAGCAACAGATTCAGAATGGTCCTTATGTATGGATCATCATAAACAATCTCCAGGAAAAACCGGTGAAGCCACAGGGAATTATTCAAAAAACGAAAATGCTACGGGAAATACGTATACTAGTAACGGTGGGAAAGGAGATTTTCAGAAAATCAAAAGGATGCTATTTTATAAATTAAAACATCCTGAACTTAATTATACAGTCTTACAAAATGAATATTACTATCAGCAAGACAATAAAACAAATGAAAGTTATGATACAAATTATAGTCGCCACCCACAATTGAACCAGCAAAAACAAAAATTAAGAGCTTTTGCTGAGGATTCTTCTCATGATGATGAGATTAATAGTAAAATGGAGGTTTTTATTTATAAAGCAAAGGACCAAAAGATGCAAAATTTAATTAGCGCGAAGTTAAAAGAACTTCCGCCACCACCACCATCAACGCCACCAACAAAAGTTAAGTTTTCTAAGAAAGCATTAACAGAGAATGGAGAAGAACTTAAGGGAGCAACCATCAGATTGACAAAAGAAGATGGAAGCTTAGTCGAAGAATGGGTAACAGATGGAACGGTAAAAGAGTTTGAATTAAAAGACGGGAAGTACACATTCACAGAAATATCGGCACCAGCAAAATATCAAGTAGCGACAGCAATAACATTTGAAGTAAAAAATGGAAAAGCGATAGTGAAAGGTATAGAGGTAACAGGAAATACAATAGTGATGGTAGATAAACTGAAAGAACTTCCGCCACCACCATCAACGCCACCAACAAAAGTTAAGTTTTCTAAGAAAGCATTAACAGAGAATGGAGAAGAGCTTAAGGGAGCAACCATCAGATTGACAAAAGAAGATGGAAGCTTAGTCGAAGAATGGGTAACAGATGGAACGGTAAAAGAGTTTGAATTAAAAGACGGGAAGTACACATTCACAGAAATATCGGCACCAGCAAAATATCAAGTAGCGACAGCAATAACATTTGAAGTAAAAAATGGAAAAGCGATAGTGAAAGGTATAGAGGTAACAGGAAATACAATAGTGATGGTAGATAAACTGAAAGAACTTCCGCCACCACCATCAACGCCACCAACAAAAGTTAAGTTTTCTAAGAAAGCATTAACAGAGAATGGAGAAGAACTTAAGGGAGCAACCGTCAGATTGACAAAAGAAGATGGAAGCTTAGTCGAAGAATGGGTAACAGATGGAACGGTAAAAGAGTTTGAATTAAAAGACGGGAAGTACACATTCACAGAAATATCGGCACCAGCAAAATATCAAGTAGCGACAGCAATAACATTTGAAGTAAAAAATGGAAAAGCGATAGTGAAAGGTATAGAGGTAACAGGAAATACAATAGTGATGGTAGATAAACTGAAAGAACTTCCGCC
>URYN01000022.1 GCA_900552135.1 uncultured Clostridium sp.
ATTTTCTATATACTTTATAGATATAAATACACCACATTCATTCTACCATTACATTTTTTTATTT
Source organism: uncultured Clostridium sp. (assembly GCA_900552135.1). Lineage (GTDB taxonomy): Bacteria > Bacillota > Clostridia > TANB77 > CAG-508 > CAG-245. The sequence goes on from URYN01000022.1 coordinate 65, forward strand.
TCAACTGTTTTTTCAATTTATTTTCAATGTATTTGTGACATATCTATTTTAAACCTATATTTTCAAATTATTTTTGTTTTGTTTTTTATTCAATCCCATCTCGATTTTTTGTACAAATTTAAATTCCGGATATTCTTCTATTTATAAAAAATTATCTTGTGACGAATATTTAACCTTTTTCTTCATATATTTAAACAGTTCACTTTGGACAAAGGCGGAGGATTTATTTATGTTTAATGTTAGTGTTATTAATATACGTAAGCTAATTAAATATATATTATTTTTTACACTCGCCATTATTTTATACTTTATCTTTCAGAAGAGTTCTCTAAAATCTAAACTTACTGAATTTTTTTCAAGTGAGAATTCTGCACCAGTATTGGTTGCAAGCTCAAATGATGGCACTCAACTTCAAGCTTCCATAGATTCTTCCAATTCCAAAGGCACTACAAAATTTTCAGAATTTATATTAAATCAAACAATTCCTGGACTTTCAATTATAAACAATCAAAATCAATTAGGCAGTGAAACTTCATATTTTGAAGGCAAGAGTTCTGTTCAATTTTTGCTTGGTCAAGAGCTAACTATAATGAATTCAATAAATCTTGCTATGGAAAGTTCCGATTCCTCTATTATTAGTAATTCCGCTTCTAACGGGGACAATTCAAATACCAACTCAAATAGTTCCTCAAATAATAATTCAGATACCAGTTCCAGTGAATTAGAACATGCTCAAACCAATGTTGAAACAACAGTTATAGACTCTGGTGTTCCTAATAAATACACAAACTCTTACAATGGCGTCACAGTAAAAAATGGCACTAACTATACCCTAACAGATGAAATTCTATCTCCAGATAACATTTCTATAAATACACAAGATGTAATGATTTTTCACACACATACTTGCGAAAGCTATACTCCAACAGAGAACTTTCCTTATGAGGAAAGTGGTACATTTAGAACAACTGATTTGGATTTTTCTGTTTCTAGAGTCGGAGATGCACTATCAGATCAACTATTGTCTTATGGCTTTAATGTAGTACATGATAAAACATATCATGATTATCCTGCATATTCAGGTTCTTATGGTCGTTCTCAAGCTACTGTTGAAAATTTGTTAGTCTCACACCCTGGAACAGACATAATAATAGACTTGCATCGTGACGCAATAGCAGACACCTCTTATGCTCCATCTGTAATAATTGGCGATGAAACAGTTGCACAATTAATGTTCGTAATTGGAACAGATGGTGGCGGGCTAGAACACCCAAACTGGCAACAAAATTTGAAGTTTGCAGTAAAAGTTCAAGAGAAAGCAAATGAACTATATCCCGGTCTTTTTAGACCTATACTTCTTAGAAACAGTAGATATAATCAGCAACTGGGCAAAGCAGCCTGCATCATTGAAGTTGGTGCAACAGGAAATACTCTAGAGCAAGCAATGGGAAGCATGAAATATTTATCAAAAATACTAGATGAAGTCCTAAAAAACTAATTTTAACAACATCTGTATTATAATAGACTTAATATTATAACAGTCTCAGAACAATAATGTGCAAAAATTGAAAATTAAGCAAAATACCCAACCAGAGAAAAAATATTAGAAATTCTTAATTGATTTTATGGAAAGAGTTCACGTTGCACCGTGGAAGGGTGCCATAAAATCAATATAGAATTTCTTTATTTTGTAACGCCAGTTGGACGTATTTTGTGAAAATTTGATATTTTTACACATCGTTGCTCCAAGGCATAATATTTAATTTTTTCTATTTATTCCTTTTTCATTCACTGCTTTATATTTTCATATACTAGCTATGAATTCTATTTTAATACTATCTTTGCAATCTCTGTTGCATCAAGTGCTGTTTCTATCTCTTCTCCAGTTCTCATTTCTTTTACCTTTACTCTTCCTGATTCAATCTCATTATCTCCAATAACAATAACATAAGGAATTTCAAGCTTATCAGCATATTTCATTTTTGCTTTCAATTTTTTATCATTTAGATAAATCTCTGTATTAACCCTTGCATTTCTTAGTTCTGTTGCAAGTTTAATAGGAACCTGTAAGTTTTCAGTCATAGGTACTATTAAAATATCAGATATAGATTTCTTCTCAGCTTTTATTAAATTAAGCTCATTCAATTTATAGAACAATCTTGTTAAGCCTATTGAAATACCAACTCCAGGTAACTTCTTATCTGTGTAATTCTGTGCTAGATTCTCGTATCTTCCACCTGAACAAACACTTCCTAATTCTCTGTATCCATTTAAGAAAGTTTCATAAACAGTTCCTGTGTAATAGTCTAATCCTCTTGCAATACTCAAATCTATTACAAAGTTCTTGTCTTCTATTCCGAATAATCTAATATATTTTACAACTTCTCCTAACTCTTCTACTCCAAGTTTGTATGTATCATTTTCAATTCCAAGTGATTGTAATTTTTGAAGCTTTTCATCAGTTGTTCCATCTATTTTTATAAATTGCATTATCTTATTAATTGACTCTTCTGGAACTTCTATTTTTGCAAGTTCTTCCATAACAGCTTGATCACCAATCTTATCTATCTTGTCTATAATTCTCATTATATCAACAGATTTTTCTGTTTGGTTAATGCTCTCATATAATCCATTTAAAATTTTCCTATTATTTATTTTTATTGTGAATTCATCAAATCCCAATCTTCTGAAAGTTGTAGCAATTACAGCTGGAAGTTCTGCATCATTTATAATATCTAAAGTTTCGTCTCCAATTATATCAATATCGCATTGATAAAACTCTCTATATCTTCCCTTTTGTGCT
>URYN01000023.1 GCA_900552135.1 uncultured Clostridium sp.
TCTTATAAGGCAACAATTGCGGTGCTACCGGCAACGTATCAAAGCGAACGTGATGATACGAAAGATTATGCTTTTTTATCTTTAAATTCTAATATAGGTAATACGTTAGGATATCTAGGCTGGACTACATCTGTTTCAGTTGGAAACACAATGGCTTTAACTGGATATGCTGGAGAACATGCGTATGAATTGTGGGAAGGAATAGGACAAATAAAATCTACAAGTGGATCCTTTTTAAGATATACTGCTGATTCGTCAAGAGGAATGAGTGGTGGGGCGATATATCTTACAATTCAAATGAAAGCTGCTGGTTTTAATCATGGGGGATATCCGGGAGAATCTTATAATTACGGCGTTAAAATTAATTCATCTATCGCAAATGAGATGAATTATTATAAAAATAAGAATTAAGCTATATAAGAGAATAAAGTGAAAGCCAGAGATTTTTAATAAATCGGGGATGGTTCTTGCGATTCCATAAAGAAAAATTTTGAATAAATATTATAATATGTGCAGAATAATTAAATAAAAAGTGTCAGGCGGAGAAAGCAAGATTAAAATAATTAATAAACTTTCTAGCGCCTGACATTGTAGTATCAAAAAAATAATAAATGAATTAAAATGTAAGTTTTCTCTTGAGATTACTTGCTTATGTGACAACAATTCCTGAGAATTATGGGATAGATGCGTGTTCTGAACGATTGAGTAATTATACAATATATTTACTTGATGAAGACGGAAATGAGATTTGGAGCAATCATCAGATAGATATGCCTAATCCTAATGTAAGCATTTCAGTGACAGGAAAAGGGAGATATATAAAAATTCAGCTAGATGGGGAAAACTATTTGAGCTTAGCAGAAGTACAGGTATATGGAAAGTAAGAATTAAAAAAACTGTGAAGGATGCCAAAAAGCGAGTAGTTGAATTTACCGGACACTTAAAAAGTGTTGAAGTACAATTAGATTATCGTTTTTATAGGTGTCACCGTTCTTATATTGTAAATACAGATAATATCAAAGAAGTTAATTTTCAAAAACTAACAAGTTATATGGAAAATGGAGAAATCTGTCCAATCTCTGTCCGTGCCAAAACTAGCTTAAAAAAATATTATAATGAGCATCTAATATCAATAGGCAACACTGTGACTAGAATATCTAAGAAATGCAACAATGAGTAATGCCTTTTTTGAACTCATCTTCAAGCAGAGTAATCAACAAGACTTGAACAGTCTTTATGCTATTCAAGTCTTGTTATTTTTTTCTATTTTATAACCATCCAGTACAAATAAGTATGTTATCCGTTTTCTTTTAAATATTTGAAAGTTTTCAATAAAATTAAACATTCAATTACTACATTAATATGGATAACTATTCTATAAAATTCTGCCTGTTGTTCTATAGATAAATATGCACTACCTAAAATAGTTACTATAACATTTAATATTATTAACAGAATAAAAATAAATTTAAAATTTTTCATTTTTCATCCTCCTTCATCATTTGTTTTATGAAAGTACCTTATGACGTCAAATAGGTTTTTCTTTATAATTAGCATGCTATTTATTTCCTTTTACTTTTTTGCTTTTGAACCTCTCGCTTAAGTTCATCCGGAATTAACGGATCATATGTACCGAATAATAGACTTTTTCCTACAGAATTCTCACCTATTTTCATAATCCAGTTTCTCAAGAAGTTTTTTCTATCTACCATAATTTCTCCTCAAAATAATCGTTTTTTTTATTATATCGGAAAATATACTAATTTGTCAAAAGAAGTTCTAAACGTTGAGATTTAAAGAATAAACGTAAGGCAATAATTGGTATGTGATCATCAGTTTATGAATATATCTGCCTGAATAAATGTTAATCTTTCATTCTTACTTCTATGCAGTAGCGTATATAATTAAAAAATCTTGAGTTTCCGCAAAATGTAATTTAAAAATGAATAACTTCTCCTAAAGCACCAATCTGCCAGATTTTAATGAATCGAAAACTGCAGTATTCAGGAATAGAGGCACTCTAATAAACCCCGTCGTGAACCGGACTTTAGAAGAGTTATTCTTTTATCTATTTAAGCGATCAGCTTAAGGCGGAATTGACGATATGCAGGATGTTTCGTCCGAAACTAGAGTCTGACGTCTTCTTTTGCATACGATAGTATTAAGATATGAAAAGGGGCTGTCGGTTCGTATAATGCACGTGCAGCGTACATACTCCAGGGTAACAGCACATTCATACAGAGAAGCAGGACTATTATATTGATTATTCTGTTATGTACGGCAATGAACAATTATTTGCTACCAAGTATAAATTATACCTATCGACAAAAGAAGAACTGAAAGTGGAGATTGAAACTCAAAAGGCAATGTTTTATCTTCAGCAGCAGGACAGTAAAGGAAAAGAAACGGAGTAGAGAGTGAAAGGACGGATCCAATTTGAAAAGGATTCGCCTTTTTTGAATTATGGTATTATACAATGTTCCGAATATAATTGCTTACTGTGATTCTGCTAAAACTAAATATGATATGTGTGTCATTGTGTGAGTAGAACTTCTGGTCAAGTTGACCAAAAGTTGTACAGGCATTAATTGGAAGCTTGGGTCTTAGGGAAAATCCCTACCGCACATGACATAGGAAAGTGCCATTTGTTGGCATAAAGGCATGTTACCTTATGCGTATCCTGTTATTAATGGTCAGTAATTATTGTTCCAAAGGTTGGATTTTTGTTCCAACTTCTGGAAAGCCAGGAAAATC
>URYN01000024.1 GCA_900552135.1 uncultured Clostridium sp.
AGATTCATGGCACAGTTATCGCTTCAGATACTGTTCCGTGAATAATTTAGGTTAACTATTTCAAAAGGACATCTTTACGATATAATTATTCGTATTATATATAATCTATAAAACTTTGCTCCTCCGCAGATATTTTTTTACTTTTGCAACTTCTATAAATTCTCCATAATGAAAAAATATAACACTAATAATACCACCTAATAAAATCAAAAATATTCCCATAATATTGGTAGTCTGTACTGTGAGAATAATTCCTATAAGAAAAATTATAAAACCTACAAAAACAATAAATTTTAACACCCTTCTGTTCCATTTTCCTAAAAGATATAGATTCAATATATCATCTCCTCCCATGCTTAGCCCCATGGCGTGTTCCTCTATATACTGATACTTTTCTACAAAAGCCTTTTTTACTTTGCTATAAATAAACATTAGAACTCCAATTGATAAAATCATCAATAAAATTAGAATTTTTCCAGGGAGAAGTATATGCTGTGATATCCGTTCTAAAAATGTTGCCAATATTCCACCCGAGATTAAAAGTAATGGTACTCCTTTATTATTTTGCTTTGTATAATATGCAGATAAACAAATTTTATATACTTTTTGAGACTTTAAATCAAAATAATACTCATCTGTTTGCTTATAATTATTTTTATAACATAGTTTTATCATCATAAATCTCCTTAAGAATCAGTCAAAAATTGAAACCACATCGCTGAACCAACCTGTTACTGCATTTCCAATATCTTCTACGGTTTCCACTGCGTCATTTATAATTTCCCCAGCTTGTTCTGTAATTTCATCCCAATTATCATAAACGTAGTCAAATGCCATGCAACCTGCCGTTCCTAGTGCCAACACACCAACTGCCGCCCAACCTACAGGAGTTGTTCCTAATACTAGAGTCATACCGGCCATAGTTCCTGTTGTAATTACTGTATGTACCATAGCTTTATCAAGAGCCGCTTTCTGGTCCTCTCCTTGTATTCTTTGGAATGAATAATCTAAGAAAGTACCAATCAAGGGGGCTATATATTTTGTTCCCGTCCTAATGCTACTAACTAATGCAGATGGCGCCTTTGTTTTAGTTACTACATCACCCATAACTGTTTCTAGAGCCAATTCAGGATCTGAAAAAAGATACGTATTATCTCTAAACCACGAAACAACTGCGTTTGCAATAGCGTCTGCTCCTGCATCTTGTAATTTTGAAATTCCTACTTCTCTCACATATGCCATCCCTGAATTGAGTAACCCACTATTGATAGATATATATGTATCATAATCTATTTTTCCTTCTTTATAATCTTGTTCCAACTTTTCTTGAATTTTTTTAATTTCTCTTTCTTCTCTTTCCTCCCAACTTTTTTCTATTTTCTTTTTCCACTCCATATTTACATTCGTTACTGTAAACTCACCAGTAGAAGAATTCCAACTTTTTTGCACAGTCAAAATCCCATCAGTTATTGCTTCATACAATGCACCTGCCTGTGAAAATAATGAAGCCGTAGTATTTTCTATATCATATAATTTTTGTATTTTTTCATTCAACTCTTCAATAAGCGTTTGATTTTGATTAATAGAAATTTGATATTGAAAAATCATTTCCTGATACCAAAAACCATACTTCATCTTCATTACATCGTTTTGCATATTGCTTTGCATTAAACTAATATTTTTTTCTAAAAATGTATTCGTGGACATAAGAGCATCTCTTTTTGCTATTAATTCATCCTCATCAAGATTTTCATCTCCAACTGTACTTTTCAGATTCTCATGTTCTTGAATGACAGACTCATTCGCACAAATAAGGCCTTGAATAACAGCTTCATGATTTCCTAACTGGTATTTCATGCTATCCCAGGCTGCTCCTTTAAGTTCTGTATTCTGTACAAATTGTGAAATTGTTTGCAATGCAGATAATAAATCTTTGTTATCAGATTCCAGATTTTGAATAATACTATCTGCCTGTCCTTTTATAGAACCTGGATAAAGTTTTAATCCCATACTTTTACCACTCCTCGTTTTCCTGCTCTTTCTCTAGTTTTTTTAGATTACTTTTCAAATCACTTTCTATTTCTGAAAATTTTGAATCTTTAAATGTCTTTGCCTCCCATACTGATTGTTGAAGCTTAGAGATACTCTTGCAAAATTCTGTATCATGCTTAAATTGAAGAAATATATCTGAAAAAATATTTTCTATTATTTTATCCTGATAATTGATTTCATCTTTACTTTCTTCTAATGTTCTTATCGCTTTTTTATAGTCGTCAATTTTATCCTGTAACTGTCTTTTTTCATTATCTTCCATATTAATCACCTAATAAGCCAGCAGTTAATATATTAGCAATACTCTGATCAACTTGCTCAAATGTCTTACCTAAAGTTTTTATATGCTGTGCATCTTGTTCTAACGCATATCTATAAGCTGATTTTTGAGTCTGGCTTGTTTCATATGCCGTAATAGAATTTCCTTTGGCAGTAATATTTGACTCTGTATCTTTTGATATTTCTTTCTCCTGTAAACTATTTGCACTTGCTGAAATTGTTTCTGAACTACTTGAAGCAACCTGTGTATTGCTTTGTATATTACTCATATTCTATTTCCCCTTTCCATTTCTTATTTTACTCAAACTTCCCACACCAATAAGGTGTGATTAACCTTGAAAATTCAATATT